>JAJRUM010000077.1 GCA_024277815.1 Gammaproteobacteria bacterium
ATCGATAACCACCGGCAAAAAACCCCTGAAACGGTCAGAAATACGTGGCATATTGGATTCCGGCAATAAAGGCAGCGAGAATAAGGGAATGCGTATCAAATTACCATGCAAAAAGCACTGCTCGGCAAGAGTTTTTCGTTTTGGCCTGTTCCTGTTCCTGGCCTGCTGGTCTCCGTTTGCGGCAGCAGATGCAGACCAGGCGGTTTTCTGGGCGATTGAGAAAGATGGTAAAGCCGCGGGGTATCTGCTGGGCACGATTCACAGCGAGGATCCCAGGGTGCTGGAATTTTCAGAAGAATTTTTGCTGAAGCTCAGGAGTAACCAGTTATTCGCAATGGAAATGGTGCCTGACCTGCCAACACTGGCACGCCTCACCGAGTACATGCATTATCCGCCAGGCCAGACGCTCGAGTCAGCCATCGGTTCTGAGCAGTACAGGGCACTGGTGGCGGCCTTGTCTGCCTACAAGGTGCCAGGGGATTTTATTCTTCGCATGAAGCCGTGGGCAGCGATGATGACCTTGAGTACGCCACCACCGGAAACCGGTTTTTTCATGGATTTATCACTGTCTTTGCGCGCTGCAGGCAGTGGTCTCAAGGTGATTGGCCTCGAGACGCTTGAGCAGCAGCTTTCCTTTCTGGAAGAGATGCCAATGTCGATGCAGTTGAATTTGCTGGACCAGGCTATTGCTGAATCAGGCCAGGTGCAGGAAGCGCACGACAGGATGGTCAATGCCTACCTTGAGAACGACCTTGAAAAGCTGAAGGCAATGTCTGATGAAGAGTTTCTGGCCATCGGGGCTGAAGAGCGTGAGTATTTTTTTGCAGCTGGAATCCTGGCGCGTAACAAGCGCATGCTGGACACCTTGTTGCCCCGCCTGGAAGACAATAGCGTGTTCGTCGCCGTGGGGGCATTGCACCTGCCGGGTAAAGGTGGCCTGTTGGGCTTGCTGCGGAAAAATGGCTTCCAGCTAAAAGCACTGGATATGCCATTCGTCAAAGCTCCCCCGGACCGTGAATAGACCAGACTCTGGGCAGGGCAAACGGGCTTAAGACCCGTCCATAAACTCCGGTGCTATGGTTGCCAGCAAACCGGCCGCCACAAGACCGATACCCCACGTGGGCTCCAGCCATACGACCACAAGGCCGAGTACGATAATACCGAGCCCCGCTGACTGCAATCCCCCGATGCGGTCATCCACACGATGGCCGCGGCCACTGAGGCTGACCAGCAGATGGTCGAGGGATAATTTGCCACCGCCGTTGAATACAAGCGGCAGCAACATGACCACAAACAGAAGCGGTAGTTTGAAGTTGCCGCCGCCATCGGAAGTGATGACGTAGCCTGTCCATAGTTCGGAAAAGCTGCTCCAGTCGGCTGGCCAGTGAACGGCAGCGGTTGCTACAGCGGTAATGATTACAAGTGAGATGGCGGCGAAGCGTGTAAATAACCCCAGCGCCAGCAAGACGGCAAATACCAGTTCACCCCAGGTTGCAAAGAACCAGTTCATACTGGTCGGTATCTGGTCGAAAGGGAAAGGAAACCCTTTTTGCCAATCGGCCCAGGGAATTTCGGCAAACCAGTTTTCTCCGTCGCGTTTGGTAATTCCGGATTCCCAGAATTCCCATGCCATGATCAGTCGCAGTGCCAGTGGCCAGATGTAGTCGCCGCTGGCGCGCAGGCGGGAGGTAATATCATCGTAAAAATTGGTCACAGCCATGAGAGTGTTGCACCTTTGTTGTTGGTATAGCTGATTAAAGCCGGGTGCCGAGAATGACCTCTTTGTTTTTCAGGTCTGACAACAGGGCCGCGCCGCCTTCGATAACGACTTCCGGTTTCTTATGTTGGATGTCGTTGGCAATTGCCTTCAGCAAAACAAGACCCGTGCTTTGCGGTTCTGCTTTCATTTTTTGCAACAATAGCAGGGCGATATTGTTTAACTCCATGAACTTTATCGTAAAGTCATTTTTCCGCCAGACCAGCAGATGCGTTGGCTCTTCAGGTGCCTCGCTGGGTTGGAAGTCTGGCCTAATCTGGTGGACCGGAAAGGTATAGCTCAGTGGCCAGGCAAGCGGTGACATTAACGGGATGCCGTTCAGCAAATCACCGTCTGGATCAGCATCAAGGTCGTTGGGGTCGCTTTCATCCAGCATTAACGCCAGTTCTACCCATTCATAGTGGGCTAACTCCAGCATAAATGGTGGATCGTCCCGGCGTGGTTGCCGTTGATCCTGCAGGTACTTCAGAAACTCGCGTGGCAGTTCGGGGAACAAAGGTGTCTGGCAGCGGTATTCCGAGTAAAAATCCCTGCACAGCTCAACCCATGCTTCATCGCTGAACAGGCTCTTGAGCACCGGGAAGTTGCTCGACATGAAGCTCATGATGTTATTGAAGAACAAATCCCGGTAGATTCCCATGCGGCGGTCTTCAATGCCTTCAGGTGCAGGTTGGGATTGCGGGTCGCGGATATGGGCAGCAAAGCTGGCCTGTAGCCGGGCCAGTGCTTCAGGCGCTGTATTGTCGGGCATCGCTGTGTACTTTCGTGGATGTGTCTTCGGTGCTGCCTTCCTGTCGGGACCATTTGTCCTGCAGGCTCCTGATCTTCTGTACTTCGGTGAACAGTTCCGCCACCGGTGGGATGTTGAAATCCCGCTCAAGCAGGGTGGGGAAGACACCGAAAAACTCATAAGCCTTGTCCAGCAGGTCCCAGACATCAGCGATAACTGCGGCGCCATGCGTATCGACGATCAGGTCTGCAGCCTCGTTGTAGTGGCCGGCAATGTGGCCGTAAGCAATCCGGTCGGCGGGCAGTGCCGCCAGAAATTCAAGTGGATCATAACGGTGGTTTACGCTGTTCACATAAACATTGTTGACATCTAGCAGCAGGTCACAATCCGCCTCATTAATAACCGCGTTGATAAAATCTATTTCACTGAGCTCGGCACCCGGTGCGGCATAGTAAGAAACATTTTCGATCGCCATGCGTTGTCCGAGCATGTCCTGCACCTGGCGGATGCGGGCTGCGACATAGGTGACAGCTTCCTCAGTGAAAGGAATGGGCATCAGATCGTAAAGATGGCCATCGTCTGTGCAGTAACTCAGGTGCTCGCTGTAAGCACGTATCTGGTGTTGCTGCATGAATTGCCGCAGCTTGCGAATAAAAGTCTGGTCCAGCGGCGTTGGTCCGCCGATAGATAGCGAAAGCCCGTGACAGATGAAAGGGTAGCGTTCAGTAAAATGCCGGAAAGCCTGGCCCCTCTGGCCGCCAACGTTGATCCAGTTTTCAGGAGCGACCTCCATGAAATTAACATAATCTTTAACGATAGCGGGATCGTAAGCCTGAAGCGGACCCAAAAGGGTCCGCCTTAAACCAAGTCCCGCACCCGTTACCGGGTGTGTGCGGTGACTCATTTCTTCAGGTCTCAGACGTTGCCGCCACAAGAGCCTTCCTTGTCTTTCATGTGCTTCTCACCGCACTTGCCTTCCTTGCCTTTCTCGCTCATTTCACTCATCTTGCCCTTCTCACCGCAAGAACCTTCTTTACCTTTGCTTTCCATCTTGCCTTTGCCGCCGCACTTGCCTTCTTTGCCCTTCTCGGCCATCTTGTCCATTTTGCCCTTATTGCTGCCGCATTTGCCTTCACCGCATTTGCCTTCTTTGCCTTTCTCGCCCGCAAGCTTGTAGCCGGCATCCAGGTCAGAAGTTACAAAAGGGTTGTCATCAGCAACAGCTGTTGAAGACACAGCAAGGGATGAAACGAACGCTACGCCGACCGCAGCCGCAACAGGGTTAACAATCTTTGATTTACTAGCCATTTGGTAGAACCTCCACAATTTAAAAATCCCGCAACAAAACTGTGCGGGAACATTGGTGTGGTGCCGAAACACCACTATTTACAACCCGTTAAGAGTTATTTTTGGTCTTTTTCACTCACATGAAAAAGGCAATCTTCGCCCGGACTGATCGGGGAGACTAGCAATTCTGCCGGTCTTTTCCAAGAAATAATCCGTATTCGGGACTATAGACCGGCAGTTGTTGGGGATTATTACAACTGATTTACAGAATGGTACTGACAGTATGCTTGATGTGTTGTCAGTGCCGGGGTGGCAGCACCACTGAGTTCAATAGCCTGCGCGCCTGCCGGTCCGGCATAAATCCCGGACAATGCACTCAGCACAGTTAGGCTTACGTGCTTTGCAGGTGTAGCGGCCATGCAGAATCAGCCAGTGGTGTGCATCGTACAGATACTGTGGTGGTACGCTCTTGAGCAGTTTGCGTTCAATGATCAGGGGTGTTTTCCCAATCGCGAGGCCGGTGCGGTTGGCAACGCGGAATATGTGGGTGTCGACAGCAAGTGCTGGCTGTCCGAATGCGGTGTTGAGTACAACGTTCGCAGTTTTCCGTCCTACGCCGGGCAGTGCCTCAAGTGCTTCACGGCTCGATGGTACCTGGCCGGCGTGGCTTTCCAGTAGCGCCCGGCAGGTTGCGATAATGTTCCTGGCTTTGGCATTAAACAGGCCAATGGTTTTGATATAGTCCTTCAAGCCTTCCTCCCCGAGCGCCATAATGGCTTCAGGTGTATTGGCTTTCTTATAGAGACGGCGGGTAGCCAGGTTAACGCTGACGTCGGTGGCCTGGGCCGACAGAATAACCGAGATCAGCAGCTCAAAATCTGACTGGTATTCAAGTTCGGTTTCAGGGTGCGGGTTAAGCGCTTGCAAACGTCGAAAGAATTCCACCCGGTCCGCAGTTTTCATGATTTGTTTTGCACTTGTTCAAATGCCGGGTTCTGTGGCCTGCTGTCCGCTTTTGCAGCCCAGGCATTGCGGGCAGCGATCAGCAGCGCCAGGCCAAAAAATGCACCGGGGGCCAGCATGGCCAGCAGAAAGCCTGAGTAGTCAGGGATAATGCTCAAGGTGAGGCTGCTTGCCCAGTCACCCAACAACATGTCGGCGCCGGCCAGCAACGTGCCGCGACCGGCAAATTCCCGAATTGCACCCAGTAAAACCAGGGTTATGCAAAACCCGAGGCCGGTGGCGAAACCATCCACCACTGAAGCCAGAGGCCGGTTCCTTGAGGCAAAGGCTTCAGCTCGGCCAATGATGGCGCAGTTGGTTACGATCAATGGGATAAAGATACCCAGCACACGGTAGAGATCATAGAAAAAGGCATGCATCAGCAGCTCAATCACAGTGACCACAGAGGCGATGATCAACACAAACGCCGGGATACGAATCTCGGGCTTTAACAGCCCGCGCAGCAATGACACCGACAGGTTGGACAGAATCAATGTCGCCATGGTGGCAAGCCCCAGTGCCAGGCCATTGACCACCGTGCTGGTGACAGCCAGCAAGGGGCAGAGACCCAGTAACACTACCAGCCCGGTGTTCTGTTGCCAGGCGCCATCGGTAAAAATCTTTTTCAGGCTGACGTCAGTCATGGCGTACTTCCGGGTTGGCCGGCGCGTCAAAAATTGCCAGTTTATGTACCTGGAAATAAAGCAATGCACGATGCACTGCCTTGACGACCGCTCTGGGTGAAATTGTTGCGCCCGTGAATTGATCAAACTCGCCGCCATCTCTTTTTACTGCCCAGCCACTGCTGTCCGGGTTGTTCAGGGACTTTTGTGCGAAGTTGAGTATCCAGTCACTCTTTTCAGCTTCTATGGGGTCACCCAATCCCGGGGTTTCGCGGTGAGATATCACCCTGACTCCGAGTACTGTTCCGCTGGCGTTGATGCCAATCAGAAGCCGGATGTCGCCATTGTAGCCATCAGGGGCCGTGACAATCATTACCACTGACACCGGCTGACCATTGAGGCGCGCACGGTAAACAGGTATTGCGGCTGAATGGTGGAAAAAGTCCGTGTCTTCAATTTCCATCACATCTTCAAGCAGGTCGTTGTTATACGATTGCAGTGGGGCAATTTCATTGAGCTGTTGCTGTACGCGGAGTTTTTCCTGTTCCACGATACGCTCTTTTGTCAGGTCATTCACGCCGGCGAGCAACGCGGTACCCAACAGGGCAATGATGCCGAGTAGCAGGCCACTACTAATGATCGGGTGCATTCCTTTACTCATTTTTTTTGTCCCGCCCGTCAGGCTTCTCGCCGTAAATTCTGGGGCGTGTGTAACGGTCAATCAAAGGGGCCGCCATGTTCATCAGCAGCACGGCGAATGCGACGCCATCCGGATAGCCCCCCCAGCGGCGGATTACCAGTGTGATGACAGCGACACCGGCACCGAAAACAAGCCGTCCTCTGGGGCTGACACAACCACTGACCGGGTCGGTGGCAATGAAAAAGGCCGCCAGTACCAGCGCGCCGGAAAATACGTGTTGCAAAGGGAAAGGGCTGCTGTCGGGATCAGCCAGCCAAAGTGGCAGGCTGAGCAGAATGACGCTGCCGATAATGGCGGCCGGTACCTGCCAGCTGATAACACGCTTGTACAGCAGAAAGATGCCACCCAGTGCGAACCAGTTGGCAATCCATTCCCAGCCCAGTCCGCCGAAATCACCGAACAGGGGCGACTGGCGGATTTCAGAGATCATGCGTCCGGAGTCTATGCCGGTTTTAAGCGTGTCCAGTGGTGTCGCCTGGGTGATGGCATCCCAACTGCCAGCAATCGGCACCTGACCCGTAAATATGACCTGCAAGCTGTCGAGAATCCCGATGCTGTGTTCGGCCAGTGTTACGGGTGGCAGCCAGGCAGTCATGGCCTGTGGGAAGCTGATCAGCACCACAACGTATCCAACCATGGCCGGGTTGAATACATTCTGTCCCAGCCCGCCGTACAGGTGTTTGGCGAAGCCAATGGCGAATAACATACCAACCAGGCTGATCCACCAGGGTGCGAGCGGTGGAACGCACAGCGCAAAGAGGACAGCTGTCACCACGGCGCTGTAGTCGTCGATAAAGGGTTTGAGAGGCCGCCCGCGCATGCGCAGGAACAGCGCTTCTATCAGCAGTGCAAAAACCGTTGCCAGCAGTATCTGTACCAGTATGCCCGGCCCGAAATACCATGTGTAAGCCAATATGCCGGGTACCAGGGCGAGAAGTACTTGCAGCATCACTTTGGCGACGCTGATCTGTTGTGGCATATGCGGGGCGTTGCTGGTTTGAAAGCTACGCATCTTCAGGGCCTTTTGCAGATTTTCCTGTCTGCTGTGCAGTCGCGGTCTTTTGTTGCAGCATTTGTTTGCGCTTTGCCATTTTTTCCGCGCGCGCCTGCTTTTTACGCAGCAGGCGGACTTCGCGGGCCTCAAAGCGTTGCCGGGCCAGGGTGGTTGCCTGTGCTTCATCTGCCCGTTGCCGCAGCATGTCCTTGCCATGGCGGAACCAGCTGACCAGCGGGATGTGGCTGGGGCAGACAAAATCACAACAGCCGCATTCGATGCAGGCCAACAGCCCGTATTCCTCTGCCTCGTCCCATAGGCCGTTATTTACCTGCAGGTGCAGTTGTTGCGGCAATAGCGTTGCCGGGCAGGCGCGCGAGCATTCCCCGCAGCGGATACATGGCATTTCTGCCTGTGGGGCGGCAATATCTTTGTCCGTCAGTGCGAGGATGCAGTTAACCGCTTTAACCACCGGCGTCGCATCGCTGGATACCGGGTATCCCATCATTGGTCCACCGACTACCAGACGGGCAACATTCCCGGTGTAGCCGCCACAGGCATCCACCAGGTGATAAAACGGTGTGCCGATGAGGGCCAGCAGGTTGCGCGGTCGTGATATACCGTTGCCGGTAACGGTGATGTAGCGCTCAATCAGGGGTTTGCCCTCTGACACGGCCTCTGCAACGGCCGCCGCTGTCGCGACATTCTGGCACACCAGGCCGAGGTCTGATGGGCGGCCCCCAAGCGGAACCTCGAGGCCGGTGAGTACCTTGATGAGCTGCCGTTCACCCCCTTCCGGGTAAATTGTGGTGACCTTGACAACTGTTATTTGCGTACATTCGGCGCAATCTGCGGCATAAGCAAGTGCCTGGTGCACGGCGCCCATCTGGTCCTCAATTGCGATGACGACCCGTTCAGCACCCAGCGCGCGCCTCAGAATACGCGCGCCGAGGATGATTTTCCCCGGCTGTTCACGCATCAGCATTTCATCGCAACTGATGTAAGGCTCACACTCTGCGCCATTCAGAATCAATGTGTGTACCTGCCGTTGATGTCCGTCCAGGGTTTTGGCATGGGTTGGGAATACGGCCCCCCCCAGACCAGCGAGGCCACATTCCTGTAATTGCCGGGCCAGGCGCGCGGGGCTGATGTCAGCGATATGATCCAGTGGCTCCAGCCTGGTCCATTGGTCCTTGCCATCCGGCCGGATGATGACACAAAGCCCCGTCATGCCCGAAGCATGTGTCATCAGCCGGTCTTCTACGGCTTCAACCGTTCCGGATGTCGGTGCATGCACTGCCACGCAGTTCTGGCAGTGGCCGATCTGCTGGCCCTTCAGAACCAGATCGCCGGCTTCAACCAGCGGCCTGGCAATGTCACCCGCTTGCTGTAGAAGCGGCACAACCAGGATATCCGGCAGCGGTGGTCGTTCTACGGGTGTCTGGCACGAAATTCGTTTGTTATGCCGGAGTTTGAGTCCACCATGAAAATGATGGGTGTGCCGGCCAGCGTCACGTGCGAGGTCAAACGGACTGAGCTGGCTCATTGTGTGACCGCCAGGAACGGTGGAGATGCTGGCCGGGGGCTGACCCACTTTCCAATGCCCTGTGTAACCTCAACCACATCTATGCAATCAACAGGGCAGGGCGGCAGGCACAGGTCACAGCCGGTGCATTCGGACGCAATGACGGTATGCATCAGTTTCGGCGCCCCGACGATAGCGTCTACCGGACAGGCCTGGATGCACAGCGTGCAGCCAATACAGTTCTGCTCGTCAATCACGACCACGGTTTTGGGCTTTTCCGCGCCATTTTCAGGGTTCAGGGGTTTGGCTTCCCGGCCCAGAAGGTCAGCCAGCGCGCGGATACCTGCTTCGCCGCCCGGAGGGCACTGGTTGATATCAGCCTCTTCACTGGCAATTGCCTCGGCGTAGGGCCGGCAGCCGGGCAAGCCGCACTGGCCGCACTGGGTTTGTGGCAGCAGTGCGTCTATCCGGTCGACCACAGGATCCGTCATGACGCGCAAGCGCCTGCTCGCCCAGCCCAGCCCCAGCCCGAAAGCCAGTCCCAGGGCTGTCAGAATGGCGGTAGCTGCCAGCATTTCAGAGATTCGCCAGGCCGTTAAAGCCCATGAATGCCAGCGCCATCATGCCTGCCGTGATCAGGCCGATGGGCGCACCTTTGAACGGCAGAGGCACATCTGCAACCGCAATGCGTTCACGCATGGCAGCGAACATCACCAATACCAGGCCGAAACCTGCTGCTGCGCCAAAGCCGTACAGGCCGGATTGCAGCAGGTTGTGCTGTTCCTGTACATTCAGCAGCGCCACGCCGAGAACGATGCAATTACTGGTGATCAGTGGCAGTAAAATTCCCAGCACACGGTACAGGATCGGGCTGCTCTTGCGCATGACCATTTCTGTGAGCTGTACGGTAACGGCGATGACCAGGATAAACCCCAGGGTCGACAGGTATTCCAGTGAAAGTGGCTTGAGCACGTAGGTATGGAGAAGGTAGCTGGAGACCGATGACAGGGTAAGCACGAACGCAGTTGCTACGGCCATGCCCATTGCGCCTTCCAGCTTATTGGACACACCCATGAACGGGCACAGGCCGAGAAAACGCACCAGGACGAAATTATTTGCCAGCACGGTACTGACGAGTATCAGTAAATTTTCAGTCATTCAGAACCTGTATATAGCGCCAGTATTCGGGCCGGGCGTCTAGGTGACCCGTGAACCTGCTTTTGCACCTTCGTCCGGGCTGAGTATAAACAGCCCGCTGTCATCGTCGCCGGCAGCAAGAACCATGCCTTCAGACATACCGAAGCGCATTTTGCGTGGTTTCAGGTTGGCGACCATGACCGTATGTCTGCCGATCAGGTCCGCCGGGTCATAGGCGGACTTGATTCCGGCGAATACATTGCGGGTTGCACCACCAATGTCCAGGGTTAAACGCAACAGCTTGTCGGCTTCGGGCACAAGCTCGGCATTGATGATCTTCGCCACCCGCAAATCAACTTTAAGAAATTCATCAATGTTGATTTCGTCCGCAAGGTCGAGTTGCGGCGCAGCTGCTGTGGTGGTCTCCAGGTCTTGTTTTGAGGCTTCTATCATGGCTTCAATCTTCACCGGGTCAACGCGCGTCATCAGCGGTTGGAAGGTGTTGACGGAGACATCCAGCATCGGCTGGTCGAGGTCCGACCATTGATCCACAGCCAGGCCGAGGAATTCTGCTGCAGCATTGGCCGTGAACGGAACAACAGGAGACAAAAAGGTGATCAGCACACGGAACAGGTTGATGCCTTGTGTGCAGATCGCCTGCACATTGGCCTGCTGGCCTTCCTGTTTATTCAGTTGCCAGGGTTTGTGGTCATCTATATAGCGGTTGCCGTCATCTGCCAGTGACATGATGCGACGGATGGCTGACTGGTAGTTGCGTTGCTCGAAATCGTCGGCAATGGCCTCGCGCTGGTCAATAAAGGACTGGTAAAGCTGTGGGTCGGGAAGTTCAGCGGCCAGTTGGGCACCAAAGCCCCGCTGGATAAAGCCGGCGCAGCGGCTGGCAATATTGACCACCTTGCCGACCATGTCCGAATTCACACGTGAGACAAAATCTTCGAGGTTCAGATCAATGTCTGCGGTGCCGGCACCCAGGCGGGCGCAGAAGTAGTAACGCAAATAGTCCGGGTTGAGGTGCTCCAGATAGGTGCGTGCCTGGATAAACGTTCCGCGGGACTTGGACATCTTGGCCCCGTCGACGGTCAGGAAGCCGTGCGCATATACGGCTGTAGGCGAGCGAAACCCGGAGCCCATCAGCATGGCCGGCCAGAACAGGGTATGAAAATAGACGATATCCTTACCGACGAAATTATACATTTCAGTCTCGGTGTCGGGTTTCCACCAGTCGTCAAAATCCAGCCCCGTTTGCTCGCAGAGCTCCTTGAAGGAAGACATATAGCCGATGGGTGCATCGACCCACACATAAAAGTATTTATCCCCGGTGCCTGGAATCTTGAAGCCAAAATAGGGTTCGTCACGTGAAATATCCCAGTCCCGCAGGCCGTCTTCGAACCATTCCTGCATCTTGTTCACCACAGCGGATTGAAGCACGCCGGAGGTCATCCAGGTATGCAGACGGTCTTCGAATTCAGACAGGCGAACAAAATAATGTTCAGAATCACGCATCACCGGTTCGGTGCCGCTGACCGCCGAGCGCGGACCGATCAGGTCGGTCGGGCTGTAGGTGCTGCCGCAGGACTCGCAACTGTCGCCGTACTGGTCTTCAGTTTTGCACTTGGGACAGGTGCCTTTGATGAAGCGGTCGGGTAGAAACATACCCTTGTCCTCGTCATAGAACTGGGAGATCGTACGCCGCTCAATATAGCCATCTTCATTGAGCCGGTTGTAGACCGTCTCGACGCACTGGCGGTTGGCTTCGCCGTTGGTGTCTGAGTAATGGTCGTAGCTCAGGCCGAAATCCTTAAAGTCCTGCTGGTGTTCGGCGTTCATCTTCGCTATCAACTCTTCTGGCGAAATACCTTCCGCCTCCGCCCGTAGCATGATGGGTGTGCCATGTGCATCATCCGCCCAGGCGAAGTAGCATTCATGTCCCTGGGCTCTTTGAAAGCGTGCCCAGATGTCTGTCTGGATGTACTCGAGCATATGCCCCAGATGGATGGCACCATTGGCGTAGGGCAGGGCGCTGGTGACAAGAATTCTTCTTTTCTGTTTACTCATAGTGTTCGCTGTAAATGCTGTATTGGGGGCAATATAGGAATGTGCAATTATGGCACGCTGAACAGCCAAGCTGTAGCGTCGGACGCGTAAACTGGTATCTGCCGGGTCGAGCGGACTGTTACCGCTATTTTAGTGCACTGGATTCTGGCCTTGCAGAAATTGTTTGATTTCGTTCCAGGCTTCGGTGGCTTGTGGCAGTTCCGGCTCAAAAATTTGCCAGATATGGACCATATCAGTCCAGGTCTGCAGTTGTGCCGGAGAGCCTGCGGCACAGGCCTTGAAGACATAGCGCCGGGCGTCATCCAGCAACATTTCAGCTTCACTGGCCTGGACCAGTGTTGGTGGCAGGCCGGACAGATCCCCCAGCAAGGGGGAGGGGACAGGGCTGGAAGGCCGTATCCGGTAGGTCCGGACTACCCACCAGCTTTTCACAAACGGGGGTAGTTTGTTAAGGGTCTTCATCAACGGGGCCAGCATAGTGTCAGTGGCTTCATTCTGACGGATGCTGTGACCGGAGAAGGTACAGTCTGTTAATGGGGACATTGCCACAATTGCGTCGGCAGGGCGTAAAGCCTCGTCCCGTATCCATGCTGCCAGTGACAGTGTAAGGTTGCCGCCGGCAGAATCACCTGAGATAAATAGTTGCTGGAGCGCGCCGGGTCCATCCGGTCCATTTTCGAGTAGCCACCGATAAGCTGTGCGGCAGTCTTCAACACAATCTGCGTGCTTGTACTCAGGCATTAACCGGTAATCGATCGCCAATACAGCGCAGGCTGTGATTTCGGAGAATTTGCTGGTGATGGTGCGATGGCTCAGCGGGCTGCCCATGATAAATCCGCCACCATGGATATACAGCACACGCCGGTTTGGGTCAGCACCGGGGGCCAGGACCCACTCTGCCGGTACGCCACCTGCATCGACCGGCACGAAACTGCTCACATAGCTGCGCCCGGCGCTCAAGCCATTCATGGCAGTGCGCGCCACCTGCATATGACGCTGGCGTACGGCGCCTACAATGGTGTCGTTGAGTTCTTCAACTGCCTTGATCACGGCATCCTGTTCCGCACCCGGGGGGCTGATAAAGTGCTTGATCGCACCGGGGTCATCCGGGGTGGGGTATTCAGCGGGCGGGTTGCCACGCAGATAAAATCGCTCAAAGGCCCAAATCGTCAGTACGGTGATCAATAGCAATACAGGCAGGGTCATAAGCCGTTCCTTCACTTCAGCCGTTGCTGCTTGTTGCAGTCGCAACTGAGCAGTCAAAACCAGATAGTCATAAGTCGTGATAAATTAAGTTACAATTATACAGTGTGGACTTGATAAGTATCAGGAATCTATTGAATTGACAGCAGAACCTTCCAAAGAACCCATCTCCAAGGTTGATACGGCCTGGTTGCGCATGGAGCAACCGACCAACCTGATGATGATCAATGGCGTATTGATCCTGGATGACAAGCTGGACTACGCCCGCTTGCTTGAAACCATTGAGCAGCGCTTTCTTGCCTTCCGGCGGTTTCGGCAGAAAGCTGTCGATGGCCCCCGCGGCGCGCATTGGGTGCTGGATGAAGATTTTGACATCAATGACCATGTGCGCCGCACTGCATTGCCGGGCGCGGCAGACCAGGCAGAACTTGAGTTGCTGGTTTCCCAGTTAGCCAGCACGGCGCTGGATCCGTCACGGCCGCTGTGGCAGTTTCATGTGGTTGAGAATTATGTCGAAGGGCCGGCATTGAT
The DNA here is from genome assembly GCA_024277815.1 of Gammaproteobacteria bacterium. Classification (GTDB taxonomy): domain Bacteria; phylum Pseudomonadota; class Gammaproteobacteria; order Xanthomonadales; family SZUA-36; genus SZUA-36. Next base: position 13,586 of record JAJRUM010000077.1, read on the forward strand.
CATTCGGATTCACCACTGCATAGCCGATGGCATTGCACTGGTGCAGGTATTTCTGTCATTGACTGATCCAACGCGTGCGGGACGGCCGTCTGCCCGCAAGCCTGAAGTCTGGAAGAAACGCCGGGCGGATGAGTCAGTGGTGTTCAGGCGCCTGCTGGATCCCGCCCGCGAAGGGCTGGATTTTGCTTTGCATATGGGTGAGAAGCTGATCAAAGAGGGTGCCAAAGTACTGCAGGACCCGGCGATTGCCAGTGAGTACGCAGCGCAAGTGGGTGAGGTTGTACAGGAATTGGCCAGTTCCCTCACGCTTAAAGATGATCCGGTCACCCGTTTCAAAGGCCAGCTTGGCGTGCGCAAGCAGGTATCGTGGGCAGAGCCATTGCCACTTGCAGAAGTGAAGGGCGTAAGCAAAGCGTTTGGTTGCACCGTCAACGATGTGCTTATTGCCGCCGTGACGGGGGCCCTGCGGCAATACATGATTGCGGCAGGCGACCCGCCCGGGTCCCTGCGGGATATCCGTGTCACTGTGCCGGTGAATTTGCGCCCGCTTGAGCATGCACAGGAACTTGGCAACCATTTCGGCCTGGTGTTCCTGTCTTTGCCGCTGAGTGTCGACAATCCACTGGATCGGCTTTATATCATTAACGCGCGTATGAACGAGCTCAAATCCTCAAAGCAGGCAGCTGTCACCCTCGGCTTCCTGGCAGCGCTGGGAATGGGGCCTTCTGCGGTGCAGAAGCCGGCGCTGGATATGCTCAGCAAAAAGGCCACTGCCGTGCTGACAAATGTTCCAGGGCCACAGCAGCCGATTTACCTGGCCGGCTCAAAAATGAAGGAAATGATGTTTTGGGTACCGCAGAATGGCGGCATCGGCCTGGGGGTCAGTATTCTCAGCTATAACGGCAAGGTTTTCTTTGGCCTGATCGCAGATCGCCACCTGGTTGCAGAGCCGTCGGCGATTATTTCCCGCTTCAACAGGGAGTTTGAGAAACTTCTGTACCTTGGCTTGATGTTACCACTGGAAGGCCGGCCCAGCCCGGATTCCGCCAGGGACTTACTGAAGTAGGCGCACCGGGCATCAATGCCTGGCCAACGGGCTTATTCCAGCTCTGCCAGTGCTGCTTCTATATCCAGTTTCGCCATTGCATCAAGCGGCTGCAGTTCAGTGGCTTTTATGTACAGGTCTGTGACCTCATCCAGCCGCTCATCACCGAACAACAAGTAAAGTCCATTGCCATATTCAATGTTTGCGATCGGTGCAGTGGGCGTCAACTCCAGCGCCTGTTCAAAATGCGCCAGCGCTTTGTCTGCGGTGGCGCCATAGGTCAACTTGCCAAGCATTTTCCCCACCTTGTCAATAACTTCTGCGTAGTACATGCCGAGCGCAATATTTGCATCTGCGTGGTCAGGCTGCAGGTAGATAGCATTCTCAAGGCTTGACTGGATCTTGCCGCCGAGACCCTGGCTTAGTGCTTTGACGATCGAAATGCTCTGGCTGTAACGGCCGAGGTTGAAGGCATGAAAATAGTAGCTGTTGGGGTCGTCCGGAAACACTTCTATGGCGGCTTCAGCACGCTTCACTGCAGACTGGAAGCAACTCTGGGCAGCAGCCTCGTCGGGCTCCAGGTAAGTTGCGTAAATGCCTGCTGCCTTATTGGCCGGGGCGTGTGCCAGTTGGCCACATTGGCCGGCCAGATCAGTGGCCTGTTGAAAGTCACCACGGTGGTAACAGCGCCAGGCTTCCTGGATGGTTGTTGCGAGTGCAGAAAAGTCACCATCAAAGCAATCCGGTGCTGCCGCCGGTGCTTGTTCAAGCGTCTGTTGTACCCAGTCTGCATCCGGGAATTCGACACAGTCGCCGCGGTGCAGGTCAGGCCAGGCATCAAGCAGGTCATCGCCTGCGAACGTGAAAGCTGAGTTGTCGTGGGGGAATTTATTCCATTCATGCATGATCTTTGTCACCGTTTTTGTTGCTGCAGACAAGCCGCTGCTTTCTAGTGTGTTTACTCTAAATATTAAGCCTAATATCGGGCCATCATTTACCAATCCTCAAAGAAACAAGGAGTTTGAGATGGCTAACAAGACACTAAAGAAGAAAGTACAGGCGAAACCCGCGATAAGCAAGTTAACCACGCCCGTGGCTGAGTCAGTACGTGACGCCTGGTTTGCAGGTTTGGGTGTGTTTTCCGTTGCACAACAGGAAAGTAGCAAACTGATTGACCAGGGCAACAGGATTTTTGACAAGCTGGTATCTGAAGGTACGAAGCTGGAGAAAAAAGCTTTGCACGATGCGGAGTCTGTTGCAGGCGAGTTTAAAGATGGTATTGAATCACGGCTGGATATCGCACGCCGGCAGGTTGCTGAAAACTGGGGTGGTGTTGAAAACGCCTTTGATGAGCGTGTTTTGGGCACCCTGGATCGTCTGGGTATCCCGACAACAAAGGAGCTAAGCAGGCTTTCCGGCCGGGTGCAAAAAATGTCCCGCCAGGCGGTAAATAACTGGAAGGAATGGGAAGCCATTTTTGAAGGCCGCGTTGCCGAAGCCCTGAAAAACCTGCAGGTTCCCAAAGCTGAAGATATACGTGACCTGTCTGCAAGCGTGGAAGGTATATCCAGTGACACGGTGGCAAGCCTGAATAAGCTGGAGAAAGACCTTGAAGGGTATGTTTCAGCGGCTGTTAAGCGGCTTCAGGCCTCCGCTGCAGAAGAGACCCGCAAGCTGAATGCGGGCGTAAAGGTTGTCTCTGACCAGGTTGCACAAAACCGGGACAAGCTTGAAGCAGTTGTTGAAGCACGCGTTGCTGAGGCTCTGGGCCGTGCCGGAATTCCGAGTGCTGAGCAATTGGATGGGTTGTCTGCCGAGTTGAAGACGCTTTCCGGCCAGGTGGCTGCTCTTGAGAAGAAGTTGGCTGCAGGTAACAAACCGGTAGCGCGCAAGAGTACGGCTAAAAAATCGGCAGTGTCCGACAAAACCGCACCTACGAAGTAGATGAATTGGGCCGGAATTCGGGCTTTCACGCTTTTAGGGTGTTAGCTCTAATTTTAACCCTTAGTATACGAACATGATTTACAGATTCTCAGATGAGAAAGGAGTTTGAAATGGCTAAGAAGACATTGAAAAAGAAGGTAATGAAGAAGAAAGAACAGGCAAAACCTGCAGCACTGAATATCGCTGCACCTGTGGTCGAATCCGCACGTGAAATCTGGCTGGCGGGCCTGGGTGCATACTCAGTTGCACAGGCAGAGAGCGGCAAGCTGATTGAACAGGGTAATAAACTGTTTGAAAAGCTGGTTTCTGAAGGCAGCAGGCTGGAGAAAAAGACTCGCAGTGTTGCCGAAACCGCTGTGGGTGATATCAAAGGTGGCGTGGAATCAAAGGTTGATGCTGTTCGTAAGCAAGCCGTTGATAACTGGGACAAACTGGAGAATATCTTCGAAGAGCGTGTCGCCCGTGTACTGGGCAGCCTCGGTGTGCCTACAGCAGAAGATGTCAATAAACTGTCCGAACGGGTGCAAAAACTGTCTCGCCAGGTGACGGCATTGTCAAAGGCCGCACCGGCCAAAGCTGCAAAGGCGCGTAAAACGGCAGCCAAAAAGAAGACTGCGAAAAAACCAGCGGCTAAATAGCAGTACTTTTTCAGTCATATGGATATATAAGGCCGGCCCACAAGCCGGCCTTTTTCCGTATGGGCTTATTAAGCCTGGCGGTAGGTTAGTGCCAAAGTCCTGACCTGGTCCGCCTCCGGTTCGCGTAAGTAGGGCAAGATCAGGTGCAGAACCCGGGCCACGGATTCAGACAACACCTTGCCGTCTTCCAGCCCTGGGTCTTCAGTTACCTCTGCAAATGAAATCCAATAGGTCATGGACAGCAACATGTTGTCGGCCAGTATCTCGCTGTCATGCTGTGAAATCAGCATGCTGCCGCTTTCCCGCAAACCCGTGATCAGTGCCTCCAAAGCAGCCCGTTGGCGATCGAGCAGGCCATGGAAAGCCCGCTGTAGATTTGTGATTCTGCCGTAGAGATCATTCAGGTCACGGAATAAGAACCGGAAACGGCCCATGGCTTCGAAAATAAGGTGCAGGCGCAGCCACAGATCCTCTATTTCCGGCACAGTGTCTTCTTCAAGCTCCAGCAAAGGTCGCATACACAACAAGTAACGCTTGAATAATTCGAGGGCGATATCATCCCGGTTTTTGAAGTGGTAATAGAGGTTGCCGGGACTGATATCTGCCTCGTCAGCGATAAGGTTGGTGCTGACATTCGGCTCACCCAGCGTATTGAACAGCGTCAGGCTGGTCGAGAGTATTAGTTCCCGCGTGTTGCGGCGCGTCATGACGGGTTTGTGCTCTCAGTCACTTGTCCAGCGGGCCGGCAAGCTTCTCCACCAGTTCAATGTATTTTTGTCTGGCTGATTCGGGGCTCAGCCCCCGGAGTTGCTCCCAGGCGCTGTATTTTGCGCCCGCAACAAAGTCAAAAAGACCGGGTTTCTCACCACTGACATCCCCGGCTGAACCCTGTTTATAGAGTGCGTACAACTCGAGGAGGGTGTCGTTGTCTGGCTTTTCCAGCAAGGTTTTTATCGCCTTCCCCGCCAGTTCAAATTTTGTCTCGGGTTCTGTCATCGGTTCACTCCCGGTGCATGGTGAAAGGACATTTTGCCACAGGGAATTGTAACAGGCAGGAATAGGTGTACTGATCTGATAAGATTGTTGCCATTGCAGGCATTACTTGGAGTCAAGCTATGAATTACTTCATTACCGGCGGCACCGGTTTTATCGGCCATAACCTGATTGGTGAACTGCTGAAGAAAAAAAGCAAGGGCACCATCTATGTGCTGGTACGCAAAGCGTCGAAAAAGAAATTTGCAGCGCAAAAAAAGAACTGGGACAGTACCGCCAGCCGCGTCGTGCCGGTAACCGGTGACCTGACACGCGCCATGCTGGGCATTCCTGCCAAAAAAAGACGGGAACTGGAAGGCAAAATTGACCATGTATTCCATCTTGGTGCGGTTTATGACCTGATGGCTGATGCCGAAAGCCAGATCAGCGTGAACGTAGAGGGCACAAAAAACGCCGTCAGGTTTGCAGAAAACATCAAGGCCAAACGCTTTCACCACATGAGCTCGATTGCTGCTGCCGGACTTTATCCGGGGATTTTCCGGGAGGACATGTTCGAGGAGGCGCATGGCCTGGACAATGCCTATTTCCGGACCAAGCACAATTCTGAAGGCATCGTGCGGCGGGAGTGCGCCATTCCATGGCGTATTTACCGGCCGGGTATTGTTGTCGGGCATTCGGAAACAGGTGTCATTGACAAGATCGACGGGCCTTATTACTTCTTCAAGTTGATTCAAAAAATGCGCAAGATGATGCCCGCATGGATGCCAACTCTGGGTATCGAAGGTGGCCGGATCAACATTGTACCCGTGGACTACGTGGTTCAGGCGACCCTGCATATTGCACACAAACCCAAACTGGATGGCCAGTGCTTCCATCTGACCGATCCCAAACCCAAACGAATTGGTGAAGTGCTGAACCTCTTCGCCTACGCTGCCCACGCGCCGCAAATGACCATGCGCATCGATGCCAGAATATTTAACTATATTCCTGCAGCGATCAAACAGGGCCTCAAAATGCTGCCGCCAATCCGGCGCATTTCCGACCAGGTGATGAAGGACCTGGGTCTTCCCCCGGACATGATGAAATTCGTCAACTATCCCACCAAATTTGACAATAATGAGACCCAACGGGCGCTGAAGGGTAGCGGCATCAAGGTTCCCAGGCTTGAGGATTACGCCTGGCGACTCTGGGATTACTGGGAACGCCATCTGGATCCGGATCTGTTTATTGATCGCAGCCTGCATGGACACGTGCGCGGCAAAGTGGTGGTGGTCACCGGTGCATCATCAGGCATAGGGCACGCAGTAGCGCTGATGATGGCGCGGGCCGGGGCGAAGGTGATGCTGGTGGCACGTGGCGTGGAGAAGTTGGCCGAATCACTGGATGAAATCAAGGCAGCCGAGGGGCAGGCCTGGAGTTATCCCTGCGATGTGACCGATCTGGACGCCTGCGACCAGCTGATTGACCGGATTGTCGAAGACCACGGTGCAATTGATATCCTGGTTAACAATGCCGGGCGTTCAATACGCCGCTCCATATCTCTGTCATACGACCGTTTCCATGATTTTGAACGCACCATGCAACTGAACTATTTTGGCAGCCTGCGTCTCATTTTACGGGCATTACCCGGTATGGAAGCGCGCAAGACAGGGCAAGTGATTAATATATCTTCAATTGGCGTGCTGACCAACTCGCCACGATTTTCGGCCTATGTAGCTTCCAAGGCAGCACTGGATGCATTCTCGCGTTGCGCTTCCTCGGAATACAGCGACACCGGTATTTCCTTCACCACGATCAATATGCCACTGGTGCGCACGCCGATGATTGCGCCGACCAAGATGTACGATAACGTACCAACAATCACCCCGGACGAGGCTGCTGAATTCATTCGCCAGGCCGTCATTTACCGGCCGCAAAGAATTGCGACACGACTGGGGATTTTTGCGCAGATGTTGCACGCTGTTGCTCCGAAAGTCGCAGAAATCGTCATGAACAGCGCCTTCCGGATGTTTCCGGATTCATCGGCGGCCAAGGGCATTGCCGAGCACCAGCAGAAGGCTTCGCAGGAGCAGGTTGCTTTCGCCAGCCTGATGCGTGGCATCCATTGGTAAGCACTGCGCACTGCTTACTGTGCTGGATTCACAAAATCGAACCGCCACCAGAGGCAGTGGGCTCGAGCTGAACAGGGAGTGCTGACGGGATTGCTAAATGGCTTTGCGCTTGTCCAGCAAGTCTTCAAGGTCGTCAAGTATGCCGGAAAGATTGCGGGCCAGAACGGCATGGCTGGATCGTCCGGCGCCTATGCTTTGTTGCAGGTCGCGGTGCGGATCTTTGAGCAGATCCATATTCAGCGACATACCACGCTTTTTAAGTACCGGGTCGAAGGCATCGCGGCGGGCCAGCAGGTCACGGCGGGTCGCCTGGTAAGCATGCTCGCACAGTGCCTGGCGGCTGGCATAGCTAAAAATGTTGGTGAAGAAAATCTCTTCATCGCCCCGGTCCGGTTCCAGCAGAACAAGGTCAGTCGATGGGTGGCTGTTCAGGTATTTCCTGAAGCCAGCCTCCATGCGTGACTGAATCAAGGCACGGAATGTCTGTGACAGAATCAACGGCAGGCCGCCACTGATTAACTGCTGGGCAGGTATGTCAGCGTTGCGGGCATTTTCGCCAGCATCGAATGGCACCAGCGGATTGACGCCAAGCAGCATGTCGATGCCTTCATCAAGGGCAACCGAAGCATGCAGCGTGCGGCGCAGCGCCCCATCCACATAATAGTGTCCATCAATTTCAACCGGCGGATAAAGGCCAGGCAGAGCGGCGCTGGCCTGCACCGCCCGGGAAATAGTGACATCCTGGTGTGATGGATCACCAAAACAAACGACCGCACCGCTGTCGAGATCAACGGCAACGATGTAAAGTTTGCAATTCAGCCCGTCGAAACGGTTGGTATGGCCAGTGACGGCGAAGGTCTGCTCCATAAAATTGTGCATGGCCTCGTTGTTGAAGATGCCGCTTGGGATGGCCCTGGCCAGCTCGCCAACCACTTGTGAGACACCGGTGTGAATGGGCTCTTTGATGATATTTATCAGGGTGTCGGTCAGGATGGCAGGCAGCTTGGCGGCACGTTGGAAATACTCACCGAATGCCGGGCGCAGGAAGTTTTCCGGCTCAAATTTCAGGCTGGCATATTCCTGCCCCATGAATATCCTGCACAATTCCGCGCTACTGATCCCGTTGGCAAGGCCCGAGGCAATCAGGGCGCCTGCACTGACACCGACATATACGTCCAGTTCATGCAACCGCAAACCGTCAATACTTTCATCAAGTGCGCGTAAGGCACCCAGTTCGTAAATAGCGCCAACCGGCCCTCCGCCGGCGATCGCGAGACCGGTTTTCGCGCTGGATCGGGGCCGCGTGGCATCCATGGCCTGGTGTATTGTAAGCATGCTGGCATAACCTATGTGTAAGAGCTCAATTTTAACGCTGCCGGTTGCTATTGACCAGTAAAGGGCGGTTAAATAATGGCCTTCAAATTACCCGGATAAGGTTTAGAGGAGAACGCGAATGGTCGCGGTTAATGAAAAGGCGCCAGACTTTTGCCTGACTGCTGACAGCGGCGGTGAGTTTTGCCTGTCGCAGCAGGCTGGCGGGAAGTGCCTGCTGGTTTTTTATCCGGGAGACAACACACCCGTTTGCACTCGGCAGCTGTGTGAATACCGGGATGGTATCGAGTCGTTTGCCGATCTGGGGGTCTCGGTGGTTGGGATCAGTTCTGACAGTTTGGCGTCACATCGGAGTTTCAGGGAAAAGTACGATTTGCCGTTCATGTTGCTGTCCGATCCGGATCTGGAAGTGGCAAAAATGTATGGTTGCAAGGGCACTTTCGGCATGAAAAGGGCGGTTTTCCTGGTGGATGAAGCCGGTGTTGTGCGATACGCCCATGTTGAGGCGCTGGCCCTGTTCCGGCGCACTGCGACAGAATTGTTGGGGGTTATCGCTGCCCTTGAAGAGGACGGTGGCAGTTGAAACCCGCAGCCGGGCGTCTCAGGTACGCACTGGCGGCAAGCCATGCACTTGCCGCCCGCCTGGATATGGAGGGCTTCCCACTGTGCGAACTGGAGCTTATGCAGGACTGGCAGCGACAGCGCCTTGCCAACAGTTACCATGACCTGTTCAGCGAGGAACGTTTTGCGGCCGCCGGCAACTTTTTCCTGACGGAGCTTTACGGGGGGCTGCATTTTCGTGAGCGTGATCAGGAAATGGAGCGTGTTGTACCCGTCATGGTGCGGATGTTGCATGATGATGTTTTACAGGTGCTGGCCGAGGCCTTTGAACTGCAGTCCCTGAGCCTTGACCTTGATATGGATATGGCGGCTGCCCTGCATCAAACCACCTGGACTGAGCTGAATACAGAACGTTACGCAATGCTATACCGTACCTGCGGGCGCGCAACGGAACGCGAGGAGCAGATCGAGCTGATTCGCCATCTGGGGTTGCAACTCAATGAGGTTGTCCACCACCGCATGGTTCTGCTCCTGATCAGAACACTGCGGGGGCCAGCACGAGCTGCCGGCTTCGGGCTGTTGCAGTCATTTCTGGAGCAGGGCTTGTCGGCATTTCGTGTGATGGGTGATGGCACTGAATTTGTCGAGACGATCTGGCACAGGGAAAGTGAATCCATGCGCAAGTTATTCGCCGGTGATGAGCAGCCTTTTAGTTAATGTCGCGGAAGGTTATTTCCCGATCCCCCCGGTACTGTGCCGGCCTGGTGCCACATTTCTGTGCGCCGGTGATCAGGAAGCCGGGTTTTTGTCCACATATCCGGTTAGGGGTCGTCGCTGTTTTGCAGGTGGGCGATTGATTCCTCCGTTGGGGCATCAACCCAGTGGTGAGGCAGGCGGCAAAAGCCGAGCTCACGGCTTTGACCGGCAACAATAAAATCATGACTCAGGGTGTCGAACAGGCGCACACCTTCAGGATCCATCGCGTGTGAACGCACTGTGTAGGCACCAGGCAGCAGGGGAATATGTTCCAACACCAGTTCGAAAGCGAAATGGTGAGCATCGATTTTACCCAGCTGTGCCGCATCAATCTCGCTGCTGGTGCCGTAAACCGGAGTTCCATCGGCGCGCACGATGCCAATCACCACCACCGGCATGCGCTCATCCGGTGAATAAACGACACCTTGTATCCTGAGCTCTGCCCCCATGGGAATGCTGGGCTGGCTCTGGTCGCAGCCATTGATCCACAGGGAGTCAATGCGAAAGCGATCCCCATCGGCCGCAGCACGGTCGCTGGTTTCGGTGTCGGCAGTTTTGCGTTCGTGAAAGGCCAGATAGGCCTGCGTCACTTCGAACACATCACCACTCTTTCGAATCGAACCGTCATGCAGCCAAAGCGCTTGCTGGCAGAGTTTCTGGACGTGATACATGCTGTGGGAAACAATCAACAAAGTACCGCCTGACTCGACATAGTTCTCCAGCCACTTGACACATTTCTTCTGAAATGACTCATCACCGACAGCCAGCACCTCATCGGTAATCAGCAGGTCGGGCGTGGTCGCGGCAATAATGGCAAAACCCAGTCGCACTACCATGCCCGATGAGTAATGTTTAATTGGCTCATCGATATAGTCACCGATATCCGCAAAGGCAATGATTTCCGGGGTCTTGGCGAGAATTTCTGTCTGTGTCAGCCCCACCAGGGCGGCATTCAGGCTGATGTTCTCGCGGCCGGTGTAATCAGGGTGGAAACCGGCCCCCAACTCCAGAAGGGCACCTATCCGGCCACGGGTTTTAACTTCTCCCTGCGAGGCCCGCAGCACGCCGGTAACCAGTTTGAGCAGCGTGGATTTCCCTGCACCGTTTTCACCGATTACACCCACAGAGCAACCCGGCAGTACGCGCAGATCTATGTCATGCAGGATATTCCGTGTGCGGCGTATCGGCCGGCCCAGCAGCAAATCCCACAGTGCCGCCAGGCGGTCGGAGGAATTGCTGGCCAGGGGGTAATTTTTGCCGACCCCGGTGAGTTCAATCAGTGGCTTGCCGGTCACAGGAAGTCCTCGAAACGGGTGCTGCAGCGATTGAAGAACCAGCGTCCGAAAATCAGCACTGCCACACTGGCAATCAGGGCCACAACATCAATTCCGGAAGGTACCCAGTGCCCCTCAAGCATGGCCTGGCGGATACTCACCACAATATAGGCCATCGGATTCAGGTCCAGGTAAGGCAATACCTCGACTGGCAGCAGGCTCGGGCTGTAAAGAATGGGCGTAGTGAAGAACCACATGGTGAGCAGCAACGGTATGCCGTGTTCGATATCGTTTAAAAATACATCCAGCGCTGCAACAATCATGCCCAGTCCAACCGCCAGCAACAGCACCAGCAGCATGTAGTACAGAACCACGGGCAACATTATCCAGACCAGGGGCTTACCCATAAGAGCCAGCACCAGCAAGACCACGGCATAGCCTGCAAGGTGGGTCAGAAAGGTGGCGAGCACTGTGGAGTAAACAAATATTTCGTGCGGCAGTGCAGTTTTATGCACCAGTGCAGCGTTGCCTTTTACCGCTTTGATTGCACGGCTGATGGATTCAGAAAAAGCGATCCAGGGCCACATTCCCAGTGCCAGATAGCCCAAAAAACCAACCGCATCAGCTTCCGGGAAACGCACTTTGAAAATTTCTCCAAAGACGTAACCGTATATTGCCAGCATCACCAATGGTGCGATCAGGGCCCAGCCGATGCTGGTTATTGAGCCCAGGTACTGCTCCGTGAATTCCCGGCGCAGAAAAATAATAAACAGCGACCAGTTTTGTCGCATTGGAGCGGTGATGGCACGGTTCACGTTCTTTTCAGCTTATAGGCCTGACAAAGGGGGCTTAATATTGGCGATTTGGCTTTGGAAAGGCAAGCCCAACCTGTACCTGCTAATTTTTTAACAATCGACCCGGTGTTTTGGCACAATAGCTACTCAGCTTACAGGGGCGCAGTCATCAGTGAGTATTCCGGTTCTTACCTATCACGCCGTCAACGTGATCAAAAACACCTATGCGGAAAATGACCACCTGGCATTGGCTGCTGACCTGCTGACCATTGGCGAGCTTGGTCTCAACATCATCCCCTTGAGTAAAGTAGTGGACTGGCACCTGGGTTTACTGGATGACGGGGAGGTAGCCCGTTCGGTGGCCATTACTTTTGATGATGGTTCATGGTTCGATTTTTATGATCTGGACCACCCGACATGCGGTATGCAGCGCAGTATGTTCAACATCCTCAGAGATCATATGGCCAGCGGTCGGTCCAATGGGCAGGTGCATGCGACCAGCTTTGTTATCAGCTCGCCACAGGCCAGGGAGTCACTGGATAAAACGGGTCTGATTGGCAAAGGCTGGTGGGGGGATGAATGGTGGCGGGAGGCATCGTCTTCCGGGGTCATGGATGTTGAGTGCCACAGTTGGGACCATCTGCACCCGGAGCTGGACAGGGTCGCTCAGGAGAACCAGATTAAGGGTGATTTCAGCCAGGTGAAAAGCTTCGTTGATGCTGATATCCAGTTCAGGCAGGCGGGAGAAAATATCGCGGGAGTTCTGGGTGGCAAAAGCCCGACACTGTTCGCTTATCCCTATGGCTCGGTCAGTCGTTATGTGGTGACCGAGTATTTGCCAGAACAGCAATCGGCACACAATTTCTTAGCTGCGTTTACCACCGAGCCGAGAAGGGTTTCAAAAACCGGAAACAAGTGGCTCTTGCCGCGCTATGTTTTCGGCCGGGACTGGGACACTCCGGGGGGGCTGAAGAATATTCTCACAAGGTTTTGACTAACCTTCTTCGAAGTGGCAGCCAAAGTGCTGCTGCAGATAAACCACAATTTCCTGCTCGATGGGTCCTTTTAGCATCATTAGCATGATGCCGAGATTAGCCTGGACCCTGATTTCATCATCTTGTACCCGTATCTGACCATCCACGCCCGGGCGCTCAAAATGGATGACGTCATCCTCCCAGCCATATTCGATTCCGAACTTTTCTGACAGGTCACAGGACAATTCATCCGCAGCGGTCAAAGCCTCTTCGTGGCTCAAATTATGTTTTGCAAGAATGTCGATGGTTGGCACGGCCTGCTCTTCCTCTGGTGAACTTTCAACGCAGGGCAGTTTAAACTGAATCATTCCGGTCTTGCCAGTCGGTAACATTGTGAACCTGTCAGAATAAATGCTTTTACCTTGCCTGTTTGCGGTTTTCATGGCCGTTGAACCACTGGAATGACGATTTCACGTTTTGAATTTTCACGGGGGCTGATCTATGAATATGCGCCTGGTACTTCTTCTGGTTTTCTTTGCACTCAACGTTAATGCCCAATATGGACCCGCACTCAATAAAGACGGGAGTGTTGTCACGGGTGTTCTGACGGCGAGTTTTGACCCTGCGGGTACCTTCAGTGGCCGCCCGGTCATTCCGTTTCCGACCAGCCTGTTATATACCGGCACCACTGACCTGACGTTGAATCCGCCGGTGGCTGACCCTGACGATACAGGTGATCCAGCCGTCGCACTGAGCGCATGGCTGTTATCTGGCAAATGGGTATTCTGAGCTTGCTGGGCTACAGCCTCGACCCGATGAATATTTTGACGCCATTCCTTATTTTTGCGATTGGTGTCAGCCATGGTGTACAAAAAATCAGTGCCTGGATAGTGGAGAAGGAGTTCGGTGGCCGCACTCCGGATGATTGGGTCAAGAGTGGCGTTCACTCCATCGAGGAGATCCCCCGTCGCTCGCCGATGCATGGTTCGAGAGAGACCATCAAGAAACTGCTGGCGCCCGGTGTTATCGCCCTGGTATCTGACACCATCGGATTTTTGACGGTCCTGTTTATCAGCATCCGGATTATCCAGGAGTTGGCGATTACCGCCAGCATTGGCGTGGCAGTTATTATTCTGACCAACCTCTTGCTGCTACCGGTATTACTATCCTGGGTGCAGTTAAAAAACCCACAGAAATACCGTGAAAAATTACTCCGGAAAGCGGCGGAGAGTTCGCCGTTGTGGGATTTCCTTGCTGGTTTCACAGAACCAAAACGGGCTGCCTGGGCGATCGCCATTGCCATCCTGCTGTTCGGTGTGGGGATGTGGAAAGCGCAGGATATGAAAATCGGTGATTCCGAGGTCGGCGTGCCGGAATTGCGCCCGCAGGCGCGTTATAACCTGGATGCTTTGCTGATATCACAACGTTTCTCTCTGGGGGTGGACGTACTCACGGTGGTGGCAGAAACCATTCCTGATGCCTGTACTGAAAATTACAATGTCGTCGAAGCCATCGACCGCTTTGCCTGGGAACTGTCCAATGTAGATGGCGTGCAGAAGGTCATCACGTTACCGAAGGTAGTCAAAGTGGTTAACGCGGGCTGGAACGAAGGGAATATCAAGTGGCGTATCCTGCCTCGCGATCACTATGTGCTGCGCCAGGCGCTGAGCAGTATTGATACCGATACAGGCCTGCTCAATTCAGACTGCAGTGCGATGCCGATTATGGTGTTCACAACCGATCATAAGGCAGAAACAATTGCCCGCATCGTTCAGCGTGTGAAGGAGTTACGTGAAGCACTCCATATCGGTGATCTCAAACTTGGTCTGGAACACAAAGTACTGGAGGAAATGGCAACCGAAGGTGATGTGACCCCTGAGAAATTGAATTTCCGCCTGGCCACTGGCAACGTTGGTGTGATGGCCGCGACCAATGAAGATATCTCGGCCGCGGAGAAACCAATGCTGGCGCTGGTGTTCGGCTCGATCATCATACTTTGCCTGGTGACCTATCGAACCGTACTTGGCACCTTGTGTATTGTGCTGCCGCTGGTGGTGGTTTCCACCCTGGCAGAGGCCTTGATGGCGGTCTATGGCATAGGTCTGAAAGTGAATACCTTACCCGTGGTTGCGCTGGGCGTTGGTATCGGTGTGGACTACGGTATCTATATCTATAACAAGCTGGATATTTACCTCAAGGAAGGCTTCACGTTGCGGGAGGCATATTACCGGACCTTGAGACTGACGGGACGGGCGGTAATTTTTACCGGCTTCACGCTGGCCGCCGGTGTTGGTACGTGGATGTTCTCGGCACTGCAATTCCAGGCTGATATGGGCATCCTGCTGTCGTTTATTTTCCTGGCAAACATGGTTGCCGCCATTGTCATACTGCCGGCCCTGGTTCGTTGGTTAATGATGCGCAACAGGGAGACTGTCGTCGAGAGACCGAAAACAGTGGAAACGTGATATAGAAAGCGCTCAATCCAGTCATTGGTTATCGCCTCTCAGATCTTACTGGCCGGAATGCCGGGCTGAGTTGGCCAGCCATTTCTGTTTTTTACGAATTTCGCTGCAATAAAATTACCGCTGCACGCAATGCATCATTGCGGGTCTGAAACCGGCTCGTGTCTTTAATCAGGTTCAAAATGCCCATTTTCTTTAACAAACGGGCAACATGGAGGGTCAGGCCGACAATAAACACCTGTTTGCCATTATCGGTCGCAATCTCGATAATCTCTTCCAGTGCCAGTGCGGCGCTGCCATCCACCCGTGGAACGTCCTGCAGGTCAATCATCAACAGATCATAACTGCCGACAGTGGCAAACTTGCGGGTCAGCTCGCTGGCAGCGCCAAAACTGATCAGTCCGGACAGATGCAATACCATCGCGCGTCGTTGGCACTGTTCGAACAAGGCCGCACCCTCATCATCAAAAAGCTGCTCTTCATCCGGATGGGAAATGGTCTTGATATTTTCTACCTGAATCTCAGCCATATCCTTAACGAATGTCAGGCTGGCCAACACCACGCCAACAGCGACGGCGGTGATAATATCTACGAATACGGTCAGTCCCAGGACTACAACCATCAATACCAGGTCAACCCGCGGAGCACGATGGATTCTGCTGATAAACCGCCAGTCAATGACGTCAAGACCAACCTTGATCATAATTCCGGCCAATGCTGCTACCGGTATGGTTGCTACCAGCGGACCCAGGCCAATGGCTACTACAAATAGTACAGCGGCATGCAGCATACCGGCCAGCGGCGTCCGTCCACCGGCCTTGATATTGGTAATGGTTCGAATAGATGCACCTGCGCCCGGCAGCGAACCGGTCAGGCCTGCGACCAGATTGCCGATACCCTGACCAACCAATTCCTTGTCTGATCTGTGAAAAGTACGCGTGACATTATCAGCGACAAGCGAGGTCAGCAGACTATCAATAGAACCCAGCGCGGCCAATACTGCAGCGGAAACCAGCATGTCATTGAGACGGGCGAAACTGATAACCGGCGAAACAAATTGTGGCAGCCCACTCGGCACCTCTCCCAGCCCTGGTGCATCGACATACCACAAAGCCAGAAGTGAACAAGCTACCAGCGCCAGCAGCGGTGGCGGCACGATGCGGGCGATGCGCCTCGGGGTCCACAACACGATCGCGATTGCGATCGAGCCGATGATAAGTGCGTCAATGTTGGGATGGTGAGCATATTCCGGCAAAACGGTTATGGCATTGATCACTGTCTGTTGGCTGTCATAACCGAGCAGTGGGTCCAGTTGCATTACGATCAATATGCAACCTATGCCAGTCATAAAGCCGGAGATAACCGGATACGGCATCAGGTTTATATAACGCCCGATTTTCATATAACCGAATAATATTTGGAACCCCCCGGCCATCATCAGCACTGTGAAGCCCACCATGGGCTCATCACCGAATTGTGTAAACACTGAGGCGGCAATAATTGTCATCGGTGCAGTGGGGCCGGAAATCTGGCTGGGTGTGCCACCAAACAAGGAGGCGAAAAAACCTACAAATATGGCCCCGTACAATCCTGCATTCGGGCCCAAACCAGAAGCCACGCCAAACGCCAGCGCCAGCGGCAAGGCGACCACAGCAGCGCTCAGGCCACCGTGCAGGTCGCCTTTGAAGTTTTCCAGGCCAATCTTATTCGGGCGCAGTCTCGCCATATCGATTCATTCCGGAATCGGTAAGAAGTAGTTTCTATATCAGTTCAGCGGCAGTGGTTCCAGTGTCAGGGGGTCTTTTAACGGAATCCGCTGCATCTTCAGGCCGGTTACCGTTTCGATGTCACTGTTCTCACCATCACCCTCGCTGGCTTCTGCAAGCTTGCCGGTGAGCAGGATGCGAAGTTCGTCAGGGTGCAGATGATTCCTGGCTGCCTTCTGGACATCGGCGATGCTGACTGCAGCGGTGTTCTCTTCGTAGTTTTTCCAGTAGTTGGCCGGAGTACCCTGCAGATCATCAGTGGCGAAAGCTGCCGCCTTTTTTGCCGCGTTGGAGTAGCGCTCATTCAAAACCGAAATAACCGCCTGTCGGGCCGTGTTCAACTCCTGCTCTGAAACAGGTTCTGCCTGTATCCGGGCGATCTCTTCGAGAGCGATCTTGCTGGCTTCGGGTACTGACTTGTTCTTTGACTGGAAATAAACCAGGTAAACGCCAGGGTAATAGATGCCCAGCGGGTACGCACTGCCAGCAGAGTATGCCAGCCCTTCATCACTGCGAATCCGCTTGGTGATACGGGAGGTGAAACCGCCACCGCCAAGGATATCGTTCATAACCTTTATCGCGAACTCCTGTGGGTCACCACGTCGGGGTCCGGGGTGGAACATACGCACCCGGGTCTGGGGTACATCATCTTTGTTGACGCCGTATAAACCTGCAGCGGCGGGGTTGGCTGTGGCTGGAATGTCAGGCAATTCCACGTCCCTTTTCAGGCGTGCTATTTCGCGGTTCAGGCTGGCAATAACAGCTTCCGGTTCAACGTCGCCATTGACGCTGATCACCAGGTTGGGTGAGGCAAACACCCTGGCCGCCAGGGCCTGCATGCGTGCTTTGTCGATCGCTTCAATCTCTGCGGCGGTAGCCTGCAGGCTGCGGTAACTGTCAGGACCAAAGCGCAGCTCGTCAAATACCCGCCTTTCAATCGTGCGGGTATCGTCGTTGCGGCGCTTCATCGCTTCAATGAACTCGTTTTTCCTGATTTCCAGGCGTTCGCTATCAAAGCGTGGCTCGGCAATGACATCAAACAGCAGGTCCAGGCTTTCATCGAGATTGCTGCTGAGGGAATCCATGCTGGCTGAGGAGGACGTGTTACCTATTGACACATTAACCGAGGTTGCCAGGAACTCCAGCTTCTCATCCAGGTCTTCCGGGCTCATGGCACGGGTACCACCGTCGCGCATCATGCGGGCGGTCAGGTTTGCCAGCCCGGCATCACCCGCACCCAGCAGGTATCTGCCTGCACGGGATTGCACGTTGATGACGACCAGTGGCAGGGAATGGTCCGGAACAATGTATGCCACGTTGCCGGAATCCAGCTGATAGCGGTATTGTCCAGCGTCCGGTATTTCTATCTTGCGTTCCGCATACTGCAGGTCGCCGGGATGCTGCGCCAGTCCCTGGCGGGACAGGCTGGTACCAGGGCTGGTTTCTGATTGGGTGGTTGTGCCTGCGCAGGCCAACAACGTGAATACGGCAATAACGATTATCAGGTGTTTAATATGCTTCATCATGTTGATCCTCACTGTGCAATCTTGCTGATGACATAGTCAATGACGGGTTGCATCTCAGCGGGTGCTTGCGAGCGCATTGCTTGCAGGCGGCCCAGCATCTCTTGCTGCTTTTCCGGCGACTGGGACTTCAGCTGGCCTAACATCTGTCCGGCTGCCTGCTTTTGTTCGTCACTGAAATCTGCCAGGGCGGGGTCTTCCGGTTCTGCATTGGCTTTACGGGTGTACAGCCTGGCACCCATGTTGTCCGCCAGCAGGTATTTCCTGGCAACCCGTTGTACATCTTCACGGCTGACGGCGGTGACCCGTTGGAACAGGGTTTCCATACTGCTCCAGTCACGCAAGCCGTCGTAATACAACAACTGAATGGCGAGAAAAAAATTGTCTTCCAGGCGACGGAAATTGTCGGCCGCCAGATTATTGCGAACTTTCTCAAGCTCGTATTCGGAGATGCCGTCAGCCTGAATTTTTTTGATCTCCTCGAGCCATACTTTCTTCAGGGTATCGGGGTCCACCTCAGACTTGCCGTTCGCACTGAGTTGGAAAACGCCATCATATTTGCGCGAGTCCTCACTGGCTGAGGCCGAGGTGGCGATCTGATCCTTGAGTACCAGGCGCTTGTACAAACGGCCTGTTTTACCGTTCAGTACGTCGGCCAGTACCATCAGGGCAGGGTGGTCAGCACCGCCGTAAGCTGTGGTATGGAATGCCAGTGTGACGCTCGGTGGTGCGTCGACTTCGGCCCGGTAGTCAAAACCGCCTTTAAGTGGCATGAACAGGGTTACAACATCGGGTGGTGCCTGCTCACCTCGTGAAATTCTGCCAAAGTACTGGTTGGCCCACTTGAGCGCCTGAGTTTCGTCAAAGTCACCGACCAGGACAGCGGTAAGGTTGTTGGGTGCGTAGTAAATGTCGAAGTAGTTCTCAGCCTGCTTGCGGGTGATCGCAGAAACATCGCTTGGCCAGCCGACAACCGGCCATCCGTAAGGGTGGCCGCGCCAGAATAACGAGTTGAAAACCTCATTTTGAACCCCGGTGGGCGTGGATTCGGTGCGCATGCGCCGCTCTTCGTAAACAACGTCCCGCTCTGAATAAAATTCACGAAAGACGGGATCGGAAAGGCGGTCACTTTCCATCCAGAACCAGAGTTCCAGTTTGTTGTTCGGTACGCGCAGAAAATATACCGTCATGTCCTCATTGGTAAAAGCATTCATGCCGGTAGAGCCCTGCTCAGTATAGATCTGGTCGAACTGGTCTTTGATGATGTTGGCACGCTGTTGTTCGATGACGGTCTCGAATTGCTCGCGCAAAGCTTTCATGTCTTCGCTGTCGAGCGAAGGATCTGACATCGACTCCGCCTGGCCGGTGCGCACCTTCAGACGGTCTTCACGCTCGAGGGTGAACATTTGTTCCCGCAGACCATCAAGCTTTGCCCTGAGTTGATCATCAAGTGCGGCGTCCTTGACACCAATCGTGTGCGTGCCTTTGAACATCATGTGTTCGAACAGATGAGATATTCCAGTGATACCCGGGCGCTCATTGGCGGCACCGACATGGGCAATCCAGCCTGCCGAAATCATTGGCGCACCCGGGCGCTGCACCATCAGAAAGCGCATGCCGTTATCCAGTTGGTGCTCGCTGACGATATCTCTCAGGCTTTTTTCCTGCGCTGCGCCAGAGACGCTGATCGCAACCAGGGCGATGGATAGCAATAACTTTTTCATTATTGACCTCTGTACCGTGAAGGTTATTTGACTTTAGGTGAAGATTCAGCCAGTGGCTGAACAACAAGCGGCAATCCTACCAGAATAGCCCATCGGGCCATACCTGCAATAAGTCACTGTTGTACCTGCCCCGAAGTGCTTGCCATTTTTGCCAATTTGTCGGGCTTAACGGGTACAATGCCCGCTTCCCATTATTAAATGACTGACTAAAGAGTGCGCTAAATTCATGAATAAAGAATCTGTAATGGCCCTGTTGGGTAAAATTAATGACGAAAATACTGGCAGTGATCTGGTCACCGCGGGCGCGGTTCGTGAAGTGGGGATTCACGATGACCGGATCAGCGTAGATATTCGCTTGGGATATCCTCTTGCTGACCAGGGCAAAGCATTGGCTGCCGGGATCAAGAGTAAGCTTGAAGAGGATGCGGATATTGATGCCGCAGCGGTAAATGTCAGTTGCAAAATACAGCCGCACAAGGTCCAGGAAGACCTCAAGCCACTGCAGTCGATTTCCAACATTATTGCCGTTGGTTCAGGCAAGGGTGGTGTTGGCAAATCTACAACCGCGGTTAACCTGGCGCTGGCGCTGCAGAATGAAGGCGCGCGCGTTGGCTTGCTGGACGCCGATATTTACGGCCCAAGCATTCCAGCCATGCTGGGCGTTACCGGCCAGCCCAGCACCGAAGGCGAAAAGATTGTGCCGAAGGAAGCGCATGGCCTGAAGGTGATGTCGATTGGTTTCCTGGTTGAAGAGGATACGCCGATGATCTGGCGTGGCCCGATGGTGACCTCTGCCTTGCAGCAACTGCTCAACGAAACCCTGTGGGGCCAGCTTGACTACCTGATTATCGATTTGCCGCCGGGCACCGGCGACATCCAGTTGACGCTCGCTCAGCGCATCCCGACTGCCGGGGCGGTTATCGTCACAACACCGCAGGATATTGCCTTGCTTGATGCACGTAAAGCCCTGCATATGTTCCGCAAGGTCGATGTACCGGTGCTTGGCGTCGTAGAGAACATGAGTACACACATCTGCACATCCTGTGGGCATGAAGAGGCAATTTTCGGCCACGGTGGTGGTCAACAAATGGCAGAAACTTTTGAGATTCCGTTGCTGGGTCAATTGCCGCTGGCTATGGAGATCCGCTCGTCAATGGACGAGGGCAAGCCAACAGTAGCAGCCAATCCCGACTCAACCATGGCGCAAAGCTATCGTAAACTCGCGTTGCGCACTGCGGGAGTATTGTCGATTATGCCGCGCAGCATGACGTTCAAGATGCCGGAAATTGTTGTTTCAAATTAGCGGGGCGCCAGGGTGAGCATCAAGTCTGACAAGTGGATACGCTATATGGCGCAGCAACACGGGATGATCGAGCCATTTGAGCCTCACCAGGTCAGGACCAGTGAAAATGGTGAACGGCAGATATCCTATGGCACATCCAGCTATGGATATGATGTCCGCTGTGCCAGCCACTTCAAGATTTTCACCAACATAAACTCGGCAGTGGTTGACCCGAAGAACTTCGATGAAAGCAGCTTCGTCGATGTACACGGTGATGTATGTATTATCCCGCCCAACTCGTTTGCCCTGGCCCACACGATTGAGTATCTGCGTATACCCCGGAATGTGCTGACGATCTGCCTGGGTAAGTCTACCTATGCGCGCTGTGGCATCATCGTCAACGTCACACCGCTGGAGCCGGAGTGGGAAGGGCACGTAACACTCGAGTTTTCCAATACGACGCCGCTGCCGGCCCGTATTTATGCCAATGAGGGGGTGGCACAGTTTCTGTTCTTTGAGTCAGATGAAGAATGTGAAACTTCGTATGGTGACCGGGCAGGCAAATATCAGGGCCAGCGCGGTGTGACATTGCCCAGAGCGTGAGTTGCGGTTACCCGTCACTCTGCTAACGCAATGGTGGCTGCTGAATCAGCGTTGCATACGTTTCAAATACTTCCGTACCACGCTGCACTTTGAGCTCTACCCTGCTGCCAGGCTTGCGTTGGGCAATAACCAACAGCAGTGCCCGGGCGTCGCCTACCTCGACATTGTCGATACTTAACAGGACATCTCCCGGCCTGATCCCGGCGATCCAGGCCGGCCCCCCTGATGTGACATTGCGAACCTGGATGCCACGGCGCATGGCACTGCCATCGGTTTGCAGCGACAGGGGTAAATCGCCGAACAGGGCACCAAGCCAGCCTCGCCGGACGGTACCGTTGTCAATGATTTGTTGCATTACATCGCGCGCCATCGAGATGGGAATGGCAAAACCGATATTCTGTGCGCCGGTTGCCTGGTTCAGGTTGCGGGTATTGATGCCAATGACCTCACCGCGGTAATTGATCAGCGCGCCGCCACTGTTACCGGCATTGATGGCCGCATCGGTCTGAATAAAATCTTCGTAAAGCACGGATCTGAGATCATTACGGCCAGTGGCACTGATAATGCCCATGGTGACGGTGTGGCTCAGCCCGAAGGCATTGCCAATTGCCAGCACAACATCTCCGACGCGAACCTTGGCATTTTCCGCCAGTGGCGCGGCGGGTAAACCGTCCAGGTTTATCTTCAGGACTGCCAGGTCGGTTTCCGGGTCGCTGCCGACGATCTGGGCCGCGGCGAAACGTCCGTCCCATAAGCCAACGTTGATGTTCTGAACCTGGTTGATCACGTGGTTATTGGTCAGAATATAGCCGTCCTCGCTGACCAGCACGCCTGAACCCATGTCTGCGCGGGAGCGGGCCACGTAGGAACTGCCCAGTATTTTTCGTAGCCGCGGGCTGACCTGTTGAAGCTCAACAGATTTTGTATAAATACTGACGACGGATGGTGCGGTTCGGTCAACGGCATCCGCATAAGATACGGGTGCAACTGGAGTGCTGGCCTGGGTGGGCGTCTGCGTGTTGAAACGGATGCTGAGATTTGGCCACAGGTACAGGATGATAAATGCCATGGCCAGGCCCGCGATGATTGAACGCAATACGAATCCGGCAAGTGACGATGCGGTGGTTGCCTTATTTGCAGGTCGGGTTTCCAGGGGGTTCATATTGTCTGCATTTCCATAAATTTTTGTATCGAGTACGCTGGCTTTATTTAACTCAAGCAAGGGTTTTTTCAAAAAAACCGACCGTATATGCAATTCTATCGGCAAATCGATTGTCTCACACCGCCCGTTTCGGATAAAATAGCGGATTGGCGCAGGCTTTGAGTGCGATGTTGCGGTTGGCTGTAATCGAAAGGCGGTCGTTCACTCCGCCGGTCTGGGTGTGAAAACAGGAATTATTGAGTAAGCATCAGTCCCCGACGGGACACATTTTGCTGGAGAATTGAATGTCATCTGATGACGTGAACAAGGGGCGGCGCCGGTTTCTGGTTGCCACCACTTCTGCCGTAGGTGCTGTTGGCGTAGGGTTTGCAGCGATACCTTTTATTCAATCGTGGATGCCCAGCGCCAAGGCGCAAGCAGTCGGAGCACCGGTTGAAGTCAATATCAGCAAGCTGAAAGAAGGCCAGCTGCTTAAAGTGCAATGGCGCGGCCAGACGATTGGCATTTTACGCCGTACGGATGAAATGATTTCCGGTCTTGGTAAGGTTGATGAGGTTCTGGTTGACCCGGAATCAGCCAACGCTGATCAACCAGCGTACATTCATGGTGAACCGCGAGCGCTACGGCCAGATTATCTGGTCGTTAATATGCATTGCACCCACCTTGGGTGTATTCCCCAGATGATTCCGGAAGTTGGCCCGCAACCATTTGATGACCATTGGAATGGTGGTTTCTATTGCCCTTGCCATAAGTCAAAATTTGATTTGTCAGGGCGGGTCTATAAAGGTGTTCCGGCACCAACCAATTTGCGCATTCCACCTTACAGTTTTCTTGATGACGGCACTGTGATGATCGGCGTGAGCCCACAAGGAGCGGTGTAATGGCCAAATCTGCAAGCAGTCTTGCCAAGCGCGCAGGAGATTTAATGAACTGGCTGGATGACCGCCTGCCGGTAACCAGTTTCTGGAACGCTGTAATGACCGGCTACCAGGCGCCAAAAAACTTTAATTTCTGGTATTACATGGGTTCACTGGCCCTGTTGGTGCTGGTGATGCAAATCCTGACCGGGATTTTTCTTACCATGCATTACAAGCCCTCGGCTGCAGAGGCCTTTGCGTCAGTCGAGTACATCATGCGTGATGTCGACTGGGGTTGGTTGCTGCGCTATATGCATTCAACCGGGGCTTCATTTTTCTTCATCCTGATTTACCTGCATATGTTCCGCAGCCTGCTATATGGGTCACACCAGAAGCCGCGTGAGTTGCTGTGGGTGTTTGGCATGTTCATCTACCTGGCGTTAATGGCTGAGGCGTTTCTGGGCTATGTTCTGCCATGGGGGCAAATGTCGTACTGGGGTGCACAGGTCATCATTAACCTGTTCGGTGCGATACCGAAAATTGGCGAACCGCTGACCCAGTGGATTCGTGGCGACTACTTTATTTCTGATGCGACGCTGAACAAGTTCTTTGCGCTGCATGTCATTGCTGTTCCGCTGGCCATACTGGGCCTGGTCATGTTACATCTGGTGGCCTTGCGCGAGAACGGTTCGAACAACCCGGATGGCATTGAGATCAAGGCCAACAAGGGACCTGATGGTACGCCGATCGATGGTATCCCGTTCCATCCTTACTACACCGTCAAGGATATTTTCGGTGTTGGCATGTTCCTGATATTGTTTTCATTCATTCTGTTCATGTGGCCGGAGGTTGGAGGCTTGTTCCTCGAGGCCGACAACTTTATACCCGCGAATCCGCTGGTAACGCCTGAGCATATCAAGCCGGTATGGTACTTCACGCCATACTACGCAATTCTGAAGGCGGTGCCGGATAAACTGATGGGTGTGATCATGATGGGTGCATCGGTCACCATCCTGTTCTTCCTGCCCTGGCTGGACCGTTCGCCGGTTAAATCCATACGCTACAGGGGCCTCTGGTACAAAGTGTTGCTTGGCATGTTCACAATTGCTTTCGTGCGTCTCGGCATGCTTGGCATGGCAGCAGGAACACCTGCAGAGACCTGGGAAATGCGGGTCTGGACACTGGTTTACTTCATGTTTTTTGTACTGCTTTATTTTATGAGTCCGGGCGGCAAGACAAAACCTGTACCGGATCGGGTGACGCACTGATGAAAATAAAAGCCACCATACTGTTATTCAGCACAGCCATGTTGCTGGCGGCCAGTTTTTCTGTCCCGGCTTCTGGCGGCGCGGCCCTGGAGCCTTCCGGTGCCAATATTAATGATACCGCTTCTTTACAGCGCGGCGCCAAGTGGTTTGTAAACTATTGCCTTGGTTGCCATAGCCTTGACTACCAACGCTACAACCGTTTGGCCAAAGACCTGCAGTTGAGTGAAGAAGAGGTGATGCAGAACCTGGTTTTATCCGATGCGAAATTTGGTGACACGATGTCCATCGCGATGAGCGAAGAACAGGGGGAAGCCTGGTTTGGTAAAGCGCCACCCGATCTTTCGCTGGTCGGCCGTTCCCGTGGCGGGGATTGGCTGTATGCCTATCTGCGTGGTTTCTATCAGGATAAGAGCGGTAACTGGAATAACACCGCTCTGGCCAACGCAGCGATGCCGCATGTACTGTGGCAACTGCAGGGGATCCAGACACCTGTTTACCGGCAGGAAACCAACGAGCAGGGTTATGAGCACGAAGTTATTGCTCACTTCGAATTGACCACGCCGGGCATCCAGTCCGAACAGGAATATGATGAGACCGCCCGTGATCTGACAGCGTTCCTTCTCTACGTTGGTGAGCCTGCGGCGCTTCAGCGTAAAGGCATCGGCGTATGGGTAATTCTGTTCCTGGTGCTGTTTACCTTCATTGCCTATCTTTTGAAAGTAGAGTATTGGCGCGACGTTCATTAGTACATAACCAGCTTTCTTAATAAGAGGCACAGCACTGCCCGGGTTACGGGCCAGCAGGAGACAAGTGGTGACAGCAGCAATTAAAGGTCGTTCAACAATGGCGTTGTATTCTCACGATCGGAATATTCATTGTCACCGGGTTCGATTCGTGTTGGCGGAAAAGTCTATAAACGTAGAGATTATTGACGTAACCAACAATGAGTCGACGGCTGCCGATCTGGCCGAACTGAACCCATACAATGAGACACCGACACTGGTTGACCGCGATCTGTTGTTACACGACGCCAGCGTGATCAATGACTATCTGGATGAGCGTTATCCGCACCCCCCGCTGATGCCGGTTGATCCCGTATCCCGTGCCCGTTTGCGACTGGTGCACCACCGTGTATTGCGTGACTGGTTCCCGCTGGTGGACGAAATTGAGGCGACTTCCGGACGTAAAGCCGACAAAGCAAAGCAGCAGTTAAAAGAAAGTATTGTGGCAGCGAATGACCTGTTCAAGCAGGCCAACTTTCTGATCAGTGACGAGCTTAGCCTGGTCGATTGCACGTTGGCGCCCCTGTTTTGGCGGTTGCCGGTTTATGGTATTGACCTGGGCAAGCCAGGCGCATCAGTGCAGGCCTATGTTCAGCGGTTGTTCTCGCGTCCTTCTTTCAAATCCAGCCTGACACGGGCTGAGCGTGAAATGGTGCTTGACCTGATATGAGCCCTTCGCCGGAAGGCATGACTTCCAACCGGCCTTATCTTTTACGTGCGCTGTACCAGTGGATTGCAGACAATCAAATGACACCTCACGTTCTTGTTGATGCTGGAATTGAAGGTGTGCGTGTTCCTGATCATGTGATTAAAAAGGGCAAGGTCGTACTCAACATAGCCACTGCCGCGACTGAGCATTTATTGCTGGATGATGACCGCATCAGTTTCAATGCACGTTTTGCCGGGAAACCATTCCAGATTTCCGTGCCAATGAGCGCTGTAATTGCAATTTACGCGCGCGAAAATGGTCAGGGTATGATGTTTGCCAAGGATGATTCCAGTCCGCCACCGGTAGATGGTTCGGATACCCCGTCGCCCCGCAGCCATCTGAAAGTCGTAAAATAAGCTGCCTACAACTGGTGCAGGTCTTCGATCAAACGGCCTTCCTCCAACTCCAATGTAACCGTCATGGAACCGGGAAGCCCGAAGCTGGCGACTCCGCTTCTGCGCACAGCACCATCGGTGGCAAATTCAAAGCCGTAATTAACCAGAATGTGCACTTCTTTGCCGTCGAGATGCCAGCGAATTGAACTGAGTGCCACCGTGTCATCGAGTAACTGCAGGTCGTGGTTCTTGCATACGTGGTCCGCAGCCTGTCGGGCTTTCTGCCGCCCTTGCATCAGTTGCCACCAAACAACAATGGCAACGGTAACCAGCAGAAAGGCAATTAATTCGATCATGACTTCAGCAAAACATCCGTTGCGCCGTCACCGCCATCGCCGGGCTTGCTGGCAGTGAAAGCCAGCACCTGTAAGTGTTCCCGCAATAGCTGGCGAGTCATTGTTTTCAATACGGGCCCTTGCTCAGATCGCAGTCCTTTACCGTGAATGACCCGGATACACTTGAGGTGCTGCGTATGTGACGTGGCAATGAATTCCAGCAGTGCCGTGGTTCCTGTGCGGGTATTCATGGTGTGCAGATCCAGTTGGTCTGCAACCGGGTAGTGGCCCCTTTTAAGTTTTTGCAGAACTCTTTTTTGCACGCCGCTCTTGCGGTGTGCAGACCCGTCGGCTGTGTCGATGCCTGTCTGGCCAGCGCTAACCGAGACAGGAATGTCGGTGGGATTCCTGACCATGGGAGGCAGTTTACGCTTGTTGCTGGCAGATTCTGTGCGTCTCGAATCTGTCCTCAGCGGGGGCTCGAGCGGCTTGACACCGATCATAGCCTCGCGGAACAGTTGATCTTCCTCTATTTGATCATTTTTCTTCTTGCGCATTAAATTACCAAATCCACATATCGGAAGTCCTGCTAAATCCGTACAATATCACCTCACAAACATACCTGCCGCTGGCAGATATGATTTTCAACAGGGCGTGGTAAATTATCGGCATGAAACTTCTTATCAGCAATGACGATGGCATTGAAGCCAGGGGTATTTGCGTACTCGCCGAGAGCATGCGCAGCCTGGGTGCAGTGACGATCGTTGCACCGGATAAGAATCGCAGCGGGGCCAGCAATTCGTTGACGCTGGATGCCCCCATTCGCATCAAGGAAATGGATGCTGATGTTTACCGGGTGTCCGGCACCCCGACCGATTGCGTGCATATTGCCTTGACCGGCTTGCTGGACGGTGATCCTGACATCGTGGTTTCCGGTATCAATGCCGGTGCCAATCTGGGCGATGATGTGATTTATTCCGGTACCGTTGCCGCAGCGATGGAAGGGCGCTTCCTGGGTTTCCCGGCGGTGGCGTTGTCACTGGTGTTCGATCAGCGCCCACAGCACTATGAAACCGCCAGCCAAGCCGCCATTCGCATCGTCAAACAATTGCAGCGGGATCCCTTGCCGGCCGATACGATACTCAATGTGAATGTGCCGGATTGTCCATGGTCTGAAATTCAGGGTTTTGAAGTCACCCGGCTGGGCCATCGTCACCGCGCGGAGCCGGTTATTAAAACCATTGATCCACGTGGACGGGAGATGTACTGGATCGGGCCTGCCGGTGCTGAGCAGGATGCCGGACCGGGCACTGATTTCGATGCTGTGCGGCGTAAATTTATCTCCATTACACCCATACATGTCGATCTGACCCGCTATCAGGCTTTGGACCAGGTTGCCGGTTGGGTGACCGCCATTGGAACCGGGTCTGATGTGAAAGAGAGTGTGGCATGATCCATAAGCACAAGCTGCGCACTGAAAATCGTGGTATCGGTATGACATCACAGGGTACCCGTGACCGGCTTGTGCAGCGTTTACGAGACGATGGTATCAAGGACGAACGCGTGTTAAAGGCTATTACCCAACTGCCAAGGCATGAGTTTGTTGATGAGGCATTATCCAGTCGCGCCTATGAGAATACGGCTTTGCCGATCGGCCAGAGCCAGACCATATCCCAGCCCTGGATTGTCGCCCGCATGACCGAAGCCCTGCTGGATGGCGGGACCCCCGAAAAGGTTCTGGAAGTGGGCACAGGTTCCGGCTATCAGGCGGCTATCCTGGCCCGGCTTGTGCCTTCCGTATTTACGGTTGAGCGCATTGATGAATTGCTGAAGCTGGCCCGTCGCCGTTTCCACAGCATGCGCTTGAACAATATTTATGTTCGCTATGCGGATGGCCACCTGGGCTGGCCCAGCCAGGCCCCGTTTGATGGCATTATGGTCACGGCCGCGGCGCAATTGGTACCCGAAGAGCTGTTGGCACAGCTGGGTATCGGTGGTTTGCTGGTTATTCCGATTGAGAGCAACGGTCAGCAGCGCCTGATCGCGGTGCGTCGTACCGGGGAGGGTTTTGAGGAATCTGACCTGGGTGCTGTGGTTTTTGTCCCGATGCTCAGTGGGCTGGCCTGAAATGGCTGATACGGTCAGCCCCTGATGTTCCGGCGTTTATATGATCGTATTATTTCCCTTGCGTGCCACCGCAGAGCATCGGCTTACCTGTCGGTATTGAGTTTCACAGAATCCAGTTTTTTCCCCATCCCTCCGGATTTCATGCTGATTCCAATGTGCCTTGCCAAACCAGCGCGGGCATGGCGCTATGCCACGCTATGTACTCTGTTTTCTATTTTCGGCGGCATGGCCGGATATCTGATCGGCAAGCTTGCCTTTGACTGGATTGAACCCTGGCTGATGGGGTCCAGTTATGCTGATGCTTTTGTGTTTGCGGTTGCGGCCTTCGATAAGTGGGGTTTCTGGTACATCCTGCTGGCAGGCTTTACACCCATTCCCTACAAGGTATTTACTATCAGCGCCGGGGTTGTGGGTATGCCATTCCTGGCTTTTGTGGCGGGCTCAGCGGTCGGTCGGGGTGGGCGATTCTTCCTGGTGGCCGGCCTGATTCGTTTTGGCGGCGAAAAGCTTGCCAGCCGATTGCGTAAGTATATTGACCTGATTGGCTGGGCTGTGCTGGTGGTGGCCACCATCATTTTTCTGATCCTCAGGCTAAATGCCAGCCCGGCATGAAAGGCCCCGTGGTGAAAGCTCAGGTGAATGTGCTGGTGGCCATATTTTGCGCTGCAGTTCTGCTGGGCTGCAGCCATCATCGACCCGCGCCGGTAGAAGAACAATCCAGGGCCCATGTTAAGCGTCAGTTGAATGCAGATGGTACGTACCGCGTAAGGCCGGGTGACACTTTGTATGCGATTGCGTTTGGCTATGGCCTGGACCATCGAGATATCGCGGCATGGAACGGGATATCACGGCCGTATGTTATCTATCCGGGCCAGAACCTGCATATGTCAGCGCCATCCCACAAGGTTGGCAAGTCATCGACTGTGCAAACCGCAGGCATAAAGACGCCGGCTAAGGCAACCACCAGAGCACATACATCCGGCCTCGAAACCAAAGCAGCAAAAAAACCATCCACCCGTCCGGCGGCGGGCAAACCACCGGCCAAACAGGCCAGCAGGAAGGCAAGTCCGAAACCTGCTTCAGCCAATGCAGATCCTGCAGCCTGGAAGTGGCCTGCCAGCGGGCGCATCCTGAGGGGGTACGTTGCGGGTAATCCGTCCAGGAAAGGCCTCGATATTGAGGGCAAAGAAGGTCAGCCCATCACTGCGTCAGCAGCGGGGAAAGTTGTCTACAGCGGCAGCGGCCTGATTGGTTACGGTGAGCTGATAATTATCAAACACAGCGAAAAAATGCTCAGCGCATATGCACACAATAAAGTGCGTCTGGTGCAGGAAGGTGACCAGGTTTCAGCGGGTCAGAAAATTGCGGAGATGGGCCGGAATGATCAGAATGAGCAAATACTTCACTTTGAAATCCGCGCTCATGGCAAGCCGGTCAACCCTGCCGGGTACCTTCCAAAAAAGTAGTTCAGAGCCAATTCCGGCCACGTTTCAGGTTTATAACATAAATGATAACAATGCCTTGGGGTTGTGACATTTGTTTCAAACTGTGCTAGCGTGGTTAGTCCACCCTGCAGATAACACGATGTTTGCTTTTGATGGTCAAGGGAAGCTATTTGAGGGATGGATCTGACCTTGTTATGTATTCACTGGTACAAGGATTGAGGGGGAATGGGAAAACTCGATACGACGGCAAAACGAACAGCTACGTGGAACAGCAAGGCGGCTAAATCCGGCCTGAAGTTTGTTCAGCCCAAAATCCCGAAGGAAAAAAGTAAAGAAGTACATCATGGTGATGTGACCCGTATCTACCTGAGTGAGATCGGGCGTGCGCAGCTACTCACCGCAGATGAAGAGAAATCCCTGGCAAGGGCTGCAGGTAAAGGCTGCCAGGCCAGTCGCCAGCGAATGATTGAGTGCAATTTGCGGCTGGTCGTCAGAATTGCCCGCGCATATATCAACCGCGGACTGCCGTTGCTGGATTTGATCGAGGAAGGCAACCTTGGCCTGATTCGGGCGGTCGAGAAGTTCGACCCGGAAAGGGGCTTCCGATTCTCCACTTACGCAACCTGGTGGATACGACAATCCGTCGAGCGAGCCATCATGAATCAGTGCCGGACAGTACGTTTACCGATTCATGTCATCCGCGAACTCACCGTTTATCTGCGAGCCACCCGTGTAATGGAGCAGGCATACGGTCGCCGTCCAGCGATTGAAGAAGTCGCTAAAAAACTTGATAAACCTGCCGCAGCAGTGCATATGCTGTTCAGTTTCAATGAACCCACTGCTTCAACTGACAGTACTGTCAGCAATGGCAGCGTGTCAGTGATTGAGACCATCGCCGATGATAAGGGCCGCGGTCCGGAAACCGAGTATGCAGATCATGCCGCAGGTGAGTTGTTGGGCCATTGGCTCGAATTGCTTCCCCGTCAGCAGCGTATTGTAGTGGAACACCGGTTTGGCCTGCATGGCAAAGGCCGCCGCACGCTGGAGGAGGTTGGTGAGTTGCTGGGCGTTACCAGGGAGCGCGTGCGCCAGGTGCAACTGGCTGCTTTGGTTCGTTTACGCGAAATTTCCCGGCGGGAGGGTGTGACCGAAGCGCCATTTATGGACTGAGATCCGGCACGGGCAGCAGGGCAGCCACGACATGCCGGCCCTCGCTGGCAAGGACGTTAAAAGTACGGCAGGCGGCGTCCGTAACCATGACTTCAAAACCGATATTGTGCTGGAAAAACAGCGCCTGGGTTGCGGGCGGTAAAAATGCCTGCGTAGCGCCGCAACCAATTAACACCACTTCTGGCTGCAGAGCAAAAACCGGTTGCAGGGTATCCCCGTTGATGTCGCTGAACTCAACGACATCCCAGACCGATACAACTGTCTGGTTGGACAATATGAAAGGCCGATTAAAATAATCATTCCCGACACGAATGCCGGCCACGCCAATTGAACGGATAAATAAGTGATTGCGGGGTATATCGAGATTGAGGTCCATTGAAGCCTTCCCGCTCAACCAGGGTTTACAGTTGGCTTATCCGGGTTCTTGCGGTAGTAACAGGCGACCTGGCCGATGGTCTGAACCAGCTCTGCCTTGCATTGTGCAGCGATTTCCACCGCCCATGCCTTACGTACGTCCCGCTCGCTGCGGAGCTTGACCTTGATGAGTTCATGATCGTTCAACGCACGTTCAATTTCAGCCAGAACGGTTTCGCTGAGGCCTTTGTCAGCAACGATAACCAGTGGTTTGAGGTGGTGCGCAAGGGCACGCAGGCGCTTCTTCTGCGACGCAACTAATGGCATCAGGTGATTCTCTTTATGGCAAACTGCTATTTTAACGGTAAATGATGTCAAATTGGAGTCATTTGACGTATTGAGGCCTGATCAATGGAAGACTGAGCGATGGCAAAAAGTAAAAGCAGTCGGCGCTGGCTGGCTGAACATTTTGATGACCAGTACGTAAAAATGGCGCAACAGCAGGGCTGGCGTTCAAGAGCAGCCTTCAAGCTGACAGAGTTGGATGAAAAGTATGGCTTATTGCAAAGAGGCATGCGGGTTGTTGACCTCGGCTCGGCACCGGGTAGCTGGACCCAGGTGGTACAAAAGGCTCTCGGCGGTAGTGGCCTGATCATCGCGCTTGACCTGCTGGCGATGGATCCCCTCGATAATGTTATGTTTATCCAGGGTGATTTCACTGAGGATGAGCCTTTGGCCATGCTTGAGACTGCACTGGATGGAACGCAGGTTGATCTTGTGTTGTCGGATATGGCACCCAATATGAGTGGGATGGGTGCCGTTGATCAGCCACGGGCAATGTACCTGGCTGAACTGGCGCTTGAGTTTGTCGAGCAGTGGCTGGCGCCCGGAGGAAACTTTGTCGTCAAGGTCTTCCACGGCGAGGGATTTGACAACTATGTGAAGCAAACCCGGTCTATGTTTGAGAAGGTCCAGGTTCGTAAGCCCTCGGCCTCACGTTCGCGCAGCCGTGAAGTATATGTACTCGGTCACCGGCGCAAGTTACAATGACAGTATGTGATCTGTTGCTGAATGTGGCTGATCGCCTGACAAAAATACGAGGATAATCGTTTGAATGATATGGTAAAAAATGTGATTACCTGGGGCATCATCCTGCTGGTGTTGCTTTCTGTATTCAATCACTATGGCAGCGTCGGCAGTACGCCCGATGAGCTCACTTATTCTGATTTCCTCGACAGCGTGCGCAATGGCACGATCGCTGAAGTAACCATCAGCAGCAGTGCAGAAGGCAATACCATCAGCGGCCGGGATATCAATGGCAAGGAGTTTCGCAGTTTTGGTATGCCTGACCCGCGACTGGTGGATGACCTGGTAGAAAATAACGTACAGATTACCGCTGAGCCACCTGAGCAGCGCTCGGTCATTCTGGATCTGATCATTAATATTATCCCGGTCTTATTGCTGGTTGGCCTGTGGGTGTACTTCATGCGCCAGATGCAGGGTGGTGGCGGTGGCCGCGGTGCCATGTCGTTCGGCAAGAGCAAAGCCAAACTGCAGGGTGAAGACCAGATCAAGGTGACATTTGCCGACGTTGCCGGGGTCGAAGAGGCCAAAGAGGAAGTTGAGGAACTGGTTGAGTTCCTGCGCAATCCGGGTAAGTTCCAAAAGCTGGGTGGCCACATCCCTCGCGGTGTACTGATGCTGGGTTCGCCGGGTACAGGCAAAACCCTGTTGGCCCGGGCGATAGCCGGCGAAGCCAAGGTGCCGTTCTTCTCGATTTCGGGTTCTGATTTCGTTGAGATGTTTGTGGGTGTGGGTGCGTCCCGTGTACGTGATATGTTCGAACAAGCCAAAAAACACGCACCCTGCATCATATTTATCGATGAAATTGATGCGGTAGGCCGGCACCGTGGTGCGGGTCTTGGTGGTGGGCATGATGAGCGTGAGCAGACATTGAACCAGTTGCTGGTGGAAATGGATGGCTTCGAAGGTGGTGAGGGCGTCATCGTGATCGCTGCAACCAACCGCCCCGACGTACTTGATCCTGCATTGTTACGCCCGGGCCGGTTTGACCGGCAGGTTGTGGTGCCGCTGCCGGATATTCGTGGCCGTGAAGGTATTTTGAAAGTGCACATGCGCAAAGTGCCGTTGGGTGATGACGTTGTGCCGCGCACCATCGCGCGTGGTACACCGGGTTTTTCAGGCGCAGATCTTGCCAACCTGGTCAATGAAGCCGCCTTGTTTGCTGCCCGCGAGGCCGCCAAGACCGTCTCCATGGACCACTTTGAGCGGGCCAAGGATAAAATCATGATGGGCGCGGAGCGGCGTTCCATGGTGATGTCGGAGAAAGAGAAGAAATTAACGGCCTATCATGAGGCCGGTCATGCCGTCGTGGGTCGTTTGGTACCTGAGCATGATCCGGTTTACAAAGTCACTATTATTCCGCGTGGCCGGGCGCTGGGTGTCACCATGTTCCTGCCGGAGCAGGATAAATACAGTGTGTCACGCAAGCAATTGGACAGCCAGATGGCCAGCCTGTTTGGTGGCCGGGTTGCCGAGGAACTGGTGTTCGGTGTAGAGAATGTCACCACCGGTGCCTCCAATGACATTGAGCGTGCAACCTCCATCGCAAGGAATATGACCACCCGCTGGGGCCTGACCGACGCGCTGGGTCCGTTGACTTATTCTGAAGATGAGGAAGAGGTATTTCTTGGCCGTTCGGTGACCCAGCATAAACATGTTTCTGATGAGACTGCACGGAAGATTGATGAAGAAATTCGCTTGATCGTTGAGGCCGCCTACAAGACGGCCATGGATCTGGTCGTCGCCAACCGTGACAAGCTGGACCTCATGACCGACGCATTGATGAAGTACGAAACCATCGATGCAAGCCAGATCGACCAGATCATGGCAGGTGAAGTTCCGGACCCGCCTGAAGATTGGGATGATTCCGGTTCCAGTGGTGGCAAGAAGGCTAAAGATGACAAGCCGGATGCTTCATCCGAAAGACCGGATGACAGTTCTGCCATTGGCGATCCTGCCGAGCAGCACTAAAAAGGTTCCCGCAATCCCGATTAAGCCGCATGGAAAATCATGTTGAGGCAGCCAGGCATCATGGGGGTTCTGAACGTCACGCCGGATTCATTTTCGGATGGCGGGCAATGGCTGGGCAGAGATGATGCTATTCGGCACGCACTCAGGATGCAGGCAGAAGGGGCTGACATCATTGATATTGGTGGTGAGTCGACCCGTCCAGGCGCGCAGTCGGTACCTTTGCAACAAGAGCTTGACCGCGTCATTCCGGTGATTGA
This sequence comes from Gammaproteobacteria bacterium, assembly GCA_024277815.1. Lineage (GTDB taxonomy): Bacteria > Pseudomonadota > Gammaproteobacteria > Xanthomonadales > SZUA-36 > SZUA-36. The sequence goes on from JAJRUM010000077.1 coordinate 49,223, forward strand.
AGCCATCACGCAACAACTTGCCGTGCCTGTTTCCATTGATACCAGCAAACCTGAAGTCATGCGTGAGGCGGTTGCTGCCGGCGCAGGCATGATTAACGATGTATATGCACTGCAACTGGATGGTGCGGTTCAGGCCGCTGCTGATCTGGCTGTACCCGTGTGCCTGATGCACATGCAGGGTGAGCCTCGAGTGATGCAGGAACATCCCCGCTATCAGGATGTTAGCCATGAAGTAGAGCAATTTCTGCTGCAAAGGGTCCGGCATTGCGAGGGGAACGGCATCTTGCCTGGCCACATTATTCTTGATCCCGGTTTTGGTTTTGGAAAAACCTTGCAGCATAATGCTGACTTGTTTCGCGCATTGCCGCGACTTGCAAAAGCGGGTTACCCGGTACTCATAGGCTTGTCCCGCAAGGCTATGATCGGGGACATTACCGGTCGGCAGACTGCCAGTCGCATGCCCGGCTCGATTGTTGCGGCGGCGCTGGCGGTATTGCGCGGGGCTTCAATCGTGCGTGTGCATGATGTGGCAGAAACACGCGATGCCCTCAATGTTATAGCTGCATTGGGGTAAAATGGCAGCCATGACTAATAAGTATTTTGGTACAGATGGAATTCGTGGCCGCGTGGGTGATGCGCCGGTGACAGCTGATTTCATGCTTCGTTTGGGTCGTGCAGCAGGGAAAGTGCTGGCGTACGAAGACTCAAGGTCAGTCGTCATTGGTAAAGATACCCGTATATCGGGTTATATGTTCGAGTCTGCGTTGGAAGCCGGCCTGGCAGCAGCCGGAGCCAATGTCGCCCTGTTGGGGCCCATGCCAACACCTGCGATTGCATACCTGACCCGGACGCTGCATGCTTGCGCCGGAATCGTCATCAGTGCATCGCACAATCCTTTCTACGACAATGGCATCAAGTTTTTTTCTGCTGATGGTGAAAAACTGCCTGATGATATTGAGCAGGCCATTGAGGCGGAACTCGATCAGGATTTTTCCACTGTAGATTCTAAAAAGATGGGCAAGGCCGTGCGTATCGAAGATGCCGCTGGCCGTTATATCGAATTCTGCAAGGGCACGATACCGTTCAATATCCTGCTTGGCGGCCTGCGCATTGTGGTTGACTGTGCCAATGGTGCGACGTACCGCGTTGCCCCGGCCATTCTGGAAGAACTGGGTGCGGAAGTCATCGCGATTGGCAACAAGCCTGATGGCTTGAACATCAACAGTGGTTGTGGCTCAACCCATCCCGGGTTTGTCAGTCAGGCTGTCGTGGCGCAGGGCGCAGATGTCGGCATAGCTCTGGATGGTGATGGCGATCGCGTCATCATGGTGGATGCGGAAGGCAGGACTGTTAACGGTGATGAACTGCTTTATATACTGGCAGTAGCACGTCAGGACCTTGGCCAGTTGCAGGGTGGTGTGGTCGGCACGGTGATGAGTAATTTCGGTCTGGAACTGGCATTAAAAGCGCGTGAAATTCCATTTTTGCGTACCCCCGTTGGAGATCGCCATGTTCACAGGGCGTTGGTCAGCAATGGCTGGACCCTGGGTGGAGAGGCTTCCGGCCACCTGTTGTGCCTGGATAAAACCAGTACCGGGGACGGGATTGTGAGTGCCCTGCAGGTGCTCGAGGTGATGGTCAGTACGGGTAAAAGCCTTGCCGACCTGGCCACAGATGTGCAAAAGCTTCCGCAGGTCATGATCAATGTGCCGGTGAATGGCCAGGTTGCCGACCTGGAGGGTTCCGCTACCATTGATGCAGCGGTGCGGTCGGTACAGACCCGTCTGGGTGATACCGGCAGGGTCATATTGCGGCCATCCGGCACTGAGCCGCTGATTCGTGTGACTCTGGAAGGCACCGATGCGGCCCAGGTCAATCAATTGGCAAAAGAGCTGGCTGACGTGGTACGGACCGAGTTAATGGCCTAGTTGCGGCCAGCCTCGAGCTTACAAATTCGGCAGGCAATGGAAGCAGGAACAACAATCAGGGAAGACCATGCGGAGGGGGTTGCCAGTCGCCGTAGGCTGAGTCTGCTCAGTTTCAATATCCAGACGGGTGTCGAAACCCGTGATTTTCACGAGTATGTCACCAAGAGCTGGAAACACGTGCTGCCGTTGCGTGAGCGAATGTCCAATCTGAACCGCATTGGGGCACTGATACGTGACTATGATCTGGTCGGCCTGCAGGAAGTGGATTCCGGCAGTTTGCGTACCGGCTTTCTTGACCAGACAGAATATCTTGCCCATCGTGCACGGTTTCCATACTGGTACCGACAGGTCAACCGCAGCCTGGGCAGAATCGCCCAGCACAGCAACGGTGTACTCAGCCGCATCCGGCCGCATGCAGTCGATGAGTACAAGTTACCGGGTTTACGTGGACGCGGTGCCATGCTGGTCGAGTTCCAGACCAACCAGGAACCGCTGTTGGTATGCATCATGCACCTGGCTCTCGGTAAGCGTGCCCGCAGGCTCCAACTGGCGTATATCAGTGACCTGGTCGGTGAGTACTCCCACCTGGTAGTTATGGGTGATTTTAACTGTGGAGCCAGCTCACACGAACTGCAGGCACTGGTTCATGGCACACACTTGCAACTGCCCATTGAGGGCATGAATACCTTCCCCAGTTGGCGTCCGAGCCGTAAATATGACCATATCCTGATCTCTGATTCGCTGAACCTGAAGCAGGCGCGCGTGTTGGAACACACGCATTCTGACCACTTGCCGGTAGCGGTGGAAATAGAACTGCCAGCAGGTGTGCAACTGGCAAATTGACTGGGATTCCAGCTTTACAACACGCCCAGTTCCTTGCCGATTTTAGTGAAAGCATCAATAGCGCGGTCCAGGTGCTGTTGTTGATGAACCGCTGAAAGCTGCACACGAATGCGTGCTTCGCCCTTCGGCACCACCGGGAAAAAGAAACCGATCACATAGATGCCTTCATCCATTAAACGGGCAGCAAATTCCTGCGCCAGTGGTGCGTCGTACAGCATGACCGGAACGATCGGGTGGGTACCTGCCTTGATATCAAAGCCGGCCGCGCTCATGCGGCTACGGAAATATCCGGTATTACTCTCCAGCTTGTCACGCAGATCCGTTGAACCGGATAACATTTCGAATACCCTGATCGAGGCTGCAACCAGTGGCGGAGGCAGGGTATTGGAGAACAGGTAGGGGCGTGATCGTTGGCGTAACAGGTCGATTATTTCACGACGGCCAGTGGTGAAACCGCCGGAACCACCACCCAGGGCTTTACCCAGGGTCGAAGTAAATATATCTACCCGCTCCATGACACCATGAAACTCAGCAGAGCCCCGGCCGGTCCGGCCCAGAAAACCGGTCGCGTGGCTGTCATCAACCATTACCAGCGCATCGTAGCGTTCGGCCAGGGCAGTAATCTCATCCAGTCTGGCGATATAGCCATCCATACTGAATGCACCGTCTGTGGCAATCAGCCGCGTACGGCAATCCCCGGTGTCCTTAAGGATCTGCTCCAGTGCGGCCATATCGCTGTTCGGGTAGCGGTGCCGCTGTGCCTTGCACAGGCGAATGCCATCAATGATGGAAGCGTGGTTCAACGCGTCTGAAATTACTGCGTCCTCAGCGTCAAGCAGGGTTTCGAACAGGCCGCCGTTGGCATCGAAGCACGAGGTGTAGAGGATGGTGTCATCGGTTGTGAAGAAGTTGGAGATGGTTTTCTCCAACTGCTTGTGCAAATCCTGGGTGCCGCAGATAAAGCGCACAGAGGCGAGGCCAAAACCGTAATCGTCCAGTGCCTTGTGTGCCGCCGCAATCACTTCGGGGTGGTTTGCCAGTCCCAGATAATTGTTGGCACAGAAGTTTAAAACCTCCGTTCCGCCCTGAACCTTGATCTCGACACTTTGTGGTGTGGTGATAACCCGTTCGGTTTTGTAAAGCCCGGCTGCACGGATCCCATCCAGCGTCGAATTCAGGTGGTCTAGTGAGTGCATACAGATTTACCCCTTAAATATTGCCGGTCCAGTCACAGACGATTTTTCCACTTTGCCCGTTGCGCATCAACTGGAAACCGGTTTCGTATTCATCAATGGGAATATGATGGGTCATGGCTTTATGTAGCGGGAAGCCTGTCAGCACCATCTGGGTCATTTTGTACCAGGTTTCATACATGCGCCGGCCGTAGATGCCGTGTAATTCGAGGCCCTTGAATATGATCTGGTCCCAATCAACACTGGTTCCGGCTGGCAGCAATCCCAGCAACGCGACTTGCCCACCGTTGAACATGTTATGTAACAGGTCGTTGAATGCCGCAGGCTGACCGGACATCTCCATGCCGATATCGAAACCCTCAATGCCCAGTTCGCTGACCACATCGGCGATGGCCTCGCGGGTTACGTTGACGGTACGGGTGGCGCCCATATCGGCAGCCAGCTTAAGCCGGTAGTCATTAACGTCAGTAATGACAACATGACGGGCGCCGACATGTTTACAAATCCCGGCAGCGATAATTCCGATCGGCCCGGCACCGGTGATCAGGATATCTTCGCCGACCAGGTCAAACTGCAATGCACAGTGCGCAGCATTTCCGAAAGGATCAAAGAAAGCGGCCAGTTCGGGCGCGATTTCATCTGGTATCGGCCACAGGTTGGAGGCGGGAACGGCGATGTATTCAGCAAAAGCACCATTGCGGTTCACGCCGATCCCCACCGTGTTCGGGCACAAGTGGCGTTTTCCGGCGCGGCAATTGCGACAATGGCCGCAGACAATATGGCCTTCCGCAGAAACCCGGTCGCCCGGTTTGTAGTCGGTGACGCCCAGCCCCAGTTCCACAATCTTGCCGACGAACTCGTGGCCGATAATCAGGCCGGGCTTGATGGTCCTTTGTGACCATTCATCCCAGTTGTAAATATGTACATCGGTACCGCAAATCGCGGTTTTTTCGACCTTGATCAGTACTTCATTGGTGTCTGCCCGGGGAATCGGAACGTTTTCCATCCAGATGCCCTGTGCTGTTTCCCGCTTCACCAGTGCCCGCATGGTTTGGGACATGATTGCTCCTGTACGTGGTATGGCAGGCGAGCGCCTGCACCCAGTGTGAATTATAACGGACCGTGGACGGCTATGCTCTTTTGTATCCGGCGAGCGCAGCAGCAATGACCGGTAAGCTGCTGGCGGCCGTGGCTCTCAGGCTGAAATGGGCCGCTGAACTCAAGCGGGTTGGTTGCGGGTTGATTTCCACCACGGTTGCGCCGGCATCCAGCGCGACAAAGGGCAGGGAGGCGGCTGGTTGAACCAGTGTTGATGTACCGATGGAGAAGCAGATGTCGCAATCAAGCGCTGCCGCCGTGGCGCGGTTCATGGTGCCGGTGGGCAGTTCTTCTCCAAACCAGACAACACCAGGTCTTGCTAGCCCGGATGGATGGTGAGGAGAAAGCGGTGGCCGGTCATTTGAGGCAGCGATCCACTCGTCATCAATTGCCTTGCCGGTTCTACTGCACACGGAGCGCATGATGTTGCCGTGTAGTTCGATGACATTCTTTGAGCCGGCTTGTTGATGCAGGCTGTCTACATTTTGGGTTACCAGCATGAAGCACTCAAAGTATTGCTCCATTTCAACCAGCGCGGCATGCCCGGGATGGGGCGAGATGGTGCTTATGCGCGTGCGCCGCTCTGCATACCAGTCCCATACGACCTGTGGCTGGTCACGGAAGGCTTCCGGTGTTGCCAGGTCCTCGGGGCGAAACTTTTCCCACAGTCCGGTCTGGGCATCGCGAAATGTTGGCACACCACTTTCGGCCGACATGCCGGCACCGGTCAGCACCAGCAAGTTATTGGATTCCTTTAGTGCTGTTATCAGTCCGGAAGGTGGTTTTTTCATAATTTAACCCTGTTTTCGAATAGCTAAGTGCTGATTCTGAGTGTATTCTATCGGGCTCTCAAAGGCGCAACGGGTATAGGTTTTTTCAAATGCCAGGCAAGTTATTTATCAAGACACACGGTTGTCAGATGAATGAGTACGATTCCGACAAGATGGCGGACGTGCTGGCGGCATCGCATGGGCTGGAATTGACTGACTCCGAGGCCGAGGCAGATGTCATCCTGGTCAATACCTGTTCGATTCGTGAAAAGGCTCAGGAAAAGGTTTTTTCCCAGCTGGGTCGCTGGAAAAAGCTCAAATCCAATGGCCGCAAGGTCGTTATTGGCGTAGGTGGTTGTGTCGCCAGCCAGGAAGGTGATGCCATTATCAAGCGCGCGCCTTTCGTAGACCTGGTATTTGGGCCGCAAACCTTGCACCGCTTGCCTGAAATGATCGACTCGGTACGCGATACCGGCAAGCCGAAGGTAGATATTTCATTCCCGGAGATCGAAAAATTTGATGCTTTGCCACCCGCTGGAGCAACGGGCCCGAGCGCCTTTGTTTCCATCATGGAGGGTTGTTCCAAGTATTGTACGTTCTGTGTCGTACCCTACACACGTGGTGAAGAAGTCAGCCGCCCGCTGGACGATGTGGTTGCAGAGTGTGCCGGCCTGGCCAGGCGGGGGGTTAAGGAAATCAATTTGCTGGGGCAAAACGTCAACTCGTTCGATGGCTTGCTGGACGATGGTGGACGGGCTGACCTGGCGCTTCTGATCCACTATGTCGCTGCCATTGAGGGCATTGAGAGAATTCGTTTCACCACCTCTCACCCGGTGGAGTTCTCCAGCAGCCTGATCGCTGCATTCGGTGAGGTCGAAAAGCTCGCTGACTATGTCCACCTTCCCGTGCAGAGTGGTTCTGACCGTGTTCTGGCAATGATGAAGCGCGGCCACACCGTGCTTGAATATAAGCAGAAGATTCGCCGGTTGAGGGAGCAAAGGCCGAATATCAGCCTGTCGTCTGATTTTATCGTTGGCTTCCCGGGTGAGACTGAAAGTGATTTCGAAGCCACGCTGAAGCTGATCGCTGATATCAATTTTGACCAGAGCTTTAGCTTCATATACAGCGCAAGACCGGGCACACCTGCCGCATCGCTACCGGATGAGACACCGCTGGAAGTTAAAAAAGAGCGCCTTTCACGCTTGCAGGGCCTGATTAACAAACAGGCAGGTAAGATCAGCCAGGCGATGGTTGGCAGTAGCCAGCGCATCCTGGTTGAGGGTTACAGCAAAAAAGATACCAGGCAGTTGGCGGGTCGCACTGAGAATAACCGGGTGGTAAATTTCGATGGCCATCCCCGACTGATTGGACAGTTTGCTGATGTGGTCATCACTGAGGCACTCAGCAACTCGCTGCGCGCACGTCTGCAGATGGCAGAAGTGCAGCCTGGCGCTTCTGCCAAGCAATGAGTCAGCGTATAAATCTGGAACTGGAGCCCGCCAGCACGGAACGTCTGGCCAATCTTTGCGGGCAGTTTGACCAGCATTTGAAACAGATTGAAAGCCGGCTGCTGGTTGATATTTTCTGTCGTGGGAACCTGTTTACAGTGCAGGGTGAGACCCGTCAGGCGCGAGCAGCCAGCCGTTTGCTAAAGCAGTTGTACAGCTTGTCTGAGTCCGAGGTGTTGACACCGGAAGCCATCAACCTGCACTTGCAGGAATCCGGTGTTGCCGAGATTGCCGGTGCGGAATCTGACGCAGTGGAGGTCCATCCTGACGATATCACCATCATCACCAAGCGTGGTGCGATTCGCGGGCGCGGCCCCAACCAGAAACAGTACTTGCGCAATATCAATAAGTTTGCGGTCAATTTTGGCATTGGTCCGGCCGGTACCGGTAAAACCTTCCTGGCTGTTGCAAGCGCAGTCGATGCTTTGCAGTCCGATAATGTGCAACGGATTGTACTGGTGCGCCCGGCCGTTGAGGCTGGTGAACGGCTGGGGTTTCTGCCGGGTGACCTGGCCCAGAAAGTTGACCCGTATCTGCGGCCACTTTATGACGCGCTGTATGAAATGCTGGGTTTTGATCATGTCGCCAGGTTGATTGAGCGAAATGTCATTGAAGTTGCACCGCTGGCGTTCATGCGTGGCCGAACCCTGAACGATGCCTTTGTTATTCTTGATGAGGCGCAGAACACGACAACCGAGCAAATGAAGATGTTTCTGACCCGCATCGGCTTTGGTTCTACCGCGGTCATTACCGGGGATGTAACGCAAACTGACCTGCCACGGCACCAGCTGTCGGGGTTAAGGCATGCAGCGAAGATTCTCGCCGGTGTAGAAGGCATCAGCTTCTCTTTCTTCACTGCGCGCGATGTGGTCAGGCACCCGATGGTACAGCGCATAGTGCAGGCGTACGACAAAGCCAGCAAAGATGATGGCACGGATGACAGCTGAAAACATCAGCGTTGATCTGAATATCCAGCACTGCCTGGCAGGTACAAAAATTCCTGCTGATGAGCAGTTCCGGCTGTGGGTGACAGCGGCACTTGAACACCGGGAAAGCGGCCTGGCGTGTGAAAACTATTCGCTGGCTATCCGTATTGTGGATGAGCAGGAGGGCCAGCGCTTTAACCGTGACTACCGCGGTGGCGATTACCCCACCAATGTGTTGTCTTTTCCCGCTGAGCTGCCCGCTGGCTTGCCATCTGAGGTTGTGGATGGCCAACTGGGTGACCTGCTGATCTGTGCGCCCGTTGTTGAGCGTGAAGCACAGGAGCAAGGCAAGCCGGAAGTCAGCCACTGGGCCCACCTGACCGTACACGGTGTGCTGCACCTTCTGGGTTTCGATCATGAGCTAAGCCCGGAGGCCGAAGCCATGGAAGCACTGGAGGTGGATATACTTGCCCGCCTGAATATTGTCGACCCATACCAGTCCGGGCTTTGACTCACCTTTCTACATGCTAAAATACATCTATGAGCGAAGATCAATCGAGTAACGGTTCCGGCTCCAGAAGCTGGTCAGAACGCATTGGCAGTATATTTTCATCTGAGCCCCGGAACCGTGAAGAACTCAAAAAACTGATAAGTGAGTCCTGTGAAAAGGGCATCCTGGACGCCGAAGTCGGGGCCATGATCGAAGGCGCCATTGCGGTTTCTGAAATGCAGGTTCGGGACGCGATGGTGCCACGCTCGCACATGGTGGTTATCCCGCTGGATACTCCGCTTGAAGAGTTCCTGCCACTGATTCTCGAATCCGGTCATTCACGCTTTCCGGTCATCGGAGAGGACCGCGATGAAGTCGAGGGGGTGCTGCTGGCCAAAGATCTGTTGCGCCACTATGCCGAAAACGGTGGCCCTCTGAATATCAGGGAACTGCTAAGGCCAGCCGTTGTTATTCCTGAGAGTAAACGCCTGAACATGCTGTTGAGGGATTTTCGTGCCAGCCGTAACCACATGGCGATCGTGGTCGATGAGTACGGTGGCGTTTCCGGCCTGATTACCATTGAAGATGTGCTCGAAGAGATTGTGGGCGAAATTGACGATGAGCATGATGAAGAAGAAGAGGCAGCAATCAAGCCTTTGGGCAAAAACCGTTTCCAGGTAAATGCCCTGACCGAAATTGAAGACTTTAATGGTGAATTCGGTTGCGATTTCAGCGATGAAGACTACGGCACCGTGGGTGGATTACTGCTCGCAGAGTTTGGCCGTGTTCCTGAGTTGGGCGACAAGGTTATGCTGGCTGACCGCTTCCAGTTTCAGGTTACCGCGGCCGACAACCGGCGCATCATCATGCTGGAAATGATTGATACCGAGGTAGAGTAGCCGCTTTGCGACAGTTAATGTTCCTGTTGTGCCTCGCCATGCTGTACCGGGTGCCGGCCGGCTTTGCCAGTGAACCACCTTCTGTATCCCAGGCAGAGAAACCTGCGCTGCAGTCTGCCACGACGGCCGAGGCATGGCTGGTGACCTTTGGGCCAGGACAAATCTACTGGGAACGCTTTGGCCACAATGCCATCTGGCTGAGAGAGCCCGCTGCAGGCATCGACCACACATTCAACTTTGGATTCTTTGATTTTGATCAGCAAGACTTCCTGCTGAATTTCCTGCGTGGCCACATGCTTTACTTTTCGGTTGCCCAGTCCGCAGAACGAGAGTTTGAATTTTATCGTGAACAGAACCGGAGCATCCGCTTACAGAAACTGAACTTGAATGCGACACAGTACAACCGGTTGCGGAATTACCTGTTGTATGAAATCAAACCTGAGAACCGCGATTACCACTACGATTATTTTTTGAGTAACTGTTCGACCCGGGTGCGCGATGCGTTGGATATTGCACTTGATGGCGACCTGGCCGCAGGTACAAAGCAGGCCGGTGCCAGGCTGGATTTCCGTGACCATACCCGCCGCCTGACGCAGACGCAGTACTGGTACTACCTGGGTCTCGAACTGGCCCTTGGCTACCCGACTGATTACCCCATCAATCGCTGGGAAGAAATGTTTTTGCCGATGGTGGTGGCTGGTGAAGTCGCAGACATGGCCCTGTCCGGGGAACAGTCTGGACAGCCGTTGGTAACACAGGACAAAATGCTGTTTACCTCATCCCTGCCAGAACCACCCGCAGAACCGGGCAGCACCTGGTTGCGCTACCTGCTATCGTGGTTCTTGGCGGTTGGGGCTGCCTGGCTGAGTGTCAGATTCATGCCACCCACATGGCTTGCCGGCCTGAGCAATGCCTGGTTGCTGATAGCCGGTAGTAGCGGGCTCATACTGGCGTTTCTATGGCTCTTCACCGACCATGCAGTGGCCAGTCCTAACGCCAATATTCTGTTGTTCAATCCACTGATGTTATTGGCATTACTGCCTGCGTTGAACAAGGCAGGTGGCTGGCTGCTGGTGGCCGGTGTGGCCATCAACCTGATCATGCTGTTGTTGCCGGCGCATCAATACAACCTTGATGTGCTGATGTTGCTGGGACCCATTAACCTTGCTGTGGCGGGGTATTTTATGGTGGACCGCCGATAACGGGTTGAGAGTCCTGTCAGCCAGTCTGCGATGGCATCGGGTGGGAGGTTTCGAATCGCAGTGACTTCGGGTACCACCACCCCCCCTGCGATGCGCTGCAAGTACATACCCCAGGCCATCCTCTCTACCAGTCTTCAAATTCAGGTGCTGTCGCGGCTTCGATGCGCGGCGACATGGGGTACCACTCCCTGTGACACGCTGTAAATACGTCCATGTACGCTCGGAGCCTGCTCCCTGCAGGCTACGGTCGCAGGGAGTGGTACCCCATATCCCCCCCGTGGCGCCGCAGTTCGGAGTTACTAAGCTCAAGAACCAGTCCAGAGGACGACCTGGACCATGGCCTGTGGTGCGCCCCTGGAGGCTTCCCTGTGTCGCTACGGATTGAAGACAACAACCCTCAAAGAGCCGTCAACTGATATTAAGGCTGAAATACCCGGTTTTGTTGCAGTGTCTTGACGACTGCTTCACTGTCGGCGACGGAGATGATGATTAACCGGTCATACTCTGTGTCATCCAAATCGGCAACGGCACACTCACACAGCAGGCGGGCAAGCTCCGGGATGGTGTTGCTGTGGCCAACGATCAGGGCGTTTTTTTGCTGCGTCAGGAGGCTCTCAACTAACGTGGACTGGTTGCGCGGGTCGTAGCTGTTCAGTTCCAGTTCGAGTTGCCTGAGCAACGGCATGGCCGTATCACGTGTGCGGCGAAAATCACTCGACCAGATAGCCTGGATGCCCTTGTCTGAGAGCCATTTTGCCAGTTGTTCCGAGCGCTGCAGGCCCTTTGTGGTCAGGGCAGGGTCACGACTGCCATCCGGCTGTTTTTCAGCATGGCGGACCAGGTAAAGTGTGTAGCCTCCATCGCTTTCGGCAGCAGCGCTGCCAGCAACGAGGCAGCAGGCAAACAGGAAGACTGTGAGTAAACTCCGTATGTCAGAATCCTCAGTTGCCCAATTCAGTGAGCAGTTCGGCCTGGTGTTCCTGTATTAACGGCTCAACGACCAGATCAAGGTTGCCCGAAAGCAGTTCCTCGAGCTTGTAAAGCGTCAGGCCGATGCGGTGGTCTGTGACCCGGCCCTGGGGGTAGTTGTAAGTGCGGATGCGCTGTGAACGATCGCCGGAGCCAACCTGCAGTTTACGGCTGGCCGCCTGCTCCTGGGCTTGCTTGGCTTTTTCCTGCTCGAGCAGGCGGGCGCTTAACAGGGATAAAGCCCGGGCTTTGTTCTTATGCTGCGAGCGTTCATCCTGACATTCGACCACCAGTCCAGTGGGCAAATGCGTTATGCGGATGGCTGAATCTGTGGTGTTCACGTGCTGGCCACCCGCTCCGGAAGCGCGGAAGGTGTCGATTCTCAGGTCAGAGGTCTGTATGTCAACGCCTTCGATACTTTCTCTTTCGGCCAGGATCGCCACGGTACAGGCCGAGGTATGAATACGGCCTTGCGACTCGGTTTCGGGAACCCGCTGTACCCGGTGGGTGCCTGATTCAAACTTGAATCTAAAGTAGGCCCCCTGGCCAACAATACGGGCCACAATCTCTTTGAATCCGCCGTGATCACCGTGGCTGGTGTTAATCACCTCTATTTGCCATTTGTGCTGGTCGACGTAACGTTGGTACATGCGGAACAGGTCGCCGGCGAACAGGGCGGCTTCATCACCACCGGTTCCGGCGCGGATTTCCAGGAAAATATTGTTGTCATCGTCCGGGTCTCTGGGCAATAACAGGATATTCAGATGATCTTCCAATGCCTGTTGCTGCTGTTTGGCGAGGGCGAGTTCCTCACTGGCAAGCTCACGCATTTCAGGATCCGGACTTTTTAGCAGGGCTTCTGCTTCGGCAACAGATTGCCCGATTTTCTGCCACTGGGCCAGGGTGGATACGACGGGCTCCAGTTGCGAATACTCAACTGACAATTCACGAAAATGATTCTGGTCAGCCATGACCTCCTGGGTTGACAGTAAAAGGGCGATTTCTTCGTGGCGATCCTGGGCTTGTTGCAGGCGTATGTGGATTGAGGGCAGCAGGCTCATTGATCATCTTCGGGTTCGAAAAGGCGGTTCGCGACCCTCAGCAATTCATCGTCCTGCTCCTCGGCCGCCTGGCGAAGGCGGGTACTTGGCAAGTGTAAAATTCGTTTTGACAGGGTATTCGCCAGCTGTGTGATTACCTGTTCCGGATCCTTGCCGGCAGCAAGTCTCCGCAAAGCCCGGGCGACCAGTTCCTCGCTGTTCTTGCGGGCATGGTTGTGCAATTTTTGCAGATAGACAACAGCCCGGGCACTGTTGAGCCAGCGCATGAACTCCTCGACAGCCAGGTCAACATCACCGCTGGCAGCCTTGGCCGCCTTGCTTCGTTCCGAGAGGTTGCGGTCGACGACTTGCTGGAGGTCATCAATGGTGTAAAGGTATACATTTTTCAGCGTACCGGTCTCGGGCTCTATATCTCTGGGAACAGCGATATCCACCAGAAACATGGGCTGGTTACGGCGTTGTTTCAGCGCGGCTTTGACAGACGCTGCACTGATCACGGGTTGCGGACTGGCGGTGGAACTGATCAGGATATCGGCCTTGTGCAGCATGCCAGGCAAGTCGGTGAGGGCCACTGCATGGGCACCAAACTGGTCAGCAAGTTCTGCTGCCCGATCAATACTCCGGTTGGCGATGATCAGGCTGGATACGCCTTTGTCGTGAAGATGGCGGCCACACAGCTCGACCATTTCCCCGGCACCCACCAGAATGACTGTCTTACTGGCCAAATCCCCGAATATCTGCTTTGCCAATAAAACTGTTGTATAGGCAACCGACACCGGGTGTTCTCCAATGCCGGTTTTGCTGCGCACTTTTTTGCCACTGGCAAAAGCATGCTGAAACAGGCGGTCCATGATTTTTCCAACCCCGCCTGCCTCACGAGCCAGATTCCAGGATTCTTTCAGCTGGCCGAGAATCTGGGACTCGCCCAACACCAGCGACTCCAGCCCGCCTGCAACCCTGAAAAGGTGCCTTACAGATTGCTCACGCTCGCGGATGTAGCAGTATTTTTCCATTTCCTCTGCAGTCAGGTTGCCGGTCTCCTGCAGCCATCGGTAAACCTGCTCGCCACTCTCCTTAGGGCCAATACTGTAAATTTCAGTACGGTTACATGTGCTGACAATCACCGCTTCTTCAATATCATCCAATGCGCACAGCTCTTTTACCCTGGCGACATTATCTGCGCGGCCGATCGCGATCTTCTCGCGAACTTCGAGCGGGGCAGAGTGATGGCTGATTCCGGTAGTGAGTAGTGGCATGGGTTCTGGTCAGTAATTGGCGTGCTGATTCTGCTTGGCTGCTACGCCAATATCAAGTCTTGCGTGGGCGCCCTGGTCGTCATTGACGATTAAATATCTGAATATCGATACCGGGGATTGGTTCACTGGCTGCAAGCAGTTATCCTTTGCTGATGAATTTTGACTATTGTTTCATGAAACGGGTACCGTGCGCGTTCATTTTTGCGCTGTTTTTGCTTTCGGCATGCTCATCGGCTCCGCCGGCGACACCGGCAGAAAGCGGGGGAACGCCTTCAGTGCGGGATGCGCCCGTGGCTGCGGAAGTCGCAGACAGTGATTTATTGCCGATGGATACAGAGGTCATGTATCACATTTTTGCAGCCGAAGTCATGGGTGCGGAAGGGGATTTCTCCGGGGCTGCAGCGGAGTACCTTGAAGCAGCACTGGCGTCCCGGGATCCGGAAATTGCTGCAAGGGCGGCCCGGATTGCAGTTTCTGCGGGAGAGTGGCAAATGGTTGTGCTGGCCTCTGACCGTTGGGCGTTATTACAACCGGAAAATCTGGATGCCCATCAATTGGCAGCTGGCAGTCGTTTGCGGGAGGGGGACTATGTGGGTGCCCAGTACCAGCTTGCACGGATTCTTGAATTGACTAAATTTGATCAGGCCAGGGGCTGGGGCATTGTGGTGTCGTTACTGGCACCGGCCAATGACCAGGGCAGGGCCAATAAGGTTCTGGACAACCTGATGAAAGACGCCGATGCCAATGCCAGTGTAGATGCCTTGTATGCCCGCAGCCAACTGGCGGCGCGTACCGGCAAGCTTGAACAGGCGACGGTGTTCATTGATCAGGCAATTGCGCTGGAGCCAGCGAGGACTGACCTGTTGTCCTGGTCTGGAAAGCTGGCAGTTAACCGCAAAGACATGGACCAGGCCCTGCAGCGCTACCGGCAAGCCTGGAAAATCAGCCCTGATGATCCTTCTATAGCAATGGCATACGCGGAATTGCTGAAGCGCGAGCAGGATCCGCGGGCAGCACAGGCGGTACTGGCGGGTTTGCCGGACACCCCTGAAATGCGGTTCGCGCGCATCGCTTTTTCTCTGGAGATGCGGGATAAGGCGTTCGCCGATGAGTTGTACCAGGGTTTCGCCGGCGCAGCCTATGCTGACCCTTCAGGTGCTGCCTTGCAGGCCGCCCAAAGTGCGGAGTTGCTTGGCTATCAGCGTGAGGCGATTGCATGGTACGGAAAGGTATCCGGAGAGCAGTCGCTGCGGGCCATCTTGCGCCAGGCATTTCTGTTTGCGAACCTGGGTGACGTTGATGAGGCACGCAATGTGCTCGCACAATTGCGTATCCAGACAGACCGAGAAGTAAGGTCGCAAAGTTACCAGGCTGAAGTACAGATATTGCAGGAAGCGGGGCGTGTGGATGAGGCGATGCAGCTATTGAACGGTGCGCTGGGCGCACTCCCTGAAGATATTGGTTTGCGCTACGCGCGCGCACTGTTGGCGGTTGGTATGGGGCAGTTGGACCTGGCTGAAACTGATCTTCGCCGGATTCTTGCGATACAACCGGAAAATGCTTCGGCGCTGAATGCACTTGGGTATACGCTGGCTGACCTGACCGACCGCTTCGAGGAAGCAGAATCCCTGATCCACCGGGCCTACAGGCTGCAACCGAATGAGCCATCTATCATCGACTCTATGGGATGGATTGCCTACCGGCTGGGCCGGTTACAGGAAGCTGAGAAATACTTGCTTCAGGCTTGGGAGTTAGCCAAGGGTGCGGAGATTGCCGCTCACCTGGGGGAGGTTTTGTGGGTTAGCGGCCAACAGGATAAGGCCCGGATTGTGTGGCGGGTGGGCAACCGTCTGGAGAGCGACAACCGGACACTGCTTGAAACCATACAACGGTTTGGTGGACAACCTTGAGGTGGCCGTGGCCACTGTTGATTTTGTTCCTGCTCAATGCCTGCGGCGCTGTACCGGTCACCGGGCCCGGTGCTGGCAGCCGATCGGCTTACGAGGCACGGGCTGAAAGCATTAGCGGTGTGATGGCGTGGAGCCTGGTCGGGCGTATCTCCCTTGATGATGGTGATGCGGGTGGCAGCGGCAAGCTACAGTGGGTGGTGGAAGCTGATCACAGCCGCATGGATTTTCACGGTGCCATGGGGCGTGGTGCATGGCGACTCGAAATCGATCCCGAAGGTGCGGTGCTGGAACTTGCGGATGGCAGTATACATTCCGAAGCCGATGTGGATGAACTGGTGCAGCGTCAGGCTGGCTGGCCGGTTCCGGTGCAGGCACTGCAGTGGTGGGTAAGGGGCCTGGCCGCGCCAGGGCCGGTTGATGCACAGCAACTGGATGCCGCCAGCCGGTTGGCAGGGCTTTCACAGTTTGGCTGGCAAATCGAATTTGATCGCTACGTTGCAGATACTGGTTTTGCACTCCCAACGCGGCTGGATGTCAGAAAAAACAACTACCGGGTGAAGCTGGCCATCAGCCAGTGGCGAATGTCAGGTGATGATGCGCGCAGCGACTGAATCCGGCGACGGAACATCCATTCAGCCCTGGCCTGCACCCGCCAAGCTGAACCTGTGGCTCCATATTACCGGTCGCCGCCCAAACGGTTACCATGACTTGCAGACCCTGTTCCAACTACTGGATTGGGGGGATGAATTGCTGATCTCCGTCAATGCTGGCGGAGATATCACCCGCAGTTGCAACAACGATCAGATTCTACAGGCTGAAGATATTTGTCTGCGTGCGGCGAAGCTATTGCAAACCCGTTGTGGCGTCAGCCAGGGTGCACACATAGATTTGCACAAGAATATCCCGTTGGGTGCGGGCCTGGGTGGCGGCAGTTCTGATGCGGCTACGGTATTGGTTGCCCTGAACCGGCTTTGGCATTGTGGGTTATCGCCATCCCGGCTTGCTGCACTGGGCCTTGAACTGGGCGCGGACGTGCCGGTGTTTGTGTATGGGCAAAGCGCCTTTGCGCAGGGCTTGGGTGAGCGCTTGCAGCCGGTTGCGTTGGGTCCCAGGCATTATGTGCTGGTGTTCCCCCCTTTTGGAATTTTAACTGAAGATATTTTTCGGTATCCCGGTTTGAAGCGCAACTCGCTGCCGGTCGAATTGGCAAAAGCCACCCTGCAGCCCGGGCGCAATGATTGCGGCCGGGCGGCAGAAGAACTGTACCCGCAGTTAGCGGAAATCATGCACGACCTGCAAGACTGGGGGCAACCGTATGTGAGTGGCACGGGCAGTACTGTTTTTTTGCAATTTGACAGTAAAAAGTCTGCAAACAGGGCGGCAAGCGAACTAAAATGCCGATATACTGTTCGCGCTGTTGGTGGCGTCGATAGTTCCCCGTTGTCGGGCAGGTTGTCTGGCAAAGGGTAATCGCGGAAAATGAAAATAATTGGGACGTGGCCAAGTTGGTTAAGGCACGGGGTTTTGATCCCCGCATTCGCAGGTTCGAGTCCTGCCGTCCCAGCCATTTTTTAGCAAGAGATACTAAAGTAATTAACACACCTAAGCTCGGGAAAATGACACAGTGGCCAGTGCTCCCCTGATGGTATTTGCAGGTAACGCCAATCCCAGGTTGGCAAACGATATTGCCCGCGAACTTGGCATTCCGATGGGTAAAGCAACCATCGGTCAATTCAGTGATGGTGAAGTCGCTTTTGAGATCATGGAAAATATCCGTGGCCGCGACATCTACCTGATTCAGCCTACCTGCGCACCTACCGCGGACAATTTTGTTGAATTGCTTGTCATGGTGGATGCGATGAAAAGGGCGTCAGCAACCCGTGTGACTGCGGTCATCCCCTATTTTGGATATTCCCGGCAGGATCGCCGCCCGCGTTCGTCGCGCGTGCCGATCACCGCTAAAGTCGCAGCAAAAATGATATCAGCCGTGGGCACAGACCGCGTCGTAACCATCGACCTGCATGCCGACCAGATTCAGGGTTTCTTCGATATACCGGTGGACAATGTTTATGCTTCGCCGTTGACGCTGGCTGATATCTGGCAGCATCAGGGTAGTGAAGGCGTGGTCGTTGTGTCTCCGGATGTCGGTGGCGTGGTGCGTGCCAGGGCAATTGCCAAACGCCTTGATGCCGATCTGGCCATCATTGACAAACGCCGGCCACGTGCCAATGTCGCCAAGGTGATGAATATCATCGGTGATGTCGAAGGCAAGAGCTGCGTTATGGTTGATGATATGGTCGATACAGCGGGTACACTTTGTGCCGCATCTGCTGCGTTAAAAGAGCAGGGTGCAGTCCGGGTTGTTGCCTATTGCGTCCACCCGGTACTCTCCGGGCCTGCAATTGATAACATTTTGGGCTCTGACCTCGATGAGTTGGTGGTTACCGATACCATTCCGCTGAGTAAGGCTGCCCGCGAATGTGGCCGGATTCGAACGTTGAGTGTCGCGCAGATGCTGGCCGAAACCATCCGACGCATGGCCCAGGGCGAATCAGTAAGCTCAATGTACGTGGACTAGGGTTTACTTTGTCACCTGTTTGAACAAGCTTCCTTATGAAGGAATATATTTTCAGATATTGTTGCGCGCCACCAACTTATATACGTTATAATGCCCGGCTATATTTTTGCGCTGTCCCTGGTCGCGGGGATGGATGAAACCGCCGTGTAAACGGTTTTCCTGCGCTGAGTGTTTTTTTATCGCCTTGGTTGCAGGCCTGTATATTTTGAGGAATAGCATGACTAATTCAAACGTTATCAACGCGGAAATCCGTGAGGATGTAGGGAAGGGTGCGAGCCGCCGCCTGCGTCACCAGGGCAAAATTCCTGCGGTAATTTATGGCGGCCAGAAAGAGCCTGCCACATTGACGCTCGAGCATGATCCGGTCATGCACGCTGCGTCGACCGAGTCTTTTTACTCCAGCATCCTGGAAATCCAGGTCGCTGACGGACGCACCCAGAAAGTTGTAGTGCGGGACGTACAGCACCACCCGTACAGGTTGCAGATTATGCATCTCGACTTTATGCGCGTTTCCGCCGAGGAGATGCTGAAGATATCTGTGCCGATTCATTTTACCAATGAAGAAGAATCTCCAGCCGGCAAGGCATCGGGTGTCATTATTCAGCATTTGGTAACCGAGATAGAGATTGCAGCATTGCCTGCGAACCTGCCTGAGTATCTGGAAGTGGATCTTGCCGGGCTGGATGACGGTGATGTGGTAACGCTGGCTGATATCAATTTGCCGGAAGGTGTCGAGATCTCTGAAGATGGCGAGACGATGATTGCCAATACGGTTCACATCAAGGAATCTCAGGGCACGGGTGCCGCAGCGGCTGAAGAAGCAGCTGAAGCCGAGCTGGAAGCTGTTGGTGAAATGGTTGACGGTGAAATGCCTGAAGATGTGCCGGAAGCTGAAGCTGAATCTGAGGGTGAAGCTGAAGATTCAGAAGGCGACAAAGAATAGGTACCGGAGCCAATATTGTCCGGTCTGTTCCTGATCGTTGGGCTCGGTAACCCGGGATCCAATTACAGCAAAACCCGGCATAATGCCGGGTTTTGGTTTTTGGATGTGCTGTTAGCGGAGGCCGGAGCAAGTCTTCGTGCGCAGGCGAAGCTGTCAGCAGAGGTGTGCCGCAGCCGGCTTTTTGGCCGGGATTGCATTCTCATGAAACCGACCACTTTTATGAACCACAGCGGTCAGGCGGTCAGGGCAGTGATGGATTATTACCGCATTCCTGCCGGCAATTTGCTGGTTGCTTATGATGAACTGGACCTGCCTGTTGGTACGGCACGTTTGAAGCAGGGCGGCGGCCACGGTGGACACAATGGAATGCGGGATATATTCCGGCATCTTGAGGACACGGATTTCATGCGCTTGCGTATCGGGATTGGTCACCCGGGCTTTAAGGATGCCGTGACCTCCTATGTCCTGAGCCGGGCGCCGGCTGACCAGGAGCAGGCAATTCTGCACGCGGTTGGTGATGCTGTGGATGTTTTACCGGACCTGCTGGGTGGCAATCTTGCAAAGGCTGTCAAGGATTTACATACCGACAGCTAGTGTGTTGCACCACACCAGCTAACCTTTTTTGGAAATAAATCATGGGTTTTAAATGTGGAATCGTTGGGCTGCCGAATGTTGGCAAGTCCACTTTGTTCAATGCGCTGACGGAAGCCGGCATTGCTGCCGAGAACTATCCGTTTTGTACCATCGATCCCAATGTCGGTATCGTGCCGGTACCTGATACCCGCCTTAACCAGCTTGCAGAGATTGTGAAGCCGGAAAGAGTATTGCCGACGACCATGGAGTTCGTGGATATTGCCGGCCTTGTTGAAGGGGCTTCAAAAGGTGAAGGGCTTGGCAATAAGTTTTTGTCGCATGTCAGGGAGACCGATGCGATTGCCCATGTGGTGCGTTGTTTTGAAAATGATGATGTTGTACATGTGTCAGGTAAGGTTGATCCGGTTTCTGACATTGAAATCATCAACACGGAACTGGCACTGGCTGATCTGGATACAGTGGAGCGCGCACTGCAAAGAGCGGAAAAACAGACCCGCAGCGGTGACAAGGAAATGGTGTCCCGGGCTGCTTTGCTGGTCAGGGTCAGGGACAGCCTTGGTGAAACCGGTACCGCTCGCCATCTTGAGCTTGATAAAGACCAGAAAAGGCTGGTACGGGATTTGCACCTGCTAACCATGAAGCCGGTGGTATATATTGCCAATGTTGCTGAGGATGGGTTTGAGGATAATCCCTTGCTGGATGCTGTAAGCGATTTCGCCAGCGGAGACCGCGCCAGCGTGGTACCGGTGTGTGCGGCTATTGAAGCCGAAGTAGCGCAACTGGAGCGAGAGGACCGGCAGGAGTTTCTGGCCGCATTAGGCCTTGAGGAGTCCGGGTTGGCGGGTGTGATCCGAGCGGGTTACAGCCTGCTGGACCTGTTGACTTTTTTCACTGCTGGGGTCAAAGAGGTCAGGGCGTGGACGGTGACCAGTGGTGCAACCGCACCGAAAGCCGCTGGCAGGATCCATACAGATTTTGAGCGCGGTTTCATCCGTGCTGAGGTTACGGCATATGACGATTTCATCGCCTGCGATGGAGAGCAGGGTGCAAAAGAATCCGGCAAACTGCGACTCGAGGGCAAGGATTACATTGTTCATGAAGGTGATGTAATGCACTTTCGGTTCAATGTGTAGGCAGGCCGGGTAAAGCCGGCCAACTGATGGCCGCTTGTTTTTATTTCGTTTTTTCATACCTCAGTTGTTGACAGCCAATGGCGGCTAAGAGAAAATAGGCGGCTTGCTTGAGGGAGGGGTACCCAAGCGGTCAACGGGGGCAGACTGTAAATCTGCTGGCTATGCCTTCGGAGGTTCGAATCCTCCCCCCTCCACCATTAAATATGGTGTTAAAACGTTGCCTTATAAGCGTTGAGTTAAGTGTTGGATTTTGGTTTGAGCAAGGGAGTTTCGGCGGGTGTAGTTCAATGGTAGAACCTCAGCCTTCCAAGCTGATGATGTGGGTTCGATCCCCATCACCCGCTCCAATATCTTCCGGCTTGGTGCGGTGGATTAAGAGCTTGGGGTAGTGAAGCCAGATGACAGGTTTAATTTGGCCCACATAGCTCAGGTGGTAGAGCACTCCCTTGGTAAGGGAGAGGTCACTGGTTCGAGTCCAGTTGTGGGCACCACTTACAGATTGGCAGATAGTTTAATTTTTTGATTGTTTAACCACGGTTGTTTTTGGAGACTGGCATGTCCAAGGAAAAATTTGAAAGAACAAAGCCCCATGTAAACGTGGGAACGATTGGTCACGTAGATCATGGCAAGACGACGCTGACGGCGGCGTTGACGAAGATATGTGCTGAGGCTCGTGGTGGCGA
>JAJRUM010000002.1 GCA_024277815.1 Gammaproteobacteria bacterium
ACCCGGCCTTGCTGACGGGCGAGCAATTGCGCACGACCATGAGTGGTGCGACCATCATTACACGCACATTCTATGGCGGGCCCTGCACCATCGAACTACACGAAGATGGCAGTATGACCGGCCGCTCCGGCCATGCAGATGAAGACTGTGACACAGGTACCTGGTGGCTGGAAGGTGATGTCTGGTGCCGCCGTTGGAAGCAATGGGGCTACGGGGATGTCAGCAGGCTCCAGGTAACACTGCACAACGACCATATACGTTGGTGGAGGCCCGGTGGCCGGCTGGTCGATGCCGGCATTTTGCAAAGCAGCAAAAGCTGACTGGACTCATTACCGCTATAAAACTGGTTCTATACCCGGCGTTTCACAATCGCTTAGTCTGCCTGCCAAGATCTGATAATACAGACACAATTCAAATAAAACGGAGCCAGTCATGAGCTATCTGTCCATTGCGGGGTTGCAACTGGAGTTGGGTGCTGAAGATAACCTGTCTGTCATTGAACAGGAAATCGACCTGGTTAAAAAGCGCTTTCCCTGGCTACAAATGGTCGTGTTACCGGAACTGTGTACCTATGGAGCCAACACCGGCCTGGCGGTTCAACTTCCCGGAGAAGTCGAAAACTGTTTCCGGGAAGCGGCCCGAAAAAACAATGTCTGGTTGATACCCGGCTCGATTTATGAAAGCCGCAACGGCGATGTGTATAACACCGCGCCGGTGATTAATCCTGATGGCGAGGTCATTGCCCGCTACTCAAAACAGTATCCGTTTCTGCCCTATGAGAAAAACGTCAGCGGCAGCGACAACTTCGTGGTGTTTGAAGTACCCGGTGTAGGAAAAATCGGCCTGATTATCTGTTATGACATCTGGTTCCCGGAAATTATTCGCCAACTGGCCTGGATGGGTGCGGAAGCGATTATCGTCCCCACCCTCACCAACACCATTGATCGTGATGTTGAACTGGCAATTTCACGCGCCAATGCCGTCACCAATCAGTTGTATTTCTTTGGCCTCAACAGCGGTGGGCGACTCGGTTATGGCCAGTCAATCGTGGTTGGCCCGGATGGTACGATCATCCATCAGGCCTCAGCGGGCCGCGACATCATCGCGGTTGAACTGGATTTTGAGCACGTGCGGCGGGTACGCGAGCGGGGCCTGCACGGCCTGGGCCAACCGCTGAAGAGTTTCCGCGACGCCGGCATCAACTACCCCGTCTACCAAAAGGGTGCGGGCGCAGGTGCTTTTGCTGAACTGGGCGAACTCACGATACCCGGGAAGAACAAACCTTGAGCTTGATCGGGCACTACATTTTCACTCTGGACTCAAAGCCATTTTACAACTGGCTCTACGTCCTGAACCACACTTCCGATACTTTTAGCATTGGTGCAACCTGTGTGCAGGCTGCCCCGGGGACTGATCTAAATCTTTATAACGGAGCAAATCCATGAGACCCAACCTGCAGATCAAGAGAAATGTTTTGACCACTGCCATCACCACGGCACTCATTGCATCCACCCAAATGAGCATCGCACTGGCGCAAGACCAGGATGCTGACAGCGGCTACGGCGAAGACGCGGCACTTGAGGAAGTCATTGTTACCGCCACCCGCCGGGCACAATCACTGCAGGACATTCCTTTTAATATTTCGGCTGTTTCAGGAGATTATATCGTCCAGGCCGGAATTCTTGACGCAACCGAGTTGATGCGTGAAATGCCGGGTGTTTCAGTTGCCGATGGCGGCGCGCGCGCGGCAGAGACCAACTCTACTGTCATGATCCGTGGTATCAATATCGATCCCAGCAGTACTGACAGAACCTACCTTTCAGCACCAACAGTATCTGTCTACATTGGTGATACTCCAATGTATGCCAATTTTATTCTGCGCGACATTCAGCGTGTGGAAGTTCTCAGGGGCCCGCAGGCGACCCTGTACGGTTCAGGCTCATTGGGCGGTACCGTTCGATACATCATGAATCGCCCCGATGCGACTGGTTTTGATGGCAGTGTCTATGCTGACTTCAGCCAGACCACAGGTTCGGATGGCAATAACTGGAATGCAGATCTCATGCTGAACATCCCGTTCTCAGAGGATTTGGCCTTCCGTTTCAATGGTGGCCGGGTTGATAACTCCGGTATTATTGACTACGCCAATGTCTACGAAACCGATGCCAACGGTGTCCCTTTGGCAGAAGGTGGCGACACACTCAATGGTGGCCCGATCTATACCAACAAGAAAGATGCCGACTGGGTTGAAGTTAACTATGCACGGGCATCGCTGGGCTGGACGCCGGGCGATGACCTGGATGTATTGCTGAGCTACCAGTGGCAGGAAGGTGATTTTGGTGGTCGCCGGCAAATGACCACGGCCCTCAACGGCTATGGCGAAGCCTATAAGAAATACGAGCATGGTTCCGTGGTACTTGAGCCGGCGTCCAACTTCGCAAAACTGACCGCCCTCGAGATCGACTATGAAATGGGCTTTGCCACACTGAGCTCAAGCACCTCTTACTATGACCGGGGGTTTGAAAGCGTCAGTGACAACACCGGTTTCTATGCCGCTCAGGAAATCAGCTGGGCACCCGGGCACTCCTGGCTCTATTACTATGGCTATGGCGGTTTCCGTCGCCCTGCTATTCCTGCCTACAGAACCGCGAATGAAAATGCTTTTGTACAGGAATTGCGGCTGGTTTCTAATTCTGAATCGTCTATTGAGTGGGTTGTTGGCCTCTACTATCTGGACCAGAAAGGTGATGCCAACCAACGCACCACCGTGCTTGGCTTCCAGGACTGGCGGGATGCCAGCGGCTGGGCAAATGATTTCTATGGCCCCAGCAATGACACTTTCGTCTGGACCTATGAAACCGATTTCAAAGATACTGCAATTTTTGGTGAAGTCACTTTTCATCTTAGCGAAGATGTCGACCTTACCCTGGGTGGCCGGTATTTTGACAACAAAAATACCGTCACTTCGCAGACACTGTTGCCAATCTGGATTGGCAGTGTCTTCGACTTTGGCGAGGCCCCTGAAACCACATCAACCAGCAAAGACAAAGACACCTTGTTCAAAGGCAACCTGGCCTGGCACCTTAACGATGATCAAATGCTTTACGGAACAATCTCGGAAGGCTACCGGCGCGGCGGCAGTAACGCTGCACCCATCTGGTACCCCGGTTGCGTACGTTATTGCAACGATCCGTCCTATTTAAATTTTGACAGCGACTCTGTCATCAACTACGAAATAGGCTTTAAGGGTGCAGCTGACAATATCAGCTACACGATCTCAGCGTTCTATATTGACTGGTCAGACCCACAGCTGAATACCGCTACGCCGTCAGGTGCCTTTTACGCGGTTGTGAATGGCTCCAGGGCAACTTCCAAAGGTGTTGATATGGAAATATCCTGGGCGATCACCGACAACCTGATACTGCGGGGTGGTTACGCCTATGTGAACGCCAAACTGGAAGAAGACCTGTTTGTTCCAACCGGCAACCCGGACGCCCCGTCCGAGAGACTGGAGGCCAGTGCAGGCAACAGGCTTCCGGGTACACCGGACCATTCTTTGAACCTGTCGCTGTTGCACACCTATTCGTTAAGCAACGGCCTGAACTGGATCAACCGGGGTTCTGTGTACTACCAGGGTGACAGTGAGAATTCGATCCTGAATACACCGGACTGGAACACGACGCTCGCCTCTTTCTCCATCTGGAATTTCTCGTCAACCATCGCTGCTGAAAAATGGAGTGCGAGCCTGTACATCAAGAATGCCTTCAATGAGCAGGGAACGACTGCTGAGTTCAAGGATGGGTATTTCGTCACGCGCCCGCTTGACAACTACTATGGCCAGGGCCAGAAGACCTTTATTTCTCAGCCCAGAACCATTGGTATATCAGCCAAGTACTGGTTCTGAACAACAGAACTCCAGCTAGCTTGATGGAAGAAGCCGGGCCGAACCCGGCTTTTTCCATATATGATGCAGGACAATATGGCACACGATAACAAGCAGAACGCGTTAGTCGATCAGATCTATCGCCTGATGGAAAAACGGGATTTCCAGCAGGCTGGCCTGAGCTGTGAGCAAGTCACTACCCGGTACCCTGACTTTGCTGAGGGCTGGGTAGCGGCCGCAGAGTTCTTTCTGCGTGTTTCCAACCCACAGCGGGCACTCGAACTGGTGCAGCGGGCAGTCGGCCTTGAGCGGGACAATACACACTGGATGCTCCTGCAGGCACGCTGTCTGATGGAAACCGGAAAGACCAAAGATATGCTGGGTCTCGTTGCCGCCATTGCCGGTAAGCCTGACCTGTCACCCCAACAGCACAATGAAATTGGCATGTTGCTGGCCCGCGTTGACAACCATGCCGAGGCGCAATCTCACTACCGTCATGCCGTGTCTGCGCTGCCCAATGAAATTGAATTCCTGTTTAATCTGGCAACGTCACAGCGTTTTCTTGGCCAGATCGACGCAGCCGAAAGCACCCTCGAAAAAATATTGGCAGTTGATACCACAGACCATGAGGCGGCCGCGATGCTGTCCTCATTGAGAAAGCAAACAACGCAGCGCAATCACGTGGATACCCTGCAGCGGACGCTTGAGGATGACACGCTGCCCCCCGTGTCACGGGTTTCTTTCTGCTACGCCCTGGCAAAGGAACTGGAAGACCTCGAATCTTACCCGGAGGCCTTCAGTTGGCTCAAACGCGGCGCTGACCTGCGTCGTTCGGGCATGCGCTACCAGGTTGAAACAGACCTTGAAATCATCAGGCAGATTACCCGCGTGTTTGATCAGAACTTTTTTTCTGGTGGCACCCGTGGATGTGAAAACCGTGAGCCGATATTCATCTTTGGCCTGCCGCGATCCGGTACCACTTTACTGGAAAGAATCCTTGCTTCACACTCGCAGGTTTACGCCGCCGGCGAACTGGGTGTTTTTGGCATTGAACTGACCCGGTTGACGCGGCAAAAGATGGCCGCCAGCCCGTCCGACCGCAACCAGTTTGTTACTGCCTCTGCAAAGATCGACTACCGTCAGCTTGGTGATGACTATATCAGCGGCACACGCCCGCTGACGGGCAACACAGCACACTTTATTGACAAACTGCCCTTCAATTATCTGTATGCGGGGCTGATACATCAAGCGCTCCCAGGCGCCAAAATGATCAGCCTGCGGCGTCACCCGATGGACAGTTGTTACTCGATGTACAAGCAGTTGTTCCGTGACGCCTACCCGTTCTCCTACAACCTTCAGGACCTGGCCAGTTATTACATGGCCTACCACCAGCTGATGCAGCACTGGGAGCAGGTCATACCCGGGGTCATTCATAGTGTGCAGTATGAAGACCTGGTCAGTGATACTGAGGGTGAGACGCGCCGCCTGCTGGCCCACTGTGAACTGGATTGGGAGGTGCAGTGCCTCGAGTTCTACAACAATGAGGCGGCCTCCACAACGGCCAGTGCCACCCAGGTCCGGCAAAAGGTTTACTCAAGCTCAGTGGGGAAATGGAAGGCCTATGAAACTGAGTTGTCACCACTGAGAAACGCGCTGGAAAAAGCGGGAATCAAACTATGACACCCTTAAGGCCTGCTCGGCCATACGGCTGGTTGATATTTGCCGGTTTGCTTTACTGCACCACCCTGCTTGCTGACCGGGCACCGGCAGCCCAATCAGCTGACATGGTCCTGCGCAGTGGCGCTGTCTACACCG
>JAJRUM010000007.1 GCA_024277815.1 Gammaproteobacteria bacterium
AGCCGCAACTCCAGGCTGGTTGATGAGCTCGGCAAAATGAGTTTAGCAAATTAGAGATCGGGGTCTAGCCGCAACTGGGCGTGTGCCTCGGTGGTTGTTTGAAGCAGTTTAGCAAATTAGAGATCGGGGTCTAGCCGCAACTTTGATGGTGGGTTATTAGTCTGTAGTTTCAGTTTAGCAAATTAGAGATCGGGGTCTAGCCGCAACTCTCCGGGTCCACCTGAGGCGCAAAGAAACAGTTTAGCAAATTAGAGATCGGGGTCTAGCCGCAACTGCGGGCCTTATAGCCCCTGTGGTGGCTGCCAGTTTAGCAAATTAGAGATCGGGGTCTAGCCGCAACTCAGACACAATTTTAGTTGTCTGCGCGGTAAGTTTAGCAAATTAGAGATCGGGGTCTAGCCGCAACAGAAGATTGTCACTGTTGACGGCATTCTGCAGTTTAGCAAATTAGAGATCGGGGTCTAGCCGCAACGTAACAGGCAACGGCGTCATGAACGCGGAAAGTTTAGCAAATTAGAGATCGGGGTCTAGCCGCAACAGAATGTACGTACGGAGTTAATCAAGAACGAGTTTAGCAAATTAGAGATCGGGGTCTAGCCGCAACTTGTAGCTCGGCAACCATGATTCGTTCTTTAAGTTTAGCAAATTAGAGATCGGGGTCTAGCCGCAACGTATACGTCACTATGTCGCCACCGCAATAGAGTTTAGCAAATTAGAGATCGGGGTCTAGCCGCAACCAATATGCCCCTGGTAGTGTAGTTTGGCGTAGTTTAGCAAATTAGAGATCGGGGTCTAGCCGCAACAACCGCACCCATCGCCAGATTAGCAGCGATAGTTTAGCAAATTAGAGATCGGGGTCTAGCCGCAACTTTTTCTGGGGCGTTGACTAGTGTTTAACAGTTTAGCAAATTAGAGATCGGGGTCTAGCCGCAACAGCTCTGGGCAACCAATTGACCTCCTGACCTACGCCCAATTTCAGTACCACATTGTCGGTGCGAACTATCAACCATCCCGACTTTCGCTGTCTGCCTGCAATACCTGCTTCAGGCTTTCAAGATTCTGGCGGATACGCAGGCCATATTCATGGTCGTCCCCCCATACTTCGTAAAGGCTGAGCATGCCCTCAGCATCATGCTGATCGAAGGTTTCTGCCATGCGCTTCGCACGGCCTCCATCCAGGCCGAGCAGTTTTAGCGCCTCCTCACCCATGGTCAGCGCCGAGCCATAAGTCTCACGGACAATAAAATCCGCGCCAACCTCCATTAACTCATAGGCATGCACCCGGTCATAAGCCCGCGCCAGCACCTTTAGTTGTGGAAAAAGCAGCTTGGAGATATGCAGCATTTTTACCGCCTTGTCCCGGTCGTCAATAGCGATAACCAGCAAACGCGCCTGCTCCGCACCCGCAGCCCTGAGCAGTTCGCCCCGCGCCGCATCACCGTAGAACACCTGGTTGCCAAAACGTCCGGTCAGCTCAATCTGTCCGGCATCATGATCCAGCAGGGTGGTTTTGAAACCACTGGCTTTCAGCAAGCGCGAGATAATCTGCCCAAAACGACCGTAGCCGGCAATAATAACCGGGCTGTCCCCACCCTCAATTTCATTGTCTTCACTGCGATCACAGGTCCTCGATAAGCGCGGCTGTACCAGTTTTTCAAACAATATGATCGTGACCGGTGTCGACATCATTGACAGCACCACCACAATGATCAGGTGGTTGGCAACTTCAGCGCTGAGTGCGTGCGTCTGTAAAGCAAACGACAGCAACAAAAAGGCAAACTCGCCACCCTGGGCCAGCACAAAACTGAACATCAGGTTATCTGCAACCTGCAGTTTGAAGCCCCAGCCAAGCACCAGCAGTATGGTAAATTTGAGTAGCATCAAACCCACTACCAGCAATGTGATAAGCGCCGGGTTTGCACCAATCAGACCGAGATCAATGCTGGCCCCCACGGCCATGAAGAACAGGCCTAGCAGCAGCCCCTTGAATGGTTCGATACTGGCTTCCAGTTCATGCCGGAACTCACTTTCCGCCATGACTACACCTGCCAGAAAAGTACCCAAAGCAGGTGAGAGCCCCACCGCATGCATCGCCAGCGTAATACCAACGACCAGCAACAGAGCGGTGGCAATAAAAATCTCATGACTGCGTGTTTTGGCAATATAGCGGAATACGGGACGGGTCAAAAACCGGCCCGCCAGGCCGATGCCGACCACCACGCCAAGAATCATCAAGGCACTCAACCAGCCGGGGCGTTCATTGACCTCACTGGCCGCACTTGCCGCCAGGTCACTACTGAAAAACTCAGGCATCGCCAGAAACGGCAAAATGGCCAACATCGGAATGACCGCAATATCCTGGAACAGCAGGACCGAGAAGCTGCTTTGTCCGGCGACTGTTTTCATCCAGCCTTTTTCATCCAGTGTTTGCAACACAATGGCCGTGGAGGACATTGACAACACCAGCCCGATGACCAGGGCAGTCTGCCAGGCATAACCCGCCAACAAACAGATCAGCCCAACGGCCAGGGCTGTGACGCTGACCTGCAACCCACCCAGGCCGATAATTGAGGAACGCATACGCCACAGTACCGCCGGCTCAAGCTCAAGCCCGACCAGGAACAGCATCAAAACCACACCGTACTCGGCGAAATGCATGATGTCCTGACCTTCTTCGCCCACCAGGCCCAACAGGTATGGGCCAATGATCACGCCCGCCAGCAGATATCCTAATGCAGAACCGAGGCCCAGGCGCTTCGCCACCGGTACAGCAATGACAGCAGCAGCAAGGTATACAAAGGCATGAACAAAAAAACCACTTTCCATAAATTGATCTCCTGCTGAAGATCATACAGGGGTTTTAGTTTTCTGGAATAACAGCCTGCGAGAGCCTATTTATACGCGCTATTGCCATTCCATGGCGCTACCTTGAACAGCAACAACATTCCGGGAATCGCCACCAGCGTGCAAATGATAAAAAACTGGGTGTAGCCAATGGCTTCGATAATGAAACCTGTCGAAGCATTCGCAAAGGTTCTCGGGATCGCAATAAAACTGCTGAACAGGGCGAACTGCGTCGCCGTAAAGGCCTTACTGGTCTCGCGCGCCATGTAAGCCGTTAAGGCAATAGCACCAAGGCCTACGCCCAGGTATTCACCACTGACCACGATAAACAGACCCAGCGGGAAATGGCCCACCGTACTCAGCCAGACATAACCGAGGATGGTGAACATCTGCACAAAGCCAAAAATCCACAGGGCCCGGTTGATACTCAGCTTCAACATCGCCACGCCACCCAGGATACCGCCCGCGATAACCGCCCACAGCGCAGCCGCCTTGGCGATCGAGCCAATCTCGGTATTGCTGAAACCCATATCAATATAGAAGGGTGTCGCCAGTGCGGTCGCCATATTGTCACCGAGTTTATAAAGGAACATGAAAGCCAGAATTGCCAGGCCGGTGCGGATACCATCGCGGGAGAAAAACTCGACGAATGGATCAACCACCGCCTGCCTCAATGTGCCGGGTGCCAGTGCATCATCGCTGACCTCGCGGATGATCAGCGAAGTTGCTATTCCAACACCCATGAACGCCGCTGTCACCCAGTAGACGACCGACCATGGCAGGTGATCCGACAAAATCAGCGCCAGCGAACCGGGAATAAGCGAGGACAAACGGTAGGCGTTGACAAAGAATGACGTACCCGTGCCAAGCTCATCATCGGCCAGCAACTCACGCCGATAGGCATCGATGACGATGTCCTGGCTGGCACTGAAAAGGGAGATAATAAAAACCGTAACAACGATAGCCTGCAATGACACCGATGGGTCAAAACGGCCCAGAGCAGCGATCGATAACAGCAAACCCACCTGGGTAAACAACGCCCAGCCCCGCCGCCGCCCGAGAAAGGGCAGCTTGAAACGATCCATCAGTGGCGACCAGGCAAACTTCCACGTATACGGTAATGAAACCAGTGCAAACAGGCCGATGGTGGCCAGGTCGACATCGTGACCCCGCAACCACGCCGGTACCAGTTGAAACAACACGTATAACGGCATGCCCGACGTAAAGCCAAGAAATATACAGGTCACCATCTTGCGATTGAGCAGGATTTCCTGCCAGCGCCTGGGGGTAGGGTTCACTGCTTTGTCAGCCGTCACCGAATTTCAAAATCGTAGTCAATGATCAGGGGTGCATGGTCTGAGAAACGCGCGTCTTTGTAGATTTCAACCACCTTCGCCGTGGCAGCGATGCCGGGTGTAGCCACCTGGTAGTCAATGCGCCAACCGGTGTTATTGGCCCAGGCCTGGCCCCGGTTAGACCACCACGTGTAGTGGTGTTCGCCGGGTTCAACCTGGCGAAAAACATCGACCATACCCACCGGGCCGAACAGCTCATCCATCCAGGCACGTTCCGCCGGCAGAAAACCGGAATTCTTCTGGTTGCCGCGCCAGTTTTTAATGTCAATTTTCTTATGTGCGATATTCCAGTCACCACAGATGACATATTCCCGCCCCTCGGCCACCATGGCTTTAAGCAATGGCTGCAGGTAATCCATAGTCTGGTACTTGATCAGTTGGCGCTCCTCTTTGGAGGAGCCGGATTGCATGTATAAGGAGATGACCGTCAGGTTGCCAAAATCTGCCCTGATCCAGCGACCTTCATAGTCCATCACATCCCAGCCAATGCCTGCGGTCAACGTTGTGACAGGGTGACGGGTGTAAATGGCGACGCCGCTATAACCCTTCTTTTGGGCATCATGAAAAAAGCGTTGGTAACCCGCCGGAGAAAATACCGGGTCCGACAACTGGTGCTCCTGTGCCTTGGTCTCCTGGATACAGACGACGTCCGGAGCCTGCTTTTGCATCCAATCGAAAAAGCCTTTCCGTGCTGCGGCGCGGATGCCATTGGTATTGATACTGATGATTCGCATAGGCATTCAGCATAACCGGCTCAGGCCGGCATGTCATGACCGAAACACGCTACAGCAAAAAATATATCAGCCTGGATCACAGCGATACATTGCAGCACGGACAAAGCCGCGAGATACTATCCCGATGCAGAGTTACAAGCAGAAATTTTTTGAGCTGGCGCTGGCGCGCGGCAACCTTGGATTTGGCGAGTTTACGCTTAAATCCGGACGTGTCAGCCCCTATTTTTTCAACGCCGGTGGCTTTGACGATGGCCACAGCCTGCAATTGCTGGCCGATTGCTATGCGCAGGCTATCATCGAAGCTGGCGTCGCTTTCGATATGCTGTTCGGGCCAGCCTACAAGGGTATACCGCTGGCTGCCGGCATCGCCATCATGCTGAATATCAACCAGCGGCGAAATATCCCGTTTGCGTATAACCGCAAGGAAGCTAAAGATCATGGTGAAGGTGGCGTTCTCGTCGGTGCCCCATTGCAAGGCAATGTGCTGATTACCGATGATGTCATTTCAGCCGGCACTTCGGTGCGGGAGTCTATCGAGTGGATTCAGAAAGCCGGTGCAAAACCTTGCGGTATTGCCATCGCACTGGACCGGCAGGAACGTGGCAAAAGCAGTAAGTCAGCTGCGCAGGAAGTTGCCGATGAGTTCGGTATACCCGTCATTGCGATAGCCGGGCTGACAGACTTAATTGAATTCCTTGAAAGCCAATCCGTTGCAAATATCGACATTGGAGCACTTCAGCAGTATCGTAGCCACTATGGGGTCTAGATTACAAAGGATTGTAGTAGTCGTTTTTGCCGGCAGCCTGTGCCTGCTGTCTGTCCCGGTGTCCGCTGAATCTTACCGCTGGAAAGACAAGGACGGCAACGTTCACTATGGTGCGATCGTACCACCAGAGTATGCTGAGCAACCCTACGATGTCATCAGCGAATCCGGTATCGTCATTGAGCACGTTGAAGACACCAGCGAATCCATGGCCGCCAGAGCAAAACGCGCGGTCAAGGAGCGGGCACCACTGATTTCTGA
The DNA here is from genome assembly GCA_024277815.1 of Gammaproteobacteria bacterium. Lineage (GTDB taxonomy): Bacteria > Pseudomonadota > Gammaproteobacteria > Xanthomonadales > SZUA-36 > SZUA-36. Next base: position 5,958 of record JAJRUM010000007.1, read on the forward strand.
AGACCAGCGCCGGCGCCAGTCAGATCGACTGCTGGTCATCCAGTACCAGTCCGAAGCGGACATTCAGAAAGCCCAGGACCTGGCTATCGCCCAGCTGGGCTACGATTCCACGCTGTTCCACCAATCGGTCGCAAGCACAAGTGCTGCCATTCGCGACCAGATCCACCGGGCCGCTGATCAGCAGCGCGCGGGTTCCAGTATTGATGCCGAGCAGCAAGAGCAGATCGACTTGCTTTACAAACGCCTGACTCTGGATAAAAGAAGAATCAGTTTACTTGCCAGCAGGGAAGCAAAAATTCGTGACCGTTACAAGTCGGAGCTTGACCGCTGGCGCATGCTGACAGCCGACGACCGAAGCTAGTCCTCCCGGCTGCCTGATGTTTACCCGCTGCCCACAGTGCAAAACAGTTCATCCCCTGAATGCACAGGTCCTTTCCCATGCGCGCGGCCTGGTGCAGTGCGCCTCTTGCGGCAAGAAATTCAGCGCCCTGCACTGCCTGTTTGACCAGTGGCCTGCGGGCCAGGCCCACAGCCCCAGATCCGGCCACGACACAAACCCGCCAGTGATCGGTAAAGCCGGGGATAAAAAAGTACCGGTGAACACGCAACAACCAGCCGGGCCAGACACACCCGACTCGGACCCCCACCGCCTGGCCTGGGGGTTGATGACCGCCCTGCTGGTGCTGATTACCATTGCCAACACAACCTGGACGTTCCGCGAAACCCTGCTGCAAGTACCCACCGTCTACGCCTGGCTGGAGAATAACGGCTGGTTGCAAGCCAAACAGGAAGGCCTGTTAAAAGACCCGGCCCAGATCCAGCTTACCAGCCGTGATATGCACGCCCATCCCACCCGAACCGGCATCCTGGTTCTGAGCCTGACCTTCGTAAACCTTGCCCGGCACCCACAGGTTTTCCCGATTCTCAGAATTACGCTGCTGGATGGTTCCAACCAGCCAATCGCACAGCGCCGCTTTCAGCCAGCCGACTACCTGCGCAGCGGTGCGAACACCCAAGCCGGCCTGGCCACCTATGTATTCCTGCCGGTTTTGCTGGAACTTGGAGACCCCGGAGAACAAGCCGTTGGCTTTGAAATCCAGTTTCTTTAAAAAGCGAGTGAACTGCCCGAGACAAATATGTTAGTGTTCAAATATAGAGCAAAATAACAAAAACTCCAAAAAATACACCACCAGCAACGCAGTGACAGCACACGATCATGCAAGCAGATTCAGACCAGGTTATTCCCCTCAGGCAACATGTACAAAACACCATTAGCAGATATCTTCAGGACATGGGCAACACCGCCCCGGAAAACCTTTACCAGATGTTGCTCGCTGAAATAGAACCCCCACTGATTGAGGAAATCCTCAAGTGTACCGGCGGCAATCAATCACGCGCAGCAGGCATGCTGGGGATTACCCGCAACACCCTGCGTACCAAGATGCAGCGCTACTCCATTAACGCACGCTCCAGCAAGATAACGCGGCTACGGCGGTGATTGCGCCCATGCCTGGCGTACGCTGCGTGCTCTCCGCATAACTGCCCTGTTGGAGCAGCCTCTTTCATATTTGGATCTTTTATAGTTGGGACTTAAATGCCTTCTGCACAGAAATTCGCACTGCTAAGCGTTTCCGATAAAACCGGCCTGAAAGAATTTGCCGGCCAGCTACTTACACAGGGGTACACGCTACTGAGTACAGGTGGCACACGAAAGCTCCTGCGTGAAGCCGGGCTCGCTGTCACGGGCGTCAGTGAACACACCGGCTTTGCTGAAATAATGGATGGCCGCGTCAAAACGCTGCACCCGCGTATCCATGGCGGCATACTTGGACGCGCCCGGGATCACGACGTTATGCAGGCGCAGGATATACCGCCGATTGACCTGGTCATCGTCAACCTGTATCCATTTGAGGCCGTCACCGAAAATGATGCTTGCAGCCTTGAGGACGCAATAGAAAATATTGATATCGGCGGGCCGGCGATGGTGCGGGCCGCCGCCAAAAACCATGCCCGCGTCACCGTGGTTGTAGACCCGGCCGACTATCCGGCCGTTGCCACCGAACTGGCAGCGTCGGGCGGGGTACAAGACAGTACGCGCTTCATGCTGGCCAGCAAGGCATTCTCACACACGGCCCGCTACGATGGCCTGGTAGCCGCATACTTAAGCCGCAGGACCAGTGACGGCAACCAGCCCACTGCGTTTCCCGACTACATTACGCCACAATATCAAAGCCGGCAGGAACTGCGCTACGGCGAGAACCCACACCAGGCTGCTGCATTTTATGGAGAGTCAGGAACCCTTCCAGCAGGTATCGCCGCCGCCACGCAATTACAGGGCAAGGCGTTGTCGTATAACAACATTAACGATGCTGACGCAGCGCTGGAATGTGTCAAACAGTTTACCCGGCAACCTGCCTGCGTCATTGTCAAACATGCCAACCCGTGTGGAGTCGCGACAGCTGACAGGAACATTGACGCCTATCTGAACGCTTTTACCACCGACCCCGTATCAAGCTTTGGTGGCATCATCGCTTTCAATCACGCACTGGACCCTGAAACGGCCGCCGCCATCACCGACAAACAATTTGTTGAAGTCGTCATCGCGCCGGCTTTCAGTGCAGAGGCGACAGCGTGTTTCGCCAGCAAGCCCAATGTGCGCCTGCTGCAAAGCGCGAACCAGCAACAGCCGGCCGGCAGTCTGCATTTCCAGCAGGTCTCAGGCGGGATGCTGGTACAGCAAAAAGATGCTGACCGGGTCAGGCGGAAGGATTGCCATTGCGTCAGCGAGCGCGAACCCACCGAACAGGAATGGCTGGACATGCTGTTTGCCTGGAAAGTTGCCCGCATGGCCAAATCCAATGCCATCATTTTTGCCGCCAGTGGTCGCACGTTGGGAGTCGGTGCCGGCCAGATGAGTCGTATTGATTCTACCCGCATAGCCCGCTGGAAAGCTGGCGACGCAAATCTGGACCTGGAAGGCGCCGCAATGGCATCTGATGCCTTCTTCCCGTTCCGGGATGGTATCGATACTGCAGCTGAAGCGGGTATCAAGGCAGTCATCCAGCCGGGTGGCTCCATGCGTGATAGTGAAGTCATCGCAGCCGCCAACGAGCATGGTATCGCTATGGTATTTACCGGGGTGCGTCACTTCCGGCACTAACGAGGTGTGCGAATCCGGGGCAAAAAATGCTATTTTTAATGCTGGCTTCATTGAGAAAGCCGATCAAAACTGGGTAATAAATGAAAGTACTCATCATTGGAAGTGGTGGTCGTGAACATGCGCTGGCCTGGCGGGTGACACAATCCACTCAAGTTGAAACTGTGTATGTTGCACCAGGCAACGCCGGGACTGAGTTGGAACCCGGTGTTGAGAACATTTCGCTGGCCACCGAAGACATTGAAGGCCTGCTGGCCTTCGCCACAGACAACCAGATTGATTTGACCATCGTTGGTCCTGAAGCACCGCTGGTGGCTGGTATCGTGGATCGTTTTTCAGCAACCGGTCTGGCCTGCTTCGGCCCCAGCGCTGCTGCTTCCCAACTGGAAGGCTCAAAGGCCTTCGCCAAGGATTTCATGGCCAGGCATGGCATCCCCACAGCCGCCTACGGGAATTTTACCCGGGTGGACGAAGCCATTGCCTTCATCCACCAGCAGGGGGCCCCCATTGTTGTCAAAGCCGATGGCCTGGCAGCAGGCAAAGGCGTCATCATTGCCCGGACCATTGCCGAGGCGGAGTCAGCCGTACACGACATGCTGGCAGGCAACGCTTTTGGTGAGGCGGGCCACCGGGTTGTCATAGAAGAATTCCTGGTGGGCGAAGAAGCCAGTTTTATCGTCATGGCGGATGGCAAAAACATCCTGCCACTGGCCACCAGCCAGGATCACAAGGCCCGCGATGAGGGTGACCTCGGCCCCAACACCGGGGGCATGGGGGCCTACTCTCCAGCCCCGGTGATAGACGATGACCTGTTTGACAAGGCAATGGCAACCGTCATTCGCCCCACCGTCGAAGGCATGGCAAAACAGGGTATGCCGTTCACCGGCTTCCTGTACGCCGGCCTGATGATCAGCCCGGAAGGTGATATCAAGGTGCTGGAGTTCAACGTCCGTTTTGGTGATCCGGAAACCCAGCCGATTATGCTGCGCTTGCAGTCTGACTTGCCGGAACTGTGCCTGGCCGCGATCAAAGGCCGGCTCGATGAGGTGGAAGCCCGTTGGGACCCGCGACCGGCCATTGGCATTGTTATGGCAGCGTGCGGTTACCCCGGCGACTACACAAAAGGCCACCGGATCACCGGGTTGGACAGCATTGCCAGCAAGGTATTCCATGCCGGTACAGCAATGAGCGATGGTGAGGTCGTCACTTCCGGGGGGCGCGTACTGTGTGTCTGCGCATTGGCCGGCAGCGTGCGTGAAGCGGCAGCAACAGCGTATGCAGGCTGTGAAGAGATTCGCTGGGATGGCGCTTTTTTGCGTCGCGATATTGGTTACCGCGCCATTAACCGGGAGCAGCGCTGAAACATGGATGTCTCCCACCTGCTTGATGAACTGAATGACGCACAGCGTGAAGCTGTCACCTCGGAATCACAACACACCCTGGTACTGGCCGGGGCTGGCAGCGGCAAAACCCGCGTCCTGATCCACCGGTTGGCCTGGCTGATCCAGGTCGACCATGTGTCACCACTAAGCATTCTGGCAGTGACTTTCACCAACAAGGCTGCCGGGGAAATGCGCGAACGGGCCCAGAATTTGTTGCAGGTGTCGGCGCGGCCGATGTGGATCGGTACCTTTCATGGCATTGCACACCGACTGCTGCGCATGCACTGGCAGGAAGCCGGCCTGCAGGAAAATTTCCAGATACTGGACTCAGACGATCAGCACCGCGTGTTGCGGCGCCTGATCAAGGAAGAGGGCATGGAAGAAAGCCAGTGGCCTGCCCGCCAGGCCCAGTGGTATATCAACGCGCGCAAAGACGAAGGCCAGCGCCCCGATGCCATCGAGCATATGGATCACCCATTGACAGCCACCTGGGTGCGTATCTATCAGCTGTACCAGGACTATTGTGATCGTGCCGGACTGGTCGACTTCGCCGACCTGTTGCTGCGCGCCCACGAACTGTGGCTACACAACCCCTCGTTGCTGGATCATTATCGCCAGCGCATGACCCATTTGCTGGTAGACGAGTTCCAGGACACCAACGCCATCCAGTATGCCTGGATCCGCATGCTGGCCGGCGATACCGGCAGCGTGTTGGTGGTCGGTGATGACGACCAGTCAATTTATGGCTGGCGCGGTGCGCAGGTTGAAAATGTACAGCACTTTGCCCGCGACTACAGCGATGTGCAAACGATCAAGCTGGAACAGAACTATCGCTCGACAGCCACCATTCTTGATGCCGCTAACGCCCTGATCGCGAATAACGAAGACCGCATGGGTAAGAAGCTCTGGACGGCCGGTGATAAAGGCCAGCCTATTACGCTGTACGCAGCCTTCAATGAACAGGATGAGGCCCGTTTTGTTATTGAGCAGATCGAGCAATGGCTGGCCACCGGCAGGCGTGCTGAGGAAGTTGCAATCGTTTACCGCACGACCGCGCAATCACGGCTGTTTGAAGAATACCTGCTCAGAGCCTCCATCGCCTATCGTGTTTACGGCGGCCAGCGTTTTTTTGAGCGGGCAGAAATCAGGGATGCACTGGCTTATCTGCGGCTTATACAGAACCCGAATGACGATGCTGCCATGGAGCGTGTTATCAATACACCCGCCCGTGGCATCGGCCAGAAAACACTCTCCATATTACGTTTACAAGCCCGTGAGAGCAGCTTGCCATTGTGGCAGGCAGCCCGGGCATGTATCGAGCAGAACCTGCTATCCGCGAGGGCTTTGAGTGCAGTGCATGGTTTCGTCCAGTTGATTGCTGATATGCGCGAGCGCATGGCGGACTGGACCCTCGGCAACCAGATGCAAGCTGTCATCGAAGACAGTAAACTGGTCAGTCATTATGAGAAAGAGCCGCCTGAAAAAATGGAGTCCCGCGTAGAAAACCTGCGCGAACTGGTCAACGCTGCTGATGCATTTGTACTGCCCCAGGAGGATGAAGAGGCCGGTATGACCGAACTGCAGTCCTTCCTAAGCCACGCAGCCCTGGAAGCCGGCGAAACTCAGGGAGAGGCCTGGGATGATTGCGTCCAGTTAATGACGCTGCATTCTGCCAAGGGTCTGGAGTTTCCGCTGGTATTTATCGCCGGCATGGAAGACGGGCTGTTCCCACACCAGCGCAGTGTCACGGAGTCCGGCGGGCGACTCGAAGAGGAACGGCGCCTGTGCTACGTTGGCATGACACGTGCGCGTGAGCAATTGTGCCTCAGTTATGCTGAGGTCAGGCGCATGTACGGCTCAGAAAACCACAGCCGCCCCTCCCGCTTCCTGGACGAAATTCCTGCTGAGCTGATTCAGGAAGTGCGCCCACGCATGCAGGTTCAGCGACCCTGGGCCAGTCGCAAGGCCCCGGAGTATAAGAAGTCCAACTCCAATATCAAGCAGGACTGGCCATTCCAGCTTGGTGCCGGTGTCCACCACAAGAAATTTGGCAGTGGCACAATTATCAGCTTTGAAGGCTCGGGCGAGCATGCCCGCGTACAGGTCAATTTTCACCGTGTCGGAGCCAAGTGGCTGGTGCTCGCTTACGCCAACCTTTCAGCCGCCTGATGAAAGCCGCACCCATCAATATCAACATGCCCTGGGGCACCATGGAGGGCTTGCACTGGTCAAGGCCGGGAGCTCCCAAAGCACTTTGTTTGCATGGCTGGCTCGACAATGCCGCTTCATTTGTTCCGCTGTCCCAATATTTACAGGCCTTTGACCTGCTGGCACTGGATTTTGCCGGCCACGGGTTTTCCTCTCACCGGCCTGCCACCAGTCGCTATTACTTTCCGGACAATCTGTATGACGTGGACACCGCGCTGGATAAACTTGGCTGGGAAAGCTGCCATATCATCGGCCATTCAATGGGTGGTGGTGTTGCCAGTGGCATCGCAGCGGCCCTGCCGGAGCGCGTCAAGCGCCTGGTGCTACTGGATGCCATCGGCATACTGACATTACCAGCAGACCAGGCGGCCAAACAATTGCGCCTGTCGATGAAATCGGTACGCAAGAACCGCAGCATGCTGCGGCCTTATGAATCAGTGGAAGCCGCCATGCAGGCCCGGCAAATAAAGGCGGCCCTGTCAGATAAGGCGGCGCGACTGTTATGTGAACGCTCGCTGGAACACGCCGGTGATTACTACCAGTGGCGTACTGATCCGCGCCTGACCTGGCGCTCACCGCAACTTTTAACCGATGACCAGGCCCTGAATCTGCTGACAGCCATTACTGCACCCACGCTGGTCATAACATCACCCGCCATTATCGGCTACCTGGGTGAAGAAATGGTGCGCCAGCGTCTGGCCGCTATTGCGGACTGCCAGCACATCACCATTGATGACCATCACCATTTCCATATGGAGCAGCCCGAACAGGTGGGTGCATATATCACCCCATTCCTCCAACAACCGGACAACACACATGACAACAGCTAATACCCATATCGCCCACCGCGAGCGCCTGATTTTCGCCCTCGATGTGCCAGCACTGGATGAGGCACAGGCATTGATCTCAACGCTGGGAGATTCGGTCGAATTCTACAAACTGGGTCTCGAGGTGTTTTTGTCCGGCCATTATTTTGAATTAATGACAGAGCTGAAAGGCAAGGGCAAAAAGGTGTTTGCCGACCTTAAACTGTTTGATATTCCGGCCACTGTGGCCGCCGCGGTGCGGCAACTGGCAAAACACGAGGTAGATTTTTGTACCGTACACGGCAATGACAGCATGCTGAAAGCGGCGGCAGAAGCCAAAGGTAGTATGCAGATACTGGCAGTGACCGCACTGACCAGCCTTGATCAGGGCGACCTTGATGATCTGGGTTTCAAATGCGATGTCAGGGCTCTGGTCTTATCGCGTGCGAAACGTGCCCTGGCACTGGGTTGCGACGGTGTGGTTTCCTCCGGGCTGGAAGTTGGCACTTTGCGGCAGCACGCTGATCCACGCCTGATCACCGTCTGCCCGGGTATACGGCCGGTACTGAATGACGAGGTCCGCGATAACAATGACCAGCAACGTGTCATGACACCTTTTCAGGCCATCAAAGATGGTGCAGATTACCTCGTGGTTGGCAGGCCGATTCGCACGGCCAACGATCCGGCTGCAGCTGCTGAGGCCCTCCAGGCCGACATCGCCAGCGCGCTGGACAGCCGCTAAGCCCGTACAGGGCCGCTATTCGCAAGCAGCCAGTTCGATAAACCATGCAGACGGTTGCAGGCCTGCCCTCAGTGCTCGACCTGATGCCAGAAATCAGGGTTCTTCCAGCCCCTCGGCGCAAGTAAGTCCTGCGGCGGGATAAGGCGGGAGACATAATCCGCAATATCCTCAAAATCTGCATCTGATAGTTTTTTGAGGCGGCGGCTCATGCCCCGGAAAACATTACGGCGCTTGCCATCCCGAATCCACTCCAGCTGTCGTAACAAGTAAGCATAATGCTGGCCCTGGATACGTGGGAAAAAGCTTTCATCATCACCCTCGCCGTTGTCACCGTGGCAGCGGCCACACTTGCGCTCATACAGTTCCTTGCCATGCGCCAGATTCTTTCCGTTACCTGTGCCGGGGTGGGGGTCCATTGGCAGGGTAGAGATGTAGGCAGTAACATCGGCCAGCCCCTGCGGGCCACCCATCACTGCGGGCTGGGCAAACGGCAGCATCTCCGGGTTGTCCCGGTTGCCCATGCGGATATCCGCCAATTGTTTGAGTAATACGGTGTGGTGCTGGCCAGCCAGTTGCGGGTACTTGCCATCGGGTGTACCCCAGGATTCCGTGGTGTGACAGGAAGAACAAATTTTGAAAATTCGCCTGCCATTCTCAAGGTTCGGCACAGCATCGAGAGCCTGCTCCAGCTCATCGTCGGCCGCGTCCGTGTAGCCAGTCAACGGAACGGTGACCAAAATGAAAACCAGTGCAAATCGTTGGCAAACACGCGCTAGCATCTCAATACCTCAGCGGGCTGTAGGGACATTGCATCAACGGCCTAAGTATACCAAATCTATGGATATTTTCTTCAGCGGCAGTTTAATCCACCCGGGAAATATCAGGACTACCGGCAATACCTGATGACGGCACCACCGTCCCGACGGTGGCGCCTTAGTGGTTTCCAGAGCCTCCAACAGGCCCATTTTTGTGCATGGATGCACCCTCCCACATAGCGGGTGAAAACTTTACTTTTCACCCGGTTAGTCGTAAAAAGGATTCCCGATTTTTAATTCAGGGTATTGACAAGTATTAATGTTAGATATTACGATGTACCTGTAACTAACTAAAAGAACTAACTAATAGATAATTTATTCTAACAAATTCGCTCCACCGATCCTCTCCGGCTCTGCCGGAATTTTCCGGGCAGGCCACGTGCCTTGCCCGGATTTTTTTATGCAAGCGTGGTTTTCCACGCCGATCGACTTGCGCATCGTTGAGCCACCCGGCTGGAAGTACACTATGATATGCCAATGAGCTTTGACACCAAGATGACTTTTATCGACAAGCTGAAGTTGCGCTGGTACCTGCTGCTGAGGTGGATTCTCAGCCTGTGGGTCAAACCACACATCCATCCCGACGCGGACGGCAATACCGGCGTGAGCAGCGACCGGCCTGTTTTGTATGTTATGGATTTTTACGCCCTGTCATCCGTTCTGATCCTTGATCGTTGCTGCGAACAGAATAAACTCGCACGCCCATTGCTGCCGGTGGCCGGCATCACACAAACCCCAAAACGCTCCTATGCAGCACTTAAGCGGCTCAGGGGCTTGTTTCTCCGCCGCCCGGATCCACGTTCTCACTCGACCATGCTGGAACAGGTGATTGAGCAAAGCTGGGCAAATCCACAGCTGGATGTGCAAATCGTACCGGTTACAGTCATGGTGGGGCAAAGACCGGCTGTGGACAGTGGCCTCACCCGTATCATTTTTTCAGAAAACTGGGAAATTGCCAGCCGGGCCCGACGGCTGTTCAGCACACTGGTCAACGGGCGTCGTACTTTCGTACAGTTCAGCCGACCCATTTCCCTGCGGGAACTGGCAAAGGAAGGACTGGATTCCAACGTTGCGCTAAGAAAAGTCTCACGCATTCTCAGGGTACATTTCAAGCGGGTGCGAACCGCAGCCATTGGACCCGATCTTTCACACCGGCGCACCGTGGTCAACAAGATCATCAACTCGCCCACGGTCCGTGCAGCCATAGAGGAAAAAGCACGGCGGGAAGATATTCCACTGGCAAAAGCACGCAAGCAGGCGGAAGAATATACCCGCGAAATCGCTGCCAACTACTCTTACTCATTCATCATGGTTGCTGTTGCACTCGTTTCCTGGTTCTGGAACCGGATTTACAACGGCATCAAGACGAACCACTTCGAAAGCTTTCCACATCAGGCGTTGGGCCACGAAGTCATCTACGTTCCCTGCCACCGCAGTCATATCGACTACATCCTGTTGTCTTACCTGGTGCACAAAAATGGCTCGGTACCCCCGCATATTGCAGCCGGCATCAACCTGAACCTGCCGGTTATCGGCTCCTGGCTACGGCGTGGTGGTGCATTTTACCTGCGCCGGACCTTTCGTTCGCACAAGCTGTACGCCGCTGTTTTTTATGAGTACCTGAGCACGATCCAGTCGCAAGGTGTCTCGATTGAATACTTTATTGAGGGCACCCGCAGCCGCACGGGACGCCTGTTGCCACCCAAGGCGGGCATGCTGGCAATGTCAGTGCGAAGCTACCTGAAGGCACCGCTCAGGCCCATCATGTTTCAACCGGTTTACATCGGCTATGAACGACTGGTGGAAGGTGACAGCTACACCACCGAATTGTCCGGCAAAGCCAAGCGCTCGGAGCGGCTATCCGACCTGACGAAAGTGTTTGGTATTGCCCGGCATAACTATGGCGAAGCCCACGTCAGCCTTGGCCAACCCATCTATCTGGATGAACTGCTGGGTGAACATGACCCACAGTGGCGCGACACCATTGACAACGCCAGCGATAAGCCCGCCTGGATGAGTGCCGTGATCGATGACCTGGGCCGGAACATCATGACGCATATCAATGCCAGCGCTGATGTTAACCCCGTCAACCTGTTGGCGCTGGTACTGCTGGGTACTCCGAGACACGCTCTGGGTGAGAGCCTGCTGCTGACCCAGATCAGCCTGTACAAAAACCTGCTCAGCCAAAAGCCGTCACCCGAGCGCATAACGCTGACCGCAAGAAACGCTGAAGAAACCATCCGCTACGGCTTTGATATGAGCATCCTGAATCGTCAGGTCGATACACTGGGCGACATCATTTCCATCAAGCCCGACCGCGCCATTGGCCTGACCTATTTCCGTAACAACGTCGCCCACCTGATGGCACTGCCTTCACTGGTCGCCTGTTGCTTCCTTGAACACCAGAAATTCTCAATCAGTAATCTGCGCCGGGCCGCGATCGGCTTGCAACCATTCCTGCAAGCCGAGCTGTTCCTGCCCTGGGGGCAGCGCGAGTTTACCCGGGCCCTCGATGAGTCCATCGAGCAACTGGTCAGGTACAAGCTACTGAGTCGTGATAAGGGTGGCAAAATGCTGTCGGTTGCCATCGACAATCCCGATGCCAGTATGCAACTCAGCATCCTGGCCCACAGCCTGCTGCAAACCGTGCAGCGTTACCTGATCACCATCTCCATGCTTACCCACAATGGTTCAGGCACCCTGAGCAGGGCAGAGCTGGAGCGTTTATGTATCCAGACAGCGCAACGCATCTCCATGCTGCACGCATTCAATGCGCCCGACTTCTACGATCGCGCATTGTTCAAGGGTTTTATCGCCCAGTTACGTAAAATTGGTTTTTTGACGACCAACAAAGACAACAAACTGGAGTTTGACCAGCGTCTGAAGCAGATCAGTGATGATGCGAGATTTATCCTGGGCGAAGCACTCCGGCATGAAATCTACCAGCAGGCGCCCATCAGTGAGCAGCCTGCGGAAGCACAGGCTGGCGATAGTTAGGCGTCCAGGTCCGGAATCAATTTTGACTCCAGCCGTAATATCCAGTCTTTCAGTTTGAGTTTGCGCTTTTTCATCCGCCGCATGCGCAACTGGTCCTGCCAGGGGTCAACAGCCATGCGGCTGATAGCCTGGTCAAGATCACGGTGCTCTTCGCGCAACTCACCGAGCAACTGCCGTATCTCTGCGGGATCTTCTGGTTTCATGAATGCCTGAGAATAATATAGACTGCTTCCTTTCACTATAGCACCACGGCATACTTTTTGAGCCGTTTGAGGAGAATTTATCCCATGGACAGAAGAAAGTTTGTCGGCGCTGCCGGAATGGCCGGGGCAGCCGGGTTGCTAAGTGCGTGCGGACAGAAGGCTGGCCCAACGACACAATGTGCCGATGGGTCTTCTCAGCAAACCTTTCATTGGAAAATGGTCACTTCGTGGCCACGTGATTTTCCAGGCCTTGGCACAGGCGCCAGCCGTCTGGCTGAGACCATTGGCCGATTGAGTAACGGCCGCCTGAAAATCAAGGTTTATGGCGGCAATGAGCTGGTGCCTCCCTTCGAAGTATTTGATGCGGTCGCACAAGGCACAGCTGAGACCGGGCACAGTGCTACCTATTACTGGAAGGGTAAGGCCCCGGCGGCACAGTTTTTCGCAGGTATGCCCTTCGGTATGACCGCACAGGAGTTACACGGCTGGATTTACTACGGTGGTGGCCTGGAATTATGGCAGGAAACCTATGCCCCACACGGGCTTGTGCCCTTTCTGGCAGGCAACTCCGGCCCGCAGATGGGTGGCTGGTTCAACCGCGAAATCAACAGCCTCGAGGATCTGAAGGGCCTCAAAATGCGCATTCCCGGACCCGGCGGGGAAATTCTCAAGCGTGCTGGCGGAACACCCACAACCATACCTGGCGCAGAGTTATTTACAGCCTTGCAAACCGGCATCATTGATGCCACCGAATGGGTCGGGCCTTATAACGACCTGGCCTTCGGCTTGTTCCGCGCAGCCAAATACTACTATTACCCGGGCTGGCACGAGCCCGGAACCGGACTTGAGCTGATGATCAACAAGGAAGCGTGGGATTCGTTACCCGCCGACCTGCAGGCGATTGTCAGAACAGCTTCGCAAGCATCCACTACAGATATACTTTCGGAGTTTACCTATAACAACGGCATTGCCCTTCAGACATTGCTCACCGACCACGGCGTACAGTTGCGACGCTTCCCCGATGAAGTACTCCGCCGCCTCAATGATATTAGTGATGAACTGATCGTGGAAATGGCCGCGGATAGTGAATTGGCAGGCCGGATTTATGCTTCTTACAAGGCGTTCCGGGATATCGTCAACCCCTGGACTGACATCTCCGACCGCACGCTGTTAAACCTGCGCCCGGATATCTGACCTTCAAGGCCCGGCGTAAACCACTGAAGGCAGCCACGTCGCCAATCCGGGCCATAGTGACAGAAGCCCCAGCATCAACACCTGGATCGCAATGAATGGAATCACGCCCTTATAGATCGCAACCGTGGGAACTTCAGGAGGCGTCACACCACGAAGATAGAACAGCGAAAACCCGAACGGCGGAGTCAGGAACGAGGTCTGCAAATTGATTGCTATCATGATGCCCAACCACACCGGGTCGATTCCCATGGCCAGCAGGATGGGGCCGACAATGGGAATAACAACGTAGGTAATCTCAATAAAATCCAGGATAAAGCCGAGCAGGAACAGCACCAGCATCACCACCAGCAACGCCCCCACCTCACCGCCAGGCAAGCTGGACAACAGCGACTGCACATATTCATCACCACCAAAACCGCGAAACACCAGGCTGAACAGCGAAGCCCCGATCAGGATCATGAACACCATCGCGCTGACCCGGGTCGATTGATATACAACAGCCCGCAAGGTCTGCAATGAAAGTTGCTTCTGTTTCAGCGCCAACAGCATTGCGCCCGTGGCCCCGACAGCCGCTGCCTCGGTCGGCGTTGCCAGCCCCATCAGAATCGAACCCAGCACCGCCACAATCAGCAACAACGGCCCGGCCAGCAAGCCCAGTAGTGCAATGAAAGTTACCCTGTCAGCAGGCTCCTGGCTGGCTGCCGGCATTGCTGCCGGTTTGAGAACAGCGACAGCCACAAGGTATAGCATGTACAAGCCGACCAGTATCAGCCCCGGCAACAGCGCGCCGGCAAATAACTCACCCACGGAGATGGTTTCCGGACTGAATATTCCCATCCGCAATTGCGCCTGCTGATAGGCGTTGGAAAGCACATCAGCCAGCAGGATCAGAACAATGGACGGAGGGATAATCTGGCCCAGGGTTCCTGCCGCACAGATGGTGCCAGTGGCGACAGACGGATCATAGTTATTGCGTAACATGGTCGGTAACGACAATAAGCCCATGGTAACCACCGTGGCGCCAACGATGCCGGTGCTCGCAGCCATCAGCGCACCCACCAGCATGACCGCCAGGCCAAGCCCCCCGGGAACACGCCGCATCAGTTGCGCCAGTGCCTGTAACAACTGATCCGCAAGTTTCGATTTTTCCAGCATGACCCCCATGAAAACAAACACCGGCACTGCAATCAGTGTCTCGTTGCTCATGATTCCAAATATGCGACTTGGAAAGGCGCCAAGGAATGAGGGGTCAAACGTTCCTGTCAGAACACCCAGCAGTGCAAATATCAAAGCCACACCTGCCAGCGTGAAGGCAACCGGGAAACCTGCCAGCAAAGACAGGCCTGCGGCAACAAACAATCCCAGCGACATCAGGCCCGCCATGTCAGCCCTCCCCCCGGCGTGAAAGCCAGGGAACTCAAGTGACAACAGTGGCTTGCATTTTTACTGTGAACAAAGGCTGTTGGTTGCCGGTTTCTGTCCGGAACATTCTGACAGGTCACTATTTTATGCACAGACCGGCGGACTCTACAAAGAAACATAGGGTTAATAAACCTATTGGTCGTGCATCATTCACAGTATTGTTTATATTATTGTATTTCATACGTATTTTAGTTTTTATAGCGGTTTGCAACGTTACGCTATCCTAGCATGTGAATCCGGCTGTGATAATTTCTGAAATCTTATTCACAGAGTTATCCACAGGCCGGTCGGGCAACAAAGATTCCCCGATACCAGTTCCAGCCATTTTCAGCATCGGTTCAAAGGGTTACAATAGTCCGCTTCCGGGCAGCCTTTGCGCGGCCACTCACAGGATTGGTTTTCTTGAAAGAACATATTGAAGAATTATTGATTCAGGCCCTCCTGCACCTGACGCGCGCAGGCACGCTGAATGCAGACTGTAATGTCGCCCCTCAACTGGAGCGAACACGCTCGCCTGAGCATGGTGAATTCGCCTCTAACCTGGCCATGGTACTGGCCAAAAAAGCGGGGATGCCACCACGGGACCTGGCACAGGCCATCATTGACCAATTGCCCCGCTCTCGCCAGGTAGAACGTGCTGAAATCGCCGGACCGGGGTTCATCAACTTCTATATGCAGCACGTTGCATTGACCGGCGTGGTAAAAGACATCCTCTACCATGGCGAGAACTTTGGTCACCTGCCGCAAGATCCGGAACATGAAGTTACGGTAGAGTTTGTCTCCGCCAACCCGACCGGGCCCCTGCATGTCGGTCATGGCCGGGGCGCGGCCTACGGCGCCAGCCTGGCCAGCATTCTGCAGGCCGCAGGCTATACGGTTCAGCGTGAGTATTACGTCAATGACAACGGCCGACAGATGGATATACTCGCCGTCAGTGTCTGGTTGCGCTACCTGGAACTGTGTGGTGAGCAGGTACGCTTCCCTGAGAATGGTTACCGTGGCGATTATATCTATGCCATCGCCAGAGAAATCCGCGAAGAAGTCGGTGACCAGTGGCGCCGCAAGGGCCGGGATGTCGTGGGTGACCTGCCCGCTGACGAAGAACATGGTGGTGACCGCGAACTGCATATTGACGCCATCATCAAGCGTACCGAAGAAATGCTGGGGCAGGCTGGCTATCGAACATTTTTTGATGCTGCAATCAACAGCATCCTCAGCGATATCCGGGCAGACCTGACTGGCTTTGGTGTCAACTTTGATGAGTGGTTTTCAGAAAAGAAACTCGAAGACAGTGGCGCTACTGAGCACGCCATTGAACGCCTGGAAAAAAATGGGCACCTGTATAAGAAAGATGGCGCCACCTGGTTCCGGGCATCCGAACTGGGTGACGAAAAAGACCGGGTTGTGGTTCGCGAAAACGGCCGCAGCACTTATTTTGCCTCTGATATTGCCTATTTCCTGAACAAAATGGAGCGTGGCTTTGAGCGCGCAATTTACGTGCTGGGTGCAGACCATCATGGTTATATCGCGCGCCTGCGAGCCGCCGCCATTGGCATGGGCGAAGACCCGGAACGCCTGGAGATTATCCTGGTCCAGTTTGCCGTGCTGTTTCGCGATGGCCAAAAGGTTGCCATGTCGACGCGCTCAGGGCAGTTCATAACACTCCGCGAATTACGCGAAGAAGTCGGCAGTGATGCGGCACGTTACTTTTACGTCATGCGTTCACATGAACAACACCTGGACTTTGACCTGGACCTGGCCAAGTCGCACACCAATGAAAATCCGGTGTATTACATCCAGTATGCACATGCCAGAATTTGCAGCGTGTTCCGCAACCTTGAGCAAATGAATGAGACGCATAATCCGGCCATTGGGGAAGCTGCGCTGAACCTTTTGACCGAACCCAGTGAAATAAATCTGCTGCGTGCCCTGAGCCGCTATCCAGAGATCATAGAGGCTTCGGCCCGCTTGCGCGCACCCCACCTGGTTGCACACTACCTGCAATCGCTGGCGACCGAGTTCCATGCCTGTTACAACTCGCAACAGTTCCTGGTCGATGATGAAAATATCAGAAACGTTCGCCTGAACCTGATACTCGCCACCCGTACCGTACTGGCCAACGGCCTGGAGCTGTTGGGTATTTCAGCGCCGGAGTCGATGTAGCCATGGCCAGAAGGAAGAAAGCCAGCTCCCGGCGCGGAGCACATAAAAAGGGCTCCGGCGGCATACCGGCCTGGTTCTGGCTGTTGGGTGGCATCCTGATTGGACTAGGCACTGCAGTTGCTTTGATGCTCAAGGGTTACCTGCCGGAAATCCGACAGCATATGCCGGTTGTTGACAAGCCGTCAGCAAGCAGTTCCGAGGCGGCATTGCTTGAAGACCCGGCACCAGCAAAACCAAAAAAACCACGCTATGACTTTTTCACCGTGCTGCCTGAAATGGAAGTCGTGGTTCCGGAAAGGGAACTGAAAAGAAAAGCCAAACCGGCAGCCAGCACCAGTACCGGTAACACCAACACCGGTGATCAAGACAGCTATATTTTACAGGTGGGCTCTTTTCGCAATGCTGCAGACGCCGAGCAAATGAAAGCACGACTGGCGTTGATGGGAACCGTTGCGTCAGTACAGACCGTTACCGTCAACAACCAGACCTGGCACCGGGTCCGCATTGGACCGTTCAGGGGTGCGCGAAAGGCTGACGAAATGCGCCGCATGTTAGCCGACAACCAGCTGGATACTCTGGTACTCAAGGTCAAGCCCTGAGTCTGCCAGGCTGTAACCCCACCCGGGCAGGCAGCGTAATATTTTGCGCCAGCTTACGGCGCGTACAGGTTCGGGCCGTCACCCAATACAGATTTCTCAACCGTTGCCGCCTGCTGACGCCAGCTGCTGAACGCTGCCCATAAGGGACGCCCCTGCCAATCGCCAGTGTCCTGCCCGGCAAACCCGCTGGCATCCAGTTCGGCGATGGCCTGTTGCAACGCTGCATCACCACAGGCCATACCAAAATCACGCACACTGCCACACATGGATACCGGTGCATAACGCCTGACCCACTGCGACAGGTTTTTGCGCGCCTCAGGTGCATCATTGCTGCTGCAAGCCTGCTGAAACTGTTTCAGCAATGCCTTTTCATGCGGGGCCTCGGTTGCTGCAGCCTGCGCCGGCGAAACACCAGCCGGTACCCGTCGAAAATAGAAAAACAGGGTCATTAACCACAATAAGGCAAATACAACAGTCGCCACTTGCCAGAGCCGACTGCTGACGCTTGCTGCAGCCACCGGGCTAACCGTACCGCCAGCCACATCCGGCGATGCAGCGATGACCGGCGCTGGTGCCAGTTCCGAAGGTAAAACAGTAAGCCTGTGCTCCGGCAAAATGGCCGTGCGCTGTTGATGGGTCACCGTATCCCACCAGTCCAGCCTGATCTCAGGCAATACCAGTTCACCGCTGTTCTCAGGCACGATGGCGTAACGAAACTCCTTGTGGCCAAGCACCCACTCACCATCATCCCGGGTGATGCCCTGAGGCTGATCCGGGTAAACCCGCGTGCCTGGCATTTCCGGCCAGACAGGCTCTTCCAGCATATTCTCTTCCAGGCCCACCGCATCCAGGATCACCGTGCGCGTTACCGGTTCGCCAACATGCAGTTTCTCGCTGTCTGATATCTTTTGCGACAATGTAACGCGGCGGGCAGGCAACCACTTGTCACCGCTGAATTCAGCCGGCCTCGGACTGATCTCCAGACTCAGTGGCTCGCTCGACACCCTTACACGGCGACCGCGAACGTTGGGCTGCCACAGGCGGTTGGTCGGGCGATCAATCAGCCGGCCAGAGAGCTCCATCGGTGGAATGACGAGGCTACCGGAACGCTCCGGGAAAATAGCATAACGTCGCTGCAACACCCGGTAGCGGACGCCATTGCGCTCGGCCTGGTAAGGCACTTCATCCAACAGGCGCACCGCAGCCTGGGCGGGCGCAGGCGGATTGATCGCCGCCTCGGTGAGGTTGGTCTGGTAGAAAATTCTTACCATCAGGCTAACCTGCGAAAGCACGTAATATGGCCCGTTGTCGGGCTGTACCGTAACTTCGATAAAGACCGGCTCAGGCTCACCCGGTGCGGGTGTCGGAGCCGCAGAAACGTTCAAAACCAACGGCACCGACGAGGCGCCGGGGAACTGCAAAGCAGGTATCGCGAGTCTGCCTGAATGTTTTGGCTCCAGCGTAACGACCTTGCGAACAAACGCCGCCCTGCGCCCGTTTACAATCGACATCTGTGTTTCTGAACGCTGGTCCAGCACATCGAAATCAGCCTCCAGTGCCGTCAGGTCCGTATTCAGGGACTGGCCGGTATCGTCAGTTTGCAATATCAATGTCACCGTTTCACCAACAACCGCCTGACTACGGTCCAGCTTCGCCGTCACCGTCGCAGCCTGTGCCACGGAACACAGCAATAACAGCGCGCCGGTCAATCCCAATACTTGTATTTGCCTGATCATCTTATTTCTCATGTCTGCTTACCAAGCCTCAGATTCATCAGCAGGTGCGCCGCGGCGCTGATGCTGACTGCGAAATTTGCGCCGTAACAGGCCACCGGGATCATCCGGGATACGCCGTAACCATTGCTCCATGGCCTGGGCATCTTCCTCGGACCAATTCTGTTCCATTTCCGACTCCGAGGGCTCCTGCTGCTGATCCTGTTCTGATGCTTCATCACTTTGCTCACCTTCCTGCTGGTCTTCAGATGGCTGCTCATCACCTTGCTCACTATCCTGTGACTCATCACTTTGCTGGTCCTGCGAGTCATCACCCTCTTGATCCTGCTGGTCCTGTTGGTCCTTGTTCTCCTGCTCCTGTTGTTCCTTCATCTTCTCGACCAGGTCACGGTTGAAAGCAGCATCTTCCATCTGCGGATCGAGCGCCAGCGCAGCATCATAAGCGGCAATAGCAGCGTCCAGTTCACCCGCCTGGGCCAGAGCGTTGCCCTGGTTATAGTGGGTATCAGCCTCGTCCCGTTGTGACCATGAGCGGGCAGCACTGGCAAAATCACCACTGCGGTAAAAGGCCTCACCAGCAAGTACCGGATCCTCTGCCAATACCGCCGCATCCGCAGCACGCTGCTCTTGCAACGCCTGCTGAGCCTGATAGTCTCTGCTGGTCCAGAGGTCGTCCCACAACCCCGCATTGGCATCCGTGCTGAACAGCATGCCCGGTAGTACCAGCAATGGCAGAAAAAACAGCAGGCCGCGCCGGAAACTGACTGCGACCAGCGGTAACAGCAACAGCAACAGCCAGGGCCCGCCGTCCTTCCAGCGCTCGCCCAGTGCTTCATCCCGGCGTGCAAACTCACTGCCCTCGATAGCAGCCCAGGGCGAATCCGCCTTGCTGCCCGTGGTCAACTCTGAATACTTGCCACTGCCTGAGCTGGCGATCGCCTGCAATGCATCGCGCTGTAAACGGGCCACAACGATGTTGCCTTTGTTGTCACTGACAAACCCGTCACCGCTGGGAATCGGTGCTCCCTGCGGCGTGCCAACAGCCAGTACAGATGTATAAATTCCCTGCTTCGCCAGCTTTGCAGCTGTTCCCGCAGCGGCCTTGCTGCCGCTGTCAGCGATGAGCAGGATTTCCCCGCGAGTGAATCCGGACCGCTGTAACAGCTCAGCAGCCAACTTGAGCGCTCGGTCCGGGCGACTGCCTGAAACCGGCATAACGTCCGGACGAAGTGCCGGCAGCATATTGCGGATGGTGTTGGTATCACTGGTCAACGGTGACACCACGTAAGCATCACCGGCGAAAGTTACTAACCCCGTCTGGCCTTCGAGTTTTTCATTGAGCATGTCAGATAAGCGGAAACGAGCCTGGGTAAGCCGGTTGGGCTTGAGGTCCTCCGCCATCATCGACAATGACAGGTCGAGCACCATGACGCGAGCATCTCGGGAGGCAAATGAACTGTCAGGCAGCTTCTCCCAACTGGGGCCGGCCAGAGCGACGACCGCAATCAGGCAAGCCAAACCAGCCAGCCACAACCCGCCTTGCCTGCGCCTGGCAGAGGCATCGCCAATACTCAACCAGCGCAGCAGGTGTGCATCACACACCTTGCTCCAGTCACCGGACGGGCGCCGCAAATAGCGCCAAAAAACGGGAATCAAAACCGCTAGCGGCAACAGCAGCAGCCAGCCTGGGCGAATGAAATGCAGTTGCATTATGTCCATGACGTGCAGACCTTCATGCTGTCAACCGACGGCCGGAAAATGGCCGGATGGAAAATAACGCGGCTAACACAGCCAGTACGAAAGCCACCCCCAGCGGCCAGAAAAAGAGCTCGTCGACCGGCCGAATAATTTCAACATCACTTTCGACCGGTTCCAGCTCGTCCAGGATTTCGTATATTTTCTCCAGGCTGGCGACATCCCGGGCGCGGAAATAGCGGCCACCGGTCTGTTCGGCGATAGTACGCAAGGTATCTTCATCCAGATCAGCAGACGGATTGACGACGCGGCTGCCAAAAAAATCCCGCACCATCATCTCGTCCGCACCCACACCCACGGTGTAAATGGTAAGCCCGTCACGGGCGGCGAACTCAGCAGCCTGCAAGGGTTGAACTTCGCCGGAAGTATTGGCGCCATCGGTTAACAACACCAGCACCCGGTCAGCTGCCGCGTCATCGCGCATGCGCTTGACTGACAACCCAATGGCATCGCCGATGGCCGTTTCCCGCCCTGCCAGGCCGATTTCAGACTCATCCAGCAACGTCGCCGTGGTCTCGGTATCAAATGTCAACGGCGTCTGCAGATAAGCCCGGCTGCCAAACAGGATCAAGCCGACACGGTCACCGTGGCGACGCTGGATAAACTCGCCGGCCACTTTCTTGACCACTTTGAGGCGGTTGACCGCTGTCCTGTTCAGGAACATGTCCTGAGTATCCATGCTGCCGGAAATATCAACTGCCAACAGCAAGTCCCGGCCGGTGACCGGAACACTTTCAATTTCACCAATCCATTGTGGTCGTGAGGCGGCGACAACCAGCAGCAACCAAATCAAAGTGGCCATCATGGCCAGCCAGGGGCGTCGCATCCAGCCGGCCTGCTGACCCGCGACTGCGCCGAACCAGGGCACCCGCAGGGCTTGCAGATCACCGGATGGTGATGCTGGCAACAACTTGCGCAACAACCAGGGCAACGGTGCCAGTAGCAGCAACCACGGCCATGCAAGGGCAAACCCGCTACTTAGCACTTCTTCAGCCATGCTGCTTTATCCACCTTCGCGCCAGTTCGCTGACAGCCTCCGGATCGAACTGCGGGGCAGGCTCATAAGGGCCTGATGCCAGTGCCTCCAGCGCCCCGTCTGCCTGTCTGGTTTTCAGGTTCTGCTGTAAAAAACCTGTCCAGGTGTGGCCTGTCATCAATGCACATTGCTGGTCAGGAAAAGCACGCAATGCCACAACCTTGAATATCCGGTTCAATGTCGACAGGAATTGCTGCGGATCCCGCTGCGGATCAACTGTGCTGTTCAAGTGGTCAATCCAGGCTAACATCTGCCGGCGACGCTGGTGAACCCTGTAGCGGGCGACCAATCGCAGACCAAGCCAGACCAAAACTGACAATACCAGCAGCGCGACAATCCACCAGCCCGGTGCAGGCGGCCACCAGGGCACAGCCGGTGTGCCGTGAATATCTCGCAACTGGGCCAGCAGGTCCGGGTTCATGCAGGCCGCCCAATCAGCAGACGCAATTCACGCCCCAGCACATCGACCGGGTCATCAGTCGTATTGAGTACCATCCAGCCACACTTGTGACGCTGGAACATGCGTCGGGGTACATCTGCATGTGTTGCACTCATCTGATCATAGCGGTGGCGTGATTGCTGTTGGTGCGTGTCGAGCATCGCACTGCGCTCGCCATCAGAAATCGGAAAACGGCCGGCTGGCAGCGCCTTTTCAGCGGGGTCCATCACCTGGCAACCGATGACATCATTGTGTTGCCGCAGGCGGGACAGGTGGCGGTGACACTGCTCATCAAGATTAAAAAAGTCACTGATAATCAGCACCAGGCTGCCGGGGCGCACAGCATGCCGGACCCGCTCCAGGGAGACCGACAAAGGCTCATACCCCTGAGGAACCGACTCAGGGTTCAACCAATCCACCAGTCCCTGAATAACACGCATGGCCCCGCGCCGACCCCCGGCAGGGCGTAGTTCGCGATGGGTGTCGGGTGCAAACAGGAACGCACCGATCCGGTCCCCCCGACGCACCGCGGCCCAGGCAATTGCGGCAGCCATTTGGCCTGCGGCCACTGACTTGAGCCGCTTGCGCGTACCAAAATAGAGGCTGGCACTGGAATCCACCACCACCAGCACCGGACGCTCACGTTCTTCCTGGAATATCTTGGTGTGCGGCTTACCGGTGCGTGCCGTTACACGCCAGTCCATATTGCGAATATCATCACCGGGTATGTAACTGCGTGACTCAACAAAATCCACACCGCGACCGCGGAAACGTGACCGGTAAGCCCCCGCCAGCGCCGATGCAGCGGGCCGGTGCATGGGCAGGCTGAGCGCATTACAACGCGGCTTAAGTGCAATCAACTCGGGGGCACTCAGGTGAATGCCATCGCCCTGTTGCTCAGTTGTCATGGAACAGGAACCAAATCCAGCAGGCGATTGACCAGTTCATCGACGGTCACACCATCGGCCTCTGCTTCATAAGACAGCAAGACACGATGACGAAAAACCTCATGAATCACCGCGTGGATATCATCCGGAGAGACAAAATCCCGCTCGTCCAGCCACGCCCTGGCGCGTGCGCACCGGTCCAGGCCGATGGTGGCGCGCGGGCTGGCACCATAGCTGACCAGCCGGCCCAGCTCTGCATCCCATTTGCCGGGATCGCGCGTCGCCAGCACCAGCTGTACGATGTATTCCTGCAATGCGGGAGCCATATGCAGGTCGAGCACCTGCCTTTGAGCAGCAAAAACCTGCTGCTGGGTTACCAGCATTTCCGGTCTGGGCTTTTCACCCAGTTCTTCCCGCGCCTGACCCCGGGCCAGCTCAAGTATCTCCTGCTCGGATTTTGCATCCGGGTAGCCAATAGATACATGCATCAGGAAACGATCCAATTGCGCTTCCGGTAAGGGGTACGTACCCTCCTGCTCGATGGGGTTCTGGGTAGCCATCACCAGGAACAACGGCGGCATCGGGTAAGTCACCCTGCCCACAGTCACCTGGTGTTCGCCCATGGCCTCGAGCATGGCCGACTGCACCTTGGCCGGCGCACGATTGACCTCATCTGCAAGGATCATGTTGTGAAAAATCGGCCCCCGCTGAAACTCAAAAACAGCATCCTGCGGCCGGTATATCTCTGTACCCGTCAGGTCAGCAGGCAGCAGGTCAGGGGTAAACTGGATGCGGTGGAAATCGCCTTCGATACGCTCAGCCAGGACCTTGATGGCAGTGGTCTTGGCGAGGCCGGGCGCACCTTCAACCAGTAAATGGCCATTGCACAACAGTGCCATAACCAGGCGTTCCATTAGACGCTCCTGACCGATAATGAGTTCGTTCGCGACCTTGCTGAGTGCTCTGAAAGCCTCTCGTTCCTGATGTTCAGAAACACCTTCCTGTGGGTTTTCTTCGACTGAGTCCATTAGCTATACCTGCGTTTGCCGCTCCCATCGCGGAGCTGATTGATTTATATGTACGACACGGTGTGTTTTCAACCGTTCATCGTCTCCTGATTACTGCCTGCCGCATCAGTGTCATTGGTCACGGATACAAGACCAATTGTGCGCTATTATTAGTCTCAGGCCACTCCCACGGAGGAACCATGAAGGTGTTACGTAAAAAAGTTCAGCTGGTCTATGCCCTGCTGCCTGCCTTTTTGCTATCGGCTTGCGCGGCTCAGCCGTCTCAGGAGCCAGCGGGGCCGTCGAGCTTTACAGATCAGTACATGTACTACACCGATCGTATTGCGCAAGATCGTATGGCAACGGTTTACTGGATAAATCCGCCAAAACGCAAAATCCCGGCGAAAACCGACGACGACAGCTAAACCAACTCCATTCGCAGATTCAGGTCACTCTGACGACCTAGTAGTCCTGCGGATCCACATCGACTGCCCAGCGCACCTTGCGGGCAGAAGGGAGTTTTTTGAGTACTGAAACCCATTGATCCAGTTGCTGATGCAAAGCCGCTCTGGAATCTGCCTGCGCCAGTAAATACCACCGGGTGCGCCCGCTGCGGCGCTCCATCATGGCCGGGAAAGGCCCATATACCAAGGCCTCACCAGCCGGAAAAACCTGTCTTGCTTGTTCCAGGAAAGCCCGCACATGACCTTTTTCATGGGCGTCTGAGCGCAACAGGGCCTGATAACTGAAAGGCGGCAAACAAGCGGCTTGCCTGTCCCCGCAGATTTCTGCCGCAAAAGCCTCGTAGCCTGACTCCAGCAAGGTCAGCAACGCCTCATGCCGCGGATAGTGAGTCTGTAGTATGACCTCGCCGGGTAGTTGATCGCGGCCGGCACGACCAGCCACCTGCACCATCAATTGCCCCATACGTTCCAGGGCACGAAAATCTGCACTGTACAAAGCCTGATCCAGGTTAACGATAACCACCAGCGTCACTTGCGGAAAGTGATGCCCCTTGGCCAGCATCTGGGTGCCGACCAACAGGCAGGGGTCGCCGGCTTTGACTTGCTCTGACAAGCGATCAAACTCACCCTTTCTACGCACCGTGTCACGGTCGAAGCGCAACAGGGGCGTATCCGGCCAGGCCGCTGCCAGCATCTGCTCCAGTTGCTCGGTGCCCTCACCGGCACCCTGCAGGGCATCCGCGCCACAATGCGGGCACATCACCGGCACCTGCATCCCGCTGTCACAGTGGTGACACAACAGGCGGCGGGTAGACTTATGCCAGGTCAGGTTGGCGTCACAGCGCTGGCAAGCTGCATGCCAGCCACATTCATGGCACAGAATGACCGGCGCGTAGCCCCGGCGATTCAGAAAAACTAGTGCCTGCTCACGCTTCTCCAGCGTTGCGCCAATGGCTTCCATGGCAACCGCTGAAATACCCCCCTGCATGGTTTGCTGGCATACATCCAACACACGCCAGCGCGGCTCAGCAGCGCCGGTGGCCCGCTGCCGCAACCGGTGCCAGTTGTAGCGGCCGCCGGCAGCATTGTTAAAGGTCTCCAGTGACGGTGTTGCCGTACCCAGCACTATGGGAACTGCCAGACCGGCCGCCCGCTTTACCGCAACATCCCGGGTGGAGTAGCGGAAACCATCCTGTTGCTTGAACGATGCATCATGCTCCTCATCCAGGATAATCATCCGCAACTCAGGCATGGGCAGGAACAGCGCCGAGCGGGTGCCAATCACCAGCCGGGCCAGCCCGGTTTTCGCCAACGACCAGGCCTGTAAACGCTGGCCCTCACTGAGGCTGGAATGGGTAACCACCGGCTCAAACCCAAGCCGCTGGCGGAAACGCTCAACCAACTGTGGTGTCAGGCCGATTTCCGGCACCAATAACAATGCCTGCCCCCCTTGCTGCAAAATTTTCTCGAGCACGCACAGGTAAACCTCGGTTTTGCCACTGCCGGTAATACCGTCCAGCAAATGACACTGAAAAACGCCAGGGCTCTTACCTATCGCATCAACCGCATCCCGTTGCTCCGTGGTCAAAGAAGGCCCGGGACTGATGTTCAATTGTGCAGCCTTTTGAATCTCAGGCCGCACCCAGTCCCGCTCCATCAGTGCTGACAGTATCTTGCGCCAGGCGGGCGAAGCCGCTCTCAATTGCTCTGCTGTCGCCGCACCTCGCTGCATTTCCAGCAACAAGCGGTGGCGGGCTTTTGCCCTCCCCGGTGGCTCCAGAAGCTGGTCCCGGCCACCTGCGGTCAGGCAGTACTCCACTGGCAACGGTGGAATTGTGCCACCCACTTTTCGCAGCAAGGGCGGCAGGGCATTGAAAACCACCTCGCCGGGTGCATGCTTGTAATAGCGCCAGCACCATTTGAGTAAATCCAGCGTTTCATTGGTCAGTACAAGCTGACCATCGTCAGGGCAGGCTAACACCCGCGCCAGTTTCTCCATTGGCAGTTCACTGCTGTCAGCAACCTCCGTCACTACACCAATCATTTTCCGGCACCCGAACGGTACCAGCACGCGCGCACCCGGCTGAACACCGGGTGTAGACTCGCATGGCAGGTAGTCAAAAATCTGCCGTAACGGCAGTGGCAGGGCCACCTTCAGAACGGGCTGTGCGGGAGAGGGGTGCATAGCGATGAATTCTAGCAGTCCAGGCTATCAAAATTTGAAAAATAGATAGCCACGCACTGAAACCGGAAAAACTGGTCAGCCATACCGGGACTTGCGGTTTATACAGCCCGGCAGAAGGTTCCGGAACTCAACATCCGGCAGAACCGGTCAGCTCAGTAGTCTTTGTAGGTACTGTAAGTGCTGATCTTGCCTTCCTTGTCAAAGGCAACCACAGAAAAATCATCTCTCGGCAAAAGTATTGAATGATAGTGCCATCAAAGCGGCGAGCAGTACTGTAAAGCCTGGCTTCATATTTATTTCTCTCTACGAAAAAGGTGAGTAATTTTGTGCTAGTTCAAGCTCCCGGTAACCGGGGCTTTGCTCAATAAAGAAAACTGTCTGGCCAGTGCCGATACATCACTATCGAGCTCGACCATGTCGCCGACAATACGTGCCGACTCACGCAACAGCAGGTCCGGGCGATCATCATCCTTGTCGGCATCTTCATCTTCGGCATCGACTGTTGCTTCCACAGGCTCACCGGCAGCGGCAAGCTCATCCGACTCCTCCAGCAACGGACCATTGTCTTCGCGAGCTTCCTTGCGGGCCTTGCGCTTGGCTTCGTCCTTAGCCATCTCCTCGCGGCGCACAGATTCAAGTAATGAAATTTGTTTCTTGTCTTTGTTGAGGTTGAATTCCTCAACATCACTCAGCAACCAACCAAACTCCTGGTTGTCAGCAATTCTGTTTTCATAACGGAAATCAGCCACCGCCACCATCTGACCAAGATTGCCTTCCGGTTTGTAGTCGGCCGCATCAATGCTGGTCCAGGGTAGGGCATTATCCAGCGAGCGTTCGCCATAGTCTTCCGGGTCGCCGGCAGACGGGAAGCGGATATCGGGCTCTACACCACGGTTCTGGGTTGAGCCCCCGTTGACGCGGAAGAATTGCGCCATGGTAATTTTCAACTGGCCCATCTTGCCGGCTTCACCGGCAGGGGCATAGTCATCAAGGTTTACCAGGTTCTGTACCGTACCCTTGCCAAAGGTGGTCTCACCAATGATCAGGCCGCGGCCATAGTCTTGTATTGCCGCCGCGAAAATCTCGGAGGCTGAAGCGCTGTAGCGATTGACCAGTACCGCCATCGGTCCCTCCCAGGCCATGCCGGGGTCAGTATCTTCCTCGGTGCTGATTCGGCCACTGGAATTGCGTACCTGTACCACGGGGCCCTCGTCAATAAACAAACCGGTCAGGGTCGTGGCCTCGAGCAAAGAGCCACCGCCGTTGTTGCGTAAATCCACCACCAGGCCCTGAATGCCTTCGGCTTTCATTTCATTGATCAGTTTTCTGACGTCACGCGTACTGGAACGATAGTCCGGCAGGTTCTTTGCCCGACCATTGAAGTCGAGGTAAAACACCGGCAGATCAATAACGCCGATTTTGACGGTCTCAGCCTCTTCGCCAGGCACTTCTATAATGCGACTCTTGGCTGCCTGCTCCTCAAGCTTGACCTCGTCCCGCACGATATCAATGACCGAGACCGGACCATCCCGTCCGGTGTCCTCATGAAACACTTCGAGTCTCACGACGGTGTGCTTCGGCCCACGGATCAGTTCGACAACATCATCCACGCGCCAGCCAACCACGTCCACCATCTTGCCATCCCGGCCCTGGCCAACAGCGGTGACACGGTGCCCGGCTTTGAGACGGCCATCCTTGTCGGCCGGTCCACCCGGTACCACGCTGGCAATACTGGTGTATTCATTCTCGCGCCCCAGCAGGGCACCAATACCTTCCAATGACAGTCGCATCGAAATCTCAAAGTTTTCAGATCTGCGCGGCGACATATAGGCCGTATGTGGTTCAATCGACTGCGCATAGGCATTCATGAAGAACTGAAAAATGTCGTCTGAATCCAGCTCGGTAATACGCCGGTCCAGGTTGTGATAGCGATCATCCAGCGTCACCACGATATCTTCGTCTTCTTTCCCGGCCAGGCGTAAGCGCAGGAAATCATTCTTGACGCGCAGGCGCCAGAACACATCCAGTTCCTGCTCTGACTTTGCCCACTGGGCGTCGCTGCGATCCCAGACGTAATTTTCATCAATGGTGAAATCCATTGCCTGCTTGAGTTGCTCGCGGGCGAACCTGACGCGCTCATGCACGCGGCCAACATAGACGTTGAACATATCATAGGCCGGCGATGGATCAGCATGCTGCAAGGCTTCATCCAACTGCAGACGATAGGGTGTAAATGTCTCTATGTCGGAAGCCAGGAAAAAACTGAAGTTCGGGTCAAGCAGTTCCAGGTAGCGATCGAATATCCTGGCCGACAATTCATCATCAAGCCGGGTGTCTTTGTAGTGCCAGTTGGCCAGAAACTTGGTCGCCAGGTTGCTGCGAAGACGTTGCTCAAGACTGGGCTTGAACAATACCTGTTCACTTGGTTGCGTGGTCGCCCACAGGCTTGTCGACCCGATCAGGGTACTGATAACCAGTACTGCTAAAAATCTGCTTACTCTCAAACCCATTTACTCCAAAAAAATCAAACCATGTACATAAAAAATGCGCCGTTCAACTACTGACCACTATCCTGGCAGTCAGTTCAGGCAACCAGCCCAGACTCCTCAGCCATCAAGTCGGCGTGGTATGAGGACCGTACCAGCGGCCCTGAAGCCACATGCGTAAAACCAAGTTCATCGCCAAAGCTGGCCAGTGCTTCAAACTCTGCCGGCGTCCAGTAACGCAATACCGGGTGGTGGTGCGCTGTCGGCTGGAGATATTGCCCCAGGGTAACGATATCCACATCGTGCGCCCGTAAGTCCCGTAACACCTTCTCCACCTGCTCAAGCGTTTCTCCAAGACCCAGCATAATACCCGATTTTGTCGGAATATCGGGATGTTGCGCCTTGAATTGCCTGAGCAACTCCAGTGACCATTGGTAGTCAGCACCAGGCCGGACATTCGGATACAGCGGTTTTACCGTCTCAAGATTGTGGTTGAACACATCCGGTGGCGAGTTGGCCAGAATCTCCAGCGCACGTTCCATGCGGCCTTTGCCGCGAAAGTCAGGCACCAGTATCTCCAGCTTGATAGCCGGGCTCAATGCGCGGATAGCCTCAAGGCATTGCACGTAGTGCTCAGCACCACCATCACGCAGGTCATCCCGGTCAACGGACGTAATCACCACATAACGCAACTTCATATCCCGGATAGTCTCAGCCAGGCTCTGTGGCTCAGCAGTATCCGGCGGATTGGGCCGCCCATGGGCCACATCACAAAAAGAACACCTGCGGGTACAGATATCACCCAGAATCATGAAAGTCGCCGTACCCTTGTTGAAACACTCATGGATATTCGGGCAAGTGGCTTCCTCGCAAACCGTTACCAACCGGTTCTCGCGCAACCGCGACTTCAAATCGGCAACCGCATTGCCTGCCGGCAAACGGACCCGAATCCACGGCGGCTTACGCAGTACTGGCGCATTCTGGTCAAATTTTGCCGTATTTCGCTGCAGCTTGGCAGCACCCTGCTGCTTGCTGCCCGCCTGGCTCGAAGTGGTGTCACGGATAGGGATTTTTGTATGTTTGCTCACAAATTGATCGGTCCGGTAGTGCTTCAGGGCAGTGTCGTCGCCGTCTGGCGTAGCCCGTCATTGTAGCCCAAAACCCTGCCCAGGCTGGAGACCAGACGTTTTTCAACTTCAGCCATGTCCACCCGGGCGAAGGCGGCGAGGTGCGTCACCTGCATACCCCGCAATCCACAGGGGTTGATCCGCCGGAACGGTTCAAGATCCATATCCACATTGAGTGCGAGACCATGAAAGGACCTGCCTTTACGAACCCGCAAACCCAATGAAGCGATTTTGACACCATCCACGTATATGCCCGGCGCACCCGCCAGGCGTTCTGCGGCCACACCATAACTATCAAGTACGGCCAGGATGGCATCTTCAATGCCGCTGACCAGTTGCCGCACACCCAGCTCAAGCCGGCCGATATCAATCAACGTGTAAGCAACGATCTGTCCGGGGCCGTGATAGGTCACCTGCCCGCCACGATCAACCTGGATGACCGGAATATCTCCGCTGGCAAGAATATGCTCGGCTTGCCCGGCCTGGCCCTGGGTAAACACCGGCGGGTGTTCAACCAGCCAGATTTCATCCCCGGTGGTTTCATCACGCGCATCGGTAAATGCCTGCATGGCACGCCATACCGGCTCATAGTCCATCAAACCCAGTTTGCGGATATTCAGTTGGGAGCAGTTAGCTGCCCGCGCATTCACAATGCAACCAGCACTTGCTCACAATCGGTCAGGTCCTGGTAGATACTGTCCAGTTGAGCTTTCGACCGGGCTTCGATGGTAACCGTAACCGACAGGTACTTGCCTGAATCACTCAGGTTGGTGGTCACCGGCGAACCAGCATGGATTTCAGCGTGGGTCAGCACCAGTGTCTCCACCAGTAGCTGGAAGCCCTCCGCATTTTTTCCCATTGCTTTAACCGGGAACTTGCAGGGAAACTCGAGCAGCGTTTCGCGCTCAATGACCTCCTGTTCAGGCGGCTGTTTTGACGCCATCATTCATCACCGAGCAGGCTGCCGATCCACATGTTCAGGCCATCCCAGGCGCGTCCAAAAAACCCGGCCTCGGCGACTGTTTCGAGCGTTACCAGGCCACGACTGACAATCTCATCATCACCGATGCGAATAGAAATGCGACCAACCTCTTCACCCGATGTCAGCGGTGCGAGCAACTCCGGACGCATTTCAACCTGGGCATCAAGGTCGTCGTAGCGGCCCCGCGGAATGGTCACGAACAACTCATCCTGGATGCCCAGCCTGACCTGCTCCTGTTCACCTTTCCAGACTTTGCCCTGCGCCAACTCCTGGCCGGCCTGGTACAGCTGCACGGTTTCGAAGAAACGGAAACCATAGTTCAGCAGGCTCTGGCTTTCGCTGACTCTGGATGACTCTGAGCCGGAACCCAGCACCACACTGATCAGGCGCATGCCGTCACGCTTGGCTGAAGCCACCAGGCAATAACCGGCGGCCTGCGTATGGCCGGTTTTCAAGCCGTCAACAGCAGGGTCGCGCCACAGGAGGTTGTTGCGGTTGTGCTGGCGTATATTGTTGAAACTGTATTCTTTTTCAGAATACCAGTGGTAGTAATCCGGGAAATCTGTAATCAACGCGACACTCAGCAACGCCACATCACGGGCCGTTGTGTAATGGTCCTCGTGCGGCAAGCCGGTGGCATTCATGAAGTGGCTGTTGGTCATGCCCAGCTGCGTGGCATAGTGGTTCATCAGGCCCGCGAAGGCTTCTTCCGTACCAGCCAGGTATTCTGCCAGAGCAACGCTGGCGTCATTTCCGGACTGAATCACCATGCCCTTGATCAACTGCTCAACCGTCACCTCCATGCCCGGCTCGATGAACATGCGCGAACCGCCGGTACGCCACGCGTTTTCGCTGATGTCGACCTTGTCAGTGAGCTTGATATTGCCACTGGCGAGCTCCGTGAATACCACGTAGCTGGTCATTACCTTGGTGATGCTGGCGGGCTCGACACGCATGTCTGCATCGCTCTCGACCAATACGGCATCGCTGTTGAAATCGACCAGGATGTAGCTGTTGGCGCTCAGCGAAGGCGGTGCCGGTGTCGGCATGCCTTTGGGTGGCGGTGGTGGCGTGCGTTGTGCCCAGGTGTCAGGAGCAACAGCCATTGCAAGACCCAACGCAATGGCAAATAACAGCAGTGCTTTTTTCATAATCAGACTATTTCCGTTCAAATGGCGGGCTGGCAACCTGCCTTTGGCGGTTGACCCTTGCGACTAACACCTAGCGTTTAACCTTATGCGGGCGTTCGTAGCCAAGTTCAACCACACGCTGCGCATGCGCTTCAAGTTCTGCCCCGGTCGCATACGGCCCTATCCATACTTTATACAATCCACGGCTTTTTTGTACTGAAACCGGTTTAATCTGCGCGGCCCGCATCTCTCCTGCCAGCGCCTCTGCAGCCTTGCGTTTACCGAATGCACCAACCTGCAGGAAGGTTCCATCTGCGAGCTTGACCGCAGAGCGTCTGGACGTGTCGACGTCAATGGCCCGCACATCAACCCGCGCCGTGCCAGTTTTATCAACGCCCAGCTTGATGGCCGCAGCGTACGAAAGGTCAATTATCCGACCATCGTGAAACGGCCCGCGATCATTGACCTTGACGATCATCTTGCGACTGTTGTCCAGGTTGGTAACTCTTACATAGGTCGGCAGTGGCAGGCTTTTATGTGCTGCCGTTGCCAGGTGCATGTCATAGACTTCACCACTGGAGGTGCGCCGGCCATGAAATTTCTTGCCGTACCACGAAGCAATACCCCGCTCATGGTAGCCCTTGCTGGTGGGCAAAACAGTGTAGGTTTTACCCAGCACGGTATACGGGGAGTGATTGCCATAACGCGCCCTTGGCTCATCACGGGGTACTGCATCATGGACATCAGAAGGTGAAATATCCCGGCTGGAAGGCCCATCACCTGATGTTGAGCCCTCTTTTTTATCCCCGGCGCAGGCAGCCAGCAGCAGTACTGCCAGGACGAGAACAAACAACCGGAAGCTCTTCATGAATCTCCCATACCCACCGCAATCTCCTGGCTCAGGTCAAACACCGCCATGGCGTATTTCGGGCTGCGGTTATAGCGGGTAATGACATAAAAGTTTTTGAACGTCAGCCAGTATCTGTGGCGTTCTTTTTCTGCCAGCTTAATGACAGCTGCGGGCAGGTCCGGCGACAGCTGGTCAGAACTGTGAAAACCCTTCGCCCGCCACTCTGCAACACTCAGTGTGGGTTTGAAATTACGCCGGGAAACCTCATCAAAGGCCGCATCCTGCGCAGCCCAGGCGCGCATTGTTACCGGTTGGCCCGGCTGCCAGCCATGCCGGTGCAAATAGTTGGCAACGCTGCCGACCACATCGGCCGTTGAGCGCCACAGGTCGCGGCGGCCATCACCGTCAAAATCAACGGCATATTCACGGTAGCTGCTGGGCATGAACTGGCCCATGCCCATCGCACCGGCATACGAGCCGGTGATCTCAGCGGCCGGCAATCCTTCCTCTTTGGCCAACCGCAAGTAGTGCATCAACTCGGAAGCAAAAAAAGAAGAGCGGTCGGAAGACAGGTTTTCGGGGTAGTAAAAACCCAGTGTTACCAGTGCATCAAGGGTGCGATAACCGCCGGTAATACGTCCGTAAGATGTCTCAACACCAATGATCGCAACAATAACCTCTTCATCGACGCCATATTTCTCTGCCACCGCCGTAATCAGGTCACGGTTGTCTTGCCAGAACTCAACGCCCTGTTCAATGCGTTTGTCGGTCAGAAATATGGGCCGGTACTGGTGCCATGCCCTGGCTTCAGCCGGGCGACTGATGGCATCGACAATCGATTGTTTGTACTCAGCGGCCTGCAACAGGCTCCTGACCTCATTTTCGTCCAGCCCGTACTCTGAAACTGCACGCTTGATAAACGCTTCGCTGCCGGGGTGTTGGGCGGCAAAGGCTGGCGCGCAAAAAAGCAACAGGACAAGAATTATTCGCATCGATCAGAAATTTCCACTTGGACGGTTCAAAACCACTAAAGCCCGACCACAGAGTTTACCCGAACATGGGGTGAATACCGCGGCAAAGGTCATCGGATAAATTTGCGGTGACTATAGATAGACATCATGATGCCGAAGCCGGCCAGCAATGTAACCGCCGATGTACCGCCGTAACTGATCAACGGCAACGGCACACCGACCACCGGCAATACGCCCGACACCATGCCGCCATTGACCAGCACATAAACAAACAACGTCAGGCTCAGGCTGCCGGCCAGTAACCTGGAACCGGTGTCCCGGGCGGTGCTGGCAATGTGCAAACCGCGCGCGATCAGCA
>JAJRUM010000008.1 GCA_024277815.1 Gammaproteobacteria bacterium
CGCTGAGTAAGCCAGTGGTATGTGCCTGGAATGGGTTTGCTTTCGGTGGCGGCGCCGAACTGGCGATGTCCTGCACCGCCCGCGTCTGCAAGGCCGGGATGAAGATCGCCGCTTGCCAGCCCGAGGTCAACCTGGGCTTTATCCCGGGAGCTGGTGGCACGCAGCGATTGCCAAGACTGGTTGGGATCAATCGGGCCGCAGAAATATTGCGTACTGCGAGGCCGGTTCCCTCGGCTGAGGCAGTAGAAAT
This sequence comes from Gammaproteobacteria bacterium, assembly GCA_024277815.1. Classification (GTDB taxonomy): domain Bacteria; phylum Pseudomonadota; class Gammaproteobacteria; order Xanthomonadales; family SZUA-36; genus SZUA-36. Next base: position 251 of record JAJRUM010000008.1, read on the forward strand.
AGGCCTGGCGCGTACGGAAGTGGAAGGCGACCTGGTGGATGCAGCCGCAGTGCTGGTGCGGCAAATTGCCAATGGGGAGGTGGTTGTGCCTGCCATTGAAACCGGTCCGCTGGCCGACATAGGTGAGCCGGAAGATCTGGATATTGGTCATCACAGCCGTAAAATCGACAGCATTCTTGTGAATGCGATCTACGCGGGTGCTGGTATGTCTTTGGCAGAAGGCCTGGAGCTTGAATCCAGGTCATTTGGCAAGTGTATTGAGACCGAAGATATGTGGATTGGGCTGGAGAATTTTATGGGCAAGGGTGCTGCCTCCAAAGCCGAATTTATCCACAAATAAAAAGCTGTGCCGGCCAGCGAAGTTGGCCGGCTTTTCGGCTGGAGTGGGAGGGCTCTCGGGAAAGGGCTTTCATTCTGCCGGCAAATTAGTTTACACTTAAAGTAATTATCGCGTTACAGGGCGGTGTTGTTGTCTTCGGAAGGCAAGCGCCGTGCGGGTTTAAACCGACAACATAAAAGTCAAACTGAAGAGGTGGGTGAATAAGATGCACAACGGAAATTACGGCTCGTTAAAACAGAAGAAGCCCCTGGTGCTGGCCATAGCCTGCGCCATGGCAGTTTCGGCAAACACCGCGGTCGCTCAGGACGATCAGGATGACAGCTTCGCTGGCCTGGAAGAGGTTATCGTAACGGCGACCAAGAGAGCGGAACCGCTACAGGAAGTTGGTATGGCGATCACCGCCATCAGCAACCAGGAACTGGAACGCCTGGGTGCGGTCAGCCTGCTTGATTTCGCTATTCGTGTTCCAAACCTTGCCATGGCTTATGAGGCAGACGGGCGATTCGATTCCAGTTCACCCTCCATTCGTGGTGTATTCGGAGTTGGTACAACAGCTTTTTATATTGATGACACACAGGTGAACTCGTCCATACTACCGCGTGTTGTCGATCTCGAGAGGGTCGAGGTTTTGCGTGGACCGCAGGGCTCCCTTTATGGTGCACGGTCTATGGGTGGTACGATTCGTATGATCACCAATAAGGCGCAGCTCAATGAATCAGAAAATAAGGTTCATGCAACCCTGTCTACCGTTAAAGAGGGCGATGAGAACTGGAACTTTGATGGCGTCTTCAATTTGCCATTGATTGAAGATAAATTTGCTGTTCGTATCACCGCTTATTATGGGGAGAATTCAGGTATTTTTGATCGTACCTATACGCCACAATGGACCGACTCAGGTGGTAATGTGCGGCAAAGCCCTGGGCCAGCTTTTGCAGTCAACGAAAACGTGGACGATGAAAAATACTGGGGCGGAAATCTTGCAGCTACCTGGGTGTTTACGGACAACCTAAGTCTGGATCTCAAGTTTATGGGCCAGAAAGTGGAGGCGGATGGATTGCCGTTTGCAGACATTACGCCGGACAATACCGTCACCCCCCGGTTTTTTGATTCAGAAGAACCTGGTACAGATGAGTGGTATATCGGTAGTGGCACCTTTAACTGGAGCATTGATGCCGGTGACTTCGTCTCGACAACGTCCTGGTATGACCGCAAGACCAGTGAGTGGGAAGAAGAAGCTGCATTCCTGCATTGGCTGTTCGATGCCGTGATCGGTATCCCAATTGATCCTCTCGAGTCTGTCCTGAATGTCACTGAGAAATATAAAAGCTTTGCGCACGAGACCCGTTTTACCAGTAACCTTGATGGCCCATTGAATTTTACAACCGGTTTTTTCTATCAGGATCAGGAATGGGATCATTTCTACCCGCGTGCAGTACAAACGGGTCTTGCCCAGGCGATTGATGACTTCACTGGTGTTCCCGGTCTGGGGCAGAACTGTGACTATGGATTTTGCCTGACCGATGATGACCTGATTTTTACCACTACGACACTAACCAAGATTAAGGAAATTGCATTCTTTGGTGAATTGACATGGCAACTTAATGATATCTGGGCTGTGACCGCAGGTGGTCGTTGGTCTGACACCCAGGTCACTGCTGTAAATGCTTCAGACGGGTTCGCCAACGGTGGCCCAACCAGCTATGACGAGAAGCAGAGTGAGTCCAGTTTTAATCCGAAACTGCTGGTACAGGCACAAATCAACGATGACGTAAATATCTATGGTACTGCTGCTAAAGGTTTCCGTGTTGGTGGTGTTAACGGTAACGTGCCAGCTAGCTTGTGCGGGCCTGAACTTGATGCACTGGGTATCGATCCATCGAATGCAACTACTTATGATTCTGACAGTCTTTGGAGTTATGAGCTGGGTTTCAAGTCTACATTGGCTGACAACCGGGTCACTTTGAATGGTGCGGTATTTTTCATAGACTGGTCTGATATCCAGCAGCTCAACCGGTTGGCCTGTGGTTTCCAGTTTACCCAGAATGCCGGACAGGCAGAAAGTAAGGGCTTTGAACTTGAACTGATGGCTGCACCCACGGCTGGTTTAACCCTGACGGCAGCAGTTGGTTATGCCAACGCCAAAATCACTGACGACGGTGGTGTTGCCGGGGTGGCGGTTGGCGATAAGATCCAAGGTGTTCCGGATTGGACAGGAACCATCAGCGCACAGTACATGTGGCCGGCCTTCGGTGACTGGGAAGGTTTGCTCAGGGCTGATGGAAACTATTACGGCAAGAGCTATAGTGCCAATAATGAAAGTGTGGGGGCAGATGCACGTTTGCGTGACTCATGGACGCAGTTGAATCTGCGCGGCGGTATTGTCAACGGAAAATGGGACCTGTTCCTGTTTGTCAACAATGTGGCTGATGAGCGCGCCAGTCTTGCCGACAGCCGTTCTATTGCTGCGGAGTTGCCTGGTCGTCAACGTCTGGTCGTTACCCGTCCACGCACCATTGGCATAGAGGCCCGGATGCGGTTCTGATAACAGCAACGGGTGTTAAATAAAAAAGGGCCGGAGAATCCGGCCCTTTTTTTGTGGGGCAGAATTTACTACTTAGCAGTGCCTAAACTGTTACCTTTTACAGCTTCACGGCTCAACGCAACGATGTAAGCTTGTATGGCATCGACTTCTGATTCGTTCAGGTCATCGGCGAAGCTGGACATTCCCAGTTGCTCAAAAACACCACCCAGGACAATCTGCCTGAAGATATTGTGTTTCTCAGGTGACAGGCGGCGCAAATCAGGCAGCATGGGTATGCTTCCATACATGCCATGACAGCCACCGCAGTTCAGTACATAAAGCTTGCGGCCCAGTTCAATGGCTGCGGGACTGGCATTGATATCGGGTGGTTCAGGGAAGGGACCGCGTGGTGCTACTGCCGGCGGCAGCGGTATCTTTCCACCATCCAGTTTGAAAGCCAGAATCCGACCGGAGTTGCGGTGTTTCAGCAGCGCCTCATTGCCCGCCAGGGTATTAAAGGCCGGGCCGCCCCAACCCGCCATGATTGCAACGTATTGCATACCGTCTACGCTGTAGGATATCGGTGCCGCGATCATGCCGGTGCCGATGAACTTTTCCAGCAGAACTTCACCGGTCTCATCATTTAGCGCATAAAAATCACCCATGGCCGTACCGTGAAAAACCAGCCCACCGGCAGTCGACAGGGCACCACCGTTCCAGATATTGGGTAGTTTCATTTGCCATACCAACTTTTGGGTTACCGGATCCCAGGCTTTGAGATACCCGGCCTGTTGCGGGAACTTTTGCCCGGCGCTCAGTTCTGCAAGGTTCTCGACCCCCCAGGTGAACCACTTGTCAGCGGCTTGATTGTGTACCCAGCCAGCCTCGCGGGCGGGAATATAAACCAGCCCGGTGTTGTGGCTGTAGGACATGGATTGCCAGTTGTGCCCACCGGCAGCGGAAGGAAAGACATAGCGGTCTTGTTCGCTGTAATCAGCCAGGCCGGTGAATACCGGGCGGCCACTATTGAGATCGATATGATCAGCCCAGTTTGCAAATACATATTTCTGCGCAGAGATGAGTTTTCCAGTGACACGATCCAGGACATAGAAAAAGCCATTCTTTGGGGCCTGCATCAGCACCTGGCGCATCTGCCCGTCTATCTGCATGTCAGCCAGTATCATCTGTTGCGTAGCAGTGTAGTCCCAGGAATCACCCGGTGTCGTTTGGTAATGCCAAACCAGTTCACCCGTGTCCGGGCGCAATGCCAGGATGGAGGCGAGGAACAGGTTATCGCCACCCGATGGGCTGCGGGTATAGGCGGACCAGGGCCCGCCGTTGCCGGTGCCGACATACAGCAAATCCAGCTCCGGATCATAGGCCATGGA
>JAJRUM010000009.1 GCA_024277815.1 Gammaproteobacteria bacterium
AGAAGAACGGGCTCGGTATGTGTTCGATTTAGGCGGGTATGCCATCATTATGAAAATTCGTTACCACAGCGTGTTGTGCACGGCTGGCCTGGCGGTATTGCTGCTTGGGAGCGTGCAGTGGTTGGCCGCTGATGTGTACAAGTTCACTGACAAAGACGGCATCGTCCACTACACCAATATCAAGCCGACCAACCGCCAGAACGTCAAGACCTTCTCTTTTCCCTGCTACGCTTCTGACCCCAAATGCCAGCAACTGGACTGGGAGCATATCCCGCTGAACCGGCAGGCCTTTGCCCGGCCGATCGAGGCTGCAGCACAGGTATACACCGTTGATGCGTCATTGATCCGCGCCATTATACATGCCGAATCGGCCTACCAGCCAGATGCGCTCTCACCCAGAGGGGCGCAGGGTTTGATGCAGTTGATGCCGGCGACTGAAAAGGAACTGCAGGTCAGTGATGTGTTTGATCCGGCCAGCAATATCGAGGGGGGCACCCGCTACCTGTCGCGTTTGCTGGAAGAGTTTGGTGGTGATGTAGAACTGGCCGCTGCCGCGTACAATGCCGGCCCCGGCGCGGTGCGCAAGTATGGCGGTGTCCCGCCGTATAAAGAAACCCGTGAATATGTACGCCGGATCAAAATACTGTATCGGCGCTATCGCGCCACGGATACCTGAGTCCTGCTGACGGGTCAGTAACGCAAGCTGGCCTGTTTGACCGCATCCAGTTCATTCAGGGCCGCGATCAATTCTTCGCAGGGCTTGACGGTCCAGTCCCGCCCCAATTCAAGGCTGACCCGCGCACGCGGGTTGCGGTAGTGGATATAGACGGGGGCAGAGCCGGCCTGGTACGGGCTGAAAGTCGCAGCCAGGGCATCACAAAGTCCGGCGTCCGGTCCTGAAACAGAAATACTGATACCGCTGGAGAAGCGGGACTTGGCTTCAGCCAGTGACATGATGTGATTGGCCGAGATCCGGTAACCGCCGCTGAAATCATCGGCGACCACGTTGCCCTCAATCACGATGATGTTGTCTTTGGTCATCAGGTCGGCATAGGTGGCGTAGGCCTCGTTAGACAAATAGGCATCGGCCTTGCCGCTATGGTCTTCCACGGAGATATAGTGCCCGCGCGCGGTGCGGCGCCGTAGCGGGTTGACCAGTACGGCCAGCGTCATTGCGACACCGCGCCGGTTCGGCTTGTCTTCAGGCACTCGCTTGGGTAAGTCCTCCAGCAGGCAGGTGGCAAAGTGGCGAATATCCGCCAGGTGAACTTTGACCGGGTGACCGGTCAGGTACAAGCCCAGCGAATCTTTCTCTGCCTGCAGTTTCTGCAGTTCGGGCCACGGTTCGATGTCGGACAGGGTCCGTTCACTATGGGTTGCGGCCACCGGTGCCGTGCCAAACATATCGCTTTGGCCCGCTTCAGCGTCACGCTGCATTTGCTCGGCGGCATGTACACAGCGGGGCAGGTCGTGCAGCAGTCGCGCACGATTACGATTCGGGTCGAGCGTGTCCAGTGCACCCGAACGAACCAGAGTTTCCAGTGCCCGCTTGTTGGTCTTTCTCAGATCCATGCGATTGCAGAAATCATCCAGACTGGCATAGGCCCCGTCCGTTTCACGTTCGGCCTCTATGCTCTCAATGGCGGCATGGCCGATACCCTTGATGGCACCGAGTCCATAGCTGACAGAATGTGTATCCATCATTTTGAATGCGTAATTGGAGTGGTTGATGTCCGGTGGCAGGACATCCAGTTGCATTTTTCGGCACTCCGTGATGAAGCCGGCAATCTTGTCAGTGGTGTCCATGTCTGCAGATAACACAGCTGCCATGAAGGCGGCCGGGTAGTGCGCCTTCAACCACGCAGTCTGGTAGGCGATCAGGGCATAGGCTGCGGAATGGGACTTGTTGAAGCCATAACCGGCAAACGTCTCCATCTGGTCAAAAATATAGTTGGCCAGGTCGTTACTGACACCCCGTGCTTCGGCGCCTTCAACGAAAACCAGCCGCTGTTTGGCCATCTCTGAAGCCTTTTTCTTGCCCATTGCACGGCGCAAAATATCGGCATCACCCAGCGAATAACCAGCCAGCACCTGGGCAATCTGCATGACCTGCTCCTGGTACAGGATGATACCGTAGGTCGGACGCAGTACCGGTTCGATATCGTCATGCGGAAAGCTGGTCACCGCGCGCCCATGTTTGCGCTCGACATAGTCGCCGACCATGCCGGATTCAAGAGGGCCTGGCCGGTAGAGGGCGACCAGGGCAATGATTTCATCAAAATTATCGGGTTGCAGCTTGCGAATCAGTTTCTTCATACCACCGGATTCAAGCTGAAAAACAGCCGTCGTGCGGCAGTCCTGTAACAGCCTGTAAGTCTTGCTGTCATCCAGCGGAAGCTCCTCCAGCACGATCGGTTGCTGACCTTCGTTGGCGCGTTGCAGGTTGATGGCTTTCAGCGCCCAGTCAATGATCGTCAGGGTACGCAGGCCGAGGAAATCAAACTTGACCAGGCCAATGGTCTCAACATCATCCTTATCGAACTGGGTGACCACGCTGCCGCCGCCGGCCTCACAAAACAACGGTGAAAAATCGGTCAGCGGCGAGGGCGCTATAACCACGCCACCGGCGTGTTTGCCGGCGTTGCGGGTCAGGCCTTCCAGCGACATGGCAAGATCCAGTAGCGCCCGCGTTTCCTCTTCGTCGTCGTAACGCTTCTTGAGCTCAGGCTCCTGTTGCAGTGCTTTCGGCAGCGTGATGCCCAGTTCCAGCGGCACCAGCTTGGCAATGCTGTCGACAAAGCCGTAACCATGCCCGAGCACCCGCCCGCAGTCGCGCACCACGGCCTTGGCGGCCATGGTGCCATAGGTAATAATCTGGCTGACCTGATCACGGCCATAAGTACTGGCCACATAATCGATTACCAGATCACGTTTCTCCATGCAAAAATCGACATCAAAATCGGGCATGGAGATACGTTCGGGATTCAGAAACCGCTCAAACAGCAAATCATACTGCAGCGGATCAATATCCGTGATCTTCAGCACATAGGCCACCAGCGAGCCCGCTCCTGAACCGCGTCCGGGGCCCACCGGAATATCATTGTTCTTGGCCCAGCGAATAAAGTCGGCAACAATCAGAAAATAGCCGGGGAAGCCCATGTCGTTAATCACTTTGAGCTCCAGCTCGAGGCGGTCACGATAATCAGGATCGGTAAAATCATGGGCCGGGCCATGCGCGTTGAGGCGCTCTGCCAGGCCCTCCACCGAGACATTCTTCAGATAGGTCTCTATGCTCTCACCCTCAGGCACCGGAAAATCAGGCAGGTAATAGGTACCGAACTGCAGCTCAAGGTTGCAGCGCTTGGCCAGTTCGGCGGCATTCTCAATCGCCTCGGGCAGATCCGCAAACAGCTCCGTCATTTCGGCCGGGCTTTTCAGGTACTGCTCTTCGGAATAGCGTTTTTCGCGCCGTTTATCAGACAGCAGACGGCCATCGTGGATACACACACGCGCCTCGTGGGCGGAAAAATCCTCACGCTCAAGAAAACGCACATCGTTGCTGGCAACCACCGGCAGGCCAAGTTCAGCAGCCAGCGCCAGGGCGTGGCGCTCATGGCGGTCTTCCTGATCGCGTCCGGTGCGCTGGATTTCGATATAAAAACGGTCGGGGAAATCCCGCATCCAGGCATTGGCATATTGCCGGGCCTGGTTGGGATGCTGGTTGATCAGCGCCTGGCCGATATCACCCTCACGCCCTGCCGACAACGCGATGAGCCCGGCTGCGTGTGCGGCAATCCAGTCACGCCGCAGGTACGGCACACCGTGGTACTGGCCGTCCTGATAACCTTTGCTGAGTAATTTGCACAGGTTCAGGTAGCCCTCCCGGTTTTGGCACAGCAACACCACGCGGCTAATATTTTCCGGGTCATCCGGCTGGCTGACCAGTACGTCAGCACCGGCAATCGGTTTGATGCCTGCAGCCACCGCCGCACGGTAGAACTTGACCAGTGCGAACATGTTGAACTGGTCGGTGACGGCCACCGCAGGCATCTGCAGGTCTTTGGCGCGTTGAACCAACTGCTTGAGCCGCAGGGTACTGTCCAGTAAAGAAAACTCGCTGTGCAGGTGCAGGTGGACAAATGGCTGGGGCATAAAATTCGGGTTACCAGGTGGTGATTGCTTGGGTGATGGTCGAAACCTGATTGCTATTATGACCTTGCCGGGGGGGGTTGTGAAAGCAGATTTTTACGGGGCCTGCCTGGCCCAGGCCAGCCTCTCGACTGGTTGCTGTGTTTGGTAACTCCGATCCGCGGCGCCACGGCGTGTCTCGGGGATAGGCACCTGTCTCGCGTTCCCTTCGACGGACTTTCTTCGGGTAATACGCGGCGACAAGGGGGCACACCTTCGGAGACACGCCGTAAACCCTTCCCTGGGGGCTCGGGGCCTGCTCCCTGCAGGCCACGGTCTCCGAAGGTGTACCCCCATATCCCCGCTCAGTGCATCGGTTTCAATAGCCGCTCACCTGTAATCAGAGCGTAGGGTGGGCAACTCGTTGCCCACCGCCCCCGACGTTTGTTACATAGGTGTCTGGTCTATTTTTCCTCCGCACGGGATTTAGAGGGAAGGGGAGGGGAAGGGAAGGGGAGGCAGACACGCTTGATCTCAAAGTTTCCGCCACACTGAGCGGGGGTATGGGGGGTTGCTCTCTGAGACCGTAAAAAACAGGGATGTTTTTTCCGAGCCTACAGGGACGTATTCACGGCGTGTCTCAGAGAGCAACCCCCCGTGGCGCCGCGGATCGGAGTTACTATGCTCAAGAACCAGCCTCTCGACCAGCGGTCTTCGGTTTATCCGAGATTGGCACGGGGTTTAGGGGCGGGCGGGCGCAGTTATGTGTTGAGAAATACACCGTGCCTGTGGTATCTTGCGCGCCCCCGATGGTTGCAATGTGAGTGGTTCATCGGCTTCAGGTTTTGGGGGCGCGTAGCTCAGCGGTAGAGCACTGCCTTGACATGGCAGGAGTCACTGGTTCGATCCCAGTCGTGCCCACCACCTTCACCGGCCCCTGTGCCGATTCCCTTTGGTACTATAAATCCTTAAAAAAAGAGTAGGATGCAAGCGCATTCGTGCGTACAATAGACACATGAATTTACGTGAACGAACTACCTGATGAAGTAAAGCCACACGCAAAGTGCACCAGGTGGGACGCTTTGCGTCCTTTGTTCGTTATACGACTTGAAAATTGAGAGATTGAAATGCCTGTTATTACGCTTCCGGACGGTAGCCAACGACAATTTGAACAAGCGGTCACGGTGATGGACGTGGCGACCGATATCGGTCCCGGTCTTGCCAAGGCGACGCTGGCTGGCGAGGTGGATGGCCAACTGGTCGACGCATCCCATGAAATCACTGCTGATGCCAGTCTGCGTATCATCACGGCAAAAGATGAAGAAGGCCTGGAGGTTATCCGGCACTCGACCGCACATTTGCTGGCGATGGCCGTTGAGCGTGTATTCCCGGAATCACAGTACACAATAGGGCCCGTCATCGAAAACGGTTTCTATTATGACTTCGCGTACGAACCCGGTTTCAAACCGGAGGACCTGGATAAAATTGCGGCTGAAATGCGCCGCCTGATCAAAGACGCCATCCCGGTCACAAGGGTCGAGATGTCACGTGGCGAAGCGATTCAGTTTTTCCGCCAGAAAGACGAGGAATACAAGGCGCAAATTATCGAATCCATTCCCGAGGGCGAGGTGTTATCCCTGTATAAACAGGGTGAGTTCACCGACCTTTGCCGTGGTCCGCATGTACCCAATACCTCGCACCTGGGTTATTTTAAACTCACCAAGCTGGCCGGTGCTTACTGGCGTGGCGACAGGAACAATGAAATGTTGCAGCGGGTTTACGGTACCGCCTGGGCGAGTAAGAAAGAGCTCAATACCTACCTGCATAACCTGGAGGAGGCTGAGAAGCGTGACCACCGGCGTATCGGCAGGCAGCTGGATCTGTTTCATTTCCAGGAAGAGGCGCCAGGTATGGTGTTCTGGCACGATCATGGCTGGATTATTTATACCCAGGTCAAGAATTACATCCGCGGGCGGTTGCGCAAAGTCGGGTATCAGGAAGTCAACACGCCTGAGATTGTTGATATCAGCCTGTGGGAAAAGTCCGGTCACGCTGAAAAGTTCATTGAGAACATGTTTCTGACCGGCTGTGAGGATCGCACCTTCGCAATTAAACCGATGAACTGCCCCTGCCATGTGCAGATATTTAACCAGGGTATCGTCAGCTATCGTGATTTGCCCCTGCGTATGGCTGAGTTTGGTTCCTGCCACCGTAACGAGGCATCGGGCGCACTGCACGGCCTGATGCGGGTGCGGGCATTTACCCAGGACGATGCACATATTTTTTGTACGCCCGAGCAGGTGCAGGCCGAGGCTTCAGCCTTTCTGGAACTGTTGTACAGCGTATACCGTGATTTCGGTTTTAACGAGGTCATGGTCGAGTTATCCACCCGTCCGGAAAAACGCATAGGCAAGGAAGCGTACTGGGACCGGGCTGAAGCCGCGCTGGTGGGTGCGCTGGAAGGCGCCGGTATCGAGTACAGTCTGAACCCGGGTGACGGTGCATTTTACGGGCCGAAGATCGATTTCTCGCTGAAGGACACCATTGGCCGCGTGTGGCAGTGTGGTACCTTCCAGCTGGATTTCAATATGACCGAACGTCTGGGTGCCGAATATATCAGCGAGGATGGATCACGCCAGACCCCTGTCATGCTGCACCGTGCGATCCTGGGTTCGCTGGAGCGATTCATTGGCATTCTGATCGAAAACTATGCCGGTAAAATGCCGGTTTGGTTGTCGCCGGTGCAGGCTGTGGTGCTCAATATTACCGACCGGCAGGACGAAAGATGCAAGGAAATTACCGAATCCCTTGAAAATAAAGGCTTCCGAGTCGATTTAGACTTGAGAAATGAGAAGATCGGCTTTAAAATCCGCCAGCACACTTTGAACAGGGTTCCCTATTTGTTGGTCATTGGTGATCGCGAAGTTGAGGAAGGGACCGTTGCAGTGCGTACCCGGGGTGGTAAAGACCTCGGCAGTATGGACCTGGAGTCCTTCGCGCAGCATCTTCAGAGTGATGTGGACCGGCTTGGCCGGATTAAGTAATCAGGAGAATTTAACATCGCATCAAAAAAAGAAACGCGGCGCAACGGGGACATTATCGCGCCGCAGATCAGGTTGATTGATCAGGACGGAGAACAAGCAGGGGTCATGCCGGTAGCGCAGGCGCTCGAACTGGCGGTTCAGCAAAGTATGGACCTGGTGGAAATCGCACCCAATGGCGAGCCACCGGTATGCCGGATTATGGATTACGGCAAATACCGTTTTGAGCAGGCCAAGAAGGGCCAGGCGGCAAAGAAGAAACAGAAAATCACCCATGTGAAAGAGATCAAGTTTCGCCCGGGGACAGAAGAAGCCGACTATCAGGTCAAGATGCGTAACGTCAGGCGTTTCCTGGAAGCAGGGGACAAGGTTAAAATCACGCTGCGGTTTCGTGGTCGTGAAATGGCTCACCAGGAACTCGGCGCACAGATGTTGGCGCGGGTTCGGGACGACCTGAAAGATGAGGTTGTTGTAGAGCAGATGCCGAAGATGGAAGGTCGCCAGATGACCATGATGATCAACGGCAGAAAAGTCTAGAAAAGTTTTTACCGCGATTGCACAGGTTGCAGTCGTTTTTTGAAGAAGTGTTGCTGAGCAAATGGTAAAGCGTCGGAAAAAACTTCTCCGACCGCTCAGGCAGCACACATTAACAGGCCAATAAAGGCCACCAGGAGTAAACCATGCCCAAGATGAAAACCAATCGGGGTGCGGCCAAACGTTTCAAGAAAACTGCCTCAGGCAATTTTAAACGTGGATTCGCATTCAAAAGTCATATTCTGACCAAAATGAGCACCAAGCGTAAACGCAACTTGCGCGGTACGGATGTAATTTCCGCTGCCGACAAGAAAGCTGTCAAACGTTTATTGCCGTATTCATAACAGGAGGGTCAGACAATGGCTAGAGTAAAACGTGGTGTTGTCGCACGCGCGCGGCATAAGAAAGTATTAAAGCAGGCTAAAGGGTATTACGGTGCCCGGCGTAAGGTTTATCGCGTCGCCAAACAGGCCGTCATCAAGGCGGGCCAATACGCTTACCGTGATCGTCGCCAGCGCAAACGCCAGTTTCGCAGGTTGTGGATCGTGCGTATCAATGCCGCTGCGCGGCAGTTTGACCTGTCCTACAGTCGTTTCATGGATGGCCTTAACAAGGCGGACATCGAGATCGATCGCAAAGTACTTGCTGATCTTGCTGTGCATGATATTGCTGCCTTCGGTGTACTTGCCGAGAAGGCCAAGGCAAGCCTGAGCCAATAGCACTTACGGGCAACCCGCCGGGTTGCCCGTCATTGGCAGGTAATGTATCAGGGGAGGGCCCGGGCTCTTCCGTTTTGGGGTTGAATGGGTGGAATCGGTTAAGCAAATTCTGAAGCAGGCACTGGCTGAGATTGAAGCCAGCGATAAGCTGCCTGCGCTGGATGAACTGCGCGTTCGTTACCTGGGAAAGAAAGGTGAAATTACCGCCTTGCTTAAGTCTTTGGGTAGCATGGAACATGAGCAGCGCAAGGCTTTTGGCCAGGCGGTTAACCGCACTAAGGGTGAGCTCGCCCAGGCTATCAACCAGCGTAAACAGGTACTGGAAGAGGCGGCACTGAACCAGCGCCTTGCCAGCGAGAAAATTGATGTCACTTTGCCTGGCCGTGGCCAGCAGCGCGGTGGCCTGCATCCGGTTACCCACACCCTGCAACGCATCTCTGACATCTTTTCACGCCTGGGCTACGACATTGCCACCGGCCCGGAAGTGGAAGATGATTTTTATAATTTCGAATCGCTGAATTTCCCGCCGCATCACCCGGCACGTGCCATGCACGACACCTTTTATTTCGGTGATGGCCGCCTGTTGCGGACGCATACCTCGCCGGTACAGATCCGTTCCATGCAGAAGCAGGGTGCACCGATCCGGGTGATTGCCCCGGGCAAGGTGTTCCGCTCGGATTCCGACCAGACCCATACGCCGATGTTTCATCAGGTGGAAGGTTTGCTGGTCGGTGAAACAGTCACCATGGCTGATCTGAAGGGTGTGTTACAGACTTTCGTTAACCTGTTCTTCGAAACCCCGCTGGAAATGCGCTTTCGGCCCTCCTACTTTCCATTCACCGAACCTTCGGCAGAGGTGGATATCGCCTGGGACAAGGGTGATGGCAAGGAACCTGGCTGGCTGGAGATCCTCGGTTGCGGCATGGTGCATCCCAATGTGCTGAAAGCCTGTAACGTCGACAGTGAAAAGTATGTGGGTTATGCCTTCGGTATGGGTGTTGAGCGGCTTGCGATGTTGCGCTACGGCGTGACTGACCTGCGCCAGTTTTTTGAAAATGACGTGCGCTTTTTGCGCCAGTTTCATTGATCCGGCCGCCTGGAGAGTAACGGATGCGATTCAGCATAAACTGGCTTAAGCAATGGGTAGAGCTGGACCTCAGCAATGCGGAGCTGGCCGGTAAACTGACGGCCTCCGGCCTGGAAGTGGATACGGTTACACCGGTTGCGGCTGACTTTTCAGACGTGGTGGTGGCGAAGATCACTGCTTGCGGGCCTCACCCGAACGCCGACAAACTACAAATTTGTACCATCGACCACGGTGCTGACGAATCCGTGCAGGTGGTGTGCGGCGCGCCCAACGCGCGTGCCGGTATCAGCATACCGCTGGCCAGAGTCGGTGCGGTCATGGGTGAAGATTTTAAAATCCGCAAGGCCAAACTGCGCGGCGTGGAATCCTTTGGCATGGCCTGCTCTGCGCGTGAGCTGGGTTTATCTGATGACCACTCCGGCTTGATGGAGTTGCCGCAGGATGCACCCGTGGGTATGGACCTGCGTGAGTATCTGGAGCTGGATGATCAGGCCATTGAGGTTGAACTAACCCCCAACCGTGCGGACTGCCTGAGCATACAGGGCGTCGCACAGGATGTGTCGGCCAGTTGCCAGGTACGCCTGCAGCCACTGGAAGTCACGCCTGCAGAAGTTACCGTTGATGACACCATTGAAGTGACGCTTGAGGCTGCGGATGACTGCCCGCGTTATGTGGGCCGTATTATTCGCGGGATCGACCCGGCAGCGGCCACACCTTTGTGGATGATTGAAGTCTTACGCCGCAGCGGCATCCGCAGCATCAGTGCCACGGTCGACGCGACCAACTACGTACTGATGGAGCTGGGGCAGCCGATGCATGCCTTTGATCTCGACAAGTTGCAGGGCAATATCACCGTACGGCGCGGCCGCAGCGGTGAGTCGATTGAGTTGCTCGATGGCAAGCAGGTGGAATTGGATGACAGCCTGCTGGCGATCTGTGACGAGCGCGGCCCGGTTGCACTGGCCGGCATCATGGGCGGTCTGCACAGTGGTGTGACCGAATCCACCACCCGCATCCTGTTGGAAAGCGCCTGGTTTAAACCCGCCACGATCTCCGGCAAGGCCCGTGATCTGGGCCTGCATACAGACGCCTCTCACCGCTTTGAGCGCGGTGTTGACCCGCAGGGGCAGGTGAGGGCCATCGAACGCATTACACAGCTGCTGCTGGACATCACCGGCGGGCAGGCGGGTCCGCTGGTACATGCGGTGTCCGAGGTGCATGTACCGGTACAGAACCCGGTCCGTTTGCGCCATGCGCGGCTCAACCGCGTGCTGGGTATCGAAATAGCGGCCGCTGAAGTCACCCGGATATTCACCGATCTGCGCATGCAACCGCAATTCAGCGATGACAGTTGGACGGTGACGGCCCCGTCGGATCGTTTTGATATTGAAATAGAAGAAGACCTGATCGAAGAAGTTGCGCGTATTTTCGGCTACGACAATATCCCGGCGGCACATCCGGCCGGTGAGCTGAACCCCGGCGTGATCAGCGAGGGTTGCGTATCGCTGCGGCTGATTCAACAGGCGCTGTGCGCGGCGGGCTACCAGGAAGCGATCAACTACAGTTTTACCAGCCACAGCCAGTTGGCGCAGTTCAGGATGGATGAGCACGTACTGCCTTTGGCCAATGCGCTCAACGCCGACCTTGAAGTCATGCGCACCGCGCTGTTGCCGGGTTTGATGGAAACCCTGTCGCGTAATTTACGCCGCCAGCAGGACCGCCTGCGGTTTTTCGAAACCGGTACCGTATTTGTGCAGCGTGACAGCCTGACCGAGTCCGCACATGTCGCGGCCGTTGCCTGTGGTAACGCGATGCCCGAACAATGGGGCCTGCAAGCACGTAAAACAGACTTTTTCGATCTCAAGGGTGACCTTGAGGCCATGCTGTCCCTGCGTGGTGAGGACAGTGCGCTGCTTGATGAAGTCGAGTTCCGGCCCGCCGAACTGGCGTGGTTGCATCCGGGTCAATCCGCGATGGTTGCCATTCGCGGCGAAGATATCGGCTGGGCAGGCAGCATTCACCCGTTAATTCTGCAGCAACTGGAGATCAGAGACCCGGTGCTGGCGTTCGAACTGGACATAGACTTACTTTCAAAACGTGAAACACCAAACACGAATATTATTTCTCGTTTCCCGTCTGTCAGGCGGGATCTGGCGTTACTGATACCGGAAAAAATTAATTTTGCAGAAGTTAGACGCAATGTAATTGATTTGTCAGGTGATTTGCTGGCAAATTTGGTATTATTCGATCTGTATTCAGGCCAAAATGTTGAAAAAGGTTATAAAAGTTTGGCTATTGGCTTGATTTTACAGAATGTTTCTTGCACCCTTACAGACGAAGTTGTCGATTCTTTGGTCCAGAACGTAGTTCAAGGCCTGGAAAAACGACTGGATGCTCAGCTTAGAGGTTAACTAATGTCACTAACTAAGGCAGATATGGCCGATCGCTTGTTCGACGAAGTAGGTTTGAACAAACGTGAAGCAAAAGAATTCGTAGACGCATATTTCGAAATGATCCGGGCAGCCCTGGAAAATGGCGAAAATGTGAAACTTTCAGGGTTTGGTAACTTCCAGCTCCGCGAAAAGAACCAACGCCCGGGCCGTAACCCCAAGACAGGCGAAGAAATTCCTATTTCAGCCCGTCGCGTGGTCACCTTCAGGCCCGGCCAAAAATTACGTGCAAGGGTAGAAGCATATGTTGAATCCGGGGATTGAAAAAGACCTGCCCGCGATACCCGCAAAACGGTATTTTACAATAGGGGAAGTGAGTGAACTGTGCGGCGTCAAGCCGCATGTGCTGCGTTACTGGGAACAGGAGTTCGAACAACTCAAACCGGTCAAACGACGTGGCAACCGCCGTTACTACCAACGTGGTGACGTGATCATGATCCGCCAGATCAGAAGCCTGTTGTATGAACAGGGCTTCACCATCGGCGGTGCGCGCCAGCAACTCGAAGGCGATGATGCCCACGATGATGTCAACCGCAGCCAGCAAATCATCCGCCAGGTGCGGTCGGAGCTGGAGCAGGTACTGCACGTCCTGAAGCGCTAGAAATAAGGCACCAGCACGCCGGGTTCCGCTATTCGCGGCCCCGGGATGACGGTACCTTTGGCGACTCCACCCTTTTCCATTCGGCTCAATTGATGTAACATGCCGCGGCTTTCCCTGCATAATGGCAGGGCAGCAAAGTGTCGGGGCGTGGCGCAGTCTGGTAGCGCACTACAATGGGGTTGTAGGGGTCGAAGGTTCGAATCCTTTCGCCCCGACCAATAGAATCAAGGGCTTGCAGCGAAATCTGCGAGTCCTTTTTTTTGAAAATCGCCCGAAAGTCAGTGGAAAGTCAAAGTTTAAAGCGGCGTAGCCCCAATTGATACCCGTGGCACCATGCTCAAGGGGCTGGACTTAACCTAAACTCCGGGTGGTTAACACGGAACTTTCGGACATTTTTAGTTTTGTCCGGGGGTCTTGCTTGCGTCCTGGGGTTGTGTGTGGTGGGCAGTACTACACGAGCGCATGTACGCGATCTGAATGCTGCTGTACTTGTGGTCGTCTGACCACCTTGTCCGGCTTTTCAGAAAAACTGAAATCGTCATGGACACTCAAACCCCGCACCAGCATTGGGTTTGTCCTACTTGTCCAACTTGTCCACTCAAATTTGAAAGACAGTCAATTAAACTCTGCTGGAAAAGTTTTCATTTCCTGGGTGGACAGGCTGGACAGGTTTGCGCCCAAGACTCTACAATGACCCCACGCATCAAGAGCGGTTAAGAACTGCACCAACCTGCACTTGGCAAGGTGGTAACCACGATGCGCCCCAGCCGGGGAACCAAGGAGAAAATACAGTGAAAGAGCAAACTATCGGTCAGATGACCCAGGAACTGCTGGACAAAAAGATAGCCGAGGAAGGTTTGGACGCACCCTCAGTGAAAATGTTGCAGAGGCAACTGGACAACCTGCGAAACCCACGGTCGGTAGAGACAATCTTCCGAAGCAGTCCACTGGTCAACAGGAAGGGTAAGTAACACAAGCACCCTGGTAGCTGGTTTCGCTGGCCGTCAGGGTGCTTTCTGCGGGTAAAAAGAAACCCGCCGAAGCGGGTATCCGTGAGGTTTGGGTCTGACCCGGTTCAGGCACGCTTTCTCTTGAGTTGCTTGGCGGCAGGACTGTCTTCATCAGCCAGTGTGGCTTCAAAGTTTTTTTGATCTTCAAGCTGACGCAAAAGGTCGGACATTTCTGCACGCGCAAAACGACCCAACACATCACGCATCAATGGCTGGTAACCGATACCATGCACGCTGGCAATTAACTTTAATGTTTTGATTAAGCTCACAGGCATCCTGATTGAAATGGGCTTCAGTTCAAGTGCGCGGTCAAGTTCCAGTTATTCCTCTGGTGAAGCTGGCACTGCATGTTTTTCATCACGACCTAATTTTCCGTTTTCCCAGTTCTGTACTGAGCCTTTAATTTTGGTCTGTTTGCTCACTTTCATCTCCGTTTTAACCTGTCCGTTTTAGTACGTTGGGCTGGCGTGTTTGTCATATACATCAACTTCACGCTGGTTTGGCTCATATGCACTTTTTAAAATGACATTGCCGTCTTTAACAATAAATATCAGCTTAAGAGCGCGGCAGTGGTTTGTTTCCGCTATCAGCCAAAGTGTGGGTGGGTCGGTTTGGTGGTCTTCTCTTTCATCCTTTAACGCTGTTCGGTCTCGATTGGCAAAGCATTCAGCCACTTCCTTTTTGGTGACGTTGTGCTTCGACAGTAGTTTATCTTTAGTTCTCTTGGATATGAGTAGTCCCACAAATTGAGTTTAATACAAACCATGATCTTTGTATATACAATAGCCATACGGATATATGATCCCGAATTCAGCAGAAAGTTTCCAACGATTATGAGTTGGAGCATCAGGCACCCAGGGTCGGGTACCCCTTGGTTCTGGCATCGCGCTGGTGCTTGGGAATGGAGGCCAATAACTCAGCCTTTTCAGCTACGCTCAGACCATCCAGTTCAGAAGTGACCTTGACCTCAGTCTGTTGCAGTCGCTGGGCGCAGTAAGGCATCAGCATGCCAGCGCAATACATGCGGTCTTTCATCGCTGCGCCTTCATCACGCACAACCCGGATCAGCAGTTCGAACGGATGGATACCATCTTCATGCGCTCGCTTGACCAGGTCACGGGAGTACTTGTCTGGCGTGAACTTGCGGCCAGCACCGGGACGTTTGCCACCCCAATTCGAGCTGTGATGCGGTTGTCTGGGCATACTTTGTCTTTCAGTTGTCTTTCATGGTGTATTGTCGGTTTGGCTGGTTTCCTTCAACCGTTGTTATCATTGAGATTGAAGGGTGTTCTGGAATAACAGAACCGTACAATGGGGTTGTAGGGGGCGAAGGTTCGAATCCTTTCGCCCCGACCAATAGAATCAAGGGCCTGCAGAGCTGTCTGCAGGCCCTTTTTCTTTTTTTGGCAAGCCTTCAGTATTTGGCCTTTATTTAAAAAGCCGGGTTTTACAGCCTGAATTTCTTTGCCTAAATGGGTAGTTATCAACGATAATTAGTCATTGCAGTGATGCAGCCACTTGAATATGGGCCTGAATAGACAGATATTCACTGCTTAGCCCGGGAACCTTAAGTATGAAACCGTTCGACAATGTATTACGCGATATGCCGGATATTGCCAACGAAGTGCGGCCGTCTGTAAGCGGCAAGCTCGAGTGGGTCGGCATGAATGACATTGAACTGCCGGTACGCATCGAAGATGACCAGGGCAATATGATCCAGTCGACCGCGCGGGTGACCGCCTATGTCAACCTGATGGACCCCGAAGTACGGGGTATCCATATGTCGCGCTTGTACCTGCACCTTGACCAGGCTTTTCAGGAACGGCCATTGACACCCTGTGCCTTGCGGCAGATGTTGCGTTCGTTTCTGGACTCGCATGAAGGCCTCAGCGACCGTGCGCTGGTGCGGGTTGATTTTGACTACGTGATCCGGCGCAAGGCACTGAAAAGTGACAACGTCGGCTGGCGGCGTTACCCGGTGTCGATGATTGGTATCCTCGAAGGTCAGGAATTCAGCCTGGAGATGGGTCTGGAGATTCTGTATTCCAGCACTTGCCCCTGTTCTGCGGCATTGGCCCGGCAGTTGATTCAACAGCAGTTTGAAAAAGACTTTGCCGCATCCGGCTCTTTGGATTTTGAGCAGGTGCACAAGTGGCTCGGTACGGAAGAAGGTATTCTTGCGACCCCGCACAGCCAGCGCAGCGCTGCAGAATTGCGGGTAAAACTGACCCCGACGTTCCAGATGTTCCCGATCATCGAATTAATCGATGCCGTAGAGTACTCGCTGAAAACACCTGTGCAGGCTACGGTTAAACGTGAAGACGAACAGGCATTTGCGCTGCTCAATGGCCGTAACCTGATGTTCTGTGAAGATGCCGGCCGGCGTATCCAGACAGCACTGAACAGCGATGAGCGCGTGCTCGATTTCTGGGCCCGCTGTACGCACTATGAAAGCCTGCACCCGCACAATGCAGTATCTGTGATCACCAAGGGTATCAAGGGTGGCTACGTGGCCGGCGCCGGTGCTCCGGTGCGGTTGGATCACTCCGCCGTATAGGCCGCTTAAAGGTCAGGCCGATCAGCCTGACCGGTTTTCAGCACCACCCTGATCCATTCATGGTTCAGGTCGATTTGTTCACTGTCCCCTTTAAACCATTTGTAAGCCTGGATGGCACCGCTACGGGTGTCGATGATTGACAGTTTCAGGTAAGGTGGCTCCCCATCGCGCCAGTGCAGTCGTGCCAGTTGCACAGCAAAGCTCAGGGTTTTCATATTGCCGTCATACAGTTTCTCGATGCGGCCATCATCGCGGGTGTTGAAGGGTATGGAAGACTGCCATTCACCATATTCGCCCGCCTCAGGGTCGGTCAGCGGGCGCTCGCTGGCCTGGCCCTCATAGGTCCGGTGCTTTTGCAGGATCAGGCTGGCACCGCCGCTGGCTGACTGCTCACCCGGTTCCAGTTCCACGCTGTCTGTCTCCAGCCCCGCGTCGCTGATGGCAAGGCTGCGAAACAACCGGGTTTCACCCCGCAAGGGGTTGTCGAACCGGCAATTGTCGGGCCGGGTTTTGGCGACCAGTCTCTGTTCAACGGATTCCAGCGGCATGACACAGCCCGGCCGCACCCGTTTCCAGGCCAGGGCCAGTGTAGCTTCCAGTGACAGTGACAGTTCGCTGCCGCTGAGGCGGGCAAAATGCAGCTCAGGCTGGTCGGCTTCGGCGTTCAGCTTGAGCCAGTAGATATCATATTCGCTGTCGATCGCGTCACGCTGCTGGCTTGCAAACAGGAAGACCGACTCATCACCGGTATGGTTCAGGCCGCGGATCGTCAGGTCGGTGACCGGGCCACCGGCCGCACTTTCCTGCAGCTGGGCAAAATTACTGTAGAGTCCCGGCAGCGCCGCCTGGACACGTTCAAGCAAGGCTTGTCCCTTGCTGGTGGCCACAGGCTTTTCAGCGGCCGCAGGGCTCTCATCGGTATGCGCGGCACTGCTGATGAGCAGCATCAGCGGGATCAACAACAGACTTCTGAAGGTCGCGTTCATGGCATCAGTCTTTCACAGCAGGCTGGATCGGGTCCAGCAACAATTGCGGGTCAACGCGGCGGTCCAGCCAGTTCATGCGCCAATCCAGGTG
>JAJRUM010000010.1 GCA_024277815.1 Gammaproteobacteria bacterium
AATTCTGCCAGCAAACTGTTCGGTAAATGCCAGCAGGGCCGCCGCCGGTTCGTTGCCACGCTCGTGAATACGCAAGTCAGGTGCTGCTTGCGTGTCAAATATTGTGCTGCCGCCAGAATGCATCTCTGCCGCTATCAGTTCGATGGTTTGGAACTGCTGCAGTCGCTCAGCCACTTCCTTGGCGCTGAAGAAAAGTTCTTGCGGGTCAAGCACCGGCCGCTCAACATCATGGCGTCGTTGCTCCCAGCGGTCGTTGGTTGATGACCAGAAGGTATTCGCCGCATCTTCGATGCCCTGCTGCGCCAGCACCAAAGGCCTGGAGGGCAGGTAGTCGAGCAGGTTCTCTGTCTCTTCAAAAAACAACGGCAGGTATTGCTCAAGCCCTTGTGGGTGCATACCCTGGCGCAGGTCCTGGTAGAGCGTGACATTGCGCGTGTCGACTGCAAAACGATAGCGAAATGCTTTGCGGAAGCCGGAAAACGCGTCGTCATCGCAGGGGTACTCGCGTGCCGGCAGCATGGCAAAGCTTTGTAATTCGCCCGTTGATCGCTGGGTGTCCGGATCGAACTCACGCAGCGAATCGATTTCCTCGTCAAACAAATCGATACGCAGCGGCAGTTTTCTGCCGGTTGGAAACAAATCAATCACAGACCCGCGTACAGCATACTGCCCACACTGATAGACCGGGTCGGCATGGCTGTAACCCGCCTGTTGCAACTGCTGGCGAAAGCTATCAATAACCAGCGCCTGGCCCACCTGTAGATGAATGTTTCTTGCCAGCGCATGGTTTCTGGGCGTTAAACGCTGCATGAGCGTTGCCACCGGCACAATCAGCAAGCCATGTTTTAGTCGCGCCAGGGATGCGAGCGTGGCCAGGCGGTCTGCGACAATGTCAGGATGTGGTGAAAATGGATCGTAGGGCAGGGTTTCATGGTCCGGAAAAAGGAAAACCGGTAAATCACCATCGCTGAGCAGCTGAATATCAGACTTTAACAGCTGGGCCTGATGGCTCGAACGGGTAACCACCAGCGCAATGCCGTCGTAGGCACGCGCAGCAGATAACAAAGCCAGGGCGATGCTGCTGCCATACAATCCATCCCAGCGTGGCGTATGGCCATCAAAGCGGGCCTGCAATGGGCTCATCAGCCCCGTCGAACGCATTAGCCAGCCTGGGGCTCATACGACAACTTGCCGTAGAACCGGATTATCAGCCAAAGTACCAGCAGTCCGAGCGACATACCCAGCCACCAGGGTGCACCCAGGGAGGTCAAAATGCTGCCCATCAGGATCGCTACACCCCCGACCGTCATTGCATAGGGCAGTTGGGTGCGAACGTGTTCAATATGATCACAACCCGATGCCAGTGAAGACAAAATGGTGGTGTCAGAAATGGGCGAACAATGGTCGCCCCAAACGGCGCCGGCAAGAATCGCCGAGACAGCTGAATACAAAATATGCATATCTTCCGGTGCTGCCTGGCCCTGGGCCACCATCACCGCCCAGGTCAACGGCATCGCTAACGGGAACAGTATGCCCATGGCACCCCAGCTTGACCCGGTGGCAAACGCAGTCGCTGCGGCCAGCACAAAAACCAGCGCGGGCAATATGAATGTTGGTAGTGAATCACCGAGGATACTGACCAGGAAATCCGCCGTTTTCAATATGTCAGTTACTTCTCCAAGCGACCAGGCCAGGACCAGGATGATCATCGCCATCATCATCGCGCGTACACCGTGGAACCAGGCATTAATGACCTCTTCCATGTCCATAATCCGCTGTCCGATGCTCAACAAGGCCGCTGTCATCATCGAAATCAGGGAAGCCCACATCAGGGCGGTATATGAGTTGGCATTACCGATGATGTCCTTGATTCCGGGGTCTGCCATATCGCCGACAGCCTGTCTGCCAGTGACGTACAACCCGACCAACACGCCCAGCACCATCACCAGCACCGGGATATATGCGTTGAAAGCACGTTGCGGCTTGCCATCAATGGGCTTAAGGTCATCAGTTTCCTGACTGCTGGCTTGCAACGCACCGGAATGTTCAGCGCCATTTTTCTGTGCCAGGCGCTCGGCTTCCAGCATGGGACCGAAATCCCGTCCGCTGGCAGAGACCATGAACACAAATGCAATCGCCATGACCGGGTAGAAGCTGTAGGGGATGGTATTGAGAAACAACAGGTAGGCCTCGGTATCAAGCCCGGGCATCTTGCTGATGGAATCTCCGATCAGGCCGATTTCATAGCCAATCCACGTTGTTACTACCGCGATGCACGCTACGGGTGCCGCGGTTGAATCAACAATATAGGCCAGCTTTGCCCGTGATACCCGCATTGAATCAGTAACCGGTCGCATGGTATTGCCCACCACCAGCGTATTGGCATAGTCATCAAAAAATATGGCCAGGCCCAAAGATGCGGTAGCCAGGCAAGCCTGGCGCGCAGAGTTCGCCCACTTCACAATGTGGTTCACGATGCCCTGCATACCACCATTGCGGGAAATGATTCCCACCATGCCGCCAACCATCATCGAGAACAGCACAATTGCCGTATGGTCCGGATTCGACAGGGCATTGGCCACATAGACCTGGAAGGCATCCAGCAAACCGGTCCAAAAGCCGATCAGGCCAAAACCATTGATCGCCCATGCGCCCATCCATATACCCAGGAACAAGGCCGGGACAACACGTTTGAATGCCAGTGCAACGGCTATGGTTAACAGCGGTGGCAACACGGCGATCCAGCTGCCGGCTGACTGTGGAACAAGCTCGTCTGCGTGGGCAACGGTGCTGAAAACTATGAGATAAATGACATAAAGTATATTCGATAATAGTTTGTTATTAATGTGCATTCACTAATTTTCCATAATGGTGGTCAACGCAGTTTTAATACGCTTGCCAAAACTTTCAAATTCGGACTCCGGCAGGGCGTACATCGCCAGCCAGATTTTCTCGACCGCGTGCGCTTCGGCCATTGCAGGTTGGCGGATGGATTCCCCGGACATCGATTCTGCGAGTCGATCCACCTGGTATTGCATGCGCTGGTCACGATCCTCATCCGGGGAAGATATGCCCGCAATGAATTCCAGCTGGATACAGAGCAGCCTCGCATCTGCAGACAGGTTGTCTGCACATGCTTCGGGCTCTGAGCCCTCGAGCAGACGGGTACAGGCCTGATCCAGGAGGATTTCCAGCGCCTCATCCGAACTATCTTCAGGCCAGGCTTTTTTCACTTTGGCCAGCGTGGTCTTACTGATCGTGCCTTTAGCGGTCCTGCCAGTAACGGATAATTCATGCAGCCATGCTGATTTCTGCCACCAGCGTTCACGGTTAGCCTGCTGCCGATGCTGGCGGGCCTGTTGCAGTTGTTGCCGGTAGTCATCCACCATGGCCTGAAAAGATGCCAGCAATTTACGGTCCGGGTGCTCTATATCCTTCCAACTGTCTTGCAAGCCCTGAACAATCCCCTTTTTGTCCGCCAGGCCATCGGCAGATTGCAGAATACCCCGCAACTCATCACACAGAGCCCTTTGTGCGGCCAGTTTTTCTTCAGAGGCGGCCCGGACAGTTTCCTGCTGCTCTTTGAGTTCTTCAAACAAAGGATCCAGATGTTCACGGAACTGGTTCCAAAGCGTCTGTTCTTTACTGCGCCACAGGCTACCCGCTGCCTTCCATGCGGATTGCAGGGATTTCGCCTGGGCAATCGCTTCGCTGCGTTCCGGTACATGCAACAACTGGCTGGCGGAGCGGATCAGTTTCATTTTTTCTTTTTCTATCGCCTGGTAATGGTTCTGCATGGCCTGGTTGGCTTTATCCAGTGCTGCCTTAATTTGCCGGGCAAAGGCCTGGCGCTGTTTTGCCGGCACGCTATTGAGGTCCTGCAGCTTTTTTCGGCCCCGACCGATGGCCTTGGCCAGCTTTACCCAGTCCGGGGAACCGCTGCTGGCCAATTGCTCCAACTCTGCACAGAAAGTGGCCAGTGACTGCGCATGACGCGATTGAATTTCACTGCGCTTCTCAAGGAACGGCTTGGCCGTATCAAAAGCCGCATGGCCCGCTGCACTGAACTTTCTCCACATCCAGGGGGTGGCAGCGTAATGTTTTTCACCGTGAATCTGTTCGCTTTTCTCCAGTGTTTTCCATTCTGCCTGCAGGCTCTTGACCCGATCAAGAAGGGCATCCGGGTGCAGATC
>JAJRUM010000011.1 GCA_024277815.1 Gammaproteobacteria bacterium
GCAGCCGTTAGTTACGCCGGGGCCCTGCAGGCGCTGGAGCAACTGGAGTCCAAAAGTGAAACCCGGCTGGCGACAGCCCTGGAGCTTGGCACGCTGGCGCTGGATATGAATGACAGTACGTTGGCCACGCAGCATTTTGAAATGGCATTGGCGATCGAGCCGGATAACCAGGCGGCACAGACTGGCCTGGCACGGGCTCAGGTACGTCCGCAGGTGCTGCAATTGATAAACACAGGCTACCAGGCCGAGGTGGCCGGTGACTTTTCTACAGCACTGGCGGCGCTGGATACAGCGGTGCAGCTGGATGCCGCCTATCTGCCCGCCGTGGATGCATTGCAGCGTGTGACAGAGTCTGCCAGAGAGCGGGATTTTCGGGCAGCCATGAGCCGTGCCCTGGTGGCACTGGATGATAGCAGGCTGGCAGCGGCGGGTGCAGCCCTGGATGCTGCTGAGCGCCTGAAGCCGGGTGAGGCTGTTGTACTCGATACGCGGCAACAGCTGTATTTGGCCCGCCAGAAATCGCAGTTAACCAACTTGCGGCAACAGGTCCGGGAAGCAACCCGCAGCGAAGATTGGCGTACTGCAGCGGGCTTGTACCTGAAGGTCCTGGCCATTGCACCCAATGCAGGTTTTGCCCGCGATGGACTGGCGCGTGCCCAGGGCCGGTTGCGTTTACACCAGCAGATGGACAAGTACCTTGATGATCCAGCCCGCCTGTATTCCAAAAAACCATTGGTCAGTGCCGAGCAATTACTTGTCTCGGCCGGCCAGCCCCCACCTGCAGAAACCCGCTTGAGACAGAAAGTTGAGCGTTTGCAGGAACTGGTGGCAACCGCACAAACCCCGCTGCCCGTCACGCTGTATTCCGATGGCTTGACCAGCGTGGTGATCTATCATGTCGGGCGCCTTGGCAAGTTTACCTCCAAGCAACTGGAGTTGCGGCCCGGTACCTATACCGTGGTTGGCTCCAGGGCTGGCTATCGTGATGTGCGCCACACATTGACTGTGCTGCCGGGCCAGCAACAGACGGTACTGGAAGTGCGCAGCGGGGAAGCGGTTTGAGTCGGGTATTTTTCATTCGTGACGACAACGGCGAAAAGCGTCTTGATGAGGCAGATTTTCCGTTAACCGTTGGTGGTGCCGATACGGATGTTGTGCTTCCCGGCCAGTCAGCCGATATGGTGCTGGCCTACATTGCTATGGAAAAAGGTCATGCCTATATCCAGCCGATTGATGAAGAGGTCGAGCTGTTTCACAACCATGAGCGCACGCTGGTATCCAACTGGCTGAAGTCCGGTGATGTAGTACAGCTGGGCGACCAGTTCCTGCACTGGACGGTCAAAGGCGACCAGGTGTTTATCACCCTGCAAGCGCACGCCGAAGAACCGGAGTTGACTCCCCCGGCAGAGTCACCGCCGGTTGTAGAGGAGCCCTCTGAATCTGTGCCGGTTGCGCCGCTACCGGCCGCTGCTGCTGCGGAGGTAAAGAAATCTCACAAATGGCGTAATCCGATGATCGCGGCGTTTGTGCTGCTGCTGGTTATTGCGCTGTTTATACTTTTCGCCAGCCCGTTGGCAATAACAGTCAAACCGCAACCGGAAAGCCTTTCAGTGAGCGGGTTCCCACCACCGGTAACTCTGGGCCAGCGCCGCTTGGTGATACCGGGCAGCTATACCCTGCGTGCTGAGCTGGAGGGTTACTACCCGTTGGAGGAAGATAT
Organism: Gammaproteobacteria bacterium; assembly: GCA_024277815.1. Lineage (GTDB taxonomy): Bacteria > Pseudomonadota > Gammaproteobacteria > Xanthomonadales > SZUA-36 > SZUA-36. The sequence continues at coordinate 1,721 of JAJRUM010000011.1, forward strand.
TCAGGTTGCCAGCGGCGGATTACAGGCTTTCGAGTATCAAATGCAGGAACTGCCGGGCAAGCTGGAGTTGACGATTACGCCAACGGTGCCATTCAGGCTGCTGGTTGATGCTGAAGAAGTGAAGGTTGATGCGGCCAATACCGCCCTGGTTAAGCGTGGTATGCGAAGCATGCTTATCAAGACAGAACGCTATCTGCCATATGAGACAGAGCTGGATGTTGCAGGCTTCGGGGCGCTGCAGAAACTTGATGCCGTGCTGCAGCCAGCATGGGCAGATGTCTTTCTCGACAGTCTTCCACAGGGCGCACAAGTGCAGGTCGATGGCCAGGTGGTGGGCATGACACCATTGTCTGCAGAGCTTGTGCAGGGCGAGCGCTCGATTGAATTGTCGCTGGCAGGTTACAAGCTCAGGCAGTTGTCTTTCGTTATCACCGCGGGTGTGGCATTGACGCCTGAGGTTATTGCACTGGAGCCCAATGATGGCCGCCTGCTGCTCAGCAGCCAGCCAGCCGGCGCCACGGTCAGTGTGGATGGAACATTTTTTGGCAGCACACCGGTGGACATCGTGTTGACCTCAGGCCAGGATCACAAGATTCACCTCAACAAGCCGGGCTTCAAGAAAGTGAAGCGAACCATCAGGCTGGATGCGGATGAAGAAAGGCAACTTTCGCTGAAACTGGTAGCGGAATATGGCACAGTATTTGTTAATTCGCAGCCGGCAGATGCCAGCCTGATGGTAGATGGCAAGCCGGTGGGGGCAGCTACACAGCGATTGCGCCTCAGTGCGCAGCGTCATGTTCTGACTTTCAGCAAGTCCGGTTACGTGACACAGAATTTGACCCTCACACCGCTTGCCGGAACCAGCCAGCGTGTCGAGATCTCGCTGAAAACCGAACAACAGGCGAAGGATGAAGCCACCCCGCCGATGTACAAGAATGTGATGGGCCAGGAAATGCGCCTGCTGAAGCCAACAGGCAGCTTCCAGATGGGTGCATCGCGGCGTGAAGCCGGGCGGCGCGCCAATGAAAGCCAGCGGTTGGTAGCGCTGAGCCGGCCGTTCTACCTGTCTGTTTTTGAAGTGACCAATGCCGAGTTCAGGCGCTTCCAGCGCCAGCATGATTCCGGCAGCGCCGAGGGGGTTTCTCTGAATGGCGAAAATTATCCGGTTGTCAATGTCAGTTGGGATGATGCGGCACGTTACTGCAACTGGTTAAGCCAACAGGAAAAGTTGCCGCTCGCTTACCGGGAAGAGGGTGGTCGTATGGTGCCTGAGGCCAAAGCCAATGGTGGTTACAGGTTGCCGAGCGAGGCTGAGTGGGCCTTTGCTGCACGACTGGCAGGGCGTGATAGTGCTGCTTCATATCCATGGAAGGGCAGTTATCCACCGGTTTTGGCGGTGGGTAATTTTGCCGACTCCGGCATAGCGGACACGCTGGCTGATGTTGTACCCGGCTATACAGACGGGTACCGGGGCCCCGCGCCAGTGGGCAGTTTCCCCATACTTCCATCAGGCTTTCGCGACCTGGGCGGCAACGTGGCTGAATGGGTTAACGATTTCTACGCCGTGTATCCAGGCGATGCCAATCGATTGGTCAAAGATCCAGTGGGCCCAGCCAACGGTGAGCATCATGTCGTGCGCGACTCAAGCTGGCGCGATGGCAGCATCACTGAACTGCGTTTGAGTTACAGGGATTACAGCCGTACCGGGCGGGATAACCTGGGTTTCCGGATTGCACGGTATGCCTATGAATAGAAAAAAATCTCTGCTGCGGCAAGTTTGGCCATTGTTGTTAGTGACGGCTTTTCTGCAACTGGCCCTGGCCGAACCACCGGCGGGGGATCCTGCCAAGGCAGCGGCGAGTGAGCCAGCGGTCAATGCTGAGCAACCTGACAATGCCGTAACACAACCGGTCGCGAAGCCTGTATCACCAAAGCAGGTGAGAGCCGTCAAGCAATCAAACTTCAAACCCACAGAAAAAATTGGGGCCGATGCTGCGGTATCTTTCCCGGTCGACATCTGAAGGAGCAACGCACGCAATGAAGAAGACTTTCCCTACCGAGCTCGTCTACCAGGTATTTTCATTGCTGATAGCGTTTATCCTGGTGCATGCCATTTATGTGGCCCTGGTCAGGCCGCAGGCCACCCTGTTCATGGAGCAGGAGTCGGCCAACATGCTGGCCGACCCTGCTTATGTACAGCAGCGGTCGTTTTACGTGGTGATCAAGGATTATGAGCAGGAAACCAGCTTCATACTGATGTTATGGGCTTTCGCAATTCTCGGGTTCAAGGGCCGTGCGGCCTACGACCAGCAGAAACTGTTGCAGCATGATCTGCTTGAGTTGCCGGAAAACCTGCCGATTGGGGCGGAGGATGCGCGCGGCATTGTCGAACGTATCAGTGCTTTGCCGGGGCCAAAAGCCGACTGGTTGTTACCACGCGCACTGTTGACGGCCATTGAGCGGTTCAGTGCGACCCGCAACGTACAAAGTGCTTCGACTGCGGCGCGTGATGTGTGTGAGTCGGAGGGCGAGCGCATGGAATCGGAGTTGTCGATAATCCGCTACATTGCGTGGGCCATTCCCTCGGTGGGCTTTATTGGCACTGTGCGTGGTATCGGTGATGCCCTCGGTCAGGCGCACCGCGCCGTTGAAGGCGATATTACCGGCGTAACCGCGAGCCTGGGGGTGGCTTTCAATTCAACCTTCGTCGCGCTGGTGATCAGTATCGTGCTGATGTTCTTTATTCATCAACTGCAACTGATGCAGGAACGCCTGGTGCTGGACAGTGAGCGCTATATCGAAAGCTGGCTGGTGCGGCGGCTGAAGACCTAGGTAGCAGCAGGCCCTGACGATGAAACGCCGTCCCGTCACGCCATTCTCGTTGTCGTTTCTCGACATCATGTTTTGCGGCTTTGGCGCCGTGGTGTTGCTGGTGCTTATTCTCAATCACGACACGGTGACCGAGCGAAATGCCATCTTTGCCGATTTGCGCTCAGAAACCGTGCGCCTGGAAACCGAGGTTCTGATCGGCAAGAACAACATGGTTGAGGCCCGTAACAGCCTGCAGGCCACCGAGCAGGAACTGGTCAAAATGCAGGGGGCATCGGAGCGGGTTATCCGTACGACCCGGGAGATGGAAATTGAAATCGCGACAATGTCCCGTGAAACCCTTGCCAGCATCGAACACATCAACAAACTGAAGACCGACCTGAAAACCCTCGACAAAGAGCAAAAGCGCCTCGGTGCTATTGCCGCTGCAAACCGCGATGCCGGTGAGAATGTGCGAGAGTTCAAAGGTGAAGGTGACCGCCAGTACCTGACCGGGCTTAAAGTTGGTGGCAAGCGGGTGCTGATCCTGGTGGATGCCTCGGCCAGTATGCTGGACGAAACCATCGTCAACGTCATACGCCGCCGCAACATGGATGCCAACAGCCGCCGCGCTTCACCCAAGTGGAAACGAACGGTGACCACTGCTGACTGGTTGGTCAGTAACCTGCCCGCTACCGCGAGCTTCCAGCTTTACAGCTTCGATACCACCGCCAAGGCCGTGCTCGCCGGGTCGAATGGTACCTGGTTGCAGGCTTCAAAGCAGGCCGATGTGGATGGTGCGGTCAGTGCGTTGCAGCAGCTTGCCCCCGAGGGTGGCACCAGCCTTTACCGGGCGTTTGCTGCTGCCAAGACGCTTTCACCCCCGCCGGATAACATCATTCTGGTCACTGATGGGTTACCGACCCAGGGGCGTGGCAAGCCGGGTTCGACGACGGTTACACCGGAGCAACGGCTGAAGCATTTCGACCAGGCAGTCAAAGTGCTTGGCGGTAAAATCCCTGTCAATACCATCCTGTTACCCATGGAGGGGGATGCCTGGGCAGCGGCAGCATTCTGGCGACTGGCGATCAACAGCAAGGGTTCTTTCATGACGCCTTCACGGGATTGGCCATGAGCCGTCGGGAACGCAGGCCGGTTGATATATTCAACCTGTCCTTTCTGGATGTGGTCTCCTGTGGCTTTGGCGCCATCATCCTGCTGTTGGTTATCGTAAAGGTCGCCGAGCCCAGGGTGATCGAACAACTGGCGGTTGACCTGTCGGGCCTGATCTTACGACTGGAGCAGGAATTGTTCACCATTCGGGGCGATACCGTGGTGCTGAACCGGGATTTGACCGAGCGCCAGGAACAGCTTTCAGTGCAGCGTGAAAAACTTGCACGCCTGAAGGGTGATTTGTCCTCAGTGCGGGGCCAGTACCAGGCCAGCAAGAATAATTCTGAGGCGCAGACCGTGATTGAGAAACAGTTAGCCAGCGCCCGGCAGGAATTGAGCGATGAAGTAAAAAATATGGCCGGTGCCAGTTATCGCCGGCCCAAAGGCAGTCCGATTGGTGGCATCCCGGTGGACAGCGAGTACATCATTTTTATCATTGATACTTCTGGTTCAATGGTCCAGGGTGCCTGGCCGCTGGTGCTGCAGAAGGTCAGGGAAGTGCTGTCGATCTACCCCAGGGTCAAAGGCATCCAGGTTATGAACGACATGGGCGATTACATGTACTCGCAATATGCGGGCAAGTGGATCACGGATACGCCGGCGCGCCGCAAGGCAATTATTGCACGGCTGGCCGGTTGGGTGCCTTTCTCCAACTCGAGCCCGGTCGAAGGCATTGAAGCCGCAATCCGGCGCTTCCACACGCAAAACAAGCGCATCAGCTTGTATGTGTTTGGTGACGATTTCGCCAGTGGCACCATCCAGAGTGTTGTCGATACTGTGGAGAGGCTGAACCGATCCAACCGCTCTGGCCAGCGCCGCGTGCGTATTCACACCGTCGGTTTCCCGGTACAGTTTGGTTTTGGAAAATTACCCGTCAGCGCGGTGCGCTATGCAGCTCTGATGCGTAAGCTGGCCGAGGAAAATGGCGGCAGCTTTGTCGGCCTGAACAATACCCGCCCCTGAGCCTTGCTCCAGGCCCGGACTATCAGTGACCATACCGATACTTTCAGCTATCGGTAACCAGTAACGGCCAATTAAAAGTCGCCAGGAACATCGGCGTCAAATGTTGCGCCGGGATAGACGGTAAAGCCGGGTTCCAGCGAAATAGTGCCGCTACTGCCTGCCTCCAGCAGCAAAGCAGCGCCGCTGTTGACTAAAAACCCGGTTCCGGCAGTGATGTTGTTGCAGGCTCTGAAGTACTGGTTGCCGGTAATGGTCTGGTTATACAGGTATATCGATGGGATGCAGCCTGTACCGCTATCGGTAACCGTCTGTACGGCATCCAGCGCGTCCAGCAAGCCGAACCCGGAGAGCGAATCGACGCCGGGTGTCTCGATATCGACAGCTGATGCCATCAGTACCTGGTTGATTCCGGCGGGTGAGATATCCGGGCTGGCATCCAAAACCAGGCCGGCGACAGCTGCAGCATGTGGCGCGGCGGCGGAAGTACCAAAGAAGTTCGGATGGGTATCAACATCGAATCCGATGTCATTACCAAAAAATGTTGTGTTGGTGCCATCGGGTGCTGAAAATTCCGGCTTGGCCCGCAATTCCGGGGCCATCGGAACCGGTGTGCCATCGGAGGAAAAATAAATGGGCACATCACCGCCGAGGGAAGAGAAGCTTTCCACGTTGATGACGCCTGCTGGCGAGATCACATCACCGTTGAAGTCAGCCTCACCGTAGAACACTGCGCCTACGGCGGCTACGCCTGCTGCGGCTGCGTGTCCTCCAATCTGCATTTTATTAAATACATTGGCCTCATATCCGATGGTCCCACCGCATGAATGAAAGGTCAGGATGCGCAGTTCAAGGCCCGGGTCCACGGTCGCGCCGTTGGCACCGCAGAAATGGTCAACGGCAAGGTAGACCGTTTCAGTCGCGCCACTGGTATTGGTGTAGGTGCCAATTTCCAGTGGGTCGCCCAGTGCCGCGCCGGCACAGTCGCCCTGCGCTGAACCGGAAAGGTATGAACAGCTGGCGGCGTTTTCGGCGGTGCAAACAAGCAGGTCCAGATCAGTTGTTGCCCCCGGGCCCTGGGTGCCGTCAAAGGGTTCATTCCACTGCAATATAAAGGTGGCTCCGCAACCATTGGGGACGTTGCCCATGGCGGCAAATTCATTGCCGCCTGCAAAGGTATGGAAATCATTGCCACTGGCCGGTGAGGCCATGTCATCGGTGGCGCTTACATCTGTAAAAGTATCATGGATGCCGCGTGAAGCGCTGTTTCCCGCTGATGAATAGTAGGGCACACCCGCATCGACTGCGTCCTGAGCTGCCTTGGCGATAAAGCCATCCTGGAATAATGGTTCCGCGTAGTAATAAACGTCATCGACGATGACATCTGCTCCGCAGCTTGCCAAATCGGTAATTCCTGTCGCAAAGCCTGCCTGCCCCCCAAATGCGGTGTGAAACATGATGTTACTGCCAGGTACCAGGTCTGCAACCAACTCAGCCATTCCCGCTCCTTCGTCAGTATTGCCGCCAGCGCCGTTGTCCAGTACCACCAGCGGATCCGGTAAATCACCGGAGAGTTGAGGGTTAGACCCGGTAAGTTCCAACAGGCAACCAACACCGCTGGTGCTGCCGGTGCCCAGTATCGTGTCGTAGAAACTGTCGGAAAGGATGCCGATAGTCAGGCCTGTGCCATCAACGCCAAAAGTGGTTCGTGCCAAATTGGCGCGAATGGTGATATCAGCCTGGTTGTTTACCAGGCCTGCGTTATTCAGCGTATAGCCGTACTGCGGCTGAATGGTCCTGACTGGCAATATCGCTGCCAGTTCGTCAAGGTTCTGAGCCGCCACCGAACCCCTGACTACTGCATGGTCAAAGTGAGCCTTTTCCACGGTTACGCCAGCCGCACGGATCAACCTGAGGATGTCAGGATTCAATTGATTCAGCTTGATCTCGATGTCGAGCTGATCGCCTTTGCCCTTTAACAATTTATTGTTGTTAAGTACTGCATTAAGACTGAGGCCACTGTTAAGTTGTTGGCGTGCAAGCAGCAGATGACTGGAAACTTTTCTGAGATCAGAGTTGTACTCCCGCAGTTCCTGTTTGGATGCTTTTGTGGCTTGCGCCGGGGTGCAGATAAACAGCGCCACCAGGCCCAGTACCAGTAAATTCCTGGAACGGGGAGCCGTTTGGGGAGAACGCAGGGCTGCAGTCAATTGCGTGTAATGCATGGTTTTACTCCGTTAAACCACGGGTCAGGCTCAACTTGAGCCCAAAAAATACAGCTTAAGTATACGAAAATCCTCGCGTAATTACCGGTTCTTGCAGCAAAAAAAAGGGCCGCAATGCGGCCCTTTTTTACCTCGTGGGTTTTACCCCACTGATATTACCTAGAAACGAACCCTCGCGGTGATGCCGTAAGTGCGGGGCTGGTTAACCAGATAACCGACGCGGGCATTGGTGCCGCGTTCCTGGTCCAGCGCGAGCAGGGCATACTCGTTGGTGAGGTTGTTCACGTATATTGATACATCCCACTGGTCATTGCGCATGCCGATGCGGGTGTTGGCAATGGTGTAGGAGGGCAGCAATGGATTAAAGGTGAACGTATCCTGGGTCAGCGGGCCACCAAGAGAGTTGGCGCCGTAAACCTGCAGATCTACCGTTCCAAAGCCAGATGCCTGGTCGCCGAGCTGGGTGTAACGATCGCCGATGTACTGGACGATACCGTTAACATAGCCTTCCCATGCATTGCTCATCGGCCAGACATAGGTCGCGGCGACTGCAGCCTGGAACTCAGGAACAGTGGCGAGACGATTACCTGACTCAATGCCGCCGACAACAGAAACTGTGCCGTCAGGTGCAGTTGAGGTGACGGTGGAATCCAGCTCTGCCTTGATGTAGCTGGCAGTGATCGCCCAGTCAAACTGTTCGGTCTGCTGTACAGCAAACTCCAGTTCGATACCGGTGCTGTGAGCTTTGGGCACGTTGAAAACTACCCGTGAAGAGCAAGAGCCTGCCGTAACCGTGGCTTGCAGATCTTTAATATCCTGGTAGAAAACGGCCACGTTGAATGTGCCTCTGCCATCCATGACGACGGATTTGATACCCGCCTCGTAGTTCCACAGCACTTCGTCATCCCACTGGTCGTTACCACCGAAGGTCACCAGGTCAGAGGCTGTGCAAAGCGGTACGTTGAGTGGGTCGTTGATGCCGCCAAGACGGAAGCCCTTGGAAATCTGGGCATTGGCAGTAACTGTATCACTGACCTCCCAGTCAGCAATGATACGTGGTGCCCAGCCACTCGCCGTTGTGTCGCCGGTGGTGGTTCCCGGTGCCGCAAAGATACCGTCAAAAGTCTGAATGCGGGTTTCATCGAAATCGTAGTAGCGCAGGCCACCGGTCAGATCGAAGGTGTCGGTGACAGAGAATGTCACCTCACCAAAAAACGCCAACTGGTCAAAATTGTACCTGAGATCTGACCAGAACAGGCCGTCCTTCGGCGCAACAAAGGCACCCTCGGTGGGAATACCGGTCAGGTCCTCAAAACCCGGAACCAGCAGCCCCTGGCTATAGTCGCGGTCGAACGAGCTGTAAAACACGCCGGCAACCCATGTCAGCCTGTCATCACCGCCTGCCACGCGCAGTTCCTGGGTCCAGCCGGAAACGTTGGTAGCATCGCTAAGGGGTGCGTCCAGTGTGTAGACGTCCGGGCCGAACCCGATAGAGCCGCCGGTGATACTTGCAGTCAATGCAGTTGCATCACGCACGGCAAGGATTTCACGGTCGGTGTATGAGGTCACGGAGGTGAGGGTCATATTGTTACCGAAATCCCAGCTGATGTTCAGGTCCAGCAATGTGAATTCGTCGGTGAACGGGTCTTTGAACTGTGAGTACTGCTGGTTCTTACCGATCTTGACTTGCGGACGGGTAGTGGTCCACGTGTTACCGAGGATATTAAAAGCATCCTGGCGGTTCCAGCCATCAACCTCGACCTTCTGGTATACCAGTCGGGGGGTTATCGTCAGGTTATCAGAGGGTGCAAACGCAAAGGCCACACGCGCGCCATAGCGATCGCCCGAGTTGATGTCTTCCCGTAAACTGCCGTCAGGCTGGTGAGCATCAATCCAGCCACCGGTTTTTTCGTAATAGGCGGTAATACGCAGCGCAGCACTGTCACCGACCGGCGCATTCAGGAAGCCTTTTCCGCCGCCGCCGGTGCCGCCACCATCAATGGTGCTGGCAGAAAACTCAAAACCGGAGTTGTTCTGGCTGGGGTCCGGTTGGTTGGTGATGTACCGGACTGTACCGGAGAGGGAGCCTGACCCGAACAGCGTACCCTGTGGGCCACGCAATACTTCCACGCGGTTCATGTCGTACAGGTCGATATCAGGTGTAAACAATGACAGAGATATCACTGATTCATCCAGGTACACGCCCACTTCCTCTTTTACGCCTGGCTGATCGCGAACGATCTGGCCGGCAGAGGCGCCACGAATGGCGATCTGGCTCTGACCAGGACCAAGGTTTTGTACAGAGAAGCCAGCGACGGTTCTGGAAACATCCTCAAGGGTCATAATGCCGCGTTCCTGCAACTGCCGTTCGGTGGTTGCTGAAATTGAGAACGGAACTTCCTGCAGCGTCTCTTCGCGCTTACGTGCGGTTACCATCACCTCTTCAAGTACGTTGGCATCTGAGCTGCCATCTTCCGCCGCCTGAGCTGTCACACCCAGCCCGGCCAGAATTGATACTGTCAGAATCGATAAGGATAAAACCTTTGGTGTTACCTTGTTTTTGCGGGTATTCATGTCTTCCTCTGTTTATCTGCTGTCCAGTGAATATATATATGAATAAAAACAACTACATGAAGTAGAATCAGTTTATGCGCTTAACAAATTGTTAACATGCATGTTTCTGAAATATACACGAAAAATATTTTGTTACAAGCAGTATAATGCACTCGGCTGTTGATATGGCATAACCCATTGATATTTATAAATAAATAATACTGAAATATTGTCGGGACTTGTCAGAATGGTTATTGCCTGAAGTTACTTGTTGCGTGAACGGTTGCGCTTACGCCGTCCGGGGCCACGATTGCCCGTGTCGGATGGCTCGGGCAGCGTAACGGCTGAGGCCAGCCTGGGGTATGGGTGGCAAGCGTGGGGAATGTTCATGGCCTCGACAAAGAGCTGTTGGAAACTTTCATCTGCAGCAGTTTCCACTTTTTCCACCTGTCGCACCCGGGTCTCAATTTCCCGGCGCGAAGCTTTGTTCAGCAAGGTGATGCGCGCACCTGTACTGGCCGCGTTGCCGGCCGAAGACACCTGCGCCAGGTCACAGTCAGGCAGCATGCCAAGCACCATCGCGTATTTGACATCAATGTGGCTGCCAAAGGCACCAGCCAGGCGGATCCGGCCGACCCGGTCCACACCCATGCGATTCATCAGTAAACGGGCACCCGCATACAGGGCTGCCTTGGCAAGCTGGATAGCGCGAACATCGGTTTGCTGGATACGGATTTCAGGTTGGCCTTTATCCGGTTCGCCCGGGTGCAGCAGGTACGAGAATGTGCGTCCGCTGGCTTCAATGCGGGGGTTGCGGCCTGCCATGCCGCCATCGATGATGCCATCGGGGCGGATAATGCCCGCCAGGTAGAGTCCGGCGATCGCTTCGATGATGCCGGAGCCGCAGATCCCGGTGACCCCCTGTTCGCCAAGTTCCCCGATAAAGCCGGCTTCGTCTGACCAGTGCGTGCCAGCAACCACTTTAAAGCGCGGTTCCAGGCTTTGTGGATCAATTCGCACGCGCTCTATTGCGCCCGGTGCTGCCCGCTGGCCGGCATTGATCTGTGCGCCTTCGAAAGCGGGCCCCGTGGGGCTGGATGCAGCCATTAACCTGTCTTGATGGCTGAGCAGAATTTCAGCATTGGTGCCGACATCAATAATCAGGCTGGTTTCTTTTGACTCCCACGGGGCCTCGGCCAGCATGACCGCTGCCATGTCTGCGCCGACATGGCCGGCAATACACGGCAGAACATAGGCCCGCGCGCCGGCAGCCAGTTCCAGGCCCAGTTCCGTGGCGGCTGTTTCAATAGCCTGATCGGTAGACAGTTGGAACGGTGACGTACCCAGCGGTGTCGGGTCCAGGCCCAACAACAGGTGATGCATGACCGGGTTTCCGACCAGCGTGACTTCCAGCACCACGCTCATGTCGATGTCAGCCTGTTGTATGGCACTGGCAAGCAACTCATTGATGGCAGTCCTGACGGCGGTGGTCATTTGCCCGGCGCCTTCAGGGTTCAGCATGGCGTAGGACACGCGACTCATCAGGTCTTCGCCAAAACGTATTTGCGGATTCATGGCCCCGGCGGTGGCAACCACTTCGCCGCTGGCGAGGTCACACAGGTGCACGGCGATGGTGGTGGAACCCACGTCCACAGCAGCGCCATAGATGTGGTCATTCAAACCCGGCCATACCGCGACGATCCGATGCCCATCGCGTATCGCGACCGTGACCTGCCGGTCAGCTCCGCCCAACGCAGATCGCAAAGGCTGCAACACGCGGATATCCCACTCGAGGCCCGATAACCCCCAGTCTTTCTCCAGCGCGGCCATCATCCGTTGCAGATCGCCTGCCGTACTGTGCGAACCGGGCTCTGGCATTTGGGTGAAATACAGCTGGATGAGCGGATCAATTTCGGTAGCGTGGGCTTCGAAGCCTTTACGCACAAGCTGGCGATGAACCTGACTGCCGGCCGGTACATCAATACGGATATCACCGAGAATCTTTGCCTGGCAGCTCAGGCGATTGCCAGGTTTCAGGTGCCTGCTATGCCGGCAAGCCTTTTCATCTTCGCTCAGCTCGCTGAGGTGGTCAGGGCTGGAGACAATACCCTCACTGGCAAAACTGCCGTCAATGACCTCAACCTGGCAACGGCCACAGCGTGCACGGCCCGCGCAGATGGAATCGATATCAACGCCCAGTTTTCGGGCGGCCTGCAGTACGGTTGTTCCAATGGCGAAGCGGCCCCGCTTGCCGGAAGGGCTGAATACGATCAGTGCCTGTTTATCAGCCGCCATATCGAAGTCGGTCAGGTCTTTTCTGCCCTGCGTCTGCGCCCACCCCTGCGCCCACCCGGCCTGCCACCCTGAGGGCCAGGCTCGCGGAAAGTGGAGATCCAGTTTGCACACTGTGGGTCGTGGTTCATCAGCACATCGGCACCACGCACTGCCTGCATCAGCGACGCTTCCAGCGGGTTGGTGATCGCCGAGGTCATGCCGGCACCGATCGCCATGGCGATAAAGGTGGGGTTGAGTCCGTGACGGTTCGGCAGGCCGAAACTGACGTTGGATGCACCGCAGGTGGTGTTTACTTTGAGCTCTGAGCGCAGTCGCCGGATCAACGCCAGCACCTGGACGCTGGCATCCGGCATAGCACCCACAGGCATAACCAGCGGGTCGACGACCACATCGCAGGCTGGAATACCGTGATCGGCAGCACGATTGACGATTTTCTTCGCTACCTCAAAGCGGACATTGATATCCGTTGATATGCCGTCGTCATCATTACAGATCGCAACCACGGCAGCGCCATGTTTTTTAACCAGCGGCAGAATGTGCTCAAGCCGGTCTTCTTCACCGGTGACGGAGTTCAGTAAAGCTTTTCCTTCGCAGGCCTCCAGGCCAGCTTCCAGGGCCTCGGGAACAGAGGAGTCGATTGATAGTGGCACATCGGTCAATGACTGCACCAGGCGGATGGCCTCGACCAGCAGTGCGGGCTCATCTGCCAGCGGAATGCCCGCATTTACGTCAAGTACATGTGCGCCGGCAGCAACCTGCGCCAGTGCATCTGCCGCTACCCGGTCAAAATTACCGGCTTTCATTTCCTCCGCCAGAAGTTTGCGCCCGGTCGGGTTAATGCGTTCTCCAATGATGACAAACGGGCGGTCAAAACCCAGCACGACTTCCCGGCTGGCGGAGCTGATAATGGTATCGGTCATGGTTGTCTGGCCTTTTGGTGGTTGGCGCATTGTCCCAATGCAGGCTCCAGAGCCTGCGTGAGTGGTTGGTCACTGGTAAAGCGGTACACATATTCCAGCCCAAGATAAGCTGCGTGCCGGCGGGCCATGGCCTGCAACTCTTCTGAATTGGTTTGTGCCAGGTAAATCATGCGTTTGTAGTTGTGAAAATATATGGGTAACAGTTGTGGTTGCTGGTCCAGTCCCAGGCCCTCAATGACCAACCGGTCGAAATGGCGGGCGAGAAAGTCTGTGAGGTAGAAGGTGCCGGGCTCGGCTGTCGCCAATTGGCGGAAGGCATGACTGCCGGTGTAGAACTCGTAGCAATGTGTGCCGGGAATACGTTCAATCCCATACTCGTCCAGCACCTTGTCGAGCTGGCCAGCGGTACCGCAGTCAGCGTAGGCGACAAAGATCTTTTGATAACGGTCTGCCTGTGACTCAATTTTGGCTTTCACTGCCGCCGGTATCTCATCCGGCGTGTTGTGCAGTGCCGCCGGCAGGCACTGGAACTCGATATGTTCCCAGTTATTCAATGTCTTGATACGCACCAGTTCCCGGGCAATAGCACCACAGGCGATAACAAGGATGCTGGCTGGCATATCGGGTCGTTCAGGAAGCCGCAGCAACCAGCTCTTTGGCGACTTCCACCGCAGTCGCCGCATCCCGGCAATACGCGTCTGCGCCAATGGCCTGACCGAACTCTTCGTTGAGTGGTGCCCCTCCCACCAACACGATGTAGTCATCGCGGATGCCCCGCTCTTTCATCGTATCAATAACGACTTTCATGTAGGGCATGGTGGTGGTCAGCAGTGCCGACATGCCAAGAATGTTGGCACCGTTTTCCTCGATGGCGCTGATATAGGTATCGGCTTCTATGTTGATGCCGAGGTCGATGACCTCAAATCCGGCGCCTTCCATCATCATGCCAACCAGGTTCTTGCCAATATCGTGGATATCACCTTTGACGGTGCCGACAACGACCGTGCCGACCGGCTTGGCACCGCTGGTGGAGAGAATGGGCTTAAGAATCGTCATGCCAGCCTTCATGGCATTGGCTGACATCAGCACTTCGGGTACGAACAGGATGCCATCGCGAAAATCGACACCGACAATAGCCATGCCGCCAACCAGAGCTTCTTCCAGTACCCGGGGTGCACTCCAACCGCGTTCCAGCAGTATTGTTGTGCCCTCGGCGATTTCATCGGCCAGGCCGTCATAGATGTCGTCATGCATCTGCTCGATGAGTTCGTCATCCGGCAGTTCCGCGAGGATAATTTCTTCGTCGTTGTATTCGTCAGTCATTGGGTTTCCAGCCTCTTTATGGTTGCCTGTCTTGTTCCATCAATCCCAACGGCCTTTGCCGGGGCGCATATCCTGAATATCCAGTTGGATCGGGAATGTGTCACGGATTTTGGCATCAATAGCCGGATCAATATAGGTCGGGTAGTGACTCGACAGTATTGATTTCACCCGTGTGCCTGCCTGCTGGCGTATATCCGGTGAGCCGGCAGCTTCCCATTCACCTGGTGTGCTGCGATCGGCCAGTGCCGGGTACTCATAGTCGGTGCGCATCAGGCCCAGCGTCTGGTCGGTGCGCAAGTAGTGGCCTTCGCCGTGCACCACCTCTTCCATCACTTTATAAGACAGCGTTTCCTCGTTAACCTCGATGCCGCGCACGGTACGCAAGACAGCACCAAGCAAATCATTGTCTATCACCATGGATTCGAGTGACAGGGCCATCAGGCTACCCAGCATACCGCTGGACTCGGACACATTGTTGCAGCCTGCTTGTGCAGCCAGCGCAATGGCCAGCGCCTTTTCATAGCCCGCCTGGTAGTCAGGCAGCTTGGAGTCGGTCATGCCGGCGCCAACAGAGCTTGGCAAACCGTAAAAATTGACCATTTGGGCAGCGGCAGCGGAGACCACGGCTTCTTCGCCACTGCCACCGGTGAAGGCACCGCTGCGCAGGTCGGAAACAAACGGCCAGGGGCCCAGGATTACCGGAAAACCGGGTTCGACGACATCGATCATCAACAAGCCAGCAAGCGCTTCGGCAACGGATTGCACGACCGCGCCCGCCAGTGCTGCTGGTGCAGTTGCGCCGGCCTGAGGGGCAACGATGACCCAGATGGGTGCGCCAAACTTGATGGATTCGACACAGACCTCACTGTTGTCCTGGCCGTACCGTAAAGGTGAGATCACCGGGCAACCACCGCTATTACAAAAAGGCCTGGCATGGAATTTCTCCTTGCCACCGGCAATCATGTACAGCATTTCCAGTGTGGGTTGCACATGTGCAGCCTCGGAGAAAGTCAGCTGTATATGCTTATTGGTACCCGCTGCGCTGACGTAGGCTGAGTTGATATCACAATGCAACTGGTCTTTGATCTCAGTGGCAACCACCAGGCGTGAGAAAGCGTGAATATTGTCCATGCGATCCATCAGTCGGGCCGCATCGTAAATATCAAGCAATGTGGAAGGGCGGTAGGTGGAGGCACCAATGTCCAGCATGTTGACGGCCTCACCGCCACCATAGGTATGCACCCGTGTGCCGCCGATCTCCATGTCGTGTTTCGGATCCCGCCCCAGCAGCCGGGTATTTTTAGGTGTGCTGGCGATAACGTCTTCCACCAATGCGCGTGGGAAGCACAGGCGCCCATGCTCATTGATAGAGCAACCCCGTTCCAGGGCGCGCTCCTTAACGATCGGAATCGGGTCACCCATGCCGATGTTTTCAAGCACATCGAGAATGGTCTGGTGAACTTGCTGCTCATCGGAATCGGTCAGCGGCCGGTAACGCCCCCCCAACATGCCAGGCCCGACTGCCGATGCAACGGCAGGATTCTTTTGTCGTTCTCTTCTTCCTCTACGCATTGTATTCACCACTGAATTTGGCCAATGACTCGGTACGCCACCGTTCAGTACGTTCAATATCATTAAAACTGAACAGGTGGAAGCCAGGTATGTTTATTGTTTCGTCGCCCAGGCAGGGTTCGAGCCCTGCCAACAAGTCGTCCGGTTGATACGGTTTGGCGCTGAGCACCCTTTTGAGCAAACCCTTCTGCTTTTTAATTATTCTGACGGACTGTCCTACGCCGATACGCAGCGACAGGGCTATCAATTTGCTGATGTCGGCCACACCGGGCAAGCCTATCCACGCCGGCAGGGTCATACCCACCTCCCGCATCTGCCTGAGCCAGCCTATGAGTGCTTCGGGATCGAAACACATCTGGGTTACCAGGTAGGTTGCAAATGGCTGCTTTTCTAACAGCAGTTGTTGCAGTTCTGCGTTGCCGATCAACGGGTGGCCTTCCGGATGGGCGGCGATACCGACATCCTCAATATTGTGGCCGATCTCAGCCATATCCCGGAGCAGGCTGAGTGCGCTGTCGTAACTACCGACAGGTTGTGGTGCATCACCACCGGGAACAAAAACACTTTCTACCCGGGCCGCCTCAAGTCGGGCCATGATTTCCCGCAGGTGGCCCTTGTCTTGCACCAGTCTGGCAGCGATGTGCGGTATGAGCTTCAGTTGCCTGTTGTCTGGCAGGGCACGGAGTTTTTCCATCAACTCCAGCGTGGGTTCAAGGCCATTGACGGGCGAGCAGGTGATGGATACATAGGCATGCCGGGGAATGTGTACCAGCCTGTCCAGAATAGTTCTGGTTGGAATCACTTCCAGGTAAGCCCGCTTCAGCAAGTCAGCCAGTATGTTGCACTTGTTATTCATCAGCAAAGTGTGCCAATTTGTTTAGCCGTCATTTTACACCCGCCGAACAGGTGAAGTCTCGCAACTTCAGACAGTAAAGAGCCAGTGTCACACACGGGAGAAAAACCCGGGCTCAAATGCGGCCAGCAGGTTGCACGGAGGCCCTTGGCTCGCCCCAATATGGTGCATGGCTCCTGCCAATTGCGGCTACAAACAGTTCCAACAACCAGGGTTTTGTCCGATTTTTAACGATAATACATATACTTACTGTATAAAAATGCACAATGGCGCGAATCCTGCATGTAAGGGAAAAGAGTGTAAATGTGCAAGGAATCAAATATGCGACTCGTAACTGCGATTATTAAACCGTTCAAACTAGATGATGTTCGTGATGCCCTTGCGGAGGTTGGTGTTAATGGAATTACGGTGACAGAGGTCAAAGGTTTTGGTCGGCAAAAAGGTCACACCGAACTTTATCGTGGCGCGGAATACGTCGTCGATTTTCTACCCAAGATAAAAGTTGAGACTGCGGTCACCAATGAGCTTGTAGAAAGAGTGGTCGAGGCGATCGTGCAGTCGGCATCGACCGGCCGAATGGGTGATGGCAAAGTTTTTGTACACAAACTTGAGGACGTGGTTCGTATCCGTACGGGCGAGACCGGCGCCCAGGCAATTTAGTTCGCATACCGTAGTCGAGGAACACATTATGGAAAACCAGATTTTTGAACTGCAGTATGCGCTTGATACATTTTATTTCCTGGTCTGCGGCGCGTTGGTCATGTGGATGGCAGCGGGCTTCTCATTGCTGGAATCCGGTCTGGTCCGCTCCAAGAATACTGTTGAGATTCTTACCAAGAATATTGCCCTCTACTCCGTCGCCTGCATCATGTACATGGCGACCGGCTATGCGCTGATGTACGGCGGCGGGTGGTTTCTGCAGGGGATTGAGGCGTTTGACCTTGGCCAGGTGCTCACCGATTCAGCTGAGAACGGTTTTGCCGGGAAGAGCGTGTATTCGCCGGCTTCGGACTTCTTTTTTCAGGTTGTATTCGTTGCGACTGCAATGTCGATCGTTTCGGGTGCAGTTGCAGAACGCATGAAGCTTTGGGCGTTCCTGGGTTTCGCGGTTCTGATGACTGGCGTTATTTACCCAATGGAAGGCTCGTGGACCTGGGGTAGCCAGGATGTGTTTGGCATGTTCAACCTCGGCGACCTTGGTTTCAGTGACTTTGCCGGTTCTGGAATCGTTCATCTTGCCGGGGCGGCGGCGGCGCTGTCGGGCGTGCTGTTGCTGGGCGCGAGAAAGGGCAAGTACGGCCGTAACGGCCAGACCATCGCAATCCCGGGCGCCAACCTGCCGTTGGCAACGTTGGGCACTTTTATCCTCTGGATGGGCTGGTTTGGTTTTAATGGTGGTTCGGTACTCAAGCTAGCAGATGCAGGCAGCGCCCATTCGGTGGCGATGGTTTTTCTGAATACCAATGCCGCAGCAGCAGCAGGGCTGGTCGGCGCATTGCTGGCCGCCAGGGCATTGTTCGGCAAGGCTGATCTGACCATGGCATTAAACGGTGCGCTGGCAGGACTGGTGGTGATCACTGCCGAGCCATCGACACCGACCGCGCTGCAGGCCTCAATCTTTGGCCTGCTGGCCGGTGTCGTTGTCGTATTCAGTATTATCGGTATGGATCGCCTGAAAATTGACGATCCCGTCGGCGCGATTTCGGTGCACGGCGTGGTTGGTCTGCTGGGCTTGATGCTGGTTCCTTTGACCAACGGTGAAGCCAGTTTTGTGGGTCAGCTTGCCGGTGCTGCAACCATCTTTACCTGGGTGTTTGGGGCCAGCCTGATCGTCTGGTACGTGCTGAAGATGACCCTGGGTATTCGTGTCAGTGAAGAAGAAGAGTATGAAGGTCTGGATATTGGCGAGTGTGGTATGGAGGCCTATCCGGAGTTCACTACCTCAACATAGGACTTTTGTTTATTCTACGGCGTATTGTGTTCCCTCATGTAGGGAAGGTCCGGCATGGGCACGTCTTTGACAATGCCCTTGAAAGCATCGGCCGCCCGGGACAAATGCTTGCCTCGCCGGATGACGGTGCCATAAGAGCGTTTGGGGAAGTAACGGCTCAGGTTTCTTACCACCAGTGGGTCTTTCTTGCGCAGGCAAATACCGGTGGTAATAGAAATTCCAAAATCCAGTTCTACATAGCGTTTGATGACCTCCCAACCACCCACTTCCAGCACCACGCTGAACGGCACGCCATGCTGTTGGAAAATCCGGTCCACCATCCGCCAGGTGGTCAGTCTGCGGGGCGGGAGGATCAGGCCATAGGGCGCGATATCCCGGAGTTGAATATGCTCCTTGTCAGCCAGTGCGTGTCCCAGTGGCATGATCAATGCCGGGTCAAAGGAGTACATTGGGTCGTAGCTGATGTCGCTGGGTATATCCAGCATTGAGCCGATCGCAAAATCCACCTCATCTTCGCGAATCATGGCCAGCCCGTCCCGACCGGTTACGTTGCGAAGCTGTACACGGATCTTGGGGTAGAGCTCGTGAAAGGCAGACACCAGGGCGGGCAGTATGTACATGATGGTTGATTCACCTGCCGCAATGACCAGTTTTCCCGACTCCAGGTTGCCCCTGACCTCTTTGTCGAAGCGGTCTCCAAGGCCATCCATACCCTCGACCAGTGGCCGTGCCATGTCGAGCAGTTTCCTGCCGTCCGGCGTTAATTGAATGCGTGGTCCGCGGCGCTCGAACAGCACGACATTCAGTTCTTCTTCCAGTGCTTTGATCTGTAAGCTGATCGCTGACTGACTGAGGAAAAGCTCGTCAGCTGCATGGGTCATTTTTCCGGTACGCGCTACCGCACAAAACGCGCGTAGCTGTTTAAGTGTGTTGCCTTTATAGTACTTTGTGGTTTTAGCCGTCATATCAACAAGTTAAATTATTCAAATATTTAATAATAGGTATTGAAACATTTATATTGTCAAAGATAAACCCAAGTAGGTATTCTTAATATGTGAACTCATAAGATTGGGAAGCTATTGCGATGATTTTGCCAGCGATGCGGGGGCCACACCCTGAAATTGAACTGATTCAGCCACTGGTTGAAAACCAGCGAGAAATTTTGACGCCTGAAGCACTGGATTTTCTTGCCCGATTGGCGGACAGATTCACCCCTGAACTGGTGCAATTACTGGCTGCGCGCAAGCTGCGCCAGGCTGAATATGACCAAGGCGCAGTTCCGGTATTTGACCCTGCGACGGCAGATATCCGTGACGGAGACTGGCAGGTGGCACCAATCCCTGCTGAGGTAGAAGATCGCCGTACAGAGATTACCGGTCCGGTGACGCGCAAGATGGTTATCAACGCGCTGAACTCAGGTGCCCAGGTTTACATGGCGGATTTTGAAGACTCCACTTCGCCGACCTGGAGCAATGTCATTGACGGCCAGATGAACCTGCGCGATGCCATTCGGCGGCAGATTGATTTTAGTTCACCAGAGGGTAAAAGTTACGCCCTGAATGAGAAAACAGCAGTGCTGATGGTTCGCCCGCGTGGCCTGCACTTACCGGAACGGCACCTGAGGCTGGCTGGCAGGCCATTGCATGGCGCATTGGTCGATTTCGGTCTGTACCTGTTCCACAATCATGCAGAACTACTCAAGCATGGCAGCCAGCCATATTTTTATCTTCCCAAGTTGCAGCACCACTCGGAAGCTGCCTGGTGGGAGAAGGTCATTGCCTGGTCCGAACAGGCACTCGGTATTGCGCATGGCACTGTACGGGTGACATTGTTGATCGAAACCCTGCCGGCCGTGTTCCAGATGCACGAAATTCTGCATGCCCTGCGGAGCCGGATTCTTGGCCTGAACTGTGGCCGCTGGGATTACATATTCAGTTACATAAAGACCTTCAGAAACCACCCGGACCGCGTGCTGCCCGATCGTGACCAAGTGGGTATGACGGTGCCATTTTTGGCCAGCTATTCAAAACTGCTAATCCAGACCTGTCATGCGCATGGCGCATTTGCGATGGGTGGTATGGCGGCACAGATTCCGATTCGCGGTGATGATGAGGCCAACGCGGTGGCGATGGAAAAAGTTCGCGTGGACAAGGAGCGCGAAGCCAACAACGGCCACGATGGTACCTGGGTTGCGCACCCCGGACTGGAGCCGCTTTCAAGGGCAGAGTTCGACAAGGTACTGAAGGGGCCAAACCAGATTGACCGCCAATTGGCGGGTTTTACAGTCAATGTTGAGGACCTGATCGCTCCCAGCGAAGGCACCATCAGCGAAGCCGGTGTGCGCAAGAATATCCGTGTAGCAATCCAGTACCTTGCTGCCTGGCTGTCGGGCAACGGCTGTGTGCCGATCGACAACCTGATGGAAGATGCAGCGACCGCTGAAATTGGCAGAACCCAATTGTGGCAATGGGTAAAACAGGGCTCTGGCCTGGAAGATGGCCGTACGGTCAATCAGGACTGGCTGGATGTTTTGTTTGCGGAAGAAAGGGCATTGTTAACAGCCAGTGCCCAGGCGGATGCGGTCGGGGCCATTGAGAAAGCAACGGCATTGCTCCAGGAAATGACAAGTAATTCTGAGCTGGTGGAGTTTCTGACTTTACCGGCGTATGACCAGTTGAATGATTAAATATAATTGACCCTGCACTGAAGGAGACGGGTATGAGTACGCACGATGATATGAAAAACGAGTGGGAAACAAACCCGCGCTGGAGTGGAATCCGCAGGGACTACGGACCGGAAGATGTAGAACGGTTACGTGGCAATGTACGGGTGGAGTACTCGCTGGCCAGGCAGGGTGCTGAGAAGCTTTGGAGCCAGATGCATACACAACCCTATGTCAACGCACTCGGTGCTTTGACAGGTAACCAGGCCATGCAGCAGGTCAAGGCCGGTCTGAAGGCCATTTACCTGTCTGGCTGGCAGGTTGCTGCCGATGCCAATCTGGCGGGCCAGATGTACCCCGACCAATCCCTGTACCCGGCTGATTCTGTGCCTGCTGTGGTACGCAGAATCAATAATTCCCTGATACGTGCGGACCAGCTGCATCATGCTGAAGGTGACGACTCAGTCGACTGGATGGCACCGATTGTTGCTGATGCCGAAGCGGGGTTTGGCGGCGTGCTGAATGCGCACGAACTGATGAAGGCCATGATTGATGCCGGCGCCGCCGGTGTTCACTTTGAAGACCAGCTGGCGTCAGCGAAGAAATGTGGTCATATGGGTGGCAAAGTGCTGGTGCCGACTTCAGAAGCGGTAGCCAAGCTTTCAGCGGCCCGGCTCGCGGCAGACATCCTGGACGTTCCGACCATCCTTGTGGCCCGTACCGATGCGATGGCTGCAGCACTATTGACTTCGGATATTGATGCGTATGATCGCGAGTTTCTGACGGGTGGGCGTACGGTTGAAGGCTTTTTTGAAACCCGCGCGGGAATCGACCAGGCCATTTCCCGAGGCCTGGCGTATGCGCCTTATGCCGATCTGATCTGGTGTGAAACCGGTAAGCCGGATCTGGCCCAGGCGAAAAAGTTTGCCGATGCTATTCATGAAAAATTCCCCGGTAAAATGCTGGCGTACAACTGCTCACCATCCTTTAACTGGAAACAGAACCTGAATGATGAAACCATCGCCAATTTCCAGAACGAGCTCGGCGCCATGGGTTACAAGTTCCAGTTCATTACACTGGCCGGTTTCCACGCTTTGAACCACAGCATGTACCAACTGGCCTGTGGTTACAGGGACAAGCAGATGAGCGCTTATGTGGAGCTGCAGGAAGCTGAATTTGCTGCTGAGGATGAGGGCTATACGGCCACCAAGCACCAGCGTGAAGTCGGCACCGGTTATTTTGACGCGATTACGCAAACCCTGAGCCAGGGCACGTCGTCTTTGTCCGCACTGTCAGGCTCTACGGAAGAAGAGCAGTTTGACGAAGCGGTATAATAAGTTTCGGGCCAAAAAAAATCAGGCCTGAAAAAAAGGGCGGCCAACCGGCCGCCCTTTTTTATACATGTATAGGTTGCTTACGCTGCCGCAACATGGACGTCGCACCGATAGTGGTCATCATTGGCAGCCTTCAATGCCCGTCGCCGGCTTGGGGCCACGACGGTGCATTTAAATGCAAAATCTTCTTCTTTCAATGCGCGCGCGTGCCAGCGATAGCCATAGAACCCCGGTTTAACGCCGAACAGCACAACAAGGGCGATGAGCAATACAATCTGGCTGACAGGGCTGGATACCCAGGTTCCGGCCAATTGGGCGATATCAAACATTACCGTGGTCGTGACCACCAGTAATACTGTAGTGAAGCCCAGGCCACGACGGACGGCCCACACTGACGGTGCCAGGAAGGCCAACCAGGAAAAACCACGTCGAACGGCTTGTTTACCGTACTTTGGATGTTGGTAGATATCAAAGACGCGCATATCTTTTGTAGTAAACCTCTGTCGTTGACGAGCACAAACTGCTCATATATTAAGACGTCAGGAACCGTGCATTAGTTCCTGCGTCTCTACGCCCAATCATGGAGTTTTCCGGGTTCTGCGACCCGTGAAAGCGGCCATTATCAACCTTCCTGTGAAGTCTGGAAAGTGTCTTTGGTCATGAGCATAGATTATATATTACCGGCTCCGTCGTCATGCTTGCCATGATTCAGGTCAACTGCAATCCACTGGCCGAACTGCGGCCGGAATACCCGCTTCCAGCGTTGCATTTATGACCCTCGGATCGCACTGCAGCCTGACGCCGTTGGGTGTCGTACGGTTCCTGATAAAGGGAAGTATATATGCTGATTCAGAGGCTCCTTCAATCAGCTTCCATGCACTTTCCAGCTCTCCCAATTCAGTCAATACATCAATCAGATCGTAGTCATAAGACAATGTGGGACTCGCCGGATCAGCAAAGTTGTAATCGGGCCAGGCCAGTAGGGTTGAGATCGCAGAGGCTCGAAGTCGCGCTTCGCGGCGTTGGCACAAATCCATGTAAACCTGTGGACTGCTTGCTGTCTTGTTAAGCAGGTTGATCAGTTTGTTTGCGTACTGTCGTACGCCGCTACAATCTCCCGACAAGATACTCAGGTTCATCATCATGCTGATCCCATCGGGAAAATCAGGCGCAAAAACCAACACATCGCGGGCAATCCGCTCAGCCTCGCTGCTGTATCCCTGACCACTGAGTTGCCAGGCCAGATTAAGGCCGATGATGCGTGAGCGCGGATCCAGGCTCCAGGCTTTACGGTACATCTTGAGTGCGGCTTGTGGGTCACCCATGTCGCCCAGCGCACCACCGTACCACTGCACGGCAGACGCAAAAGAAGGGTTAAGTTTCATCGCCTTCTTGAAATAGGCGACCGAGTCTGCATAACGTAATTCATTTTTTGCGTTGGTTCCGAGAGCCGCGATGGCCTCGACATTTCCCGGGTCAAGAGACAAGGCCCTATTGGCTGCGGCAACGGTCTTTGGTGCGGTCTCTTTAATGCTCAGGTCTGCGTAGCCACTAATAACTCCCCAGGCGAGCGCCTGGCCAGCCCAGGCTTTGGCGAACTTCGGGTCCAGCCTGGCAGCGGTTTCGAATGCCTGGATTGCGCCTTGCAGGCTGCTAATAGTGCGCTCATGCCACAATGACATGCCCTTCAGATAGTGCTCATAGGCTTCGATACTGTTAGTGCCGGTCAGGTTACCAGCAGCGCTGCTTGCCAGTTTCAGTGAAACCTTGAGCGCGGCGGCGATTGATCCGGCAATCTCATCCTGGATAGCAAAGATATTGGTTAACTCGCGGTCATAGTTATCTGACCACAGGTGAAAACCATCGGCGGCCTTGATCAACTGCGCGGTCACGCGCACCTGGTTGCCGGATTTTCTTACACTGCCTTCGAGGATGTGATTCACCCCCAGTTCTTCGGCAATGCGTGAGATATTTGTGTTCGTGCCCTTGTAAGTAAAGGCCGAGGTGCGGGCGGCGACTTTCAGATCGGGAATGCTGGCCAGTACATTGAGGATTTCCTCGGCGATGCCGTCGGAGAAAAACTCATTATCGGCATCAGCGCTCATATTAACGAAGGGCAGCACGGCGATGGATGTCTGCTCCGGAGGCGGACATTTGAAGGGTATTTCAACGGGTGGTGGCCGTTTGATACCCTCACGTTTGAGAACGGTAACCAATGCAGGAAACGGACTGGGGTCAAACTGCTTGTACGTCAGGAGGTCAGCAATCAGGTAGGGAATCCCGCTGTCCGCGAAAACTCGCAGTTCATCACCAGCCTCGCGATCTTTGCCAAGCAGTTTCAACACATGCCAGCGTTCAGTACGCCCGTCATTTTTACTCGGATCAATGGTAGGTAGTAGCGCCTCAACTTCTGCACGGCGTCCTTCGACACATGCCTGGCGGGCAGTGAGTATGACTTCACCTTCAGGGTTAAGGCGGTGGAAAAGATCTGCCAACTCACCGGCTTCCACGACACGACCGGCCCACAACATTGTCCGGTGGGCCTGATAAACCATGCCTACATGATTGGGCCAGCGTCGCAGTAGCTGGACTATGAAATCTGCAGCATCTGAGGGATTTATCACCCGGTGGGCACTATTGGCATACAACACTGCGGACTCGAGGTCTGATAACCCCCGTTCGCGCCAATGTGTGATGATGGCCTGTTGAGTGATCCCATCTGAAGCCAGAGCAGCGGCATCAAGTTGTACACCCCGAATCAACTCATCATTGGGCCGGGCTTTCAGATATTCGTTGAACAGGCGAATGGCTTCGTGCAAACGCATTTCAACCAGGGCTTTCTGCGCCCTGTATCCTTTTGCATCTGTCTCAGTAATTGCGGTCTCGACCGCCTGCTCGATGCGCTTGTTGAATTCGACCAGCATCTGATCGGGCTGAAGGTCAGTCAGACCTGTTTCAGTGCGTGACGGTGTTAATTGGACTCTCCAGAATTCTGCCGCCTGAATATGGGCCGCAGCAAATTGCGGGTCGATCGCCCGAGCCTTTTCAAAGCGGTCATATGCGAGCAGGTAAAGCTCGCTCATATCATTCTCTGCATTGGTTCTGGTCAGCAGGTTCAGGCCGTGAAGATACTCTTGGTAGGCTCCCACTGAGCGTGTTCCCACACTGGTCATCGCCGCCAGAGCTACCGGATCCATGGTGGTTGCCAGAGCTTTTGCAATATTCAGCGCCAGGTCTTCCTGGATTTCAATCATATCGGCGATATCCCGGTCATAGTTCTCCGACCAGACATGAAAGCCGTCGCTGGCCCTGATCAGCTGAGCAGTGACACGAATGCGTTTGCCGGAACTGCGCACCGAGCCTTCAAGGACATGGGCTACTCCAAGCTCCTGCGCGATCTCAGGGAGATCAAGCGTACTGCCTTTGTAGCGAAATGAAGATGTGCGCGATGACACCAGCAAATCGGGTGTTTTAGCCAGTGCATTGAGAATTTCTTCAGCAAGGCCATCGGCAAACCACGCCTG
The DNA here is from genome assembly GCA_024277815.1 of Gammaproteobacteria bacterium. Lineage (GTDB taxonomy): Bacteria > Pseudomonadota > Gammaproteobacteria > Xanthomonadales > SZUA-36 > SZUA-36. Next base: position 27,874 of record JAJRUM010000011.1, read on the forward strand.
ATCTTTGGCCTGGCTGAGGTCGGCGAAGGGCAAAACGGCGATGGATTTTGGAGCGTACTCAGCCGTTTCTACCGGTTGGCTGGCTGCGGGGTTGGCAAGCTTGTCTGTTGGCGACGCCGAAGGTGTGGGAGAGAAATTGTCCCAGGAGAAATAGACCAGCGCCACAAGTAGAACCACAATAATCGAACGATCCAGCTTGTGTCCGGTTGTAGATGTGATGGATTGCGACCGGTCCACATCCTTTTCTTTTCTGATGCCCTCCGGCGTCATTTCAAATGCCCAGGCGAAGAACACCGCCAGCGGAAAACCGATGGCCAGCGCCAGCATAAACACCTTCATCACCCAATCCGGTGCCTGGATGTTTTCCAGCACCAGGTCTACAAATTGCAGCAAGACCCACGCCGAGATTACGTAGGCAATACCAACCCTGAATACATTTCGACGTTTTAATTCTTCAAACAGGCTCATCGGAATCTCCGTAGGGTGGGCAACTCCGCTGCCCACCGATTTCCAAGCCAACCAACAGCTGTAATGTTGTGGGGAACAAACAATGGTGGGCAACGAGTTGCCCACCCAACGGGAGCGGTTAAATTGCTCATGGCCACAGATTCATCTTTTTCAACAATGCCTGGAAGCGCGGGTTGTCATGCAGCGGTTCAAAAACACGCTCGCGTTTCAAGTGCACGACATAAGGGTCGCCGGCTGCAAAACCTCTTTCGAGCGAATCCAGAGCCAGATCTGGTTCACCTAAAAACATCAGGTAATAGGCAGCACCACCCATTCCGTCAGGTGTGGCATGGTCCTGCTCAAGCTGTCTAAGCGCCTCTGCCTTCAGCTCGGGGTTTTCAACGGCATCGATCACCGCCAACACGGTATCGGGATCTTCACCGACCAGCGTCTCAAATTCACGGCTGTAAATGCGAGCCTGATCAAAGTGGCCAGTCCTTATATTCAGGTTGATCAGGTTACCGATGGTCGAAGAGCGGTGGGGAGAAAGCTCCAGGGCTTTAGCGTAATATGCAAAAGCTTCCTCTGTACGGTCGGTAGATCCGAGAACCCAGCCTATCACGTGCGGGATGATCGGGGCCAGCGGGTCTAGCTGTCGGGCGATTTCGAGCTGCTCGAGCGCTTCATTCAGCCGTAGCTGGGTCGCCAGAAATTCGCCGTACCATTGATGTGCGGTGGCATAAGTGGGGTCAATGCTGATCGCTTTCTCAAAATCAGCTTGCGCACCGCTGAAATCATAGTCGTACATGAACTTGATATAGGCGAAAGTCGTCAATGCACGGGCAGATTCCGGGTTAATGGCCAGCGCATGCTCGATGGCCTTGTGAGCCAGTGGTATGTGCTCTGTGATGGATCCTGCGCCATACTCCGGCATTAACACGTAAGTATCAGCCAAAGCTGCCCAGGCCTGGTCGTAACCGGGGTCCAGGGCAACGGCTTCACTGAGCGGCTCAATCGCGGCCAGTAAAGAATCGTTTGTACGTTGATTCCATAGGTGGCGACCCAGAAGATATTTGTTGTAGGCGTCGATATTTTCGGTGGGACGGTTCTGTAACGTGGTTTTCTGGTTGCCGGTCAACGTGACTTTAAGCGCACTGACAATGGCCTGAGCAATTTCATCCTGTACGGCAAAAACGTCATCCAGTTTACGGGTGTACGTCTCCGACCATAAATGCGTATCGGTATGCACTTCAATCAACTGTGCCGTTACGCGGATACGGTCACCGGATTTGCGCACAGAGCCTTCCAGGATGTGGTCGACTTTTAGCTCCTTACCAATTTCTGCCAGCTTCAGGGTGCTGCCCTTGAAGGTGAACGAAGAGGTACGCGATGGCACCCGCAGACCCTTCACCCGCACCAGCACATTGAGCAGTTCCTCGGAGATGCCATCGGAAAAATATTCGTTTTGCTTATCGTCGCTCATATTGATGAACGGCAGTACTGCGACAGATTTTTCGCCAGGTTTGGTTGCCGCAGTTTTCTGCACAGGTACTGGTTTGGTTTGGGCAATTTGCGTCGCAGCATGCTCAGAATTTATATCCGGCACTGGCTCACTAAATTTGTCCCAGGCAAACCAGCCGAGCGCGATGATCAGCACAATAATGATACTGCGGTCCAGTTTACGCCCGGTTTTTGGCGTGACGGACTGTGATCGGTCAACATCTCTTTCCTTTTTTATGCCCTCCGGCGTCATTTCAAACGCCCAGGCGAAAATCAGCGCGACCGGGAAACCGATGGCGAGTGCCAGCATAAACACCTGCATGATCCAGCCGGGTGCCGTGATGTTTTCCAGCACCAGGTCAACAACTTGCAGCAGTACCCACGCGGATATGGCGTAGGCAATCCCAACACGAAACACATTCCGTCGTTTTAGTTCCTCAAAAAAGCTCACCTATACCTCCCGCCAACAGGAATATTCATGCTTTTTCCGCCAGTTTTTTCATTTCGCTATTCCAGCGTTCCAGCATGGCTGTCTTCGCGGCCTCGTAACGTGGGTCGCCATTGAGGGGTTTCAGCACCGGCCAGGCTGTATCTGCAGCCGTATCAATATACAGCCCCTGCCCAAACGCCTTCTCCATCAGGTCGATGGCGGTCTCGTAGTCATTGGCAAGAATCGCGTATTGCGCCCGCGAAAAATTGAATACCCAATTGTCAGTACCTTCGGCCAGCTGTACATCCAGTGAAGCTTTGAAGCGCAGCATAGCATCTGCAAATTTTGCTTTATCGCCAAGCGCCCGGTACGCGTATGCAATGGAAGCCATGGCGCTGTAGCCATAGCCCTCTCTGCCAGGCCAGTCACGGGAAAACGCATCCAGATTCGACCAGTGGGATTCAAGTATTTCAACCAACTGGCCAAACCGCCCGCTTTCAACCAGAGCCTGAAAGTACCACTCTGGACGGGCTCCGGTGCCAATAGCTTTTTGTCCCCGGATCAGCGCCTCTTCCGGGCGGCCCAACCGGCTCAGGGCCAATGTAGCCAAAGAGTCTGGTGCAACATCAGCCATTTGCTCATATTGTCGGGCGACGTAAAATGTAAGGCCGTACCAGATGCGGTTGGTGGCATTATTTGGCGCGTTAGCGTATGTCAAACGCAATTTTTGCTGGGCCTCCGCCAGACGACCGGTCATCAGGTAAGCTTGTCCAAAATCACCTGACAGGTCTTCATCACCCGGCAGGTAGACCCGCAACCCCTGAAGCATTTCCAGTGCCTTATCGGCGTGGCCCATCTGCACATAGGTTTGCTGGAGGTTAGCAAACGTCGGCCGGTGCAACGGGTCACGTGCAAAGGTTTTCTCGCGCAATCGTAACGATGCTTGCAACTCACCCACGTTGTCCAGCTCATTGGCCAGCCAGGCGCTGGCGTTGACCAGGTTGGGGTTGATATCCAGCGCTTGTTGCAACAAGCTGATTGCGTTGTCATGGCCCTGGCTACTGCTCATGAAATACAGCCCCATACCAGCCAGGGCTTCTGCATTCTGCGGGGCGAGCCGCAGGGCTTTTTCCAGGTAGCCTTTTGCGGTTTCTCCGGCCTCGAGATGCGGTACATCACCGTAGTTCTGCTCGGATAAAAACAGGTGGGCAATGCCGAGTTGTGCATACGAGGGCGCATATCCCGCGTCAATGCGTACAGTTTCTTCCAACAGCTTGACGGCCATCTTCAGGCTGGCCTCTGTGCGGTCATAGATACGTTGTTTTGCCAGCAGGTATAAGTCATAGGCACGCGTGTCCACCTGCACGATCACCCGTTGCTGGTCACCAAGCAATTGTGCTTTGAGCTGTGTCAGGATGGATGTGGAAATCTCATCCTGAATGGCGAAAATGTCGTCCAGTTCACGGTCGTAGGTTTCCGACCACATATGGAAGCCGTCATCTACCTTGATCAGCTGGGCAGTGATACGGACACGATTGCCTGCTTTGCGTACCGAACCTTCCAGAATATGGTTGACTCGCAGTACTTTACCAATCGCCAGTAAATCCTCGTTCTTTCCTTTGAACGCAAACGAAGAAGTACGGCCAGCAACTTTAAGGTCTTTGACCTGGGCCAGGGCATTGAGAATTTCCTCTGAGATGCCATCGGCAAAATAATCCTGCTCCGGGTCGGAACTCATATTGACAAACGGCAATACTGCGATAGATTTATCTTTGGTATCTGTTACTGCACCCGTCGATTCCACCGGGGCTATCAGCTGCTCTGCCTTGTCTTCCCTGAACCTGTCGGTCATTAAAAACACCACCAACACTGACAATATTACGATGATCCCACGGTTAAGCTGCTTGCCGGTTTCGCCGGAAATTGATTGGCTGCGATCAACATTTTTTTCCAGCTTTATGCCCTCAGGCGTCACTTCGAATGCCCAGGCGAAGATCATGGCGATTGGCAGGCCAACCGCCAGTCCCAGCATGAATACCTGCATGACCCAGTCTGGTGAATTAATGTTTTCCAGTACCAGGTCAACAATCTGCAACAGCAACCAGGCAGCAACGGTATAGGCGATGGCCACCCTGAAGACATTTCTGCGTTTGAGTTCCCTAAACAGATTCATCGGAGTCGCCTGTACGAGGGAGCAGCGCCGCTGCTCGCGAGCTCTTCGCAGTTTGCACTCAAAATACTCATGGGGTTTTTGATCCGTATTGGTTGAGCAATTTGATGTAAGCGGGATCGTTCCTTATGCCATCAAACGCCGGGTGATAAATGACCGGGTACATGGTCGGGCCTGCTTCGCCATCCAGCATGGCTTTCAACAATTTGACCGAGCCTTGAGCGTCACCTGCCAGCGCCAGGCCGGCGGCTGCGTCGAATTTAAATGCACCCGCAAGGAAAGCATCTTTTGGCGCTGCGATCAGCGAGTTATTGCAATATTGGTTTGCAGCGGCTGCATCGCCCAGTCCGCCCGTGATGAAACACAGTGAACGCATAACGGGAAAGTTGTCCAGATTTTCCCCCAGCAGCATTTCGAACACCTGTGTTGCTTCCAGTAGCAAAGGACGTGCCGTCTCGGAATCACCCGAATACAAGTGAGTCAAACCGACCAGCATGGGTCGCGTCACGTGGATATCCTTTGAGTCCAGAAAACGTTTCGGCCAATCGGCCACATCCTGAAGTGCGGCGTCAAAATCATCCAGGTACAATGACGAGCGCCAGGTCTCCAATTGAGCGCTAGGATAGGGAGCGGCAACAAGGTGGGTGAGGTGTGCAACGCTGTTTATGTCGCCGGCTTCCTGCAGGTTGATTTCGGCCAGCAGCCAAAGATTGGTCGGCGCGCCTGAATCGGCTTCCTGTGCTCTGGAGATTGCCTGTCGAGCTTCATCAAAACGCCGCAAGCCGGACAATGTCGCGCCGATATCGGTCAACGTCACACTGTTTCTCGGGTCCAGTTCACTGGCCTTGCGTAATGCTGCCAATGCATCTTCCCAATTTCCCATTCTGCGCAGTACATAGGCACGCGCGAGGTGGACCCGCGAGTTGTTTGGCACGGCAGTCGATGCTCTCCGCATAAACGGTAAGGCCTTTTCATAGTCCCGGAAGCCCCAGTAATGGTAGTAGCCTTCCGCGATATAGAGTTCTGCCAGAGTTGGGTCAATCGCACGTCCGCGCCGGATGGCCTGCCAGGCGGCATCCCGCGTGGCAGTATCGGTGTCGTAGAACCAATATTGCTGCAGCAGCAGGATCGCTTTAAGGCTCCAGGCGGCAGCGAAACCCGGGTCGAGTTCCAGTGCGCGATTGATTTCAGAAATACCCGCCCTGATATTTTGTTCGGTTTGCGACTGACGCATTTGAACGGCGCGCTGGTAGGCCTCCCAAGCCTCCAGATTACTGGTCATGGCCCGGTCGATACTAGCTTCTTCAGCCGGGCTGAGCGTGGCTTTTAATGCCTTTGCAATGGCAAGGGCAATTTCGGTCTGGATATCAAACAGGTTTTCTGCGGTCAGTTCGCGGTTATAGGTTTCCGCCCACAGGTGCTCATCCGTACTGGCATCGATCAACTGCGCGTTAAAGCGGATACGCGAACCGGAACGTTGCACACCGCCTTCCATAATGGTTGCCACACCAAGTTCTTTGGCAATCTGAGGAATTTTCTTGGTCGTGTCTTTGTACTCCATCACCGAAGTCCGTGAAATTACTTTCAGTGATCCGATCTTGGCCAGTTGGGTCAGCAGGTCATCATGCATGCCCTCGGCAAAAAATTCGTCATCGGGATTATTGCTGCGGTAGGCAAAGGGCAGGACTGCAACGGATTTATCTCGCTGGGCCGGCTCCGGGGCTGATGCCTCAGTTAAAATTTCTGTTATCGATGTTGCAGGGAGCGAGGGCTCCTCTGTGTTGCCGAACGGGTTAACGATCAGGAACACCACGGCCAGCACCAGGAAGGCGATAATGATGCGATCCAGCTTGCGCCCGGTGGCCTGCGTAACAGACTGCGAACGATCAATTTCGGATTCGCGTTTCAGTCCTTCCGGGGTCATCTCGAATGCCCATGCGATGATGACAGCAACCGGGAAGCCCAAGGCGACTGCCAGCATAAACACCTTCATTACCCAATCAGGTGCAATGATATTTTCCAGCACCAGATCCACGATTTGTAGCAGCACCCAGGCGGCCACGGCATAGGCGATACCCACACGGAATACATTGCGGCGTTTCAATTCGTTAAGCAAGCTCATTGCTTTGCTCCATCACCGAAACCCGGGGCCTGTGGGCTGAAGCCGTAGCTGCGGCGTAATTCAGCCAACTCTTTCACGCCGGGCTGGCGCCAGAATTCCTGCCAGGATTTGCTATCCGGTGCTTGTTCGGGAAGGCGGATGAAAGTGGGGAAAATCCAGGTGCCGTCTTTCTCCTCGTATGCCTGTAATAACAACTCGCCGGCAGTATTGAAATCTCCAAGTTGTGCGGCCTCATAAGCGACTGTTGCAGCCGGTGTTTGTCCTGATTTCGCCTGTTGGGCCCGGCGTTTGATAGTTGCGTGTGCCTCGTCCAGTTCACCAGTAGCGATGCTGAGCTTGATTGCAATGGTGGCCAAGATATCGTTCGGCACGTTCGGTAGGGTTTCAATCATCCGGGAGACGCCTGCGAGTTGTTCAACATCACCCAAGGCAAAATAGGCATTGGCAAGGTGCCTGTAGGCGCTGAAAAACGTTGGATCCAAAGCCAGCGCACGTCTGGCCAGGCTGACAACTTGTTCATAATTACCGTTGATCAAGTAGACATTGGCCAGGTCTGTCAATTGCACAGTGCCCAGGGGGTCCAGTTCTGCTGCGCGTGATTCATACTTCATGGCGTTTTCAAGATCACCGGTGCGGGTGGCCAAATCACCGCGGAAGTTATTGGCGGCAACACTGCCCGGGCTGACTTGTAGCGCCTTGTCCAGCAGGCGGCGGGCACCCGCCCAATTCATATCAGTTTCACCATACACAATGGCGAGTACGGACAGTGCTTCGGCGTTGTCCGGCTCTACCTCCAGGGCTCGAGTGGCCCATTGCCGGGCCTGTTCGCGCACTTCTCCCGCCGGCAATTTTTCTGAAAACCAGGGCAGAACAGCATAGGCCTTGGCCAGTGTGGCCATGGCAGGGGCATATTCCGGTTCGATATCGATAGCGGCTTTGAGGATGTCCATGCCCTCAAAAAGCTTGGTTTCCGCACGTGTTGCCACCAGGCCACGGCCTTTGAGATACAACTCGTAGGCCCTGAGGTTTATCTTCGTGCTGGGCTTGTCCAGTTCTGTGGTAAAGCGGGTCCGCAATTCGTGCGCGATGGTGGCGGCGATCTCATCCTGAATTGCAAATACATCTTCCAGTTTGCGGTCAAATGTTTCTGACCAGAGGTGAAAGCCCGTGTCGGCCCGGATCAACTGGGCGGTAATCCGCAGGGTGTTGCCGGATTTACGCACGCTGCCCTCCAGTACGTGGTTGACGCCTAGTTGCCTGCCAATATCGGCGATATCAAGGGTTTTCCCTTTGAACTGGAACGAAGACGTGCGGGCAGCGACTTTGAGATTTGGAATTCGCGTCAGCACGTTGAGTATTTCTTCCGAGATACCATCGGAGAAATATTCCTGCTCGGTATCTGAACTCATATTGACGAAAGGCAGCACTGCAACGGAGGGCTCTTGAGCCGGTGTATTGGTGACGGCCGGGACTTCAGCACCGCTACTGGAAATTAACGCAGGCGCTGCGGCGGGAATCGGTTTGGCTTGTGCAGCGTCCTGGCGTCCGCCTTCATCATCGACGACGTATCGCTGCGCCAACAACAGGCCAACGGCCAGTAGCAGTACCACGATTACCAGGCGATCGAGCCTGCGCCCGGTATGCTGCGCAATGGATTGGTCGGGATCAATATCCGCCTCGCGTTTGATTCCCTCCGGGGTTATCTCATAAGCCCAGGCGATAAACAGCGCGACAATAAAACCGATCAACATCAGGAACAACACGGTCTTCATCACCCAGTCTGGCGAGCCAAAGCTTTCCAGCGCGAGGTCGGCCACCTGGGCGATTACCCAGCCCACTACGGCATAGGCGAAGCCCACCCGGATGACATTACGGCGCTTTAGTTCGCCAAGAAAGCTCACGATTCCATGCCCCCGGTCCAGTAACCAATGTGCTCATAGGGGCCAAACTGGCGACGGGTCTCGATCAGTTCCGACAGACCCGGCTGCCGCCAGAACGCCCGCCACTCCGGGTTTTCAGAAATACGTTCCGGCAGGTAAAAAGAGTCCGGCCAGGTAAGCAGGGATTCCCCGGACAGGTAGGCTTTTTCGAGCAGTGGCAAGGCTGCGTCGACACCATCCAGTACCAGTGCATAAAAAGCGGTGACGGCATACAGGAAGTATCCATTGCTTGATTCGGCCAGACGGTTGCGCTCATCGAGTTTTATACGAAGATTAGCCCGGTCTCCTTGTTGATAATAGTAGAAGCACCACCACGTGTTCACGTAACCCGCATCGGCACCCAACTCCGCATCGGCAAAGTTGATGAGTTGACGCGCTGCTTCATAATCGCCGGTTATGATCAACGCTGTAATCAAAGCGTCTTGTCGGTCATAGGAGTCGGGCGCCAGTCTGGCAGCGGTGCGTGCAGGTACCAGCGCTTCCTCGTTGCGGTTCTGAATAATATAAAGAAATGCCAGGTCTGAATAATGAACGGCTGCAAGCGGATCCAGTTCGGTCGCACGCCGTTCCATAATCTCAGCGTTCTGGAAGTCACCGGTCCTGGTCAGAAAATCGCCAAACAGATTAACGATGGCCGCATTGTTGGGAGCGATCTCGTATGATGTTTCGAAATTTTCCCGGGCTGTTGAGAAATTCAGGCTGAACGAGCCCTGTACGCGTGCCATCGCTACATAAGCTTCGGCATTTTCCGGATCAAGCTGGATGGCAGTTCGGGCGGCTTCCATTGCTGAATGGGCCGCTTGTTTAGCGGCGATTTTCCCAGAGTAGGCCGGTAAAAGTGCATAGGTAAATGCCAGCCCAGACCATGCCGTGGCGAATTGCTGGTCGAGATCAAGGGCCTGTTTGAACAGGCGCATGGCCTTGATCATGTTGTCGCCGCCACGCTGAGCCAGCAGGTGGCGTGCTTTCAGGTAGAACTGGTAGGCCTGCAGGTTTTCAGTAGGTTGTTCGCTGCTTTGCTTTGTATTGACACCCAGTTCAACTTCAAGTGCATGGGTGATGGCCGTTGAAATTTCATCCTGTATGGCAAAAACATCGTCCAATTCACGATCATAGGTTTGCGACCACAGGTGGAAGCCGTTATCCACACGGATCAACTGCGCAGTGATACGCAGGCGGTTGCCGGATTTGCGCACACTGCCTTCCAGCACGTTGGCGACATTCAGTTGGCGGCCGATATTGCCGATATCGAGGTTCTTGCCCTTGAACTGGAACGCCGAGGTGCGTGCTGCTACCTGTAGTTTGGGGTTCTGGGCGAGGCGGTTAAGTAGTTCCTCAGACAAGCCATCGGAGAAGTATTCCTGCTCATTGTCGGAGGACATATTCACAAAGGGCAGGACAGCAATGGATTTAACATCAATTGCCGGGTTGGCAGCCACTGGTTTGGCCGTTGATGAATTAACTATTACTGGCCCAGCCGTTGCTGCCTGGCCCGCTTCAATATTTTCGGCCACGGTGTTGACCGGGGTTGGGTTAGCCGGCACATCCTGATTTTGCATTAACCGGTCTGATAGCAACAACACAATGGCAAATACAAGAAAAGCAATAGTTATGCGGTCCAGTTTATGCCCCGTACTGCCCGCGATGGATTTGCTTCGGTCTATTTCTGATTCACGTTTGATGCCATCGGGCGTTACTTCAAATGCCCAGGCAATAATGACCGCAACCGGGAAGCCCACCAGCACCACCAGCAAGAACACTTTCATCACCCATTCGGGTGCAGCGATGTTTTCCAGTACCAGGTCCATGACCTGCAGCAATACCCAGGCTGCAACGGCATAGGCGATACCAACCCGGAACACATTGCGGCGTTTTAATTCGTTAAAAAAGCTCATTACCAATCCTTTGCTGGGTACTTAATGGGTGAGGGCGGTGGCCAGTCGAAACCGGCTTCTTCAATCCGTGCCTTGAAATTGTGTGTGGCATCCAGATCAAAGGGTGCACCGCAGAAACATGACTTGACAATTTCGGCCAGGATAAATGGACCCGCATAGCGGGCATCCAACTTGCTGGCATAGGCATTGGCTGCGTCACGATTGCCCAGTACCGCTTCTACAGTCAACAAGGTCATATCATCCACTGCAGCATTTTTCCGCGCAGATTCCAGCAGTTCTCTGGCGGTGGAAATATCATTGTTCATGGCGTAAGCAAAAAGGCTACGCGGGACCTGGAGAAAACTGCCCTCGGAGCCTGCATCGTAGGTGCCCGGGTCATTGCGATTGGCACCGGTGGCCAGTGTGGCGAGAAAGCGTATGTCAACGACCCATGCACTGAAACCAGCAGTATTCAGATACTGGTTGCTGACAGCTATCGTTTTCTCAGCCTGCCCGGCCCACAGCAAAGCCTGTCCGCCCATGGCAACATTGATCCCACTCAAGGGATCGCAGCGTATTAACCGTTCATAGTGATCAGATATTTGTGTGGCCCAGCCAAAAATCCCAGCCAAAGTTGCGGCCCAGTTAACCGAATAGCACTCATTGGTTTGAAATGCCCGATCAAGAGCAACCGGGATTCCTGACCAATTGTCTGAGAATAGCGCACGCTCTGCTTCAAAATAGGCTCGTTGGGCATCCGAGCGCGCGTAGCGGGCTGCCAGCAAGAGTCCACCTCGTATTTCCTCCAATGCAGACTCAAGTTGCGCCGGTGTGTAATCGCCCTTACCCCTGGCATTGTCATAAATCATGTGTCCAAACAGGTCGGTTCGCTCTAATTGGGCATCCACTATTGCCGGCACGATTGCTAAAGCCTGATCGAAATATTGATTGGCCTCCGGCAGCAAGTCGATGGGCTCACTGATAGAGTGGGCCCGCTCCATCATTTCCAATCCTTTCTGATAGGCGATAAAAGCCTCTACATTGCCGATGCCGGCACGTTTCATTTTTTCGCGCTTGCCATCGTTGAGCACCACATCCAGGGTTTGGGCAATGTTGCTTGCGATGTCTTCCTGTACGGCAAACACATCATCCAGCGTTCGGTCATAGGTGCTGGACCAGAGATGAAAACCATCAACTGCCAGTATTAACTGCGCAGTAATGCGGACGCGGTTACCTGATTTACGTACCGAACCTTCCACCACATGGTTGACTCCGAGCGTGGCGGCTATCTCCGGGATTGGTAGGTTTTTGCCTTTGAAGTGGAAGGATGAAGTGCGTGCGGTGACCAGCAATTCAGGCAGAGCAGTCAGGGAATTCAGGATTTCCTCGGTCAGGCCATCGGCGAAATAAACGTCGTCCTCACCACTGCTCATGGCCGTGAAGGGCAGCACCGCGACGGATTCACGTTCAGCTTCCTCACTTCCGGTCTGCCTTACAGCATTCGGGCCGGAGGCCGGGGCTGATTGATCTGTATCCATCTGGTCATTGATCTGGACTGCCTGTTTAGAAATGGCGCCAGCGCCCAATTCAACGTCATCCCGCCCTGCAAACCAGAAGCGCTCTGCCGCCATCGAGAAAATGACCAGCGCCAGTACAACAATAATTGCCCGGTCCAGCTTGCGACCGGTTCCTGGCGTGATGGATTGCGAGCGGTCGACATCCTTTTCGCGCTTGATGCCGTCCGGGGTCATTTCAAACGCCCAGGCGAGGATCAGTGCGGGAATGAGACCGATTGCGAGTAAAGCGATGACCAGCGTGACGGCTGAATCAGGTAGCCCTATGCGGGGGAACACGATATCAGATACCTGAAGCAGCAGCCACGCGGCCACCGTGTAAGCGATGCCGACGCGGAATACGTTGCGGCGTTTTAATTCATTGAAAAAGCTCATGTATGGCTCCTGTAGGAGGGGTCAGCAAAGCTGGCCGCGAGCTTACTCTTCTTAATCACACTCAAAATCATCCTCCCCAAGCGCTCTGCATTGCGGTGGAAAACCTTTTACAAGCCAGTACGCGGGGAGGCCTAGTTCACGTACAAAGGACTTGAAATAACTGGATTTCCGAAAAGATGTATGCTGCTCCTGCCAGATCCAAATATTGTTGAACGGCCTGGGTTGGACGTATTTGTATTCGCCCAGGGCAGACAGTTCATTGGGCCAGTCGGTGGGGTCGTTTAGCGTCTGCCGGTTTTTTACCCAATGTAAAAATTTATTCAGGTCGTCAGCATGGTCCTTGTCTGGAAATTCCAGTGCATCGAGGAAAATTTTAGCCGGGTAACTCCGGTCATCATCACGCCCAAGCCATATCGAAAAAGTCGCTGCCAGACGATTTCCACGCTTGATAAGCGTATAGGCGATAGCGCTATTTGAACCCAGAAAGCCACGTTCTGCACTGATCTGGAATAGTTCCAGCGCCACATCGCTGTGGCCGACCACCAAATGAAACATTGCAAGGTGTCGACGGCAGTTTTCATAACGCGGGTCGAGATCAAGGCAACGGGTTGCGTCGTTGATAGCCTTGTCAAAGAACCCCAGAGTGCCCCAGCTAATGCTGCGCCAAAGATAGGCGGTTGTGTTTTTAGGGTCCATTTCGATCGCTCGATCCATGTGAACCATTGATGCAATCAGATCTTTACTACGGGCCTGAGATCCAAGTACTGCATGTGGCATGGAAAGTTCAGGGTTGATGTCCAGCGCTTTTTTTGCAGCTACCAGCGACATGGCATTGTAATCACGGTCAATAATGCCCCAGGAAGGTGCAACACTATAAACCGCTGCAAGGCCCTCCCAGGCACGTGCGAACTCAGGGTCCAGTTCCACAGCGCGTTCGAACAAGCCAATACTTTCTTCCAGCTTGTCTCTGGCGATAAACAGGCCGCGGGCTTTTAAATATAACTCGTAGGCATCCAGATTCTCAGTATCTGCCGTGACTGAAACGGCCTTCGTGTCCGCGAGCATGCCCAATTCAGTGCGTAAAGCATCAACAATGGCATTGGCGATCTCATCCTGAATCGCAAAAATATCCACCAGGTCACGGTCGAAGGTTTGGGACCACAGGTGACGGTCGGTTTTGGCATCGATTAGCTGGGCGGTAATACGCACGCGGTTATCGGCCTTGCGCACGCTGCCTTCCAGAATATGATCGACTTTCAGCTCGCTGGCAATTTCAGCCAGACTTTGATTACTGCCTTTGTAGGTGAATGAAGATGTGCGCGAGGCCACCTTCAGGCCTTCGACACGCACCAATACGTTAAGTAATTCCTCGGATATGCCATCCGAGAAATAGCCCTGGTCCTGTTCCGGGCTTAAGTCTGCGAATGGCAGTACCGCGATTGATGGATCCACGGCGGCAGCGGAGACCGGGGTCGGATTCCTTTTCTCATCGCCGGCTTCAGATGTTTGTACCGCATTTTCCTGAGAAAAGGGCTCTGACTGCAAATCTTCAGCCTGGTATTTGTCGTAGATGAAGTAGACAACCGCCAGCACCAATATTGCGATGATAGTGCGATCCATTTTGCGACCGGTTTTGTTCGCAATAGACTGGCTGCGGTCAACATCCCGTTCACGCTTAATGCCATCTGGTGTCATTTCAAAGGCCCAGGCGAAGATCAGCGCGGGTACTAAGCCGACGATCAGCAGTAACACGATGAATTTACCTGCCGTATCCGGCAGGCCCAGCAACTCGACCAATACATCGGTGAGTTGCAACAATATCCACGCAGCAATGACGTAGGCGATGCCGACCCGGACGACGTTGCGGCGTTTTAATTCTTCAAAGAAGCTCATAAAGAACCTCGTAGGGTGGGCAACTTGTTGCCCACCCGGAAAACATTGCGGCGCTTGAGTTCTGTGAAATAGCTACTCACATTCAAAATCCTCTTCACCCAGCGCACGGCATTGATCAGGGAAACCAGCAGATTGCCAATACAGCAGAATACTGTTGTTGCGTACCATCTGTTTGAAGTATTCGGTCTGCCGAAACTCTGTGCCTTCCACTTGCCATATAGCTGGCAGGGTTGTGCTTGTGCCCGGTATGCCCGTGTCGGCAAAATGATCGTAAGCTTTCAGTGCGAGTAAAATATGCGGGAACATCATCATGTCCTGGTTGTTCTTCTCCGCCCAGCGTTTGAGACGAAGTAGTTGAGCACTATGATTTGCATCCGGGTTTTCCAGTGCGGTGATGTAATCGATGACAGGTGCATAGGTAGAATCAGTCATGGAATCCGCCATATAAAGCGCCAGCAGGTGGTCGCCAGATCGCGTCAATAACGGGATAAAGGCCCAGTCGATGGAATGAAAGTTGGCTTCAACCGTTTTAACCAGATGTTGCATGGCGCGTTCCTGATCGCCTTTGATCAGGTAGGCCTGGGCCAAGTGCTGCTCACAATTAAGGTAAGCCGGGTCAATTTTCAGGCAGCGGTTTAAATCGCTGATGGCTTTGTCGGGGAAGCCAAGTGCCTTGTAAAACAGGCCGGACCACAACCACGCGGTGGTGTTATTCGGGTCGTTGGCGATGGCCATATCCAGATTCTTACGAGCGGCTATAAAATCCGGTGGTGATTGACGGGCGTTTGCCAGACTGAGGACGGCGTAAGGCATGGACAGGCTTGCATCAAGGGCTATGGCTTTTTCAGCGGCTTGTATCGCCAGTTGTTGATGGTCGATGCCATCGTTCAATAACCATTCGTTTGAAACCTGTTGCGATGCCGCGAGGCCCTCCCAGGCCTGCGTGAAGTCCGGGTCGAGCTCAACGGCCCGTTGGAATAGCTGATTGGCGATATCGAGGCTTTGCCGGGCGGTAAACAGCCCACGGGCTTTCAGGTAGAGTTCGTAGGCATCCAGGTTTTGCGTAACGGTTTCAACTTTGACCGCTTCCAGGCCAACATTCAATTCCTGTTTCAACGCGTTAACAATTGCCCTGGCGATTTCATCCTGGATGGCAAAGATATCGGTCAGTTCACGGTCAAAGGTATCCGACCACAGGTGGCGGTCGTCGTTGGCATTGATCAACTGCGCTGTGATGCGCACCCGGTTGCCGGATTTGCGTACGCTGCCTTCTAGAATGTTGCCAACCTTGAGTTGCCTGGCTATCTCGGGAATATTGAGGTCCTTACCCTTGTAGGTGAACGAGGAAGTGCGAGAGGCGACTTTGAGGCCTTTGACGCGTACCAGCACGTTAAGGATCTCCTCGGAAATGCCGTCCGAGAAGAATTCCTGTTCTGGATCTGCACTCATGTTAACGAAGGGTAAAATAGCGATAGAGGGTTCCTGAGCCAGCGTCTCCACTGCCCTGGTTTCGGTGATGGGTGTTTCTGCCTGCATTGGCTCGACAGTGGTATCGGGGGTCTGGGATTGCCAGATGAAATAGCCCAGTGGGATCACCAGTACCATGATGATGGTGCGGTCCAGTTTACGTCCGGTCGTGCTTGTGATCGACTGACTGCGGTCGATCTCGGACTCGCGTTTGACCCCTTCCGGTGTCATCTCAAACGCCCAGGCAAAGAACAAGGCAATCGGCAGGCCGATACCGACCAGCAGCATTATGGCCTTAAACACCCAGTCGGGTGCGGCGATGTTGTTCAACACCACATCAGCGATTTGTAAAAGCAGCCAGCCACCGATCAGGTAAGCGATGCCTACCCGGACGACGTTGCGGCGCTTGAGTTCGGCGAAGAAGCTCATTGGCATGCAATCCTTCCATCACCCTTGCGCTGGCAGAAATTTGGCCAACCAACCTGGTCCCAGTATTCGGGCAGATTAAGTAGTTCCAAATATTCTGCGAAGCGCGGATGTGGCCTGAGTGGGGCGAAAATCGGCGACCAGATGGTTTCAATGCTGCCAAAGCCCTGTTGTTGATACCGGGTGATATCAAATTCGATGACAAATTCGATGTCATCGGATTGAGCGAGTATCATTTTCGCAAAATGGGCATCGGTCCCATAAGTACCGGAGGAAGATACTTTCGGCGCGCTGACGGTTGCACGCAGTACATCGCGGGCGTGCTCATCAGAGGCGTCGTTCAGCAAGGCAATGATTGCGGTTCTGACCGGGGTGGACATAACCTCCGGGCTCAATTTTGCGGCCATCGCAGCGGTCGCTGCCCTGTCACCGTTGGCCAGTAGCGGAATCATCTTCCAGTAAGTTCCGAACCAATAGGTCGGAATCTGATCACGGTTGGTGGCCTTACCCCACAGATCAATCACCTCGATGGCTCTTGCATACAGCCCATCGGCCATCAGCATCCAAACGTAGCCATCGACCAATGGAACCAGCAACGGATCGATCAGATAGCCCCGTTCAGCCACGGCAAGGGCCTCTTGCAGACGCCCGACGCTGGCCAGAAACTCTACATAGTCTTCCAGTAATTCGGAAGATTGCGGATCAATCGCCAGCGCCTGTTCGAAATAATACCCCGCTTCGGTCCACTGCCAGTTGTCACGGTAAGCACTGGCCAAAGCATCCAAAGCATCGACATTATTCGGGTCCAGCTTAAGTGCGTGCCTGGCTGTGCTGATAATCAGATCAGGTTGCCTGCCGTCTTCGTTCATCACGGAATAAGCCAGCGCCATGACGGCCCATGCCGGAGCGAATTCCGGGTCGAGTGTTGTGGTTTGTTTGAAAAGCTCCACGGCCTTTTCAAGATTTTCCTGGCCGCGTTTATGTACCAGCGCACGGCCTTGCAGGTAGCTGTCATAGGCTTCCATATTGCGGGTCTGGTTGGGGACCGTGACAACATTCAGCCCGAACTCACCGATTAACACGCGGGCGATCGATGCCGCGATTTCTTCCTGCACGGCGAAGATGTTTTCCAGTTGGCGGTCATAAGTCTCCGACCACAGGTGGAAGCCGTCATCGACCTTGATCAATTGTGCCGTTATGCGCACCTGCTTGCCCTGTGTGCGGATGCTGCCTTCCAAAATGTGCGCCACGCCGAGTTGCTCGCCTATTTCGCGTACATCACCCCGCTGGCCCTTAAAGCCGAATACTGAGGTGCGTGCCGGCACTGACAAGCCCGGGATTTTCACCAGTGCGTTGATGATTTCCTCGGTAATACCGTCAGAGAAGTATTCCTGTTCGGGGTCGGAGGACATGTTAATAAACGGGAGTACAGCGACGGATTGGGTTTCTATATTTGGGGTCAGAGTCAAAACCTTCTGCTCTTTATCGGCAATCTCAAGCACCTTGGTAGGAGGTTTTGACTCTGACCCCAGATATCCTGACCCCTGTTCAGAGAACCTCGACTCCCACACAAAATACGCCAGCGCCACCACCAGGATCGTGATGATGCCGCGGTTCAATTTCTGCCCGGTTTCGGCGCGTATGGATTGCGAACGATCAACTTCAGATTCCCGTTTAACGCCATCGGGAGTCAGCTCAAACACCCAGGCGAAGAACAAGGCAATTGGCAGGCCAATGCCCACGATCAACATAATCACCTTAAATACCCAACCGGGTGCGGCAATGTTATTCAATACCACGTCGGCGATTTGTAGCAGCAGCCAGGCGCCGATCAGATAGGCGATTCCTACGCGGAAGACATTGCGGCGTTTGAGTTCGCTAAAAATATTCATTCTGGTGTCAGCATCAGTCGCACCCAAAGCCTTCTTCCCCAACCGCCCGGCATTGCGGTGGAAACCAAATTCACGCCAGTAATCTAGCAGTGCGACCTCGCGCACCAATGTCTGGAAGCGTTGCGAGTGACGGAAATCAGGAAATGCCGGGTCCCAAATCCAGTTCTCGGGAGATTTACCGGTTCGCTCGATTTGCTCAAAGGCGCCAAATGCCAGCAACGGGATGACGGCGCCGAATGGTAAGTCCGTAACATTATTGCCACTAAGGTAAGCCAATAAGCGCTGTTTACCCAGTGAGTGATCACGTTGCGGGTACCTGATCGCATCGGCCAGTCTGGCCCAGGGAAACATCGGATCCGGATAAGTGACCTGTGCCATTATCAGCGCCTCAATTCTGGAGCCATGTAATGCCAGAATCGGTATCGTGCGCCCGTAGCCGACCGGCATCCTGCTGGCAGCGATACTTTCTTCCAACAGGCTTCTTGCAGCACCGACATCACCCTGGTAATACAGCGTAATTGTGCGATGGGCTTTACAATTGGAATAGGCCGGGTCGATATCAAGACACTGCAGGAGATCGGCATCCGCTTTGTCCTGAAAACCCAGGGTGGACCAGGCGATGGCGCGCCACAGGTGGGCAGTGGCATTGTTGGCATCGGCCGCGATGGCCTTATCCAGAGACTGCAACGCGATCTTGAACCGGTCGGCAGGTTCGGGTGGGTTCAGCATCAGTATCGGTAAAAAACCTTTAACAGCCCACGGCATGGAAAGGGCCGGATCAAGTGCCAGCGCCCGGTCAGATGCTTGCAGTGCTTTATCGTAATAGTCATGATCCAACGGGGTTGCAATCCATCCCGGCGCAACGAAATAGGCCGCTGCCAGTGTTTCCCAGGCGCGGGCAAATTCCGGATCAAGCACAACAGCCTGTTCGAGCAACGCTATGGCCCGAGTAATATCCGCACGCGTCAGAAACAACGAACGACCTTTGAGGTAAAGGTCATAGGCGTCGAGATTATCGGTTGCAGCGGTAACGCTGACCGGAATTTGACTATCGGTAATGCCCAGCTTGTCTTTGAGGGCCGTAACAATGGCCGCAGCGATCTCATCCTGGATAGCGAAGATATCGACCAGTTCACGATCAAACGTTTCTGACCACAGATGCCGGTCATTGCTGGTGTCGATCAACTGCGCGGTAATCCGTACGCGGTTACCGGCCTTGCGGACACTGCCTTCCAGGATATGATTGACCTTGAGTTCAGTGGCGATTTCCGGGATGTTCAGGTTTTCACCTTTGAAGGTGAAAGACGAAGTGCGGGAAGCTACTTTGAGGCCTTCAACCCGCACCAGTACATTGAGAATTTCCTCAGAAATACCATCCGAGAAATACGTCTGGTCCGGGTCATTGCTCATATTGACGA
>JAJRUM010000012.1 GCA_024277815.1 Gammaproteobacteria bacterium
ATGATGCCTACCGGGTTTCCGGCATATGAATAGGGGCTTATACAACATGGTGTTTTTCGCCCTCGCATATGAGTGCAATGACAACATTGTGATCATTCATCATTGATGATCACCATGTCTCGCCGCTACAGACTGTGGATGATTGTTGTAATGATTCTTCTGAGTTTTTACGCGGTTTCCCGCTTTGCTGTTGGTTCCTCAGCCATGTTGGCCATGTGGCCGGCTCTGGAAGTATTGCATGCGCCGGTGCAATGGTGGAAATCTGCTGAATTGTGGTTGACTGAGCAGGGTTCCCTGCATAAGAAATATCTGGCCTTTGAGAAAAAATCCCAGCAGCAGGCAGCCCTGATTCAGGAAGCAAACAGCCTGAGGGAAGAAAACCGGCAACTCAGAAAAATCCTTGAAATTTCCGACATTACCGGTTACCGCTGGCATGCAGCCAAGGTACGGGGACGTAGTCCGGAAACCATGAGTCAGCGTCTGGTTCTGCAAGTGGATGATGTATCCAGAGATGATGTTATTGTATCCAGTGAAGGTCTGGTGGGTGTTGTGGACAGCACATCGGAAAATCACGCCACGGTCAGAACCATTTTCGATGCCTCGCTGGTTGTGCCCGTCACCATTCCCGGAACGGCTCTGGCAGCCATTTCGCGAGGCCAGGGTGAAAGCCTGTCGATTAAGTTTGTACCGCTGGAGCTGGCGCCGAAGCCGGGTCAAATTCTTTATACCAGTGGTGCCGGCGGCATGTTTCCTCCCGGAATTGCTGTCGCACGCATTACCAGGGTTCGCCCGATACCCGGCCAGCTGTTTATCAGTGTATCTGCTGCGCCGGTTGCACACTGGCAACGCGATACATGGCTGGCAGTTGCATCTCAACTGCACGCAATACCATGATTCCAATCCTCGTCCCTGTTTTCTCGTTGCTCGGCATCAGTCTGAATCTGGCCTTCTCAAACACATTGACACAACCGGATTGGGCGCTTGCATTACTTCTGGCCAGCCTGTTGGCACATCGCCAAAACTGGGTCTGGGTACTGCCCTGTGTATTATTTCATGATGTCGTGTTTTACTGGTCGTTCGGAGCCAGCTTCCTGATGGTAGCACTGGTGCCGCTGGCTATGATTTATCTGGACCAGCATCTCGGAGCCGGCTTGCCGCAAAGGTTGTTGCTGATGCTGGCCGTTGTGCTCTCCCTGCTACAGCCCGGCTGGGGGCTGGCAGCAGCGCTGTTGACATTATGTCTGTGCATTCCGGTATGGCATCTGTTGACGAGGCAATATGCGCAACAAGAAGCTTGAGGTTCGTCAGCGCTTTGATGTGCGGATGCTCTTCTTTTATGCATCGGTACCGGCACTGCTGGGGATGCTGTTGTTCCACATCATGCAGATGCAGTGGTTTGAACATGAAAAATATGCACTGCAGGCCAATCAAAACCGTCTGAACATTGTACCGGTATTGCCGGTGCGCGGGGAAATTATCGACGCCAATGGCAAGGGGCTGGCTATCAACCGCATTGCCTACCGCGTGTTATTGATTCCGGAACGGGTAGAGGATCTCAATGCGACGTTGAGCAGCCTGACAGAAATGCTGGCCTGGACACCGGCAAAACGCACCTTGATCCGTAAAAGGGTTCAACGGGCCAGACGCCCCGACCGGCCTGTATTGCTGGATGATAAATTGCAGTGGTCGAGCGTTGCGCCACTTGCGGCCAGATTGCACCACCTGCCGGGCGTGGATGTCGAGGCTGGCAGTTACCGCCAATATCCATATGCCGAACTGACATCGCATCTGATCGGTTACCTGTCATTGGCCAGAAAGAAAGATCTGGATGCCGGTTATCTGCCTACTGAGTTTATTGGCCGCACCGGTGTGGAAAAAAGTTTTGAAACACAACTGCATGGCCAACCCGGCCATCAACAGGAAGAGGTTGATGCACGGGGCAGACGCGTAGCCGTCGTAAAACGTACCCCCCCTGTTATGGGCGACCGGATTCAACTTGCACTGGATATCGATGTTCAAAAGGCTGCCTCGGATGCACTGGGAAAAAGAACCGGTGCTGTCGTTGTCATGGATGTCAAAACCGGAGGCATCATTGCCATGCTGAGTCAGCCGGGATACGACACCAATCGTTTTATTACCGGCCTGGAGTCCGAGCAATGGAATGCGTGGCTGAATAACCCGGAAAGGCCGCTCCTGAATCGTGCTACTCAGGCGGCATATCCGCCAGCCTCGACATTCAAGCTTGTCACGGCACTGGGAGCCCTTAAAAACGACATTCCTCTGGCGAACGGGAGCACATTCTGTCCGGGTTATCTTGAGCTTGCCGACAGAAAACTGCACTGCTGGAAACACATCGGGCATGGCAAAGTCACGCTGAATTCGGCGCTGATCCAATCCTGCGATGTTTATTTTTATCAACTGGGTGATCGTCTTGGCATGGCAGCCATCAGTGATGCTGCCCATGAGTGGGGGCTGGGGGAGAAAACACAAATCGATTTATCGCCGGAAGCACGCGGCATTATTCCCACTCACCAGCCATACATGATGGCCGCGTTCAAAAGCAGCCATACCAAACGCAAGAAATGGTATCGTGGAGAAACGATGATTACCGCTATTGGCCAGGGTTTACTGACCGTGACGCCGTTACAGATGGCGCGTCTGGCTGCCGCTATCGCTAACGGTGGCAAGGTACTTAAACCTCAATTATTGGCGGATATACGGGCGGAGGTATTACATCAAGTTGATATTAAGCCGGAACAGTTGCAAAAAGTTCAGCAAGCGATGCGGGGCGTGGTTCTGAACCCGCATGGTACAGCACACAGGGTGTTGTCAAAAGCGGCATGGACAGTAGCAGGAAAAACAGGAACGGCGCAGGTGGTAAAAATTCTCCGGAATGAAAAAAAGGGCTTGAGCAAGGATGAACTGCTGCGGCGTCACAGGGACCATGCATGGTTCATGGGCTATGCACCATACGATAACCCGAAAATTGCCATTGCGGTATTTGTTGAACATGGTGGCCACGGCGGTAGTAGCGCCGGCCCTGTAGCC
>JAJRUM010000013.1 GCA_024277815.1 Gammaproteobacteria bacterium
CAGCCTGGTCTCCCGCGGCTGTACTGTATTTAACACCCATGAAGCATCACACATCAGCGGTGCAGAAGTCGTTGTTATCAGTGATGCAATATCACCACACAACCCGGAAGTAACCGAGGCCCTGAGACTGGGGTGCAGGGTGACAAAACGTGCTAAATTTCTGCAGGATCTTGGTGTCGATAAAACATCCGTCCATGTCACCGGAACGCATGGGAAATCCACCACGGCCGCGATGATTGCGACCGTCTTAATGGAAACCGGTGCGGACCCTGACTTTATTTTGGGTGCTGATGTTACCGGTCTTGGTGGCAAGCGGGCACGTGCAGCCAGTGATCAGTCTGAGAGTGGCTATTTTGTCGCGGAGGCCTGCGAGGCATTTCGAAATTTACCTCACTATGCCCCTGATTTTGCAGTAATAACCAACATTGATGATGATCATCTGGAGCACTATGGTGATCAGACTTCACTCGATTTGGCATTCAGCGAATTTGCCAGACGGGTGCTGAATAAGGGAACCCTTGTCATCAATGGTGACGATGCGGGTTTGCAACGAATACGGTCCACACTTGGCACTGATGTCATTACTTATGGCCTTGCAGGAAATAATGATATTTCGGCATCACAGCTTGTCCTGCATAGTCATGGATCCAGTTTTTCGGTAAGTAATCAATGTGGCGTGCTGGGTAAAGTGAGCCTGTCTATTCCGGGCCGTCACATGGTTGAAAATGCACTGGGCTGTATTGGTATATGCCTGGCGCTTGGCATTAACTTCCGGGCTACAGTCAAGGCTTTGTCGCGTTTCAGGGGGGTATCACAGCGTTGGAATGACCACGGTAAATTTGCTGGTGTCCGGGTCATTGAGGACTTCGCGCATCACCCCACTGAACTCCTGGTTAATTTGGAGACAGCCCGCCTTTCTGAGAAACAGGATCAACGGGTTATTCTTGCTTTTCAGCCACAGCTATTTTCCCGTACCCGCCTGTTGAGCGGGGCATACGCCGATGTTATCAACCAATTTGATGCAGGCTTTTTGCTGCATATTGATGGCGGCGGAGAGCGGTTCAATGACAAGGTCAGCAGCCAGGATATTATCCAACAGATAAATGATCCTGATCATGCCGTTTCCTGCCATCAAAGCGTGGAGGAGTTGGTGGCCAGCCTGGTCGCTTATCTAAAGCCGGGTGACCTGGTGCTGGTTGCGGGAGGCACTGACATGCAACACGCGGGAATGCTGCTTACGAGCTGCTTGGCAGGGAAAAATGAGCAGCATGCTGATTGCCGGCGATTACTCCAGATTGGCCTGGCCACGGAGAAACCACCAGCCTTCCGGGAAGGTGTAGATAATGCACTTTCGCTTTTAAGGCATCATTTTAAGACATCACCCACATCAATTGCGGTCTCGAGCGGTGCGGACACTCTCACCTATGCCGAACTCGACCTCATCTCGATGTACCTGAGTGCCCTTCTTGTGCAACGTGGCCTGCGGCGAGGGGACGTTGTCGCACTTGGTTTGCAACCATCCCTTGATCAGGTGGTTTGTCAGATTTCGGTTTTGCGGGCCGGTGGTAGTTGCCTTTGCCTTGATGAAAAGTTGCCAGCGCAACGCTTGTCTTTCATGTTGGATGTCGCGAATGCAGGTTTTCTGATAACCCAACAAGGGTCTGAAATTGACAGGGCGCTAACGTATGCAAACAAACTCTACCTGAAGGAAATTATCTCGAAGCCGGAAGACTTTGATCATACAGAAGCGCCGGTCCCGGCCCGGCCCCACGGACAAGACACAGCCTATATTTGCTTTACTTCCGGCTCCACGGGACGGCCAAAGGGAATTCCGATTGCCCATGCGGCACTTTTTGCATTTCTGCCCGCAGCGATAGAACGGTTTCACCTGACCAATACCGCAAAAACTGTTTTGAATTCATCGCAAAGCTTTGACGCAAGCATCGCTGAATTAATGCTGACCTTATCAGCAGGTGGAGAAGTTCATATCCCGGTACATCGAGGCCCCCTGCTTGGCCGCAAACTACATGAGTTTATTGACCAGCATAAAATTACACATCTGTTTGCCACCCCATCCGTCTTGTCTACCCTGCCGGTTTCCCGCCTCAACAGTTTAAGGGCCATTGTGGCGGGTGGGGAAGTTTGTCCTCAATCACTTGCGGATGATTTATCGGTGCATGCTCAACTTATCAACGGGTACGGCCCGGCAGAAGCAACGATCTACAGTACGGCATGGCAGTATGTCACCGGCGAGACGGTATGCATAGGCAAGCCCCTGGCGCATCTGGATGTGCATTTGCTGGACAGTAATAACCATGCTGCGCCATTGGGAGACATAGGCGAGATCTGCCTGAGCGGCGTCGGTGTGTGCGACAGATACCTCGCCGACGGAAATGATTATGACGAGAAGTTCATCTCCTTAATTACTGGAAACGGTACTTCAGTACGAGCCTACAGGACAGGTGACCTTGGCAGGATACGCGCGGACGGCCAGCTTGAATTTGTTGGCCGGCTCGACAACCAGATAAAAATTCGTGGTAACCGTGTTGAGTTAGAAGAAATAGAAACCGCACTTGTGAGAATTGAGGCCATTGTTGATGCGGTGGTCTGTGTCTCACAATCAAAACGACAAACAGAAATCACTGCATATTTCACCGCAGATGAAGACGCCCATGTCCGGGGTGTTGATATCTCCACCTCACTCAGCACATGGCTGCCCGACTATATGGTGCCATCGTCATACGTCAGAGTTGAAACCATCCCACTGACCGGCACCGGCAAGAAAGATCGCAAAGAGACCGCTAAACGATACCAATACAGGGCCCAACAATCAGTAGAGTATGTTGCGCCTGTTGGCGACACTCAAATACGTTTGTCACGGCTTTGGCAGGATGTACTGGAAAATGACCAACCTGTTGGTCAAAACCACGACTTTGAACGTTCAGGTGGTGACTCTTTGTCATACATGATGCTGTCCATGGACGTAGAAGATGAGTTTTCTGTCACTGTGCCTCCCGGTTTTTTCGGGCGTCTTGGCAGTTTGCAGTCTATGGCGCGCCAGGTTGATCAACTGAGGGTAAAGGGCAGACAGGCTGCTGCAGTTTCGGACTCCGGATCAAAACACTCATGCGCATCCGGAGATACATTCGTTAACTCTGCAATCTACGCCAAACAGAAGACATATATCAGCACCTGGGATGGCCGGCGCCATGAAGATTCTTCACTCATTGTTTCGGTTGGTAACGCACATGCGAAGTACCAACTGTTCTGGTGTCTGCAGGCGGGCAAAGAACTCGCCGGCCTGGCCAGTCATCTCGGTGAGGATTATTGCGTTCACGGCATGCGTTCCGGCAGCCTGATAATGGACTACACGGAAGAAAATGTAGCCGTATTG
The DNA here is from genome assembly GCA_024277815.1 of Gammaproteobacteria bacterium. Taxonomy (GTDB): domain Bacteria; phylum Pseudomonadota; class Gammaproteobacteria; order Xanthomonadales; family SZUA-36; genus SZUA-36. Next base: position 3,395 of record JAJRUM010000013.1, read on the forward strand.
AGTAACTGGTACGCGAGGGAAGTAAACCGGATTTATCCTGATGGGCCGCTTTATTTTGGCGGCAACTGTCAGGGCGGGCAGGTTGCACATGCGGTTACATTGCTACTGGAAAAGCAAGGGCGTGATATAAGAATGCTCATCCTGATGGAACAGGCAAGGTTTCCGGAATATGAGGGGAATCTGGCCTTCATATATGGTGAGGGTAGTTTTCTGAACCCATATACCCGGTACGATGATGGCTTAAAGAAATATGATATGGCTTACAGGCAGGGTTTTCGCCTGGATTTGATTCCGGGTACGCACGGTGAGTTCTTTTCTGAGCCGAATATATTCTTCCTGTCGGCCCGTATTAAATCAAATGTGGAAAACAGATTTCACGATTGATCGGCAAAAAGTGGCAAATCATACGAGCGAAAACAAAAGTTGCCCTGGTAACAGGCGCTGCCAGTGGGATCAGTTTAGCCACAGCTTAACGCACGTATCGTCGTACCAACACTTGCGCCTTACGAAATTGAGGCTGCATCGATGGTGTGTGGGAAGCTTGCTTGGAAACGGCTGGAGATGACCTCCCGGAAAGTGTAACGTAGGCAACCGTGGGTGACTGTCACGGGCCGGTAAAACTTGCAGGCCGGGGTCGGCCTGGATGATGTTTTCAGCAGATTACAGGGTGGATTGGTGGAAGATTTTGAATCGGATGTGGCGGATTTGCTGGAGCAACTTGCAGCGCAGTTGACCGCGCGTGGCTGGCGGATGGCGACCGCAGAATCCTGCACCGGTGGCTGGATTGCCAAATGTTGCACAGACCTGGCTGGCAGTTCTGTCTGGTTCGATCGTGGTCATATTGTGTACAGCTACAGTGCCAAGGAAGACCTGCTGGGCATCTCACACGATGACCTGGTCAAATTTGGTGCCGTCAGCGATGAAATAGCCTGTCAGATGGCCGAGGGCGCCCGGCGGATGTCAGGCGTTGCGGTAACCGTTGCCGCAACCGGCATTGCCGGCCCGGGTGGCGGTATGGAAGGCAAACCGGTCGGGCTGGTACATTTTGGCTGGTGTATCGATGGTCAGGCTCCCGTGGGTGAGGCGCAGGTGTTTAGCGGTGACCGCAAGGAAGTCCGGCAGAAAACTGTCCTGCATGCCTTGCAGGGTATCCTGGAGCGGCTGGATACAGCTGCCTGAATAACTTTATCGCTATTTGAGAATACGCTGTTGCAAACTACAGCCTGTGAAGCAATTTACTTTGATGTTTGTAGGAATTTGTACCGCTGGAGTTGACCGGGCTTAAGACAGTAATCGCCCTGTGTCATAATGCTTGGCGGCGACAGAAAAATATTTTTTTAACCTGATTAGACAGCACAACGAACTTGGAGAGCAATACGTGGATGACAACAGAAAGCAGGCGTTGACAGTAGCACTGGCGCAGATTGAAAAGCAGTTTGGTAAAGGTGCCATCATGCGCATGGGTGATGGCGGCAATATCAATGCTGTTGATGTCGTTTCTTCAGGATCTCTGGCGCTGGATGTCGCCCTGGGTATCGGCGGTTTGCCGCGTGGCCGCGTGGTCGAAATTTATGGCCCCGAATCCAGTGGCAAGACCACCCTGACACTGCAGGTGATCGCCGAAGCGCAAAAGGTGGGTGGTACGGCGGCCTTTGTCGATGCCGAGCATGCACTTGATCCCCAGTACGCTGAAAACCTCGGTGTCAATGTAGAAGACCTGCTGGTCTCACAGCCGGATACCGGTGAGCAGGCATTGGAAATCACCGACATGCTGGTGCGCTCCGGTGCGGTGGATATCGTGGTGGTGGATTCGGTGGCGGCGCTGACGCCGAAGGCTGAAATTGAAGGCGAAATGGGTGATCATCATGTTGGGCTGCAAGCCCGTTTGATGTCGCAGGCATTGCGCAAACTGACAGGCAACATCAAGCGCTCGAACTGTATGGTGGTCTTTATCAACCAGATACGCATGAAGATTGGTGTGATGTTTGGCAGCCCCGAAACCACCACTGGTGGCAACGCGCTCAAATTTTATTCTTCGGTACGACTGGATATCCGCCGCATCGGTGCGATCAAGAAAGGCGATGAAATTGTTGGTAACCAGACGCGCGTTAAAGTTGTCAAGAATAAAATGGCACCGCCCTTCAGGCAGGCTGAGTTTGAAATACTTTACGGGAAGGGCATTTCCAAGCTGGGAGAATTGGTCAGCCTGGGTGTTGAACATGGCATTGTAGCAAAAGCCGGGGCCTGGTACAGCTATGGTAATGACCGCATTGGCCAGGGCAAAGACAATGCCCGCGTGTTCCTCGAGGAGCACCCGGAAGTTGCACAGGAAATAGACAGCAAACTGCGCGCTATGTTGTTGCCGGTGAAAAAGCAAGCTGCCGAAGCCGAAGCGGTTGCCGAGTGATGCCGCATGCGTGGCAAACTTGCACCTGACCTGAGCGAAGCAGAAGTCCATGACATCGCCGTGCGCTATCTCGCACGGCGCGAATACGGTATTGAGGAACTCAAGCGCAAGCTTGCGCAACGCGGTGTGCCGGCCGAAATGGCGGAGCATGTTGTAGACGGGTGCGCGGAACAGGACCTTGTTTCAGATCACCGGTTTACCGAGATGTATGTCCGCATGCGCATTCGCCGCCAGTTCGGGCCACTGAAAATTCGCGGCGAGTTGCGCCAGCGCGGTATTCCGGAGCACCTGATCGCTACAGCCCTGCAGGTCGAGGGTGATATCTGGCTGGAGGCAGCAAGCCGGTGGGCGGCCCGGCGCGTTCAGGGCAAGTTGGATTTTGCCCAAAAGGCAAAAATCCACCGCAAGCTGATGAACCGGGGTTTTGACCACGAACAGGCGAGCATTGCATTGAGTCGCTCGACAAGCGGTAATTGATGCCAGTGAATCATTCCTATGGCCGCTGTGTTTCGGTAAACTTGTCGATTCGATTCCCAGGGCACGCAAAGCATTGAAAACTACAGCTGAAATTCGTCAGGCATTCCTGGATTTTTTTGCCTCCAAAGCGCATGAGATTGTGGCTTCCGGCTCATTGGTTCCGGCGGATGATCCGACCCTGCTGTTTACCAATGCAGGCATGGTCCAGTTCAAGGATGTGTTCCTCGGTGCGGAGCAACGTGCCAATCTGCGTGCGACTACGTCACAGAAGTGCGTCCGTGCCGGTGGCAAGCACAATGATCTTGACCAGGTCGGCTATACCGCGCGGCACCATACATTTTTTGAGATGCTGGGTAACTTCAGTTTTGGTGACTATTTCAAGCAAGACGCGATCCGCTATGCCTGGAGCCTGCTGACCGAAGAATATGGGCTGGATAAAGAAAGATTGTGGGTAACGGTCTATCACACCGATGATGAGGCCTATGATCTGTGGCGCAACATGATCGGCCTGTCCGCAGAGCGGGTGATCCGTATCGGCGACAAACCGGGTGGCGAGCCATTTGAGAGCGATAATTTCTGGGCCATGGGCGATACCGGTCCCTGTGGTCCCTGCTCAGAAATCTTTTACGATCACGGTGCGGCTTTTGATGGTGGCTTGCCGGGCTCTGAAGATGAAGACGGTGATCGCTATGTCGAGATCTGGAACCTGGTGTTCATGCAGTTCGACCGTGCTGGCGATGGCAGTTTACAGCCATTGCCCAAGCCGTGTGTGGATACCGGCATGGGCCTTGAACGGCTGGCGGCCGTTTTGCAGGGCGTGCACAGCAATTATGATATTGACCTGTTTCAGGCCCTGATCGCCGCTGCTGCGGAGTTGACCAACACCAGTGACAAGTCCAACAACTCACTGAAAGTCATTGCCGACCACATTCGCGCCTGCGCTTTCCTGATTTCAGACGGTGTGTTGCCCGCCAACGAAGGCCGTGGTTATGTGCTCCGGCGTATTATCCGGCGTGCGGTACGCCATGGTTTTAAACTGGGACAGAAAGGCCTGTTTTTTGGCGCCATGACGACACCGCTGGTTAAACAAATGGGTGCTGCCTATCCCGCGCTGGCAGAACGTGAAGCACACATAAGAAAGACCCTTGAGGAAGAGGAACAGCGTTTTGCACGTACCCTGGACAAGGGCATGGGCCTGTTACAGGACGTCATGGACAAGGCGGGTTCCGGTAGCGGCAGGATTGATGGCGAGACGGCGTTTACACTCTATGACACTTATGGTTTTCCTCTGGACCTGACCCAGGATATCGCACGCGAAAAGAACCTCGAGGTCGATGTTGACGGTTTTGATGCTGAGATGGAAAAACAACGGCAACGTGGCCGCTCAGCCGGGCAGTTCCAGCACAAAGACCAGATTTCTGCAGAGGCGGCCAAGTCGCTGCAGGCAACTGAGTTCACAGGCTACGAGCAACTCGAAAATGACGATGCAGTTGTCGCTGGTATTCTTATTGATGGCCAATTGGCCGAACAGATCAACAACGGTGATACGGCTGTTATTGTTTTGGACAAAACACCTTTCTATGCCGAGTCCGGTGGTCAGGTGGGTGATACAGGTGTCATCCGTGCCGAAGGGGCGCTATTCAGGGTTGAAGATACCATCAAGCTGGGTGGAACATTCTTTGGCCATATCGGCCAGTTGCAACAAGGCTGTCTCAAACAGGGCCGGCAGGTAACGGCCCAGGTTGATGCCGACCGGCGCCAGGCCATTGTCATCCATCACTCTGCAACTCACTTGATGCACCGTGCTCTGCGGGAGGTGCTCGGTGAGCACGTTGAGCAAAGAGGCTCGTTGGTTGCGCCTGATTACACACGCTTTGATATCTCTCACCCGGGATCGCTCAGCACCGAAGAAATCCAGCAGATCGAACGCCATGTGAATGATGCGATCCGGGCTAATCCGCCAACGGTGTCCGAGGTCATGAGTTTTGATGAGGCTGTCAAAACCGGAGCGATGGCATTGTTTGGTGAGAAATACGGCGATAAAGTACGGGTTTTACGCTTTGGTGAGCTTTCAACCGAACTTTGTGGTGGTACACATGTCCACCGTGTAGGGGAAATCGGGCAGTTCAAGATTATCTCAGAGTCAGCGATTGGATCCGGCGTCAGGCGCATCGTGGCCGTCGCCGGTGAGGCTGCAATTGAGCATATTCAGGCCATGGAACGACAATTACAGGCCGTTGCACAGATATTGAGGGTCGCTCCCGAGGCGGCACCCAAACGGTTGGAGCAGATGCTTGAGCGCAGCCATAAGCTGGAAAAAGACGTGGCTGCACTAAAAACCAGCCTGGCCAGCTCTGAAAGCGAAGAGCTATTAGATAAAGCTATAAATATCAATGGAATAAACATATTATCTGAGCAAATAGAGGGGCTTGATGCCGCTGCACTCCGGGACAGTATTGACCACCTGAAGGATAGTCTGGGAAGCGCGGTAGTGGTGCTTGCCAGTGTTGATGGTGACAAAGTCAGAATCGCTGCCGGTGTAAGTAAAGACCTGATTACTCGGATAAAAGCTGGAAGTCTGGTAAACTTTGTTGCAGGTCAGGTTGGCGGCAAGGGTGGTGGACGCCCTGATTTCGCTCAGGCTGGGGGTAGTGATCCGGAAAATCTGGATGTGGCACTGTCCTCCGTGTCGGCTTGGGTCGCTGATCAGACCTGAATCTCAAAGAGGTTCTGCGGCCTTTGAGAAATAAATAAATTAAAGCAAAAACAGGGATTAAGACACCCAAAATGTCTGAGACCAAGGGAAGGTACTGAATGCTTATTTTGACTAGAAGAGTCGGGGAGAAACTCGTAATAGGGGAGAACGTCACTGTGACAGTTCTGGGTGTAAAGGGAAATCAGATACGAATTGGTATCGATGCACCTCCTGAAGTACAAGTGCATCGCGAAGAAATTTTTCAGCGCATTCTCGCTGAACGTAAAGAGTTGGAGAAAGTTCAGGGTCAGAACTAAGCCGATTACATCTTTACCCAGGAACAATGAACCGGTATGCTTCCGCATCCCGGTTTTTTACTGCCCGAAATAGGGGTAAAATAACGTCTACGGAGAGGTGGCCGAGTGGCTGAAGGCGCTCCCCTGCTAAGGGAGTATGGGTCAAAAGCCCATCGAGGGTTCGAATCCCTCTCTCTCCGCCATACAGTCTTGTCTCCGACGGTGGTCTCCGTCGGAGATTGGGATTATTCTAAAAATTCAGATGGTTACACGCATTCAGGTCGTTTAAAAGCGAACTAATAATACTCCATTTTGCCCGAATTTGCCCCATTCTGTCCACCTGTCTCTTTTGGCGAAATCAGAGGTTCGGTTTTGTAAAAAATGAATTTAAACAAGGTGTTATTTGCGATGAATATCTTTCTGTCTTGGTATATTAACGGAGACTAATGTACCCCTAAAAACCGAACCATCTCCAGGAATGATTTTGCATAGATTTTTATCCAAAAGTCTCTGTTGCCAATTAGGTTAAACAGTATATTTTAGGCCAGTGTTGGTGTCCTGGGTGCTATAGCCGATCGCTCGATATCCACGCAAGCGTCGCTCGAACATGCGCGCGAGCATAGGTACATCACGGTCGACATAGTCATAGATGCGAACCTCAGTCTTGTCGGGGTGAAGGCGGTGGAGTCTTCCGGCATACTGGATCAGTGTTCCTTTCCAGGACACAGGCAAGGCCAAAAACAGTGTGTCCAGTCGTGCATCGTCAAACCCTTCTCCGATATAGCGCCCAGTTACAAGAACCAATCGCTCTTCGTCATCGGGGATGGTTGCCAGCCGATTCAATTCCTCACGGCGTTTTTTTGCGGTTTTACCTCCTTGCAGGACAATCAGGTTAGGTGTGAAATTGCGGAATTGGCCGGCAAAGTACTCCAGGTGCTCTTTGCGTTCCGTGAGTACGATCGGCGAACGGCCTTCCTCGAGTGCCTGCAGGACATCATTGAAGATCAGATGGTTGCGTTGCTCGTCAGTGGCTAAATGCCGGTATATCTCTTGAATACGCAGGTTGTCATCATCAATTTTTATGCCTGTCTCACGGATGATCAGGTTGTGGTTGAAGGCTCGCTGTGCTGCCTGATTTCGAGCGTCTATAGTGAAACGCACCGGGCCCAACTGCATTTCAGTTATTGGGTGATGACCGTCCCGGCGTTGTGGAGTAGCGGTCAAGCCGGTGATGAAACGTGCTTTGACTTCGTTCAAAACGCGTTCGAAAGATACTGCTGGCAAATGGTGACATTCATCCACGATAACGTGGCCATAGTTCGCTACCAGATCACTCACGTTCTCTTTGCGTACCAGACTTTGGATCATGGCCACATCAAGCCGGCCATTCGGTTTGCGTTTGCCTCCCCCAATCCTTCCAATGTCCTTGGTATCGAGTTCAAGAAAAAGCGCAAGCTGCTCGACCCATTGATCCAGCAATGGTTGCCGGTGGACCAGGACCAGCGTGTTGCGTTGACGTTCAGCGATAAGCCAGATGCCGATGACAGTCTTACCAATGCCCGGCGGTGCTACGAAGAGGCCAGTTTCATGTTTACACAGTGCGCTGGCGGCCTGTTTTTGGGTAGTGGTGAGTTTGCCACTAAATCTCACGTTGAGTGCTTCACCGCTATTCCGCTGGTCGTCGATGACCAATTTGCTACTGTAGTGATTGAGTAGAGCAACCAGTTCATCTTTGCACCCGCGAGGCAAAGCGATATGTTTGGAGAACTCCTCTGCACAGCTGATCACGCGTGGCGTTAACGCTGTTGACAGACGCATGTTTTGTTTTTTATAGAACTCCGGATTTTGGAAGGCTGCCAGGCGCTTGATCTGATTCAATAAGGGTGATGGCAGGTCGGCTTTGTCAACAAACAAGCGCTGTGCAAGCACGGCATGTACTCTTTCAGGTACGGGTTCGGTTATCCGTTTTGTCTCCGATTGTCTTGAAGGCAAGCGCTTCCACGGTGTTTCGTCTTTATTGTCCTCGTTTCCTGAGCTAAACCGAACGCCAACTACCTTCCCGCGCTGGTTTGCTTCGCCGGCAATGGATTCAACGTTGGATGGCGCCATCCGCGTCAGAGATGCGAGATAGGCCCATTGATCCGGGTGTGGTTGAAAATCCGAGTCCAGAAAGATGGAGTTACCTGCTTGTCGTGGTTCATATTGCAGTGGCAGGGCGATGAGGTTACCGAAACCACCACGTGGCAGAGTGTCCTGGTTAGGGAACAGGCGGTCATAGGAACTCATGGCCAGTTGGTGGTGGTGCGCCATGGTCTCGGTGATGAGATAACAGCCCATGCGGCGGGCGATGATGGAGGGGACGGGTGAATTGAAGAAAAACCAGACATGGGCACCGTTACCCGACCGCGAACGTTCAACTGCTGTTGGGATGTTGAAACCTTCGCAGGTGTCCACGAAAGCAGCCACATCATCGAGCCAGGATTCCTTGTCAAAATCAGCTGCCAAAAACCAGCAGGTTTCATCTTTGAGCATTGGGTAGACACCAATCGAATGACGGCCTTGAAGGTGGTCGAGAACAACTTTATCACCGAGCGGCCGGAAAGCTTGGTTTGGACACTCGCCGCACTTTACCCGGGGTTTTTCGCAGATGCCGCGTACCCATTCATTGCCGCAGGCTGGCGAATAACCTTTTCTGCCCGTTTTTGAGCTTATCCAAAGCAATGGATAGACATCAGTCCGGCCGCGGAATAGTTTGCGAAATAATGAAATCTTATCTTTCGGAGTAGAGGGTATATCAGCACTGGGTTGTGCTGCCGACGTGGAAGGAATCGAGATGTGCGACGCCATGGTGGTAAGTTCTGCCTTGAGCGTAGCCAATCGTTCCCGGCTTTTTTGTCGTTCTTGTTTGAGAGCAGCGAGGTTTGCTTCCTCGCGAGCAATTGCTTGGCGCAACGATTGTTCTTCGGTCAGTGCCATGGCCCGCCGGGCTCCCAGTTTGCCCTGAATTCTTTGTCTCGGACCAATGCCTGTGTGGGTGGTGAAAGGAAAGCCTCCAGGGAAAGACAGATGTCTTTCAATGTGGGCGGGGAGACAGTAAGCATTACCTTATGCACGAAAGCGTTCCACTGTGCAGTCTTATGCGAATCTTCATAGAACTCGGGGCTGAGGCCGAGTGGTACATGTTCTGGTAAGGGTGTATGACGGCGTGAAAATGTGTTACCGATTGCTTTGGATAGCATCAGACCGTCGAAATCGAACTCGCTTGAGATTATCCAAAGATCATAAAAGTCTTTCATTCGACTATTTGCCATGCCAAGGGTGACCAGCGCCTGGTATTTCTCCGCCACTACGGTTTCGTGAGGGTATGCCTTTAAGTTTGGTGCTGGGCTGTCCAGGAGAGTGGGGTATTCGATACTTCTCGGGTTTGGAGTTACGGCATCCCCAAATCCGATGTCGGCCTGAATCGGTATTCTGGCTCCGGCCAGCTCACCGAACAGTTTCACCCGCATGCCGCCGTATTCTGTGTCATCGCGGATTGTATCGACTTGTATGCTGTCCGCTATCAGCGTCAACCCATCGTCCTCGACCGGAATCTCGCAGAGTTCATGAAATACAGTTCTCAGACCCGTTTCACTGTTTTTGCCAAGGCCCAGAAAGTCGACATCTCGTGTTGGGCGGTGGGATTGGTCGCTCCACAACATAAACAGCATCGCACCCTTGAGGATAAAAAGGTCTCGGTAGTCGGACTTGCCAAGTCGGTACAAAAGCCTTTCCAGCCCATACTGGGTCAGAATTAACTGGAAATCCTCGCCGCGCTCGCGTGCCAGATTCAGTAACCGGTCACGTACCGATACGGCCATGTCTTTTCCACGTCTGTTATTCATGGTGCGAGCGACTCCAGATAGGGGCGCATGACATTTTGGACACGGCAGATTTTGGCATAATGCCAAAGATCATCCATGGTGCAGCACTGTGACCGCAGGCATTCACGTAGTGACTCAATAGCAACATCCAATCCGATTTTATTCCGGTACTTGAAACAATCCGCCACGGTCTTTGCAGGCGCAAACACGCGGACGGGTACACCTTCGATTTGGTGCTCTTCAACCCCGGCATTGAGTGTGGCTGGTGAGAATCGCACGATACGCAGTGGTGGGTAATCGATGCGCGGCTTCCAGGCTTTTTCGCCGATGGCCAGCCAGACTTCAAACGGTGCCTGGGTCGTGATGTCGTGATATTGCAGGGCAGATAGCAGGCAAACCACACCCTTGGGAACACGTTTGCAGGACTCGGCCAGGGAGTGGTGCTCTGTGATCTCGCTGTCGGGGAGGGCATAGAGCCCTCGGGCAATTCGCTGCAGTTTACCGGCAGCGCAAAGGCGGCTGAGGTGTGTTCGGGGGATGCCATAAGGATTCAGATCCCGTGCACGCAGGACCCCCATTTCCTTGACCAGTTCAAGAACCCTTTCCGTTTGTGTGATCTGTGTAGCCATAATAACCAGCATGTTACATAACATAGGGGTATATTTACAACCCCCTATGTTTTGAAACGTAAAGATATATAGCTGAGAGGGATATAAGCGTTTAAAGCCTGTACATAAAACCGAACCAGCCCCTGAATCAATTGTGTGCAAATATTGCCCAAAGTCTCTGTTGCCAGTTTCGGGCAATTTCACGGGAATTAGTCACAAGAATTCAGGACGTTGCAAATCAAAAGTCCATCGAGGGTTCGAATCCATTTTGCTCCGCCATACAGTCTTGGGTGTATACCGGAAACATGGTTTACACTTTATTCCGGAGACATAGTTAACACTTTGTCAGGATCGAAAGGATTAGGGGCCGGCTTAACCCGGCCCTTTTTTCGGCCCAAAAAGTCTCGATACACCTACAAGAATGAAGGTTATTTGCCGATAGACCTGTGGTTATTGATCATGGACCCTGTGGTCATGTTAATTTCCACTTCCATGGACCATTTGGTGTTGGTGTTGTCCAGTCTCGTATTGACGATTGACGTAAAGCGTCAATATGAGCATAATAGCCAATGATAAAAGGCTTCAAGTGCAAGAAAACGGAGCGCTTGTTCAACGGTCTTCGAGTGCCCGCGTTCTCAGGCTTTAACAGCCAGGCTGAAAAGCGGCTCAGAATTCTGGATGCATCTGAATCACTTGCGGCCTTAAGGGCTTTACCGAGTAATCGCTTTGAAGCGCTGTCCGGTGACAGGGCAGGCAGTTATAGCATCCGGGTGAACATGCAGTGGCGTGTTTGCTTTACATGGGATGAAGGTGCTCATCATGTGGAAATCGTGGATTATCACTAACTGGGCCTGGAAAGTATTGAAACCTAAATGGCAAGTATCATGACAAGAGAGCCAATCCATCCTGGTGAGTTCCTGGCGGATGAAATTCAAGAAATCGGGATAAGCCCCACGGAATTGTCACGTCAGATTGATGTGCCGCCAAATCGTATCTCTCAAATCGTGCGCGGTAAGCGTGATGTAACTGCTGATACAGCCTTACGGCTTGGCCGGTTTTTTGGTACCGGTCCTGAACTTTGGATGAATCTGCAAAAGGCCTATGATTTAGACAAAGCCAAGGCGGAGTTGGGGTCCACCATTCAAAAAATTCAGCAATGGAAGACTCAAGCGGGAATATAGTCTGGCGAAGGGAGGCGTTCTTTCAGGTTTCGGCATCGGGGATACAATTTTGATAAATTGTGCAGCTGTCTCTGATCCTGTGGCAGGACTGTTCCCTCACCACCCACTTAAAAAAACGGAAGCGGAATATGCCAAAGTACGAGTTAGAGTCACTTAAGTTACCCAAACTGATTGGCTGGCCGTTAATCCTGTTTACCCGCGCGCTGGAAAACAGCATCACTCGCGCCCTGCTTCTGCCCGGCCTGCTCAAGCAAGTCGGCTTGCCCAAACTGCGTCAAGCCCGGATTGATGAGCCACCCACAATGCGACCGCTGGGAAAAGCTGATATCACGACCGAGTCGATACCTTATGCCCAACAGTTGGCACAATTGGCGGACGATTTACCGGCAAACAGCCTTCCAACCCCCTTCACAACCATTAGGGACTACGCCCGGGCATATCGCAATGGAACCCTGACCCCCGAGGGTGTTGCCGAACAGGTTTTAGCCGCCATCAAGCAAAGTGATACGGGCGACCAGCCCCTGCGCGCCTTCATCGCCACCCATCGGGATGACTTGATGGCACAAGCCCGCGCCTCTGCCGAGCGGATTGAGGCGGGCAAGCCCTTATCTATTCTGGATGGGGTTCCCGTCGCGATCAAAGATGAAATCGATCAGGTTCCATATCCAACCACCGTCGGCACTCGTTTTATGGGCAAAACAGCCGTTAACCATGATGCCACCACCGTAGCCCGATTGCGCAAGGCGGGTGCATTGCTCATCGGCAAAACAAACATGCACGAAATCGGGATCAACCCCACCGGGCTCAACCGCCACTATGGCGTTGTCCGCAATCCATACAATTTGGCGCACGACAGCGGTGGCAGTTCCAGCGGTTCGGCAGCAGCAGTGGCTGCGGGCATTTGTCCAGTGGCGATGGGTGCAGACGGAGGTGGCTCGGTTCGCATACCGGCCGCACTGTGTGGCGTGGTCGGGTTAAAAGCGACCTTTGGCCGCATCAGCGAACACGGCGCTGCGCCACTTTGCTGGAGCGTTGCCCATCTGGGGCCTATTGGGGCAACGGTGGCCGATGTGGCGTTGGTGTATGCCGCCATTGCCGGCCCCGATCAGCAAGACGTGGTGACGTTAAAGCAACCAGCTGTCTCCCTCAAAAACTGGCGCAACCCGGACCTGACAGGTATCCGGTTGGGCGTCTACCGCCCCTGGTTTGAGCACGCTACGCCTGATATTGTCGCTGCCAACGAGGCCATGCTGCAAAAACTGGTCGAAGCAGGGGCTACCATCAAAGAAATTGAAATCCCGTGGCTGGACGAAATGCGCATCGCCCATTCGATCACCATTTTGTCCGAAATGTCGTCCAGCATGAATAATTATCCCGATAATCGGCATGACTTTGGCAATGCCGTGCGCGTCAACCTTGCGCTGGGCCGTACATTTTCTGCTGGTGATTACGTGCAATCGCAGCGAATGCGCACGCGGGCGATGGCTGTTTTTGCGAAATTGTATACACAGGTAGATGTGATTGTGACGCCGGCAACCGCTATCACTGCTCCACCGATCCCCACCCAAAAAGAGCCACACGATTACTCTGATTTAAGCACCGTCATCGAATTAATGCGGTACGTCATTCCGGGTAACCTGGTGGGCCTGCCCGCCCTCAGCCTGCCTGTCGGCTACGACAGCAGCGGCTTGCCCATCGGCATGCAACTGATGGGTAACCATTGGACGGAAGCACTGCTGTTGCGTCTGGGAAATGTGATAGAGCAGGGGGTGGCAAGGAAGCGGCCATCTTTATTTTGTGACCTGCAAAAAGAATAAATGGGGTCAGAGTAAACGCGCAAGCCTCCCTGAAAATGTATAAACCATGTCTCCGGAATAATCTGTAAGTTGTGTTTCATCAAGCACACGATCGCTGTGGTCAATCAAGGTTGACTACACGATGTTCGCCAGGTTCAAGTTGTATTGCCATTGTCTCGCTGTCCTCGCCATTGCCCCAGCGCAGAATATACGGGCCAGGGGCTATATCCATCGTAATGTGATCCGAGCCGAAACCGTGCCAGCCTTTTTTCGAAGTTGTATCGACGCCGGCCCGGATCATGACGTATTGAAATGATTTTACGCCGCGTTTTATTTCCAGTTGCGCCCAGTTGGCTTCGAGCGTCTGCCGCTCACCGCTTGCAAGCTTGATACCATTGAACTGGATCGTCTGGTGAACAGGGCCGCTGTGCTCCTCATAAGAAACGTGGATGTCGTAGTTGCCAGGTGCCAGCCTGATGGCATCGGCAGAACGGGTTTGCAATACGGCAAAAGATCGCTCACCCGGTGCGTAGACCTGCACCCACAGGTCGCGCCCGGAACCACCCACGAAGCGATTACTAACCGTTACAACCCCGGGGCGTAGAATCATGCTGGTCAACTGGCCGCTGTTCACCGTAAACGCCCGCCTGATCGACTGACCGGTGTACTTGAGTTCGATTTCGTAAGACCCGGCGGGCAGTCGGGACTGTCTGCTGATTTCCTTGCCTTCACTGTAGATGCGATCGAAATAGACACTGTTTCTTTCACCGTCAGCCGATTCAACAAAGACCTGTACCTGACCGAGAGCAGGTTGGCTGGGCGGTGTAAATTCTCCGCCTGCGAATTTCACATCATGAATCTCAAGTTCGGGCCGGCCGTTGAATCGCAGGTCATAAGATCCGGGTGGCAGTTCTAACTTGCGCCATGAGTCATCGCTGTATTCGACCCAGTTTTCCGTCCCCGCCTCGTAGATATCAAAGTTCACAGGGCTCCAGGGGGCAGCCCTGGAAAGGGGTTTCATCTCAACACTAACCCAGTCATCTTTTGCGACCGGTGCGTCAGGTTCACCACGTCTGAATATCAGGCTCGGCCAGGACACGGGCGTTTCTCCACGTAACAGGCGAGGGTGGTCCGTGGTGCGTTGGGTCACCTCGAATTCATCACCGCCGGGTGCGATGATGGCTTCAAACAGACCCATGGTTTGTCCTTCAGTGATGCCCTGTTCAACTTCGAAGCCCCGCGATGGTCGGGTCAGATCAAGCCAGGTGCCGGTCAGTCTGTCGCCCCGCCTTTTTGCCTGAATTCGAAACTGAGGTGGGTCACCTGCGTATTGGGGCCAACTGATGTCGATGGTCACGTTGTCCTCATAAACGTCAATTGTTGCGGTTGCCGATGCTGCTCCGACATCAGCGCGCCATGAGCCCTCCAGGCGCAGTTTCTCGAAAGCAGCGAAAAGTTCAGCCCGTTCTTTTGCCTGTTCTTTCTCTTTTAGAATTACATCAACAAGCCCATTCAGGTACGCCACGCGATCGAGACGACGGGCAAAACCCCGGGAAAACCTTGCCATTGCCGCATCCCGTTTTTCCGGGTCTGTGACATGCTCTCCTTTGAGCCTTTCGATGCGTTTGCGAAACTGCCGTGCTTCGTCGACTTCTGCTGCAAAGAAGACGTAGTCGGAAGGCACGCTGGCGAGGAAGGCAATGGATGAATTAAATTGATCTTCCACTTCCAACAGGGTATCCACATCAGAAATAAGCTGGTCACCGGCGAGAATGCGCAACCGTTCAAGCTCGCGCTCGATCTGGTCGATTTCCGTCTCGACCAGAGCCTTTTCAGCCTCCAGGCGTTGTGCCAGTATTTCCGGACCAAAGAGTTCATCGATGAGTTTGTTTTTTTCTTCACGCCGGTGCTGAACAATGACCACGGCGCGGCGACGCACGGGTGTGATTTCGGCAATGCCGCCGTCACGTCGTGGCGTTGCATCACCTGTCATGTTCGTCATGCCGGGCAGGGCTTGCTCGACCAGTCGAAAAAGCTCGAGCATCCCCAACTCGGCAGTGCGTGGTGAACGCAATGCGTTAGCGGTTAGTATTTTCAACAGGTCATCAGGACTTCCCTTGCTTTTGGCCAGCGCCTGTGAAAACTCCAACAAACGACGCTTGGGGTCGTAAAGGGGCAATTTCCGGACTGCGGCAATATCCAGTCCATTGATCTTCAAAGCCAGGAACGCCCGCTCGATATACTTACCCAGGGCCCGACCCGCTTCGTATGGTGTCTCATAGCCCTGGTTGAATTGGTTGATGTGCTCCTTGATAAACATGATCTGGTCATTGAAAAAGCTATTGATGTCACTTTCAGAGTAATGCTCCATCGAACCTTTGCGAGTAAATGTCGCATCATCGATCCGGTCAGATACCTTCATCCCTTTTGGCTTGCCGTCTTCACCCATCATGACGGTGCCGTCTTCATTTCGCCGCGGTTTTTTAGGCACTTCGCTGATCAGAATATCCAGTCCAGCCGGGCTGGAGTAAGTCTCAATGCCATCACGCATGGCAACACTCAGGTCAAATTCGATTTTGGCCCTCAGTTCAATGGCTTCGCGACTCCGGGGTGACTCCATCTGTTCGAGCCTGAAAAGATCCTTGTTCAACTGCTCCATCCGCTCGCCATAAAGTTTGTCGCGGGCTTCCAACAGGGTTTTTGGGTGGTCCTCGGGCAGGTTCAGTCGTTTTGATGCCAGGGCTACCATGTCGTTGAGTGCAAACTCTGAGCTATCGCGGCTGTGTCTGGCGAACTTGAACTGCTCCAGCATCTGATGTTTCGCTTTGGCTATCTGGGCTTTGTCGCTGCCTTCATTGGCCAGGCGATCGGTCAGTTCATCCACCCGGTTTTTCTTGAACCGGGCCCGATCTTCGATGGACATATGTTGCATCGCAGAGGCCAGGCTCAAAGCCTCCATCGCTTGTCCGTGCTTGAAACTAAAGCCGAACTCATTATTGGTGACGGTAGCCATGGCGCCTTTGTAGTCGCGGTTGGCCTCCAGTAGTGGAAAAATATTGATGTACTCGTTGACATCAAAGGCGTGCAGAGAGGTTGGCACATCACCATTGGTGATGCGATGGGCGCTGAAACTGTAGAGCACCCGCAGCGCCCGTCGCATCCAGTTGCTGCGTGTTGAACGATCCATGTCACTGGTCGGATCATCCGAACCCGGGGCGACCAACGGCTCGTTGATCAGATCGACCTCACGTGAAAATTCTTTAAAAAGCAGGTCATGTTCTGCCTGCGAAGCACCGGAGGCCTCCAGCTCAAGCATACGCCGGTCATAATGCTGTGCCATGGCACGTTGGGCAATCAACCGTGCATCACGGGCCAGGAACTCGAAGTGGGCATTGCGCAGATTCTTAACCTGCAACATTTTTTCCGACATCCCCTTGGTATCGCTAACGTATATTAACTTTAGTTGAGACCATGACAGATCCTGACGCAATAGTGCATAGAATATGTCCACGGTGCCGGGCTCAGCACCAATCCGGTCAAATGCTGCCTGCGCTTCCTGTTGGCGTTGCAGTCCGGCATCCGTGATTTTTGCAAGGTGTGCCAGCGCCTCGGGGTGTTCTTTGAAATGACGCTGCAGTTCCATCGGTAGCAGGTTGAGTATCTCGCTGCCTTTGACCCGCCGCCCGCTCAGCGATCCGGTTGCGTATTGCTCGCCAATAACACGCCCCACCAGGCTTTGAGCGGCGACTGAAAGCAAGGCAGTCATATCCAGATCTTCGCCATTCGCCATACCCTGGTAAACGGCCGTAATACCGGTTTCGGTTCCCAGTGACAACATGCCGCTCAATTTGGCCTCCAGCGATTCACGAAAAGCCTTGTCGTTGCGCAATGCCATGGTCAAAGCCGATGTACTTTCCCGTGCTGCGGCCCGTCGCAAAGCGTAGGTGGTCAACCGCTGCGACGCTTCACCCGACAGTTGCAGCACCCCCCCGAGGGCAACTGATTCGAGTAGCAGGCTCTGTACGTCAATCTTGCCCCGCTGAGCCAGCTCCAATGAAGCATCAGTGACGGCCCCGGCACCCATTTCAGTCAGCACGCGCATCACGGCCACTGCACGGCGGCTGGCACCGACACCTTCAGCCCAGGTCGCGAAGCGGGCACCGATGAGTTCGGGTACCACTACACTGGCAACCGTGATGGCGATCATTTCAGGGCTGATGACACTCATCCAGCCGGCACCGGGCAGGTCAAGACGTGTGGTGAGGCTTCGCAACATGCTGTTGAGTTGTCGGCCTTCATCGGAAATCACGATGACATAACTGCCACCGGGTGTGGGTTGTATGAACCCGTATATTCGCAGCAAACGAATTTGATCATCACTCAGGCTGGAGATTGTCCCTGCCTTGCCGGCTGCCTCGAGTGCGCCGGCTGCTGCATCGCATTCGCGGTCAAACCACTTTATCCGGTGCTTGACCGCGTCGATATTATTCTGCTGGTCAGTCCCGGTGTTTAAACCTGCGGCTCTGGCCCACTGCTCCATGTTTGAATCCAGACCTTCAAAATACTCTCCTGCCACCGTCTCAGATTCATCATCCCTACCCAGATATTCCTGACCCAGCCATTGATGGATCCGGGCCTGCTCGGTACGGATCACCATCGCTGCGGCGAGTAGGTATTCACCGCGATCAGGAATGATATTGGGCGCTGTGTAGCGTGCGATCTGGTAACCTTTCCAGCGCTCAAGCTCGAGCTCCAGGTTCTTCGCCAGGTCCTCTCGGGTGGTCCCCCACTCAAAGACCCTGTCCACCCAGTCGGCATTGATATCGTGCTCAAGTTTCAGGTCGTGGATCAATAACTCCAGGCTGCGCCCGGCGATAAGCGTGCGCATTGGCCCCGCCAACGGTTTTAACGTGCGTGGGTCAACCATCAGACCGTGCATGGCAATATGATGAAACTCGTCAATCATTGCTCTTTGGTAACGCACCATCAGCCATTTCTGAAACTCGGGGATTTCCTTTTTGGAGCTATAAATCGATGCTATTGGGTTTCCCGGGCCACGTTGAGACGGGTCTTTTCGAGGTGTTGGTTTGACCGGGACCGGGTCATTTGGATCGATCACCTTGATGCGGGCTGCCAGGTCATATAGGCGCATTGCGTTGCGGTTGGCTCCAGCCACCTTCTGCATGAGCCCGATATTCCAGTCAACAGGGGCAAATCCGGCATATGCCTCAAGTATTGTATCGACCAGGATCAGCTGTGAACGCAACCGGCCTTCCGCCTGACCCCACAGTTTGATACGTCGCCAGGCATTGGAATCGTCAATTTTTTGATGACCTATCAGGCCGATTACGTCATTGCTTAATATACTGTCAAGGATATCGCTGAGGTCTTGCGGCGGCAGCCTTTCAATATCCATTTTGAATACTGGCCGGTCATTCGCATCTTCCAGGTCGAGCGCATCGATTTCCCGGTACAGTTGCTTTAAGTATGGTTCTGTCCTGGCATCGGCGGCACGGTAGGCCTTGCCAAGTATCTCCTGAGCTCTGGCAGGTTCAAGACCACTGGTTGTACCTGCCAGGTAGGTCCTGACCAGTGTGCGATAACGGGTTTCGGCCTTTGACCTGGCTGCCTTGCTTTTGGCTACAACCTTTTGATTTGTCATGAAGGCGTCTTCTGCCACTGCAATTTTGGCGCTGGCATCGCCGATCTCATTGCGGATTTTTGCTGCGAGGGCGAGGTACTCCCGTCGTACCTCAGTTGGCATGGCGTTGCCACCTTCAATTTCCTGGCCATATACCGGCGAACATATGATATGCAACAGGGTCAGGACCATAGCCGACATCATGATTTGACGCATGGGTACTCCTTCGTTCAGCCCCTGTACTGGCTGATTCGCACACCGATAATTATCAACTATAATACATAGCGTGAAACGATTATGTCTCCTGTTTCTGGTATTGATGTGGGTGGTCCCCACCGGGGTCCGGTCCGATAGCCTGCGCATTCGTTCAGTGGACACGGGGCCGGAGATCGCGGAATTGGTTGAACTGTTTGCACCGGCCCCGCTAATCAGGGGTGAAGATGGCGGGCAGTACCTCTTCTTTCGTGTCACTGACAAAAGCCCGGCCCCATCAGGGTTTGGCTTTGATGTGGGTGCCATGGCATACGGCCTCAAGGGTGCCGGCCTGACAAAACCACTGACCATTGGTCAACAACACGTATGGCGCATCAATAACGCCCCGGACAGCGATTTTGACCTTGAGTTGTTGTTCTCGGATCGCCATACCAGGGCGGGGCTTGAGTTTGGCAGTCCCGCGCACAGGCGCTTGCTGTTTCGGGTGCTGGACCCGGATGGGACGCTCGGGCTGGGTGATGGCAAGGCCCCTCCCGGAATCGACAGCGTCAGCGAGGGGCGGCTCATATCTGCGACCCGTGATGGTGTGGTTACTATCCGGGATGTGGTCAGGCAAGGTATCGCGATCTCCAAGTTTTCCGGATCACCGGTCATGGTTGAAACCAGGCGTGCGGCGATGATGAATTCCGCTCAGCTGCTTTATTGGTCAGCTGTCGCTTCTTTCTATCCCGCGGCTTTTGAGCCTGGCTTTGATTCGCGTGCGCGGCGCGGTGTGGGTATATTGTGCGCGCTGGCGAAAGTCGATGTTAGCCGGGCACCTGATGACCATCGGGCAGCGGCAATACAACTCGAGGCGGCTGGTGTTGAAGCCCTTGAGTCCCTTACCCATGCGCTTAGAATTCAGATGCCATACGAGACGGAGCTTCAATATGCGCAACTGAGTGGTAACGATGTTCCAGGCAAGTATGACCGGATAGAAGATCAGGTGTTTCCGATGACCCAGCAGCAACGCTTTCATGCCGTCGCCATGTTGGCCGCGGAGGAAGAATCGTTGTTGAACTTTAAACAGAACCCGTGGGGTTTCCTGGGTATGCGGATGCCACCCGGTTCCACGCCACCACCCATGCTACAAGGCTCTGATTCAGACATGCTCGCAACCAGGGCATCACTTTCAGGGTCGTTGGCAGCAGCAATGGTCGACGCTGCGGCGGACGACACCTATCGCGTCAATATGCCGGGTGCCAGTCCACCCTTTGAGTGGCAGTATGTGGCGGATCCTGAAAACCGTAATTTATTTCGTACGGCACTCATCAGAATGATAGGTGGGTCAGGCGCGCCCGCAGCCAGGGTGGAAGATCAACGTCGTTATCGGTTTGTGCTGGCCAGATATCTGAATTACTGGCAAATGGGCGATTTGCCTGGCAAGGCGCGATTGGTGACAGAGGTCTTTGATGCAGCCGGCTGGGGTGAACCGCGTGAGATCATCCCGATTGTGGATCGGGTGTACCAGGGTGTCTTTGAAGATTTGCCTGGAGACTGGAAGCCCGGTGATGAGATCAAGCCGAATGCCGTCGAAGGTTTTGCTCTTCTGCGTGTGTTGTACAACACGCAGCCCGGCAAAACCGCGAATGCCATCAAGCATCGTCTTGATCGAAATCTGAAAGAGCTTCGCGAGCGGGCACAACAGATTGCAAATTCAAGTAGTCCCAACGATAACTGGCCGGCGGTGCAACTGCAGGCGTGGTCGTTTTATGTGCAGCAATGATCAGTATCTAAAACTCAACTTCAGCACCACAGACCCCGGACTTGATGTTGGAGCATTTCTTCACAGTCCGGCCTCGTACCAGGGTTTACTCCGGTTGACGATCCGCACAACCGACAGCATGACGGGGACTTCGACCAGAACTCCCACCACGGTTGCCAATGCGGCACCGGATTGCAAGCCAAAAATACTGATAGCTGCTGCCACGGCCAGTTCGAAGAAATTGCTGGCGCCGATGAGTGCAGATGGTGCAGCTACACAGTGCGCAACGCCGAATTTCTTGTTGAGTAAGTAGGCCAGACCCGAGTTGAAATACACCTGGATAAGGATTGGAATCGCCAATAACAGGATGATGACCGGTTTGGTGATGATCTGACTGCCCTGAAAGCCGAACAGCAGGACCAGGGTGATCAACAGCGCGGACAATGAGAGCGGATGCATGCGGCCAAGCACGCGCTTGAGCCGGTCTTGACCGTCCTCATCCCGCATCAGCCATTGGCGCCACAGAGTGGCCACAATCACCGGTAAAACAATATATAAAACAACCGAAAGGAACAGCGTGGCCCATGGCACGTGGATTGATGATATGCCCAGCAACAGGGCAACAATGGGCGCGAAGGCGAACACCATGATCAAGTCGTTCAAGGCGACCTGGGACAAGGTGAAGCCGGGGTGGCCATTGCTGAGTCCACTCCATACAAACACCATGGCAGTGCAGGGTGCTGCTGCCAGCAGGATCAACCCCGCGATATAGCTATCGAGTTGATCGGCGGGCAACCAGTCTGCAAACAGGTTGCGGATGAATATCCAGGCCAGCAGGGCCATCGAGAAAGGCTTCACCCCCCAATTGATGAACAGGGTTACACCCACGCCTTTCCAGTGCTGCCTGACCTCCATTAAAGAGTGGAAGTCTATTTTTAACAGCATCGGCAGGATCATCAGCCAGATCAACACCGCGATCGGTATATTGACGCTGGCAACTTCCATCGCACCCAGCGATTCAAAAAACCCGGGCAAAAACTGGCCCAGCAAAATTCCAACCACGATACACAGGGCCACCCACAGGCTTAGATACTTCTCGAAGAAAGGCATCTCTGCGCCAGCCGCACGACTGGCTGTTGTTTCACATTGAACACTCACCGTTCAACTCCTTAAACCATATATAGGGAACGCCAGAAAGGCGTGCTTACTTGCCGGGTTCGGTCGGCAGTGGCGGTGCCTCCGTCGGAATCGGGCTGGTGTAGCCATCAAGCTGCGTTTGTATTTCCTCGATGGCACGCTCAAGTTGTGTGTCACGACCTTGGTTGGTGGCTACCGGGTCGAGTGCCACCTCGATATCGGGCGCGACACCTTCGTTTTCCACACTCCATTTGCCATTGGCGTCATAGAACCTGAAGAACGGCACTGTCAACGTACCGCCATCCATCAATTGTGGATTGGCGTAGATACCAATCAGGCCGCCCCAGGTGCGGGTGCCGATCAGCTTGCCGATGCCCAGTTGGCGGAATGAGTAGGGCA
>JAJRUM010000014.1 GCA_024277815.1 Gammaproteobacteria bacterium
CGGCCGCCTGTTTAATGCGGTGGAGTATGGCCTGAATGAGGCAACCGGCCTGGTTGACTACGGGCAGATGCAACGTGTGGCAGAAGAGCACAAACCGCGCCTGCTGGTGGGAGGCTTTTCGGCTTATTCGCGGGTGATGGATTGGGCCAGGATGCGCGAGATAGCGGATTCCGTCGGCGCATTGCTGTTGGTCGACATGGCCCATGTTGCCGGCCTGGTCGCAGCGGGTGTTTATCCCAGCCCGGTGCCACATGCACATGTTGTAACTTCAACTACGCACAAGACCTTACGTGGCCCCAGGGGTGGCATTATCCTCGCTGGTGAAGACGAGGCCATCCAGAAGAGACTGAACTCGCTGGTTTTCCCTGGAACCCAGGGTGGGCCGTTGATGCATGTTATAGCCGCCAAAGCAGTGGCTTTCAAAGAAGCCCTGGAGCCTGGATTCAAGCAGTATCAGCAGCAAGTGGTGGCGAACGCAAAAGCGATGGCCGCGGTATTGATTGAACGTGGCTACCGGATAGTTTCCGGTGGCACCGATAACCATTTGTTCCTGGTCGACCTGATTGGGCAGGAATTTACCGGTAAGGATGCTGAGGAATCATTGGGAAGGGCATTTATTACGGTTAACAAGAATACGGTTCCAGGTGAGCCACGTTCCCCGTTTGTTACCAGTGGGCTGCGTTTAGGAACACCAGCAGTGACGACCCGTGGTTTTGATTTGGCGGATTGCACAGAGCTTGCAGGCGTCATCTGCGATGTGCTCGACGGTGTTGGTGATCCGGTGGTTGAAGAAAAAGCCCGTGAAGCTGCGGCCGTCCTGTGCAGTAAACACCCTGTCTATAAATGTTAAAACCTGAATAATGTGGTGTCCTTTCTGCAATCACGATGATACCCGCGTAGTTGATTCGCGGGTCACCGGCGACGGTATGCAAATCCGTCGCAGGCGTGAGTGCGCCAGTTGTTCTTCGCGTTTTAATACCTATGAAGCACCGGAGCTGATTGCACCTCGGGTGATCAAGTCCGGAGGTATCCGGGAGGCGTTTTCAGAGGACAAATTGCGTGATGGAATGCTCAGGGCACTGGAGAAAAGGCCGGTTGAAACCCGCGAAGTTGAGCGTGCCATTCGGTCCTTGCTGCGCGAAATCCGCAGCGTCGAGGAAGCTGAAATACCGAGCAGCCTGATCGGTGAGTGGGTGATGCGCGAGTTGAGCCAGTTGGATCAGGTTGCCTATGTCCGTTTTGCATCCGTTTACCGGCGATTCGAGGACGTACAGGCTTTTCGTGATGAGATAGAAAAACTGGAGCGGGACAACCCGGGCAGCCTGGATAAACGGCAGATATCACTGCTGGATGCTGAAGCCAGGACCCGGCGTTCAAAAAAATGAACTTTGACGTTTTCGACCATCGTTGCATGGCAACGGCTTTGAAGTTGGCGCGCAAGGGCCTGAATACCACCCACCCCAATCCACGGGTTGGCTGTGTTCTTGCCCGAGAAGGTGAAGTGGTCGGCCGCGGTTGGCACAAGCGTGCCGGCGATGCCCATGCCGAAGTAAATGCACTGGCTGATGCCGGTGACAGCGCCAGCGGTGCAACGGCCTACGTAACGCTTGAGCCTTGCAGCCACAGCGGAAAAACACCTCCCTGTGTCGAGGCTTTGATCGCGGCGAAAATATCCCGGGTGGTTTGTGCGCTCGAAGACCCCAACCCTGAAGTCAGCGGCGCTGGTATCAGGCGCCTACGGCAGGCAGGCATTAAAGTGCAATGCGGACTGATGGCCGCGCAGGCCGGGGAGCTCAATGCCGGTTTTCTGATGCGCATGCGCCAAGGGCGTCCGTGGGTTCGGATTAAGCTGGCACAAAGCATGGACGGCCACGTTGCGCTCGCCAATGGTAGCAGTCAGTGGATCAGTGGCCCTGCTGCGCGCGCTGATGTGCAACGCTGGCGGGCCCGAGCTGATGCAATACTGACCGGGATTGGTACGGTTCTCGCCGATAACCCCTCGTTGAATGTGCGCCCGGGTAATGATGCTGCGGGTGAGCGGGTCAGGCAACCATTGCGGGTTATCGCTGACAGCCGTTGGCGCACGCCGTCAGATGCGAAGTTATTGGGCCTCGCTGGGAAAGTGCTGATTGCAGGCCTGAGTGAGCAGGAAATACCGGCGTCACTTGCCGGAACGGTTGTAGAATGTTTGCCGTTGCCACCTTCCGGCGGGCATGTTGATCTTGAGCGCTTGCTGAAGGAACTCGGAGAGCGTGGCATCAATGAAGTACAGGTTGAGGCAGGTGCGGTGTTTTGCGGTGCCTTGATGCAGCACAAACTGGTCGATGAAGTGCTGATATATCAGGCACCCGTTTTACTGGGTGGCGATGCCGTCAGCCCTTTTGCGACACCACGACTTGATAATATGGATGATCGCGTCCATCTGAAGTGGATAGACTTACAGCGTATTGGTGATGATTTGCGGATACGGCTGAAGCCGATTTATTGAGGCCTGCGGAAACAGGCTCTGGGAAGACTAATGTTTACAGGAATTGTTGCAGATACCGGTGTTCTACAGTCAAGGCAGCCACTGGAGGGCGACCTGCGCATTCGCTTTGAAGTGCCGTCTGTGTTGATGGAAGGCTGTAAAAGTGGCGACAGCATCAGTGTATCGGGTGTTTGCCTGACCATGCTCGAGCCTTACGAGAAAGGCTTCAGTGCGGACCTGTCTGTCGAAACCCTGGATTTAACCAGCCTGGGTGATCGGCAACCGGGTGACAAGGTTAACCTGGAATTAGCACTGCGCGCTGCAGACCGGCTTGGCGGCCACCTGGTTTCCGGTCATGTCGATAGCCTTGCGAAGCTGATTTCCCGGACTGAGGATGCCCGTTCAGAGCGGTTTCTGTTTGAGACGGAGTCCAGCCTGGCACGTTTTATCGCACCCAAGGGATCGGTGTGCCTGGATGGTGTCAGCCTGACCGTCAACCTGGTCGAAGATAACCGTTTTTCAATCTGTATCATTCCGCACACGCTGGAAGTTACAACACTTGGCCGGCTTGCCGTCGGCCACAATGTGAATCTGGAAGTTGATTTGATTGCCCGTTATCTTGAGCGCCTGAATCAGTATGGCTATGCAGGCGATGAGCCGGGCAACAAGGAATAATAATTATGAAACTGAATAGCATTCCGGAACTCGTTGAAGATATCCGCCAGGGACGCATGATCGTTTTGATCGATGATGAAGACCGGGAAAATGAAGGCGACCTGGTAATGGCCGCATCCATGGTCAGGCCCGAGGATATCAATTTTATGGCCCGTTTTGGCCGCGGGTTGATTTGTATGCCGATCACACGTGAACGTTGCGCGCAATTAAACCTGCCTTTGATGGTGAATAAAAATGAGGCTCGCTTTGCCACCAACTTCACGGTATCAATGGAGGCTGCAGAAGGTATTACTACTGGAATATCGGCCTATGACAGGGCGCATACCATTCGGACTGCGGTCCGGCCGGATGCAGTGGCAGCTGATATTTCCCAACCGGGGCACGTGTTTCCCCTGATGACTCAACCCGGTGGCGTATTGATGCGTGCTGGCCATACTGAAGCAAGCGCTGATCTGGCATTACTGGCAGGTCTGGAGCCGGCGGCCGCGCTGGTTGAGATATTGAACGAAGACGGCACCATGGCCCGGCGCCCGCAACTGGAGACGTTTGCCCGGGAACACGGCCTGAAGATTGGCACCATTGCTGATTTGATCAGGTACCGGCTGGAAACAGAGCGTTCGATCGAGTGCTTATCGAAGCATGAAGTTGAAACCGATTTTGGCCCGTTTCATTTGCTGACCTATCGTGACAGCATCAACCACCACCTGCACCTTGCTTTGCTCAAGGGAGAGGTTGACCCTGAGGAGCCTTTGCTCGTCAGGGTACATGTGCAAAACCCGCTGAGTGATGTTCTGGGTATCAAGCGGGATGATTTTGGCCTGCCCTTGAGGGTAGCGATGGCAGAAATTGAACGCGAGGGTACCGGTATGCTGCTGGTCCTTGGCGGCCATGAAGATGACGAGAATCTGCTACGCCGCATACAAAGTGAGCCCGAGCCGGATGTGCTTAAATGCGGTGATAGCCGCCAGTCAAGCGAGCTGAGAACCTATGGTATTGGCGCCCAGATCATTGCTGATATCGGGATCAGGAAGATGCGCGTTTTGAGTGCGCCCAAGCGCATGACCAGCCTGGCGGGGTTTGGCCTGGAGGTCGTCGAGTACGTTGACAGCATGGGTGAAGAAGATGCGCCCGTACTGGAGCAATCCGCGTGAATGAACTGCCGCTGGAAATACCCGCCAGAGAGTGCAAAATCGCCATCGTCGCTGCCGAGTTCAATCACTTTATCGTGCAGCAACTGGTGGATGGCGCGCTGGACGCGTTGCAACGCAACGGTGTTGAGGATAGCAACATAACACTGGCCTGGGTGCCGGGTGCATTTGAACTGCCGCTGGCGGCAGACGTGCTGGCTGCTGGTCGGGAACACGATGCAGTTATAGCGTTGGGTGCTGTCATCCGGGGTGGCACGCCGCATTTTGATTACGTTGCGGGTGAATGCAGTCGCGGCATTGCACAAGTGGGTTTAAAGCATGGGCTGCCGGCTATTTTGGAGTATTGACCACGGACGATGTTGATCAGGCGCTGGAGCGTGCGGGTTCCGGTGCAGGCAACAAGGGTTTTGATACTGCCGTCGCTGCACTGCAAATGATTGCTTTGCTGGACCGTACTCGCGCGTCATGACTTCGGTCAGCAAGTTTGAGTTTCGCCGCCGTGCCCGTCGCCGCGCACTTCAAGCCCTGTACCAGTGGCGGTTGACCAACCAGGACGTCACTGAAATCCTGCTCCAGTTCCACGAAGAACAAGACTTCAGCAATGTCGATACACCGTTATTTACGCTGCTGGTTAAAGATGTCAGTGCAAATCAGGCCGAAATTGACAGTCAGCTTGAGCCGTTCCTCGACCGGCCTTTGTCCCAGTTGGACGTTATTGAGCATGTTGTTCTGAGCATTGGAGCCTATGAACTGCTGCATAGTCTGGAGGTACCGCACCAGGTTGTCATCAATGAGGCGGTGAATCTGGCAAAACAATTTGGCGCAGAAGGTGGCCATAGCTATATCAATGGCGTCCTCGACAAGGCGGCCAGGCAGTGGCGGGACCCTGCGAATCTTTCACTGCTCAAGCCCACCTGAGAACACACATGCCTGAGGGTCGCAACGAGTTTCAATTAATCAGGCAGATTCAGCGCTCAACCCTGGTGGCCTCACCGGGCGTTAAGCTCGGCATTGGAGATGATGCCGCTGTACTTGATGTACCCGTCGGGCAGCACCTGGTGGCTGCTACCGATACATTGAACGCTGGTGTACATTTTCCGGCTGATACCCTGCCATTTGATATTGGTTACAAATGCCTTGCCGTTAACCTGAGTGACCTCGCAGCAATGGGTGCGGTTCCGCACCGGGTTCTGCTTTCACTGTCGCTGCCAGAGGCCGACCCGGACTGGGTCCAGTCATTTACCGCAGGGTTCATGTCACTGGCTGAGCCTTTTGGCGTTGCACTGGTCGGCGGAGATACGACCAGTGGACCGTTGTCTGTCAGCCTGACGGCGTTAGGTACGGTTGAGCCGGGCCGGCAACTGCAGCGTAACGGAGCCTGTGCTGGTGATTTGCTTGTGGTTTCAGGCACCGTTGGAGGCGCTGCAAGGGTGCTGGACCTGTTACAGGCAGCCATAGACCCCGGTGCGTGTTCGCAGCCCGACAGATCCCTGCTTGATCGGCCTCACCCCCGGGTCAAATTAGGCCAGGCGCTGACAGGTTATGCCAGTGCCTGTATTGATATCTCCGATGGGCTGCTGGCCGACCTTGGCCACCTTGTGACAGCATCTGGTTGTGCTGCCCGGCTGGCAATTGATACCTTGCCAGCCGCCAGCCTGCTTGCGGACCTCAAGGCAGAACAGAAGCTGGCTTATCAGTTGGCAGGTGGTGACGACTATGAGTTGCTGTTCACATTGCCGGAGCAGTATGCGTCGCAGATTAATGGCTGGAGCGGCGAGCTGGGAGTGGATTTAACTATCATCGGCAACATAGAGGACGGTGATGGAATCCACTGCATGCGAGCGGATGGCACGGAGTACCATGCCCGCGCAACCGGCTTTGATCACTTCGCAGCAAAGCCTCAAGGCAACACATAAAAGCCTTGCGCTAAAAAAGTGGAGCCGAAGATTAAAAGTGAAGAACTGGACAAGCCGGCGCTAAGAAAGCTGGTGCTGGGTACGCCTGATGGCTTGTTAGCCTTCGGGTTTGGTGCAGGTCTGTCGCCGGTTGCGCCCGGCACGATGGGTACGCTGGTTGCAATCCCGTTTGCGCTGATTCTGAGAAACCTCACTCCACTGGGTTTCTGGGTGTCGCTGTTGCTGTTGTTCGTGATGGGTGTCTGGTTGTGTGGGCATGTCAGCAGGAAGCTGGGCCAGCATGACCATGGTGGCATTGTCTGGGATGAAATGGTTGGTTACTGGCTTACAGTCGCCTTCGTGCCTTTGCAATGGCCCTGGCTGCTGGCAGCCTTCGTGCTATTCCGGATTTTTGATATTTTTAAGCCCTGGCCAATCCGTCAACTCGATGAAAATGTATCCGGCGGATTCGGTATCATGATCGACGATATTCTTGCTGCGATTTATAGCATGGCGCTACTGGGGCTGGCGCAGTACCTGTGGCTGTGACGCAGCTGGGCTAGTCGGTATAGTCAAAAATTTTGACGACTTTCTCTACGCCACCAATATTGCGTACGATGTCAGCGATGGTGTCACCCTCTTCACGGCTGACCAGGCCCATCAGGTAAACAGTGTGTTGCGAACTGACCACCTTGATGCGTGAAGCATCGTTGCCGGGCAGGGGATTCTCCTTGAGCAAGATGGAGTTGACCTTGGTGCTCAACCAGGAATTGTTGGCTTTATCACCAAAACCGGCTCGCTCACCTACCACCAGATCGTTCACCACACGTCTGGTCAGCTTCGGTTCTTCTGCCAGTTTAGTGGCCAGTTTGCTATTTTCCTCGGACACAGTTTCTCCCGCCAGCAAGACTACACCCTGGTGGACCTCCACCTTGATGTGGTCATCCTGCCCAAAGCTTGGGTCCGAGTAGATGTTGTCAATCACGTCCAGTTCCAGTGTCTGGTCATCAAGTACAGTGCCGGCGCTGCGTTTGGGGTGGTTGCCGCAGGCACTTAACAGCAGGCTGGAGGCCAGCAAAAGCAGGGCGATCCCCCGGCTGGCATGCTTCATGTGGCGGTTATTGGCGTTGTCTGAACTTTTGTTGTGCTTGCGAGGCATATTGCTATCCTATGGTTGAATAAAAGGCATTTTGTATCCAATCAATGCTTTGGTGTTGGTTTTGTGGATCGATTGATATTACGTCAAATCTACAGAACTGGTTCGCCTTTTGTGGGTTTTTTGCAAGATACCAGGCAGCGGTGCGGGAGATTTTTCCCTGCTTTTGAGGGGTGACAGAGTCAGCCCCACTGCCATAACGACTATGCTTTCTGTACCGCACCTCGACGAACACGATGGTCTTGCCATCCTCCATGATTAGATCTATCTCTCCAAGCCGACTGGAAAAATTTCTGTGCAGTAACTTGAGACCGCGAGCAGACAGAAAAGATTCAGCAGTTTTCTCCCAATAATCACCCGTGGGCCGGCGATAGGCCGGTGACCGATTATCTGGGGGCTGATTTGCCATCAACTGCTGGCCATTGAAAAACCGTCGGCCTGCCGGCAGAAAACTGTGCCCAGGCGGGCTCGCGATGGAGGCTGCCGTCTGGCAGTAATCGCAGCAAACCAATTTCCCCGGGAAATGACAGGTCCGGATCTTTTTGCATCAAGGGTAGCCAGGGCAGCACGCGCCATGCATCCATGCCGAGCGCATACAGGTTGCCAAAGGTCCCGCTGCGAACGCTGGTGAGCCGGTTGGCTGATGTCGGCCCGTCACCATCAAGTGCCTGTAACTGCCAGTGCGTGGCTGGAAATACAATTCCATTCAGATCCTGATCAGAGTCCTGGTTCAGGCGTCCGCCATAGATGCGGCCGAGCGCATATACCGGCACATCACCGGCATCGTGGAAACGTAACAAGGGTTTGATTTCCCTCCCTTCAACTGGCGTTGCTGCCAGAAAAATGAAATCAAAGTCATGCCTGCGGATGGGCTCGAATGCCAAAGGCACGCCCAACCAGGACTGCAGGTCTGATTTACGTTGCTGGCTTTCATCAATTTTGAGCAGCCCGGTCAACATGGCGCTGTGGTCATTCTTCGCACCGTTGTACCGTGTGCTCGCGATAATTCGACCGCCCCCCTGCCTGAAGGCTGAAACGAAGGCTGACTCAATACGTTCTCCCCAGGCACTATTGGGCGTAATCACGATCGCTTCGAACTGACCCTGCGCGAGGGCCTTGTTGGCGATGGCGGTGGCTTCCTGACTGGTGGACAATGAAAGGCTGTTGATCCTGGCGACAGCCCCCGCAGTGGCCGGGATGCCCGGAGCAGTTTCAGTCGGTGCCGGGTTTGCCGCAGATTTTTCATTTAGCAGCAGCGCTGGCGTGGCTGCCTCAGTAAGGGCTGCAATCGCGCGTGTAGACTCAATGTAAAGGGGGCCAATTATTTGTAATGCACCATCATTACCGGCCTGGCGGTATGCGGCGGTTGCCGACTCAACAGTCTCACCGCTGGCATAAAAACGGATGACAGCGTCACCTGGGTGATCAAGATAGGCACTTACAATTCCGTCTCGAATGGCTTTGGCTGCAGTTGAAAGGCGGCCTTCTGATGGCAAAAGAACAGCAACCTGTGATGGTACCGGGAACAGCGCCCGGTAACTGTCTGCCAGTGCAGAAAAATCACCTTGCGTAACGACATGCCCATAGTGATAGCGGGTCCACGCTGCGGCTGCTGATGATGTGGGCTTCCCGGAGATCGCCGATGAGCGGACCTGCAATGCCAGCTCGAGCCATTCTGTAAACTCCGGATCAAGGCTTTGTTGATCGATTAGGGCATTCAGGCGTGCAGAAGGGAAGGACTCAAGCGAGCGCAATATTTCCAGTGCAAGCTCCGGTTGGTAATGCTGCATACCCGCTGCCATGCTGGCTATTTCAGCCAGGTTTTTGCCTGCAGAACCCGGCTGGAACTGCTCCTGGCCCGGGTCATAATCCCAACTGTCAGCTTGCCGGCCTGGAGGGTATCCGGCATCACGCTTGACCGGTGTGCCACAAGCCGTGAGGAGCACCAACACAGAAACTGTTAACAGTGCATAAAAAGGAAGTCGTATCATATAAATATTTACAATTTTACTGGCTGCAGAATGATAGCCTATATCTGCCAGCCTTAAATGGGCCCGGCAACAAGACTGAATCAGAACCATGACTTTAGCACTTTTGGAAGCTTCTATATGTCGCAATCCTGCCTTTATGTTGTAGCAACTCCGATCGGTAACCTGGGAGACATTTCCTACCGGGCCGTAGAGCTTTTGTCCGGGGTGGATCTGATCGCGGCTGAGGATACCCGCCATTCACGAGTATTGCTGTCACATTATGGTATCACTACGCCGATGCTGGCATTGCATGAACACAATTAAGCTCAGGTCGTGGTCCGGGTACTTGAACGCATCAGCGCCGGCGAAACCGTTGCACTGATTTCCGACGCTGGCACGCCGCTTATTTCCGATCCTGGCTACCGGTTGGTATGCGCCGCACGACAGGCGGGTGTGGTGGTTTTTACTGTGCCCGGCCCCAGCGCTGTTACTGCTGCACTGTCTGTTGCGGGCCTGCCGCCGGACCGGTTTGTGTTCGAGGGTTTTCTGTCATCAAAAGCGGCAGCCAGAAAAAAACGGCTGGAAGAGCTTATACACGAACCAAGAACACTGGTATTTTTTGAATCCAGCCACCGGGTCAAGGCAACAATCGCTGCCATGGCTGAGGTGTTCGGGGAGGCACGAAAAGTCGCGCTTTGCAGAGAACTGACAAAGAAATTTGAAACGGTGCTCAGTGCTTCGCTGCAAGAGGTCGGGACGATGCTGGCGGCGGATAAGAACCAGTTGAAAGGCGAGTTCGTTGTGGTGGTGGGTGGTTTTGAGGGCGGGGGGGATACCGCCATGCTGGCCGCGCTTGAGATGGCGACAGCGTTGCTGGAGTTCCTGTCGGCCTCGCAGGCGGCGCGGGTGGCTGCAAAGCTGAACGATGTGTCACGCAGGGAGGTTTACCGCCTGTTGGGTTATTAGTTGGCAATGCTGCCATGCTTGGAGGACAATAGTCTCCGGGAGTCGGCCAGGCAATCGCGTTTCTGCATTTATGTGGAAAGGAGGAAAGTCCGGGCTCCACAGGGCAGAGTGCCAGGTAACGCCTGGGGGGCGTGAGCCTACGGAAAGTGCAGCAGAAAATATACCGCCGGCCCCGCCATTCGTGGTGAGGTCTGGTAAGGGTGAAATGGTGCGGTAAGAGCGCACCGCGCAACTGGTAACAGTTTGTGGCATGGTAAACCCCACTTGGAGCAAGACCAAATAGGAAGACGATATCGTGGCCCGCGATGTCTTCGGGTAGGTCGCTTGAGGATGCTGGTGACAGTAATCCCAGATGAATGATTGCCCACGACAGAACCCGGCTTATCGGCCGACTCCCACCTTATCATTGGAAACATATGGTTGTTCAGGCTGGGGCGGGTTTGTATATCTGGCTTTTCGAAGCTCTCTGCTTCTAAATCTGTGCTAGTTCACTTCCGCCGACACACGGTACGAATACCTGTCCCGGGCCAGCCTCCTGACGGGTTCTTATCTCCCATGTCGCCGCGATCGAAGCCGCGTCAGCACCTGGATTGGAAGACTGCCAGAGAGGCCGGCCTGGGCTATGTATCCACGGTGTGCCCTGGAGCGCAGCGTGCCCGTGGCACCGCGCGCCAAGACCAAGGGGTGGGCCGGGCAATCGGCCCGGATCCAGAAGCGGGGTTTGTCAAAGAAAATCGTAGGCGACAGAGTCACCCTGTCAGGTCTGCAACATACCCACGACAGACCCAATATGTGGGACACTTACAAGGCACAGACACAACATGTGGGATTTGTGCTCCTGCTGACGCCTCAAGACTGCCACAATTGTGTCGTTTATTTGCCTACTTATCCTGTTCTAATCCCCTTGTCCTGCTTGACATTGTTGCTTTCAGCCACTATCGTGCATTAATGTGGGAAATTGTGGTAAAAAGTATACTTAAGTGGGAATAAAGTGTTTTTTGGTGAAACAGCAATTAATCTGGATGCGAAAGGACGTCTCGCTGTACCTATGCGGTATCGCGAAGACCTCAGGGAGCAATGCGAAAACCGCATGGTGCTTACCTATAGCGCATTCGATTCGGGTGTGTTGTGGCTTTATCTGGAACAGGAATGGCAGCGGGTACGTAACGAGGTTATGGCCTTGCCAAGTCACAACCCTAACCACAGAAGTTTGCAGCGACGCCTTGTTGGCAGCGCAAACGCCGTAGAACCGGATGGTAGTGGCAGGATCTTATTACCGCCAAGTATGCGTGAGGTAGCCGGCCTGGAGAAGCGTGTGGTGATGCTTGGGATGGGTAGCCGCTTCGAGATATGGAACGAGAATACGCTCAACCAGAAACGGGCAGAGGAAGTCAATCTGGATGAGATGGCATCAGCAGAAATGGCCCGGCTGGTGCTGTAGGGATACCGGGATTGGGCTGTAAGGAATACTAGACCAGAGGTGTAGATCGGGGCATATGGACACTTTCCAGCATCATCCTGTATTGCTGGAAGAGGCAGTGACAATGCTCAGCGTGAGAGGTGGTGGTATTTACCTTGATGCAACCTTTGGCAGAGGAGGACACAGCCGGGCCGTTATGGCCAGGCTGACCGAGCAGGGACGCTTATTTACCCTGGACAAAGATCCGCAGGCTACCGCTGCGGGAAGGGATGAGTGGTCTGAGGACCCCAGGTTCTCAATTGTTCAGGGTAGCTTTGCGGAGATGGACCGCATGGTTCAGGAGTGGGAAATAGAAAGAAACCTGGATGGCATTTTGCTGGATCTTGGAGTTTCTTCACCACAGCTGGACGATCCGGAGCGAGGTTTTTCTTTTAGCAGGAAAGGCCCTCTGGATATGCGGATGGACCCAACAAAAGGTGTGTCAGCAGCACAATGGCTTGCAGAGGCATCGGAGCGGGAAATGTCCCGCGTGTTTTGGGAGTTTGGAGAGGAGCGCCATGCGCGCAGGATTGCCAGGAGTATCGTGAAAGCCCGGCAGCAGCAGAGTTTGGAAACAACTACTCAGCTGGCGGAGCTTATTGAAGCGACGATAGGTAAACGAGAAAGAAAGCATCCGGCAACACGATGCTTCCAGGCAATCCGAATTTTTGTCAATAATGAATTGGGTGATCTGGCCGCTGGTTTGAAGGCGGCAATCAGGCAGTTGCGTCCGGGGGGGAGACTGGTAGTGATCAGTTTCCACTCGTTGGAAGATCGCCTGGTCAAGCGGACATTTCGAGATGCCGCCCGGCCAGGCAAGACCCGCCGCAACATTCCTGCACATCCGGACTGGTCCCCAAGTCTGAAATTGATTGGCAAAGCTATACGCCCCTCTGAACAAGAAATCTCCGCAAATCCCAGAGCACGTAGTGCAATTATGAGGGTTGCGGAGAAGCCAGGTTGAAGTCACAGATTCCAGTTTTAATATTCGTTTTACTCCTGAGCGTGGGCAGTGCCCTCGGGGTTGTCTATACCCGCCATGAAACCCGGCTTCTTGCAGTAGAACTGGGTGCGCTCGAGGCGCAGCAGGATGAAGGCCTGGAGGAATGGAGTCGCCTGCAGATAGAACAGGGCTGGTTGGCTGATGCCAGCCAGATTGAAAGAAAGGCTCGTGAGGTGCTGCAGATGCGGCAGCCTGACGAGACACAGATACTGGTTATTCGTCCTTGAGTACGCAAAGCAAACAAACAGCTCCGGCTAGCAGGCTATACGCCGTGCTGCTGATATTTTTTCTTTGCTCGCTTGCATTGATTGCCCGGGCAGTCAATTTACAGGTCATGGAGACGGACTTCCTGCAGGGTCAGGGAGAGGCCCGGTTTTTGCGGGAAGTCACTATTCCATCGACCCGGGGGGTTATCAGTGATCGCAACGGCGAACCGCTGGCGGTCAGTACACCGGTAGATTCTGTCTGGGTCAATCCGGGCCTGTTGCTTGATGAGCCGGAAAAGATTGAGCCGTTGGCGGAATTGCTGGGCGCCAATGCCGATGATATTGAACGTAAGTTGACGCAAAGAGCCAGCAAAGAATTTGTCTGGCTGAAGCGGCGACTGAATCCTGAAGTGACCGCGCAGATCGCTGCGCTTGACCTCCCTGGCGTATACCTGCAGAAGGAATACCGGCGCTTCTATCCTGCCGGTGAGATTACATCGCACGTCATTGGGTTCACCAATATTGATGATATTGGCCAGGAAGGGCTGGAGTTGGCCTATGACAGTTGGCTGGCCGGCAGCCCGGGCAGTAAACGTGTGATCAGGAACAGGAAGGGTGAAGCAGTGGAAGAGGTGGCTCTGATCAAGGAGTCACAGCCGGGACAGGACCTTCACCTGACCATCGACCGGCGTTTGCAGTATCTGGCATACCGGGAACTAAAAAGTGCGGTTGATGCACACGGGGCACGCTCAGGCAGCGTTGTGGTACTGGATGTCAATACCGGCGAGGTGCTGGCAATGGTCAACCAGCCTTCATATAACCCCAATGCTCCCGGGCATGATACTGATGGAATGCGTAATCGTGCAGTGACCGATGTGATTGAGCCGGGCTCGGTCATGAAGCCCATTGCAATTGCATCGGTACTTGAAAACGGTATCGCGGAGCCCGGCACTCCGGTGGAGACCTCGCCGGGATACACGGTAATTTCTGGCCATACCATCCGTGATCACCGTAATTATGGCTTGCTGGACGTGACCGGCGTGCTCACCAAGTCGAGCAATGTAGGGGTAACCCAGTTGGCGTTGAAGCTGAAGCCGGAGCAGATGTGGGATACCTACAACCGTTTCGGGTTTGGTGAAGCAACCGGCACTGGTTTCCCCGGTGAATCAGCCGGCGTGTTGCGCAATCACCGCCGCTGGCGGCAGCTTGAGCAGGCAACAATTTCCTATGGTTATGGAGTCTCTGCAACGCCGCTGCAGTTAGCACAGGCCTATGCGGCGATTGCCAACGGCGGCAAGCTGCGCCAGCCTGCCTTTATTCAGGGCTCCAACAACCCACCCATCGCCGCGATCGATGCACGTATTGCCAACATGGTGGCAGCGATGCTGGAAACGGTTACCAGCGATGAGGGCACCGGAACCAGAGCCCGTGTTGCGAATTACCGTATTGCCGGCAAGACCGGCACATCACACAAGGCCAGCGCAACCGGTTACGCCGACTCCCGGTACATTTCCAGCTTTGCCGGTTTCGGCCCGGTCAGTAACCCGCAACTGGTATGCGTTGTGGTTATCAATGATCCAACCGGTGATGAATACTACGGTGGGCTGGTGGCTGCCCCCTTGTTCTCGCGTGTAATGACGGGCGCGATGCGGCTGCTGAATATTCCACCGGATAGCTATCCGGCGATGCTGGTCAGCGCCACTGACAGCAAGGAGCAGCAATAGCCGTGTCGATGTTGCTGCATGAACTTTTACAAGGCTGGGCAGATTCTGTGCCCGCTACGCCGCTTACAGGCATCTGTCTGGATAACCGCAATATCAGGCACGGCGAAGCATTTGTAGCAGTGCAGGGACAGCAGGGACATGGACTGGACTATGCCCGGGCAGCTATGGCGACCGGGGCTGCCGCTGTCATCCATGATGGTTTGAAAGCGGTTCCCGAGCTGACTGTGCCAACGGTCAGCGTGGCCGGTCTCGGTGAGAAGCTCGGCGAGCTTGCATCACGTTTTTATGGCGCACCTTCTGAACAAATGACGATTGCCGGTGTTACCGGCACCAACGGCAAGACCTCTGTGGCGCATTTTCTGGCGCAGTCATGGCAGCGTGTTTATGCCAATGCCGGCATGGTTGGAACGCTGGGTTACGGGCGGATCGGGCAGTTACAAAGTGGGGAGCGGACAACGCCGGATGCGATCCGACTGCAACAGGTGCTGGCAAACTGTATGCGTGACGGCGTGGAGCACCTGGCAATGGAGGTGTCATCGCACGCCTTGCAGCAACAAAGGTGTCAGACCGTTCAGTTTGATGCAGCAATATTTACCAACCTCACTCGTGATCACCTTGATTACCATGGTGACATGGCCGGCTATGCGGCGGCCAAGCGCCGCCTGTTTACTGACTATGCGCCTGCCTTCGCGGTCATCAACCATGATGATGAGCTGGGAAGGAAATGGTTTGGTGAGCTGAATGGCGGCATGCAAATGCTCAGCTTCGGGTTGCAGCAGGGTGCAGAACTGAGGGCTGAAGTCCGCTCCATGGATGCCAGTGGAATGACTATCCAGATAGATGGCCCATGGGGCCGGGAGGAGTTTCACACCTGCCTGTTGGGCGAGTTCAATGCATCGAACCTGTTAGCCACTGCTGGAACGCTGGCTCTGCTCGGGATGCCCTGGAGTCATGTACTGCATCAGTTGGAAATCATGCAACCGGTGCCCGGCCGCATGATGCGTCTGGGCGGCGAGCCCGGGCAACCTGTGGTGGTTGTGGATTATGCACATACACCGGATGCCCTTGAGCATGCCTTGCAGGCAGTGCGTGCGCATCTTGACGGAAGGCTGGTATGTGTTTTTGGTTGCGGAGGAAACCGGGATCAGGGCAAACGTCCTCAGATGGGACGGGCCGCAGAGATGCTGGCAGATGATGTATTTGTCACCAGCGATAACCCGCGTGATGAATCTGCCGCCAAGATTATTGATGATGTTATTGCCGGGCTTGAAAGTCCGGGCAAGGCGACAGTTGAGCCAGACAGGGCGACGGCGATTCAAAAAGCCATCATAAAATGCCAGGCCGGAGATATCGTTCTGGTTGCAGGCAAAGGCCACGAGACCTGGCAGGAAATTGCCGGGCGGAAGATACCCTTCAGTGATGAATCTGCGATTCGGGTTGCATTGGGAGATGCAGCTTGATCCGCATGGGCATCCATACGGCAGCCGCTCTGCTGGGGTGTACGCCGACCGAGAGTGATCTGGCATTCACCGGCATTACGACAGACAGCCGGCAGGTCATTCCGGGCATGTTGTTTGCAGCTTTGCCGGGCGAGACCTTTGATGGCCACGATCATATTCCCGAAGCGGTGGGGCGTGGGGCGGTTGCCGTTTTGGTCAGTCGCAGGATTGAGACATCCGTGCCGGCTCTGGAAGTGGCTGATGTGTTGGTGGCGCTTGGTCACCTGGCCGCCTGGTGGCGCCAGCAGTGTCCGGCCAGAGTCGTGGGGATTACCGGTAGCAACGGCAAGACCACGGTCAA
Organism: Gammaproteobacteria bacterium; assembly: GCA_024277815.1. Taxonomy (GTDB): domain Bacteria; phylum Pseudomonadota; class Gammaproteobacteria; order Xanthomonadales; family SZUA-36; genus SZUA-36. Next base: position 16,470 of record JAJRUM010000014.1, read on the forward strand.
GGAAATGATTGCCAGCATACTGCGGCAAGAGAGCGCGGTGCTTGCCACGGATGGCAATTTCAACAACGAGTTGGGGTTGCCGCTGACACTGTTCCGTCTGGCGCCTTCAGATGATTTTGCGATACTTGAAATGGGTGCCAGCAATCCCGGTGATATTGCTTATCTGGGCGGCATTGCAAAGCCGGATGTCGGTGTAATAACCAATATTGGGCCGGCACACTTGCAGGGCTTTGTTGATGTGGAAGGCGTGGCCCGGGCCAAGGGTGAACTGTATGCCTCTTTGGCAGAAGGTGGAACCGCAGTGATGAATTCCACAGAGCAATGGCTTGACCTGTGGCGTGGTGTAAACACCGCGAAGAATGTCAGTTTCTTTGGAGAACCGGGTGCTGCAGGCAATTCTGTCGGCCTGTCGGTGGCAAATCAGCACGGTGACGCGGTCACCATCAGTACGCCGGTCGGTAATTTTTCACTATTGTTACCGTTGCCGGGGGCGCACAACTTGACCAATGCGCTGGCGGCTACTGCGGTTTGTCTGGCACTGGACATCCCGCTGGCTGATATCAAGGCCGGCCTCGAAACTGTCAAACCAGTGCCCGGGCGGCTAAGCCTGGTCAATGCCAACGCAGGCTGGACTGTTATTGATGATACGTACAATGCTAACCCGGCATCTTTGTATGCGGCGCTGCAGGTGCTTGCCAGCCAGAATGGCGAGCCCTGGCTGGTGCTGGGCGATATGAAGGAACTGGGGAGTGACAGCCGGAAAATGCACGCTGAACTGGGTGATGCGGCACGTTCGCTGGGTGTCAAACGACTTTTTGCGCTGGGTGATGCGAGCACCGCAACAGTGGCGGCATTTGGTGATATGGCCGCCCACTTCAGTAGTCGCGACGGCTTGATTGAAGCGTTACGGGCTGAGTTGAAGCCCGGTGTAGCCTGTCTGGTCAAAGGCTCCCGCTCCATGGGTATGGAGCATGTGGTCAGTGCGATCTCCAATGGCGGTGATTGTCAGGAGGTGAGCGGCTGATGTTATTGAAATTATTCACCTGGATAGCTGAGTTTAACCCTGATTTCAGTGTTTTTGCCTACATCACTTTGCGTGGCATTCTCAGTGCTCTGACAGCATTGGCGATATCACTGCTGTTGGGACCGGCATTTATTCGCAGGCTGGTGAAAAAACAGGTCCGGCAGCCGATCAGGAAGCTGGGCCCGGAATCGCATTTCTCCAAGGCGGGTACCCCCACCATGGGTGGTGCACTGATTTTATTCGCCATCGTTGTGTCAACCTTGCTTTGGTCGGATCTCAACAACCGCTACGTCTGGACCGTACTGCTGGTAACACTGGCGTTTGGCGTTATCGGCTGGGTCGATGACTATAAAAAGCTGGTGCTGCAGGATTCTGCAGGGCTGGCAGGCCGCTGGAAGTACTTTTTTCAGTCCATTGTGGGTTTGGCAGCAGCCATTTACCTGTACCACACCGCGCAGGCACCTGCTGAAACCGAGCTGATAGTGCCGTTCTTCAAGGGTGTTGTTATTCCGTTGGGTGTTGGGTATGTCGTTGTCACCTACTTTTATATCGTGGGTTTCTCGAATGCGGTGAACCTCACCGATGGGCTGGATGGCCTGGCTATCATGCCGGCTGTTTTTCTGGCGGTCGCGCTGGGCATTTTTGCCTATGTTACCGGCCATTCGGTATTTTCTGAGTACCTGTCCATTCCCTATATTGCCGGTGCCGGTGAGTTGGCGATATTTTGTGGCGCACTGGCCGGGGCCGGGCTGGGCTTTCTCTGGTTCAACACTTATCCGGCACAGGTTTTTATGGGTGATATCGGTGCCCTGGCGATGGGCGCCGCACTGGGTCTGATCGCTGTCATCGTTCGTCAGGAACTGGTGTTTGCCCTGATGGCGGGTGTGTTCGTCATGGAGACCGTATCCGTTATTTTACAGGTGGTTTCATTCAAGCTGACTGGCCGCAGAATTTTCCGCATGGCTCCGATTCACCATCATTTTGAACTAAAAGGCTGGCCGGAACCGCGGGTCATTGTCCGTTTCTGGATCATTTCAGTCATCCTGGTTCTGGCGGGTCTCGCGACCCTGAAGATACGATGAGAAATACGACCGGCAAACAACAGGCACGTCGTGGTCTCAGCCTCAACAAGGCGGTAAAGGTTGATGCCTGGTTGCTGGTGCCCGTATTGCTGTTGGTTGCGTCCGGCCTGGTCATGGTGGGGTCTTCGTCTATCGCTGTTGCGGAAAGCCATGGTGTCAGCACTTCCTACTATCTCGTCCGTCATATTATCTATATCCTGTTTGGCTTGATTCTGGCTTCGACTTTCCGCGTTATCCCGATAGCCTTTCTTGAGCGTATCAGCAGGCCGCTGGTGTGGTTTTCAATTTTGACCCTGTTGCTGGTTTTTATTCCCGGTATCGGAAAAAGCGTCAACGGCAGCGCACGTTGGGTCACGCTGGGCTTTGCCAACTTTCAGGTGGTGGAGGCGGTCAAGGTCATGGTGATCATCTACATAGCTGGTTACCTTGCGCGCAAGGCGGATATGGTACGGGTCAGATTTTTTGATACCTTCAAACCCCTGATACTGGCCGGCGTGCTGACTGGAATTCTGCTGCTGCAACCGGACATGGGAAGTGCAGCCGTAATTACCGCAATTGTCGGTGGTATGGTGTGGCTCGCCGGTGCTGCCTGGAGGCACATCGCAATACTTGGACTGGCGTCGTTGCCCATGTTTGCAGCAGCGGCAATGGAGCCCTACAGGCTCAGGCGTATTGTGAGTTTCACCGACCCGTGGGCTGATCCCTATAACAGCGGTTTTCAGCTTACGCAGGCCTTGATTGCTGTCGGCAGGGGTGAGGTCTTCGGGGTGGGGCTCGGAGCGAGTATCCAAAAGCTTTTTTATCTGCCCGAAGCACATACTGATTTTATTTTTGCGGTACTGGCGGAAGAGTTCGGCTTGCTGGGAGTCGTGTTTATTCTGTCCTTGTTCATGCTGCTGGTTGCCCGAATCATGGGCATTGGCTTGATGGCCCATCGCGCCGGCAAGCCTTTCGCGGGCAATGTTGCTTATGGTATTGGACTGTGGCTGGGGCTGCAGGCGTTGGTCAGCATGGGTGTGAATCTTGGTGTTTTACCAACCAAAGGCCTGACCCTGCCACTGATCAGCTCTGGTGGCAGCAGCGTACTCATGACCTTTCTGGCGCTGGGTATTGTGTTCAGAATCCGGTATGAACTTGATCGCGATGCACCTTTGAAAATTGCCCGGGTTCCCAATACCGCCGGAGCAAGAAATTGAAGCGGGGCCGCGTGAAGCAGGCAGGCCAGGGCGTGCTGATCATGGCAGGTGGGACTGGTGGGCACATATTTCCGGGCCTGGCGGTTGCAGATGTTCTTCGCCAGCAGAATATTCCGGTGCGCTGGCTGGGTGCCAAGGGTGGTATGGAGGCGAGTAAAGTCCCGGCGGCAGGCATCGATCTGGACCTCGTGGCGATAACGGGCCTGAGAGGTAAAGGCCTGCTGCGCTGGATTCGGATGCCCTTGCTGTTACTCAAAGCTATCTGGCAGGCTCGCAGTCTGCTGGAAGCCAACCGGCCGGGCTGCGCTGTGAGTTTCGGCGGTTATGTTGCGGCGCCGGGTGGGATAGCCGCCTGGACCAAGGGTATTCCGGTGTTGGTGCACGAGCAAAACCGTGTGCCTGGGCTGACCAATCGTTTGTTGTCGCGGTTTGCGCGGAAAGTTTTGCAGGGCTTTCCGGCCACCTTTCCTCCGGCGCTGGGTGCCGAGGACAGCGGCAATCCAGTGCGTCAGGATGTTGCGGCGATGGATACGCCAGAAAACCGGTTTGCCGGTCGCAGCGGTCCGGTCAGGTTATTGATAACAGGCGGTAGCCAGGGTGCCCGGGTATTGAATACGGTGGTACCCGAAGCGCTGTCCCTGTTGCCGCGGGATATCCCAATTGAAATACATCATCAAGCCGGTGTTCGGGGGCAGGATGAAGCGCTGGATGCCTATGGGGCCGCCGGAGTAAGTGCGGAAGTGAGCGCATTTATTGACGACATGGCTGAAGCTTATGCTTGGGCCGATTTGGTGATCTGCAGGTCGGGTGCACTAACGGTTGCAGAACTGGCTGCGGCGGGCCTGGGAGCAGTGTTGGTGCCTTTCGCCCATGCAGTTGATGACCACCAGACCCGTAACGCTGAGTACCTTGCATCCGCAGGTGCGGCGATTATCGTGCCGCAACCTTCGCTGGATGCCGCCCGTATGGCTAAAACGCTTGAGCCGCTGATTTCAGACCGTGAAGTGCTGTTGTCAATGGCCGTTCGGGCGCGCGGGCAGGCTTTGCCAAATGCCGCAGAAACAGTAGCCGAAGCTTGCAAAGAGTGGCTTAAAACATGAGCAGACCTCCATCAAATTTTCAACCGGCTTCGGCATTTAGTGGGCATTTACGCCCCATGCGGCGTATCCGCAGAGTGCATTTCGTTGGCGTGGGCGGTGCCGGCATGAACGGTATCGCCGAGGTTGTGGCCAATCAGGGCTTTGAGGTCAGCGGATCCGACCTGTGCGAGTCGGGGGTTACCCGACACCTGGAGGAACTCGGTGTAAAAATTCTAATCGGTCACGATGCGGCCCATGTCGAGGGTGTGGATGTATTGGTGGTATCCAGCGCGGTTCCGGAAAGCAATCCGGAAGTGCTGGCCGCCAGACAGGCGCGAATACCCGTCGTGCCCCGCGCCGAAATGCTGGCGGAGTTGATGCGTTTCAAGCGTGGTATTGCCGTCGCTGGTACGCATGGCAAAACAACGACCACCAGCCTGACAGCCAGCCTGTTGGCAGAAGCCGGTATGGACCCGACGTTTGTTATCGGCGGAGTGGTCAATGCCTGGGGTAGCCACGCCCGCCTGGGTGAAGGTGAATATCTATTGGCAGAGGCAGACGAGAGCGATGGTTCATTCCTGCTTTTGCAGCCGATTATCGCGTTGGTAACCAATATTGACCGGGACCACCTTGAGAACTATGAAAACAGTTTTGAGAATCTGAAGAGGGCGTTTCTGGAGTTTCTGCAGCACTTACCATTTTACGGTGCAGCCATATTATGTGTCGATGATCCGGAGATGGAGTCGCTGATACCCCAGGTTAACCGGGCTGTGGTGACGTTCGGTTTATCAGAAGGTGCAGACATTCAAGCCAGCAACGTAAGGCAGGAGGGGCGAAATATGTCGTTTATGGTTCGCTTGCCACGGCCTTCCGAAGCCTTTGAAGTGACGATAAACCTGCCCGGTTTGCATAATGTTCGAAATGTGCTGGGTGCAATCGCCATCGCCTGGGAAGTCGGACTGGATGTGCAGGCCATTGCCGCTTGCCTGCGCAAGTTTAAGGGTGTGGGCCGCCGCTTTGCGGAGGTGGGAGAACTGCCTTTTGGCAAAGGCACTGTACGGGCCATCGAAGACTACGGCCACCATCCGTCCGAGGTAGAGGCGACCATAACCGCTGCCCGGGAAGGCTGGCCGGGTAAGCGCATCATTGCGGTCTTTCAACCCCATCGGTTTACCCGCACAGCCAAGCTGTTTGACGAGTTCAGCCGGGTACTGTCAAGCGCGGACTTCGTTGTCTTGACGGATATATATTCCGCCGGGGAAGCCAGCATCGAGGGCATAGACAGCGCAGCTCTGTGCAACTCCATACGCGCCCGCGGAGAAGTTGATCCGGTTCTGATTGGTGACATTTCCAAGTTGACGGAATCGCTGCCAGCGGTGTTGAAAGATGGGGATTTACTGTTGTTGCTGGGTGCCGGAAGTATTGGTCAGGTTGCCCAGGAACTGCGGGAGTCAGGCTTTAAAGTGGGTGCAGTGGTATGAGTGTTGTTGCCGCATTGAAAGTCAATGATCCGGCCGCATTTGGCAGCGTCGGTTTGATCGTCGGCGGCGAAAGTGCCGAGCGCAACGTTTCCCTGGATGGTGGGCGGGCCGTATTTGCCGCGCTGCAACGCCAGGGTGTCCAGGCAGAGATGTTTGACGGCAGTGACGCGCTGTTCTGCGCCGTCGCTGAAGGTGGCATCGATCGTGTTTTCAACCTGGTGCATGGCCCGGGCGGAGAAGACGGCACCTTGCAGGGCGCATTGCAGCTAATGAAGATACCGGTTACGGGTACAGGTCTGCTTGGTTCGGCCTTGAGTATGGACAAAGTCCATTCCAAATGGGTTTGGGAAAGGCAGGCAATCCGCACGCCGCCGTTCAGCGTGTTCAAAAGCGATGATCAGGTCACGCCAGATCGCGTTGCTGACTGGGGCCTGCCGCTTTTCGTCAAGCCGGCCGGGTTGGGTTCGAGCATCGGCATTTCGAAAGTGATGCACGAAAATGACTTGCCGGCAGCTGTCGCACTGGCTCGACAGTATGGAGATACGGTAGTTGTTGAACGGGAGATCAGGGGTGACGAGTACTTCGCAGGTATCGTCGGCGATCTGGTATTGCCGTTGATTCGAGTAGAAACCTCCCGAGAGTTTTATGACTACACGGCCAAGTACGAGTCGGATGATACCGGGTATTTTTGCCCCTGTGGCCTTGACCAGGAGGTTGAGAGCGAGCTGCAGGAACTGGCATTGCAGGCTTTTGAAACGCTGGATTGCCGGGGCTGGGGCAGGGTCGATTTTATCCTTGATAAGGATGGGGAAGCCTGGTTTCTGGAGGTGAATACGACACCGGGGATGACCGGTCACAGCCTGGTGCCGCAGGCTGCAGCGCAAGTTGGCATCGAATTTGATGAGTTGGTTTGGAGAATTCTGGAGAGCAGCCTGTGAGTGTCCCATCGTGACTTTTGGCAGGAAACAGGCGTTGCAGAATCGCAACCTGGGATTCAGCGCTGGCGTGATTGTTACGCTGGCGCTATTTCTGCTGGCCAGTGGCGGTGTGGCCTGGGTGTACACCGGCATGATTGCCCAGGAGCGCTGGCCGATCCGCTGGCTGGAGATTGACGGCCCGTTCGAGCGTGTCAGTGCGGAGCAGGTGCGTGTGCGATTGACACCGCTGGTCAATGGCAGCTTTTTTACGGCGAATCCCGGCCAGATGCGGGTGGTGGCCCGCGAGATGGCCTGGGTATCTGCAGTGACAGTGCAGAAGACCTGGCCGGACACCATTCGGGTGACGATTCATGAATATACACCTGTCGCGCATTGGATAGATGGCCGGTTGCTTACCGCTGATGGGGAATCGTTCTCGGTGCCGACGGCGGACGAGATTCAGGGCTTGCCGTGGTTGCATAGCCCGGACGGACAACTGGAGTTGGTGTTTGCCAACTGGAAGAAATTTGATGATGTGTTGGTGGCTGTTGGCCAGGAAATTGAACGCTTGACGCTTGATCCGCGGGGCTCCTGGTCCGCCCGCCTGAGCAGTGGCACTGAGGTCAGGTTTGGTAAAGATGACATATTCAGCAAGCTGGACACGCTGGTGTCTACATGGGCCGGGTTAATGCATGGACAGGAACTTCCACCTGTCAGCATTGACCTGCGATATACCAATGGATTTGCTGTGTTATGGCCGCAAAACATGGACAAAGTTGCAGGAAACTATGGCGAAAAAAACTGAAAAATCCCTGGTAGTGGGCCTGGATATAGGCACCTCCAAAGTCGTGGCGATTGTCGGTGAGTTGCAGTCGGACGGTTCCGTGGAAGTGATCGGGCTGGGCTCTCACCCTTCCCGCGGCCTCCGGCGCGGGGTCGTGGTGGACATGACCTCAACGGAGCAGGCGATTCAACGCGCGGTAGAAGAAGCAGAATTAATGGCGGGGTGTGAAATCCATTCCGTATTTGCCGGTATTTCGGGCAACCACATCCGCAGTCTTAATTCAGATGGCACGGTTGCAATCAAGGACAGGGAGGTCAGCGAGGGTGACGTTGAGCGTGTGCTTGAAGCAGCGCGGGCTGTACCGGTCGCTGCCGACCAGCGGATCCTGCACGTTTTGCCGCAGGAATATGTACTGGACAACCAGGATGGCATTCGCCAACCCATCGGCATGGCGGGTGTACGGCTGGAAGCGCATGTACATGTTGTAACGGCAGCGGTGAGTGCAACCCAGAACCTGGGTAAATGTGTGGCCCGTTGTGGCCTGGCCGTTGATGAACTGATTATGCAGTCGCTGGCTGCCAGCTACGCAGCCCTCAGTGAGGACGAGAAATCTCTTGGCGTGTGCCTGGTCGATATCGGTGCAGGGACGACAGATATTGCAGTGTTTTCAGATGGTGCAATTCGCCACACGGCCTGCATCCCCATCGCTGGCGACCAGGTGACCAATGATATTGCGGTCGCGCTGCGCACGCCGACGCAGCACGCTGAAGATATCAAGATCAAGTATGCCTGTGCGCTGGAGCAGCTCGCAGGCAGTGATGAAAGTATCCGGGTTCCCAGCGTGGGAGACCGGACTTCACGGCAGCTGGCCAGACAGACACTGGCGCAGGTGGTTGAAGCACGGTACCGGGAATTGTATTCCCTGGTACTGAATGAGTTGCGGCGCAGTGGCTTTGAGAATGTGGTCGCCTCAGGCATGGTCCTGACCGGCGGGGCCGCGAAAATGGAAGGTGCGGTAGACCTGGCAGAAGAGATATTCCATATGCCAGTGCGGCTGGCCACACCGCAATATGTGACCGGCCTTTCCGGGGTGGTTTCAAATCCGGTACATGCTGCTGGTGTGGGCCTGTTGCTTTATGGCAGCCAGGCTGACAGCAGTCGCAATCTGGCCGTTCCGGGCAGTGGTGATTCACTGCTGTCGAGAATACAGAGTTGGTTTAGAGGCGAGTTTTAATAGATAAATAACGGTGAGCGAGAGGAGATATAAAAATGTTTGAATTGGTGGAAAATTACACGCCGAGCGCAGAGATAAAGGTCATTGGAGTGGGTGGCGGTGGCGGTAACGCCGTGTCACAGATGATTGATGCGAATATTGATGGTGTCGAGTTCATTGCGGCGAATACAGATGCCCAGGCGTTACGGCAGTTCAAGGGTCGTACCCTGCTGCAGATCGGATCGAGTGTGACCAAGGGGCTGGGAGCGGGTGCCAACCCGGAAGTGGGCCGCCAGGCCGCCCTGGAGGACCGTGACCGGATCATTGAGATGATTGATGGTGCTGACATGGTGTTCATAACAGCTGGCATGGGTGGTGGCACAGGTACTGGCGCAGCCCCGGTCATTGCGCAGGCTGCCAAGGAGCTTGGCATTTTGACGGTGGCTGTGGTTACCAAGCCGTTCCATTTTGAAGCCAAAAGGCGGATGACGATTGCAGAGGCGGGGATCGAAGAACTGTCAAAATATGTTGATTCCCTGATCACCATTCCCAACTCCAAGCTGCCCGAGGTGCTGGGTGAGGATGCGTTGCTGTTGAACGCGTTCAAGGCTGCCAACGACGTGTTGCAGGGTGCGGTGCAGGGTATCGCCGAGCTGATTACACGCCAGGGCCTTATCAATGTCGACTTTGCGGATGTCCGCACTGTCATGTCTGAGATGGGTATGGCTGTCATGGGCGCGGGCCGGGCGAAGGGCGAGGACCGGGCCATTATGGCGGTGCAGTCCGCAATCGGCAGTCCCCTGCTTGAAGATGTGGATCTGCAGGGCGCTTGTGGGGTATTGGTCAATATTACTGCGGGTATGAATCTGACCATGAAGGAATTTGAGGAAATTGGTACGGCGATATCAGCGCTGGCTTCCGATGATGCAACGGTGGTCATTGGCACGGTTATCGACCCGGAGATTGGCGATGAACTTCGCGTCACAGTGGTGGCAACCGGCCTCGGTGACAGCCATGTCAAGCGCCAGACACAGGAACCGATTGAAAACACCATTCATGTGGTGCGCAACGGCACAACCGGACTGGCAGAGCCAGCGTACGGAATGACGGATCACGATCTGAACCCGGACGCGGGTCGCAACCGGAACATGGAGCCGGAAACAACGGATATGTTCTCTCAGGATAAAAATATTGACTACCTGGATATCCCGGCGTTTCTACGTAACCAGGCAGACTAGCAGGAACCGCACTGCCGGGAGGGCTTAGCTCACCGTGAACGCGCGGGCCACCGGCCTGCTCACCTCCCGGTTGTGTGGTGCTGTTTCATGTTGGTTTTTTTGGTGAATGGTGCCAGCTTCTCCATTGCCGTCAATTGCTTGTTAAAGTGTTGTTAAATTGTTGTTAATTCACAACATTTGTTGCTAATTACACAAATTATTCTTTGTGGCATCGGGTGCTTGTGCTAGTATTCCGCTGTATAAAAACAACGGTGCCCATAAAAATGATCAGGCAACGAACGCTCAAAAATGTCATCCGCGCCACTGGCGTTGGCTTGCACACCGGCGATAAAATTTTCATGACACTTCGTCCAGCCCCAGTGAACACGGGTATTGTGTTTCGCCGGGTTGATCTGGATCCGGTTGTTGAAATCGAAGGCTTTGCAACCAATGTTGGCGATACCAGCATGTCATCCACGCTGGTAGATGGTGACGTACGTGTGGCAACAGTGGAACATCTGTTGTCGGCTTTCGCAGGTATGGGTATCGACAATGCCTATGTGGATTTGAGCGCACCCGAGGTCCCTATAATGGACGGCAGTGCCGGACCGTTCGTATTCCTGATACAGTCTGCGGGTATTGAAGAACAGTCTGCCGCCAAGCGATTCATCAGGATTCTCAAGCCTATTGAGTACCGGTTTGAGGACAAGTGGGCCAGGCTCGAGCCCTATGAAGGTTTCAGGGTTTCGTTCAAAATTGATTTTAACCACCCGGTATTCAAGTCACACACTAGTTTTGCGGCCATAGATTTTTCCACTACATCCTTTCTGAAGGAAATTTCACGTGCCCGTACTTTCGGTTTCATGCGTGATCTGGAAATGTTGCGTGATCGTAAGCTGGTGCTCGGCGGTAGCATGGACAACGCGGTTGTGCTGGACGATTACCGCGTGCTGAATGAAGATGGGCTGCGCTATGAAGACGAGTTTGTAAAGCATAAGGTGCTGGATGCCATCGGGGATCTCTACCTGCTTGGGCATAGCCTGCTGGGCGCTTATGCAGGTTACAAATCGGGCCATGAATTGAACAATCAATTGCTACGGCAACTGCTTCGCCAGCCCGACTCCTGGGAAGAAGTCACCTTCGAGAAACAACAAGGTGCTCCAATTTCATATCTTCACCCTGCACAGGCCGTTTGATACCGGTCTGGTTTCAAGCTCCTTATCCAAGCAAAACAGCAAGACTTTGGAGGTATTGCCAGACCAACCCGGATTGCCCAGCGGTGCCAACCGGTCTCTTAAATGGGCTGGCTGGTCAAATCTGCGCGAAAAATGATATACTTAGCCGTTCCGGCGGGCGTTTATCTTTGCAAAGATTGCCTGGATTTCCGCATCGCCGCTGTCTGCTGCAAACCGGCCAAGCGCCTGCACTGCAGCGGGTGACAAGGTCCTTTTTTGACGGACTTCTGGTTGAGGGCGGTTAACCGGGGCAATGCGTATGTCAATATGTTTAACGCCTGTTATGCCCTCTTCTCTGAACGAATCTTGCAACGGTTGCGAGATCATTCGTATGCGAGTGGCGTAGCTGGCATTGGAACAGACAAGGATAAGACATTGATCACGAAACTCAGCGACCTGGCAATGAGATGCCAGGCTGGCATCAAGCACCGATGCCAGAATATGGTCAAGCCGATCCAACACTCTGGCATGGGCGAGGACGCGGGTAAACACTGCTTGCGGGTTGCCGCCGTCTGCATTGCCGCCGGCGCGCATCAATTGCTGGACACTTCTGGCTCGCTGTCCGGGTTTGCCTGAAGGATTTCCCATAGTATGAATAAGCTAACGCCTATGCTGGCTGCCGGCAAGAACTATATACAAAGAGTCGTGCGGACTTATAACACTCAGGGGCGGACGGCGTTGCCCCTGACACTGGCATTTGTACTGTTTGCCATGGCCATGTTTGTTGGCGGTCGCTGGAGTTCCCCTGCACCGGTTTTGATGCAGGAATCAATCGCTGCATTGCAGCTGCAATTGGTACAGCAACAGCAAGCTCTTGCGCAGTTGACCAGAGACCAGGACTACAACATTAATTCGCTGGCAATCAGGCTGGCAGAACTAAAGGCATCTTCAACCCGGCTCGATGCATTGGGTGAGCGCCTGGTACAACTGGGTAAACTGGACCCGCAGGAGTTCGATTTCAGCCGGCCTCCACCATTGGGTGGCCCGGAAATCGTGATTGGTGATGGTTATGCTGATTTCCCGGCGTTTGACCAAATGGTCGGCCGTTTAGCAAAGGTCTTTCAAGCACAGCTGACCCAGCTGGATGCGCTGCAACTGTTATTGCTCGACAGGAACCTTGAAGAAGAAAGAAAACCCTCCGGCTGGCCGGTCAGTTCCGGGTGGATATCATCAGGGTTCGGTGAGCGGAATGATCCTTTCAGTGGCAAGAAAGCACAGCACAATGGCCTCGATTTCGCGGGTACGCGAGGTAGTGAAATACTCGGTGTTGCTACGGGTGTAGTCATTTGGGCCGGCACCAAGAAAGGCTTTGGTCAAACCCTGGAAATCGATCATGGTAATGGCTATGTGACTCGCTATGCCCACAATGAAGCGTTATTGGTCAAGGCGGGTGACCGTGTCACAGCGGGTCAGGCGGTGGCTAAAATGGGTACCACCGGCAGGGCATCCTCACCACACGTCCATTTCGAAGTGCTGTATAAAGGCAAAGCAGTGAATCCCTATAAGTTTGTCAAACGGGCGCGGTAGCATATTTACTGCCGTAGTTTTGCTAAAATAGCTTGCATCACAAAGAGAATGCCCCCATTTGATTCGCGGGGAAGTACATCATTCAATCACTTATCCGGAAAACCTGAAATATCATGCTGAATGCACTGTTCACCAAAATTTTTGGCAGCCGAAACGAACGCGTTGTAAAGAAAATGGGCCGGGTCGTAGACCGGGTAAATGCTCTTGAAGAAGGCATTCAGGCGCTTTCTGACGACGAACTTAAAGCCAAAACTACTGAATTTCAACAGCGGTTTAATGATGGTGAATCTCTCGATGATCTGATGCCGGAAGCGTTTTCCGTGGTCCGGGAGGCCAGTGTCAGAACATTGGGCCTGAGGCACTATGACGTGCAGCTTATCGGCGGCATTGTGTTGCATGAAGGCCGGATTGCGGAAATGAAAACCGGTGAAGGCAAAACGCTGATGGCCACCCTGGCGGGATACCTGAACGCGTTAAGCGGGAACAGTGTGCATGTAGTTACGGTCAATGACTACCTGGCGAGCCGCGATGCAGACTGGATGCGGCCTATTTACCAGGCGCTCGATATGGAAGTTGGCGTGGTGGTGCCGGGTATGACGCCCAGCGCCAAGCGGGCTGCTTATGCCTGTGAAGTTATCTATGCCACCAACAACGAACTGGGTTTTGACTACCTGCGTGACAATATGGCTTTTACGGTGGACGAGAAAGTCCAGCGGGACCACTCGTTCGCGATTGTCGATGAAGTTGATTCCATCCTGATTGATGAAGCCCGTACGCCGCTGATTATTTCCGGCCCGGCTGATGAAACACCGCAACTTTACGCAAGGATAAATCAACTGGTTCCAAATCTGGTGCCCGCCGAGACACCGGAACCAGGGTCTGAAGAGATCCCGGAGGGTGACTTCACAATTGACGAGAAACAAAAACAGGTCTACCTGACTGAGGATGGTATGGCCCGTGTTGAGCAGTTGATGGTCAGCGCCGGCCTGTTAAAGGCAGACGAAAGCCTCTATCACGCGCAGAACCTGAATCTGGTACACCACCTGAATGCCGGGCTGCGCGCCCACCACTTGTTTCACAAGGATGTCGATTACATCATTACTGATGATGAAGTCGTCATTGTTGATGAGTTTACCGGTCGCACGCTGGCGGGCAGGCGCTGGTCGGATGGTTTGCACCAGGCGGTTGAAGCCAAAGAGGGTGTACCGATTCAGCGTGAAAACCAGACGCTGGCCTCGATCACCTTTCAGAATTACTTCCGGCTGTACAAGAAACTGTCCGGTATGACCGGTACAGCAGACACGGAAGCCTATGAGTTCCAGTCAATTTACGGTTTGGAGGTCGTTGTCATTCCCACCGACAGCCCGATGATCCGTAAAGACTATGATGACCTGGTGTTCCTGAAAGTTGATGCCAAGTACCAGGCTATTATCGAAGATATCAAGGATTGTGCGGAACGTGGCCAGCCTGTGCTGGTTGGTACAACTTCCGTAGAGACTTCAGAGTTGCTCGCTGATTTGTTGAAAAAGCACAAGATCAGGCATGAGGTACTGAATGCCAAGCAGCATGAACGCGAAGCACAGATTGTTGCCCAGGCCGGCCGGTCTTCGGCGGTTACCATCGCAACCAATATGGCAGGCAGGGGCACCGATATCGTGCTGGGCGGCAATCTTGAAGCAGAGATTGCGGAGTTAGGCGATGATGTTGACGAGCAAACCATTGAGCAGCTACGCCAGCAGTGGCAGCAGCGGCATGACGCGGTGCTCGAGGCCGGTGGCTTGCACATAATCGGTACGGAGCGCCACGAGTCACGCCGCATCGATAACCAGTTGCGTGGCCGTTCAGGCCGCCAGGGTGATCCGGGGTCATCACGTTTCTACCTGTCGCTGGAAGACAACCTGATGCGTATATTTGCATCTGACCGCATGTCATCCATGATGCAACGGTTTGGCATGAAGGATGATGAGGCCATTGAGGCCGGCATGCTGAATCGTGCGATCGAAAATGCCCAGCGTAAAGTTGAGGCACACAACTTTGATATTCGTAAGCACCTGCTGGAATATGACGACGTTGCCAACGACCAGCGCCGGGTGGTGTATGGGCAGCGCAATGATCTGATGGTAGAAGACGAAATCCGGGACGTCATCCTGGAGTTTCGGGCCAATGTATTTGGTGCCCTGATAGATCAGTATATGCCTGAGGGCACCATTGATGAGCAGTGGGATATTCCAGGACTCGAGAAGGCTCTGGAAGGTGAGTTTGGTATCCAGGTGCCGGTCAACCAGTGGCTTCAGGAGGATGAAGACCTGTCTGAGGCAGATGTCAGAGCGCGCATTTTTACGTCAGTTGACGCACATTTTGAAGCCAAGGAAGCCGAGACCGGTACGGATGTCATGCGCCATTTCGAGAAAGCGCTGATGCTCAACGTCCTGGATCAGCAATGGAAGGACCACCTTGGCAATATGGATTACCTGCGCCAGGGAATTCACCTGCGTGGTTATGCTCAGAAGCAGCCCATGCAAGAGTACAAGCGTGAATCTTTTGAGATGTTTACCGCGCTACTCGAAAACATCCAGTTGGAAGTCGTACGGATACTGGCGCGAGTTCAGGTACGTGCGGAAGAGGATGTTGAAGCCATGGATGCGCAGCGCCGGCAGGAAGCACCCATGGAGTATCACCACGAGGAAGCTCCTGCAGTTGCAGGCCCCCAGGATGCTACAGGTGCACCGGATGAACCTTTCGTACGTGGCGAGCGCAAGGTCGGGCGCAATGAGCCTTGTCCGTGTGGATCCGGTCAGAAATTCAAGCATTGTCATGGCAAGTTGACCTGAACGTTTGTTCGTGGGGCAGGGATATCAGGGTGGTTTAAAGCACCGCTGTTCAGTTCGCGGGTTTCCGCTCCCGGGCTAACCTTGTATACAGTGTCGCCAGTTTTTCTACAGCGATTTGCGTTTCCCCGGGCGAGCCGGAATTGTCCAGCACGTCATCCGCGATACTCAGACGTTGTTTTCTGCTGGCCTGTGCCGCCAAGATCTGCTCAGCCAGTTGACGGCTTGACTTGTCCCTGGCCATCAGGCGGCTGATCTGTGTTTCAACATCAACATCAATCACCAGTACCCGGTCTATGTTGGGGTAGGCGTCATGTTCTGCCAGCAACGGGATAACCAGTATGCAAAAGTCATGCTCGATATTTGCGACCCTGGTGTTAACGACTTCTCTGATCTTTGGATGAAGGATGGCCTCCAGTTTTTTACGTGCATCGGGATCTGCGAATACGCGCTCTCTCAGGTGTCGGCGTTTGAGCTGGCCGTGCTCATCAAGAATTGTTTCACCAAAAACAGATGCAATTTCAAGCAGTGCCGGCAGGCCGGGTGCAACGATCTCGCGGGCAATGATATCGGTATCGATGACCGGGATAGCCAGCTTTATGAACGCGTTGGAAACCAGGGTTTTTCCGGCAGCAATGCCACCGGTGAGGGCGATGGTGTAGGGGGTGTTGACAGCGGCCATTGTCAGCCCAGGCCGCTGCTCCGCAGGTAGACAGCAATGATTTTGTCACCCCAGAGCAGCGCGACCCAACCGGCAAAGGCAATAAATGGCCCAAACGGCATGGGTTGACTGGATTTATGACGTTTCAGTGCGATCATGCCCAAACCGATGACAGCACCCATAAGTGAAGACAGCAGGATAACCAGGGGCAACATTTGCCAGCCGACCCATGCACCCAGTGCCGCCAGCAGCTTGAAGTCACCATAACCCATGCCCTCTTTGCCTGTCAGCAGCCGAAACATGTGATAAACAAACCATAGTGACAGGTAACCTGTCAGCGCTCCGATAATGCTGCTCACGGGGTCTGTAAAGACATTGAACAGGCTGGCAAACAGCCCTGACCACAGCAATATGAAGGTCAAGTCATCAGGCAATAACTGGTGGTCGATATCAATGCTTGTCAGGGTGATAAGCAGTGCGGTCATGGCAATTGCGGCCAGTGCCTGTACTGTCGGGCCATAATGAACAGCCACCACCAGAAACAACAGTGCAGTGGCGCCTTCAATAAGCGGGTAGCGCAGCGATATGGATGTCTTGCATGAGGAGCAGCGACCTTTCAGGAACAGGTAGCTCAGCAGCGGAATGTTCTCATAGGCCTTGATGGTGTGGCCGCATTTTGGACACTGGGAGCGCGCCCACATCAGGTCCAGGGGGGGCTTTGACGTACCCTCGTCTTCAATATCAAGCAGATCCCTGCACTGGCACTGCCAGTCATACTCAAGCCTTGCGGGCAGCCGCAGAATCACCACATTGAGAAAAGAACCGATGAGCAGCCCAAAGCCGAAAACCCCTGACAGGAACAGGGGTGGGCTGGCGATAATCAAATCCAGCATGGATGTTTAAACAACAGCTGCCATTTTGAATATAGGCAGGTACATGGCAATAACCATGCTGCCGACGATACCGCCAATAAAGACGATAATCAGAGGCTCCAGCAGGCTTGATAAAGCATCCACGGAGTTATTGACATCTTCTTCATAGGCCTCGGCAACTTTCAGTAACATGGCATCCAACGAGCCTGCCTCTTCGCCAATGGCGGCCATCTGGATGACCATGCTTGGGAAAACATTGGTTTGCTGCATGGCAAGTTGGAGCTGGTGTCCGACAGCAACGTCCTCGCGAATCCGCAAGGCGGCATCGTTGAAAACTGCGTTACCGGTAGCACCGCCAACAATCTGCAGCGCATCAACCAGTGGTACACCGGCTGCGAAGGTGATGGCCAGCGTCCTGCAGAACCGGGCAATTGCGGACTTTTCCAGAATTTCCCCGACGATGGGTATTTTGAGAGATATGCGGTCGATCCAGTGGCCAAAGCCCGGGAAGCGCTTGTTGGCCAGTATGAAGGCCACAACAACGGCAATGACGCCGGCCAGTACAAACAGTCCGTTCGAACGCAGCCAGCGACTGGCATCAATGATCGCCTGCGTGAAGGCGGGCAGGTCTGCGCCAAAACTGGCAAAAATATCTTCAAACTGGGGGATTACATAAATCAGCAGTATGGCAGAGACCATGATCGCAACCCCCATGACGGCTATGGGGTAGTACAGGGCTTTCTTGATTTTCCCCTTGATGCTTTCAATGCGTTCTTTATAGGAGGCGATTTCGTCCAGGATGGTGTCCAGCACACCAGCACTCTCGCCAGCCCTCACCAGATTGGTGTAGAGCTCGTCAAATTGCATCGGGTGGGCGCTGAAGGCTTCGTACAGGCTGCCACCGCCTTCGACCTCGTTGCGGACCTTTTCGACCAGCACGCGCATGCGCGGGTTTTTGACACCACCGGCAATGATTTGAAAAGAGGTTACCAACGGCACACCGGATTTCAGCATGGTTGCCAGTTGCCGGCTGAACACAGCAATCTCTTTTGGAGTGACCCGCCTGCCGGCTCCGCCAAACAGTGCCTTGGGCTTTTTCTTGATGCGTATAGGGCTGATGCCCTGGCGCCTTAATTCCGCCCGTACCAGACTGGGGTTTGAAGCAACGTGCTGGCCCTTGAGCTTGACGCCGCGTTTATCGCGGCCTTCCCAAATAAATGTAGTGGTATCTGATTGAGTGACAGCCATAACCTAGTCCTTGGTTACCCGGTTGATTTCAATGATATCGGTAACGCCTTGCGCTACCTTGTTCAGGGCGGAGCGGCGTAAGTCATTTATACCTTCCTCCCTGGCTTGTTCGGCAATGCGCATGGCATTGCCATCTTCGAGTACAATTTTACCAATTGCATCTGTAATCGGCATCACTTCAAATACACCTGACCGACCCCGGTAGCCCTCGTGGCAATCAGGACAGCCAACGGGTTTGAATATCTTAAGGTCAGCGATTTCATCCTTGCCGTAGCCAGCCTGCATCAGCGCCTCGGCCGGCATATCGTCGGGTATTTTGCACTTATGCAGTCGCCGCAACAAACGCTGGGCAATGACCAGGTTCACAGCGGAAGTAATGTTGTAGGTGGGTACCCCCATGTTCATCAGGCGGGTAATCGACTGTGGTGCGTCATTGGTATGTAGTGTCGAGAAAACCAGGTGGCCGGTTTGTGCGGCCTTGATGGCAATCTCGGCGGTTTCCAGGTCGCGGATTTCCCCTACCATGATGACATCCGGATCCTGTCGCAGGAAGGATCTCAGTGCCCGGGCGAAGGTCATGCCTTGCTTGGCATTTTGCTGCACCTGGTTAATGCCGACGACGCGAATTTCGACCGGATCTTCAACCGTGGAGATATTACGCCCGTCATCGTTCAGAATATTCAGGGCTGTATAGAGGGTCACTGTTTTACCACTACCGGTCGGGCCGGTCACCAGGATCATGCCATAGGGCTTGAGTACAGAGTTGTGGAAAACATCCTGTTGTTGCTGTTCGAATCCAAGGCCTTCGATTCCCAGTTGGGTGGCGGCAGAGTCCAGGATTCTGAGTACAACCTTTTCGCCAAACATAATCGGGCAGGTTGAAACGCGGAAGTCGATTGATTTCCTGCGTGATAAATTCAATTTGATGCGCCCATCCTGGGGTATCCGTTTTTCAGCAATGTCCAGTCCGGCCATGACTTTCAGGCGGGATGACAGCCGTCGCGACATCTGGATCGGCGGGCTGGCAACGGTGCTCAGGACGCCATCCAGGCGGTAGCGAATGCGATAACTGCTCTCGTAGGGCTCAAAATGTATGTCCGATGCGCCTTTCCTGATGGCATCCAGCAGCACTTTGTTAACGAACCTTACTACCGGCGTCTCATCAACTGCCGAATCGGCTGAATCATCTCCAGCCTCCAAATCCCCATCCTGAAAATCTAAACCGTCCAGGCCATCATCATCTTCAAAGTCATCAAACACAGGGTTGGCTGAATTCAGTATGCGCTCTATCGCGTTTGTGAGCTGATCGACAACCACGATAACGGGCTCGACACGGAAGCCGGAGCTGAAAGATATGGCATCGATAACTTCCTGATCGGTCGGATCTGAGATACCAAGAAACAATGAGTTGCCGCGCAGGTACAAGGGTATCGCATTGTGTTTTTCGATCAGGTTTTCATCGACCAGGCTGACAGGCGCAAGCGCCAGATCCACAGCGCGAATGTCGATCGTGGGAATGCCGTATTCGGCAGAGGCGGCAGTCGCCAGAGCGACGGAATCCACACCCTTGTTCTTGATCATCCAGGCCAGTATGGTGAGGCCTTGGTCGGCCGCGTCTGTGCAGGCGTCAATGGCTGTCTGCTCTTCCATCAGACCTTCAGCCACGAGCCGGCGGGCAAAACCACGCAATTGGCTGGAGACTTTCCGTTCTGTGTTCATACGCGGGCCACTCCCTGTTCCCTTGATGCCTGTATATAGAAATTATTGATAACGACGGTCAATTATACTTAATTATCACAGGTTTGCTGTAAATTACCGCATTTTAAAGAAAAAAGCCAACATGCGAGCATGCTGGCTTTTTACTGTCAGTCCGGGATTAGCCTGAAAACTCAGCCATCCTGGCACATAGAAGGCAGATACTTTAAATCTTCCAGCCGGGTGCTTCCCGGTGTGCACTTCCAGTCAATCTTGTTGGATGAAGTCACCGTAGGAACCAAAACCGGTGACACCTGTGACAAAACAGAATCTACAGCGGCTTCGTTAACATCAATGGTGAAAGCACCCGTTGTGCTCTGGTAGTCGTCGATTGCGGTGCAATAGAAACTTGTGCCGGTGTCGTCCAGCAGGCCGGCAGCATGCAGGTCTGGCGGCCATGCGCCCAGAGATTGCCGGTATTCTGCAATTCCGGCAGTGGCCGCTGCTGCGCCGTTGACACACTCGGTGATCTTGGCGCGAATCTTGTAGTTGGAGTAAGCCGGTACGGCCAGTGCCAAAAGAATGCTGATAATAGCAAACGCAATCATCAGTTCAAGCAGTGTAAGCCACCCCCTGGCAGAACGATTTTGAATAACGCTTTGCATCGTGAATTTCCATCCCCGCCTTCCTTTCAGATACTGTTTTCTGGCTGAATCAGTACCTGAACCACTGGGTTGTGTAGTGAAACACAACCACTTTTCCTTGTGCTAAGGCGGGTGATAACTTCCCCTGACGTGAGTATAAGCCAATAGAGGATATTTGTAAATATGGTGACTGGTTGCCATTACCGGGGTCAAAATTCCGGGACAATAAAAAACCCCTGCCAAAAGCAGGGGTTCTTTAGTTTCTTTACTAAGATTTAGCAGCTAAATCTTATGAAGAACGACAAGTTGAGGGCAGATACTTGTAATTGTCAGAGGCAGTATTGCCACGTGTGCACTGCCAATCTACGCCAGCGCCCGTAAGGAAAGTAGGCGTCAATACAGCTTCAATAGTGCCGGTGATGCTGGCATCGACACCAGGGTTTTCATCGACATTAACAGTGAACACACCGGCGGAGCCATAAGTTGTTGCATCACAGTACTGGGTGTCACCCGTAGTTGAAGTGATACCTGCTTCAGCAGCAGTAGACGGGTAACCACCTGTGGTTTCCCGATACTCGGAAATCTGCAGTTTAACCACCGCGGCGTTGTTAATACATTCTGCAACTTTGGCGCGAATGGTGTAATCCTGGTAGGCCGGTACGGCCAGTGCAACCAGAATGGCTACGATGGCGATAACGATCATCAGTTCGATCAGGGTAAAACCCTGTTGTACGTTACGTTTCATGTTTTTCATTTTTCACTACCCTCCAATGGTTCTAATTGACAACCTGCCGAATGCAGGACTGCCACCTTTGATCTCCTGATAACCCCTGAGATGCCTGAATATAGATGCAACTTGTGTGCCAAGCACAGAAAACCATATAAAACAGTGGTATATAAACAGGAGGTGGGTAGGAAGCAGGATAAGGACGTTCAAATTGTCATAAAGTGACAAAAAGTGTCATGGCTGATCCTGCTTCTGGCTGTCAGAATAAATATATTTGCAGGCTCTGCCATCCTGCCAGAACCTGGGAACCATGGGGCCATAGGTGATTGAGTAGACGGTGCGTTCTTGTAGTTGCGGGAGTTCCTGGTATATGAACAACAACTGTGCGAGGGAAAAGATGGTGCCGGCAACCAATACTGTACCGCCAAACAAGGTGCTCTGTTGCGCTCGAACCGCCTGCTGCAGATTCTTTTGCTGGTGGGTTGGTGTGTTGCTCAGGCTTAGTATCCAGCCTGCAATCAGTACCATCAAGACCTGGCTGGCTGGCATTATGAAGAGGCCACTAAGGCAGGCGTGGATAAAGCCTGCTATCAGGCTGATGGCGAGCAGCGCCCGCAACATCGGCTCGGTCGAAGGGGGATCCTTGTCATCATCCGTATTTCCGGCCATGTACCTAAATTGCATTAACAGCTTGAAACCCAGGCTCAGGATCAGGGCAACCACCAAGCCGAAAGCAATGATGCCCCATTCACCGAGAATCCGGAGCGGAAAACTGTGCGGGTGGGCCGGCAGGAATAAATTACTGTTACAAGCGTAGCGGGTCGGACCGGTGCCCAGTACCGGGTGCTCCATTGCATCTTCAATGGCCAGCCGCCACAAGGTATTGCGGCCGGAAGAGTGGGCCATCGGCCGGCCGGCCGAATTGGCATAAAATGTACCTTGCCGGGCTTCCGGAAGCAGTGAGTTATTCAGGGCCAGAACGCCGCCATAAATCAATATGCCCGCCAGCAGGCCCGCCAGCTGGTAAACCAGCCAGTGTTTACGTTGGGCCGGCAGCCAAATCGCAATCACAGCCATGGCAATGAAGAGGCTGAATACGGTACCGCGGGCGGCCAGCATGATGACCAGGAACCACTGTAAACCCAGTAAAGCCACGCAGGCGGTTTTGATCCAGCGCTTGCCTGGAAACAGCAGGGGCAAAATTGCCAATACAGGCAGAAACCAGGTTTGTAGCTGGTTATAGAAACGAGGGTGGGCAAAGCGAATCAGCGCCTGGTGGTAACTGAATTCTTTCCCTGCTACCCAGTTGGCAATGAAGCCCATTGATTCGACAGCAAAAACAGCAAAGCCCATGCTGGCCAGCAGCACGATGGCCCAGCGGTCAAAGGCGGCCCCAGCCAATTCCCGGCTGGCTGCGACTACGGCGATTGACGCCAGCAGAACAAACATCATCGAGACATCCAACAACGCGTAGGCAACGTGATCCAGTCGCAGGGATGAAGCAATACCAATGGCAAAGAAAGCCAATAAGGTCACCCTGTCCGCTCTGGTAAGGCTGGCAATTTGTAGTTGGGCTTTGTAGCGCAGGGGGGCGTAGGCAAGGGTAAAGACCAGCAGTCCGGCGAGCAAGCCGAGCTGAGCCACGCGCTTGGTGTCAAAAACAGATAAAAACCCTGGGGGGTGGAATGCTGAGGTCAGAACAAGATACAGGCCCAGCGCGATAACGACAATGAGGGCGGGGACAGCGGGGGGAGGGCCGGCGAGGGCCGGGCCCGCTGCGCAGGGTGGTGGCTTACCCGTTTGCGGATTCATCAGCCGATTTTTGTCGCTGTCGTTAAGGGTACCACGATTGTTGCTTATTCAATATCGAACTTTTTCAGCTTGTAACGGAAAGAGCGGAAGCTGATACCCAGCAGCTCAGCTGCACGGGTTTTGTTGTAGCGTGTTTTCTCCAGCGCATCCTCGAGCATTTTCTTTTCAATATCCTCGATATAGGTATCGAGGGTTTGCTCATCGTCCCGGTCTGAAAGGGGCTGTTGCTCTGGTTCATTGACGGTGACCTGCTCCAGCATCAGGTCATCGACGTTAATGGTATTGTCTTCGCACATGGTGATGGCGCGCTGCAGGATATTAATCAGCTCCCTGACATTACCTGTGTAGTTATGGTGCTCCAGTGCCTGCATGGCTGCCGGTGAAATGACCGGCGCTGATTTTTCTTCCCATTGTTCGGATATTTCCTTCAGGAAGCGATTGGCAAGCTGCGCAATGTCATCCCTGCGGTCGCCGAGGCCCGGCATCGGGAGTTCGATGACATTGAGGCGGAAAAACAGGTCGCTGCGGAATTTGCCTTCCTCAACCAGTGGTCGTAACACCTGGTGTGACGCACTGAGTATGCGCACATCGACCGGTATTTCTTTGCGCGCACCGATCGGCAGCACAGCTTTCTCCTGGATGACCCGCAGTAGTTTGACCTGCATATGCAGCGGCAGGTCAGCCACCTCATCCAGCAACAAGGTACCACCGTCCGCTGCCTGAAACAGGCCTTCCTTGTCGGTGCCGGCACCGGTGAAACTGCCTTTCAGGTGGCCAAAAAATTCACTTTCCATTAATTCGGTCGGAATGGCACCACAGTTAACCGGCACGAATGGCTGGTCAGCGCGTGGACCGAGGTCGTGGATCATCCGTGCCGCCAGTTCCTTGCCGGACCCTGACTGGCCGGAAATCATCACGGGAGCCTGGCTGCGGGCAAGTTTGTTGATCATGCTCTTGCACTTCTGGATAGCTTCGGACTGGCCTGTCAGTCTGTCCAGTCCACTTTTGATAAAAGGACTGTCCTCTTCAACCGCCAGTGCGTCCAGGTCCGGCTCATCTTTGCGCAGCTTCAACCCGGTGCTGACCAGCTTCCTCAATATCGACAGGTCAACCGGCTTGGAGACAAAATCGAATGCGCCGATTTTTAACGCCAGCACGGCATCCTCGACTTTCCCGTGAGCGGTAATGACGGCGGTTGGCAGTTGAGGGTATTTCTCAGCAATCTCAGCCACCAGGTCCAGACCATTGCCATCCGGCAAGCGCATATCTGTCAGGCAAAAACTGAAACTTTCTTCAGCCAGTGCGCGCCTGGCGGCCCCCAGATCCTCGGCGGTGGTCACGCGGAGCCCCATCCTGCTCAGGGTGAGGTCCAGCAATTCCCGGATATCGGGCTCATCATCAATGACTAGTACATGGTTCTGCATGGCTTGTGCTATTTTCCAGTTTGGTTCTCTGAGTGCTTAGTATTTCCGGGTTCTCTGCATGGTTTTTGCAAATGTTAAGTTACTGCTGCATCAACTGCCTGAATGCTCACGTCCCTTTCATCGCGTGTTACTGCCAGGCGCACATGAAAGATTGTGCCACTGCCCAGTGTCGAGTCTACAGTAAGTTCAGCCTGATTGACTTCGCAAAGTTGCCTGGCAATGTACAAACCCAGGCCTGAGCCCTGTTTGTGGGTGGTGAAAAATGGTTCAAAAATGCGCTTCACTTGTTCATCAGGAATACCCGGCCCGTTATCTTCCACCGAGATGACGCAGTAGCCGGTGTCGGGCTGGTTGGCCATTCTGAGCCCTACGCGTGGGATTGCGGCATCCATGCGGGCGTGGCGCATGGCATTTTCCAGCAACTGCCATACGGCCTGATGCAGCTGGCTGCGGTCGAACAATACCAGCGTTTCACCTTCGTCCGGACCAATCTCCAGCTCCAGCACAATACCAGGAAGCGAGTTCTCAATTTCCAGCGCTAACTCCTGTAAAAATCCGGTTAACTCGAAAATATCCGGCCGGGATTTTTCG
Organism: Gammaproteobacteria bacterium; assembly: GCA_024277815.1. GTDB lineage: Bacteria > Pseudomonadota > Gammaproteobacteria > Xanthomonadales > SZUA-36 > SZUA-36. The sequence goes on from JAJRUM010000014.1 coordinate 41,727, forward strand.
TGCCTGGACAGTTGCAGGATGTTTTCAACGATATCATTCATTCTTATGGACTGGGTGTGAATGATGTCGACCAGGCGTAAATCCGCATCTGCGATCACCTCTGACTCTGCCAGCAGCTGGGCAGCATGGCTGATGGCACCCAGTGGGTTGCGGATTTCATGTGCAATGGTGCCGGACAGGTTGGCCAGCAAATGTGCGGATAGCTCCATGGCGCGTTGTGAAACGACATCGTTGTCTTCGAGAAATATCAGTACCCGAATGCTGGTTGAGCCGGGTAAGGAAACAAACTTGGGCAATACCAGCGCCTGGCTGCTGTGCAACCGCAACGGCCCAACCTCGACCGACGGATCATCGCGCCATTTTGTCAGTGCTGCATCAAGCTGCGGGGAGACGTCGGTCAAAAGCTTGCGCTGGGCCACCGGGCTTCCAAGCAGAAACCAGGCGGACTCGTTGATCAGCTGGATTCTGCAATCAGAGTCAACCGCGAGCACACCGCTGCGCATACGGCGAATGATCAGCTCGTTGATCTGTTCGAGCCTGGTCAGTTCTACCGCTTGTTGTTCTGCGATCAGACGGTAGTCGCGCAGCCAGTGGGAGAGCAGGTTCAGTACGATGGTAATTATAAATGTCAGGGCCCCGAAAAGGCTGGCCTGAACCACCACGGACTGTGCTTCATCCCGCAGCAACATGTCAACCAGGGACTCACCGACGAATGCAATAACAACCAGCGAGGCAAGGAACAGTGCAATCCGCAATGGCAGCAGGATAGCTGCCGAAGCACTGGCAAATATCAGCAGGATCGCTATGCCACTTTCCAGCCCACTGGAGATGAACTGCAGAATGGACAGAAAAAGAATATCTGTGAACAGCGAGATCTGGGCGAGGAAGTAGGCCTGGTTTACTTTTCCGCGGGTTTCATAGGCCAGAAAAATGGCCATGACCACATAGGATATCAGAATGGTCCCGCCGATCGCTCCCTTGTCCTGTGTGTACGGTGTTGTCAGCAGGCCGGAAAAAAAAGCGAACAGCAGTGAGAGGCTGACCACAGCGCGGAATAAATTCAGGTAGATCACAACCCGGCGGGTCAGCGCCTTAGGTAAAGGGTAGTTGTTCAAATCTGTGTTTTGGCTCACTTTTTTTCCCTGCAGAGTTCGCCCGGTTTATGCGCCGGGTCGTGACTGAGCTCCAATTTCTGCATGCCTGTGTGTGGAGTATATCATTCTGGTTTATCTTTGCTTTGAATGCCGTTTCGGGGGAAAATACACCCCTTGGGCCGGGTGAAACTCTGGCTGTTGATTTCGAGGCTTTGTATTAGGAGTAAGCATGAATTTCCATGAATATCAGGCGAAAGATTTATTTGCCAGTTACGGGGTACCTGTACCTGCAGGAACAATAGCCCGGACACCGGACGAAGCGGTTATTGCGGCCCAGGGTCTCGGCGGCCAGATGTGGGTTGTCAAGGCACAGGTCCATGCCGGCGGGCGGGGTAAAGCTGGCGGTGTGAAAGTGGTGCGTGGTCTGGACGAGGTACGTGCAGAAGCCAACCGTATGTTGAGCATGACCGTTACGACTTACCAGACAGGCGGACGGGCGATGCCAGTGGATTCGGTACTGATTGCCGAGGCTATTGATATCGAGACCGAACTCTATCTGTCAGCCCTGATTGACCGGGTCAATCGTTGTGTAACATTTATGGGTTCTGCTGCCGGCGGCGTTGATATCGAGCACGTGGCAGCTACCGAGCCGGAAAAAATCGTCACCGTCACGGTCGACAATACTGCTGGTTTTCAGGCTTACCAGGCTCGCCAGATGGGCTTTGGCATGGGCCTCTCGGCCCGGCACGTCAAGCAATTGGCACAGATAATGTCAGCGTTGTATAAGCTGTTTATTGACAAAGACCTCAGCCTGCTGGAAGTCAACCCATTGATTATTGACGGTGATGACAATCTGATTGCACTGGATGCAAAGATCAATATGGACGACAACGCTTTGTTCAGACACCCGGATCTGGCCGCAATGCGGGATGAAGCCCAGGAAGATCCGACCGAAGCAGCGGCCAGCCGCCATGGACTGAATTACATTACGCTCGACGGCAACATTGCTTGCATGGTGAATGGTGCGGGCCTGGCTATGGCGACCATGGATGTGGTCAAGCTGAATGGTGGCGAGCCGGCAAACTTCCTTGATGTGGGCGGCGGCACCAATGCAGCGCGCGTAAAAGAAGCGTTCAAGATCATCCTTTCAGGTGAAAGTGTCGAAGCCATCCTGGTGAATATTTTTGGTGGTATTGTGCGTTGCGACCTGATTGCTGAAGGCATCATTGCTGCCGTTGAGGAAGTGGGTGTTTCGGTACCGGTTATCGTGCGACTGGAAGGCACTAAAGTAGATGAGGGCCGGCAACTGCTGGCAGACAGCGGTCTGGCCATAATATCTGCGTCGGATTTGAATGATGCCGCCCAAAAAGCGGTTGCAGCAGCCAAAAATAGCGGGGTGGTTCAATGAGCGTTCTGGTCAACAAGGATACCAAGGTTATTTGCCAGGGTTTTACCGGCAGCCAGGGAACATTTCATTCAGAGCAGGCGCTGGACTATGGTACTCAACTGGTGGGTGGCGTAACGCCGGGTAAAGGTGGCCAGCAGCACCTGGGTTTGCCTATTTTTAATACGGTTGCAGAGGCTGTAGCAGAAACCGGTGCGGATGCCACGGTGATATTTGTACCACCACCGTTTGCTGCTGATGCCATCCTCGAAGCCGCTGATGCAGGTCTTGGAGTGATTGTTGCCATTACCGAGGGCATTCCTGTGCAGGATATGATCCGGGTCAAGGCCGTGCTTCAGGACCAGCCGGATACCTGGCTGATCGGTCCCAACTGCCCGGGCATCATAACGCCCGGGGAGTGCAAAATTGGAATCATGCCTGGCCGTATTCACAGCCCCGGCAAAGTGGGTGTGGTTTCGCGTTCCGGCACCCTGACCTATGAAGCAGTATTCCAGACGACCCAGGAAGGTCTTGGGCAGACAACCGTGATCGGTATCGGTGGTGACCCCATCCAGGGCATGAACTTTATTGACTGCCTGCGGCTGTTCCAGGATGACGAAAAAACCGAAGGTATCATCATGGTGGGCGAGATCGGTGGTTCCGCAGAGGAAGAGGCAGCGGAGTTTATTTCCGAATACGTTAGCAAGCCCGTGGTGGCCTATATTGCCGGTGTCACCGCACCTCCAGGCAAGCGTATGGGGCATGCGGGTGCAATTATTGCAGGTGGTAAAGGCACAGCAGAGGCCAAGTTTGAGGCCTTGGAAGCCGCGGGTGTCACCACGGTCCGGTCTCCGGCTGACCTTGGAAATGCAATCAAGCAGCGGCTGTAGTCATTACTATGATGGTCTGCCTGAGCGCTCAGGCAGACCTGTCCAACGGTTGACAGCCCAGCGGTTGACAGCATGATCTCCATCGCCCTTGCACAGCAGGATTTCCCGGTGGGAGATATGGATGGCAACCTTGCGCGGGCACAGCAAAGTATTGCGTCTGCTATTGCCAGCCAGGCAGATATCATCCTGTTTCCCGAGATGGCTCTCAGCGGTTACCCGCCGGAGGATCTGGTATTGCGCCCGGGATTCATGGCCCATTGCCATTCGGTGCTCGAAACGCTGGTTGAGAGCGTGCATGGCATTGATGTCGTTATTGGGCACCCCTGGCAGTCAGGTTCTGAAAGGTTCAATGCCGTCAGCTGGATTCGCGATGGCAAAGTGCTGGGCCGGTATTTCAAGCAGGTTCTTCCCAACTATGCGGTGTTCGACGAACACCGGTACTTTGCAGCAGGAACTGAGCCGCTGCTGGTTGAGTTGAATGGCCACAAGCTGGCCGTTTTGATTTGTGAGGATACCTGGGTGCCCGGGCCCGCCTCGGTCGCGCAGGCAGCGGGGGCTGAACTTATATTGGTAGCCAACGCGTCGCCTTACGCGCAGACAAAACTTGCGGATCGACTGGCCATGTTTAACAGCCGTCACCAGGATTGTGGCTTGCCGATGGTCTATTGCAACCTGGTGGGTGGTCAGGACGAGTTGGTTTTCGATGGCCGTTCGATGTTGATGAGCGCCGATGGCCACTTCAGCATGCTGGCCGAAACATGCAGCCAGGCATTGGTGATGGCAACTTTTCTGCCGGCCACCGGCGAGCTGTATTTTGAAGGCCATCAGCATGAACCACAGGCCACCGGGGAGGCACTTCTTGCGCAGCAAGACAGCAATGCCTGCATTTACACTGCCCTGGTGCGTGGGCTGCGGGACTATATTGTTAAAAATGGTTTTAGCGACATCCTGATTGGCTTGTCAGGCGGGATAGATTCAGCGCTCACGCTGGCCCTGGCGGTTGATGCATTGGGCCCGGCACATGTGCACGCTGTCATGATGCCGTCCCGGCACACCTCCGATTTAAGCCTTGAACTGGCTCGCCAACAGGCTGAAATGCTTAAGATTGCCTATCAGGAGATATCTATCGAGCCCGCATTCGAGGCATTGCTGGGCTCCCTTGAAGTATCCTTTGAAGGTTGTTCTGCTGATGTTACTGAGGAGAACCTGCAGGCCCGGGTACGTGGCAACCTGTTGATGGCGTTGTCGAATAAATTTGGCTGGATGGTGCTGGCGACGGGTAACAAGAGTGAACTGGCGGTGGGTTACAGCACCATATATGGTGACATGTGCGGTGGTTTCTCGCCCATCAAGGATTGCTTCAAAACACGGGTGTACGAGCTGAGCAACTACAGGAACACGGTATCAGCCGCGATTCCACAGGCCGTGATCGAGCGGCCGCCATCTGCCGAGTTGGCCCCGCAGCAGCTTGATCAGGATCGCCTGCCACCGTATGAGCTTCTGGATCAGATCCTTTATCACTATATTGAACAGGACTGGTCGATCAGTAAAATTGTTGCGGACGGTTTTGCTGAGGAAACGGTGCGCCGGGTGGCGGCGATGGTCATAAGGAACGAATATAAGCGCCGCCAGGGTGCGCCAGGTGTACGGGTTACCTCAAGGGCTTTTGGACGGGACAGGCGCTATCCGATAACTTCTGGCTGGCATGAAGACACGGCAGGCCCGCCACCTTCCGGCGGGAGCTAATCTTTGCCCCAGGGCCACATACGGCTGAAAAAGCCTTGCTTTGACTCGCCGGTTACCAGTGGGTGGTCGGGGTAGTTGAGCGCCAGTATTTTCATCGTGTCTTCGGCCAGTTCCGGCAGCCCCATCTCGGTATAGGAAATGTACAGAATCTCAAGTGCGCCTGCAGTTTCCGGGGTGCCGGGGTAGGTTTCAATGGCGTACCTGGCGCGGTTTGCAGAGGCTACATAGGCTTTGCGGCGCAGGTAGTAGCGGGCAACATCCAGTTCGTAGAATGACAGGTTGTTGCGCAGGAAGACCATGCGCTGCCGCGCATCCGGTGCGTAGCGGCTATCCGGAAAACGGCGGATCAATTCATCAAAATCCCGAAATGATTCACGGGCTGCGGTCTGGTCCCGGTCACGAACACGGGAAGGCATCATGCGTTCCATGAAGCCGACACGCCGGTCGTAGTTGGTCAGCCCACGCAGGTAATACGCATAGTCAACGTTCGGGTGGCTGGGGTAGGTCCGGATAAACCTGTCTGCCGTTGACAAGGCCGCATCAGGCCTGCCGCCTTTATGATAGGCGTAGGCCAGTTCCAGCTGAGCCTGTTCTGTATAACGCCCGAATGGATAACGTGTCGACAAGCGCTGGTATTGGTTAATGGCCCGTGACCAGTTCTGTCCATTCAGGTAGCGCTTCGCGTCTGCATACATTTCCGCAGCGGGTTTGTCCGCTTCCACGCCTTTGTCTTTCTTGCAGCCGGGAACAGTGATCAACAGCGAAGCGATCATTGCGGCAGTCAGTAGTTTTGAGCTGATGGAGAGCCTGGTGGCAAGAGCAGATGGAAACATTATAAGGCCTGACGAAATACTGAAGGCGGAATGATAGCGAAAAGGGCTCAATAAAGCCATACAATAGACCTTTGCAAGCACAGGGCCGGGCAGCCGGGTGAATGTCAATGTCAAAGCGAATCAGTCTGAATCACCGGGTGCAGGAGCATCTTGCCGGGCGCCGGCTGGATCAGGCTGCCAGCACTTTGTTTCCAGACTACTCCCGGGCGCGCCTGCAGCAATGGATCAAGAAGGGTGAGCTGACAGTTGACGGGCTGCGGGCCAAACCCAGCGCCAGGCTGGCCGGTGGAGAAACCCTGGTAATCGAAGCAGAAATATTACCCGAGGGTGAGGTTCTGCCCGAGGACATCCCACTGGAAGTTATTTTTGCGGACAATCATCTGCTGGTCGTCAATAAACCAGCCGGGCTGGTTGTTCACCCGGCAGCGGGAAACTGGACTGGCACCTTGCAGAATGCCCTGCTGAATTATGACCCGGAGCTGGATACGCTGCCCCGTTCAGGAATAGTGCATCGCCTCGACAAGGACACCAGCGGGGTCATGGTCATCGCCCGCAGCCTGAAGGCGCATGCCAGCCTGGTCAATCAATTACAGACCCGCAGCATGAGTCGTATTTACGAGGCTGTCGTTAAAGGCCAGATACCCCCCGCCGGGACCGTTGAGGCCCCCATTGACCGCAATCCACGTGACCGCAAGAAAATGGCGGTGGTGCCAGGTGGCAGGACTGCAACCAGCCATTTCAAGCTGTTGCAGCGTCTGCCTGGCAGCAGCCATATTGAGGTTTCACTCGAGTCGGGAAGAACGCATCAGATCCGCGTGCATATGACGCATATTGGTTACCCCATTGTCGCTGACTTACTCTATGGTCGCGGGCCGGTCAGGAAAAAAGGTCTGCCGCCTGCAGCGGTGGCTGCGATAAACGGCTTTCCACGTCAGGCGTTGCACGCCCGGACTTTGAAACTGGTTCACCCCGACACCGGGCAACAGCGGCAATTCAAAGCGCCGCTGGCTACCGACATTGAAGGCCTCATTGTATTGTTAAGAGGCCTTGCCAATCGCGCCGGTGATGACTGAGCTGGTTTTACCCGACTGGCCAGCACCTGCCAATGTGCGGGCGTTCTCGACCACGCGAAACGGTGGTTTCAGCACCGGCCCGTGGGACAGTCTGAATCTTGGTGAGCACTGTGGGGATGACCCTGAACTGGTCAGAAAGAACCACCAGCTTTTGCGCACCTTGTTGCCATCGGAACCCCGTTGGCTGCGGCAGGTTCATGGGGTTCATGTGCTTGACCTGGATATCCAGGGGGAACAGGCCGCTGAAGCTGATGCCTGCACCAGCGCGGTTGCCGGGCAAGTCTGTGCGGTATTGACGGCCGACTGCCTGCCGGTTCTCTTTTGCAATGCGACCGGGACAAGAATTGCTGCAGCTCATGCAGGCTGGCGCGGGCTTGCGGGTGGTGTGCTTGAAGCCACAGTTGCAGCTATGGAATGCCGGCCTGCCGAAGTGCTGGCCTGGCTGGGTCCGGCCATCGGTGCTGACACATTTGAAGTGGGTGAGGATGTGTTTACTGCTTTTACCCAAACAAGGCCGGAAAATGCCGTTGCCTTTAAGCGTCATGGTGATCGCTGGCTGGCCGATCTGTACCTGCTGGCCAGACTGGTGTTGAACAAAGTTGGCGTTGACCAGGCCTGGGGCGGTCAGCATTGCACCTTTACGGAGCAGGATAAATTTTTCTCTTACCGGCGTGATGGCAATACCGGCAGAATGGCCAGTGTCATCTGGTTGTGAGGAAGTGGTCTAACGACGTATATCCCCGGCGGTCATGCACTGTACGGTCCGTGGCGATACGGGGAAGTCTTCCCCTGTCCCCCTGTTTTCGAGATAAAACTCAGGTCAGTCTCTGGACCGGTTCTTGAGCCTGGTAACTCCGATCCGCGGCGCCACGGGGGGTTGCCCTCTGAGACACGCCGTGAATACCTCCCTGTAGGCTCGGAAAAAACATGGCCCAGGCCAGCCTCTCGACCAGCTCGCTGGTCTCACCTTCTCCCTGTTTTTTACGGTCTCAGAGCGCAACCCCCCGTACCCCCGCTCAGTCTGGTGGGGTCTTTGAGATTAGGTGTGTCAGCCTCCCCGGAATCCGAGCGGGGATATGGGGTACCACTCCCTGCGACCGTAGCCTGCAGGGAGCAGGCTCCGAGCGTACATGGACGTATTAACAGCGTGTCGCAGGGAGTGGTACCCCATGTCGCCGCGCATCGAAGCCGCGACAGCACGTGAATTCGAAGACTGGCAGAGAAGCTGGCATGGGCCATACATTCGCGGTGTGTCTCAGAAGGCAGCAACACCGTGGCGCCGCAGGCTGATTGGCACCTGGAATAATCCAGGCTGATAAACCAGCTTTGTTACAAAGCACTAATCAGGAACTCGATTTCCTGGTCGGTGGTCGAATGGCCAAATACGAACCGTGCGAGGTCATCCCGGCCCGGCCAGCGCTGAAACAATATATCCAGTGACTCCAGGTGCGTGAATCCCTCATCAGTCCATTTCAGAAACACCTCGTTGGCCTGCACCGGGTACTCAAGGTTGGCTTGTGGGTGAGATTTTACCGCGGCAGCAAATTTTGCTGCCTGTTGGTTGGCATGTGTTGCCATTTCCAGCCAACGGTTATCTTCCAGGTAGGCGAGTAGTTGGGCTGATACATAGCGCATTTTGCTGAGCAGGTGGCCGGAACGTTTGCGCAGTCGCTCGGCGGTATCCCGCCATTGTGGCTGGTTAAAAATCAACAGGGCTTCAGCTGCCATGCAGCCATTTTTACTGGCACCAAAGGAGAGCATGTCGATGCCGGCTTCGGCGGTGATCTCTGCCGGGTGGCAGCCAAGGCCGGCGACCGCATTGGCGAAGCGGGCACCATCCATATGGGTTTTCATACCCAGGTCATGGGCGTAGTCGCACAGGCTGCGGACTTCATCAGCCGTGTAGACTGTGCCGCTTTCTGTGCTTTGGGTCAGGCTGAGCGCCGAAGGCAGGTAGCTGTGAACCCCGTGCCCCTCTGTGTCGCGGATGGATTGACTTAGTGTTTCCAGGCTTAGCTTGCCGGCTTCGCCTTCTACCGGCACCAGGCGCAAACCGTTACCAAAAAATTCCGGCGCACCGCTTTCGTCGTTCTGGATATGTGCGCTTTGATGGCAGTACACGCTGCCCCACGGTGGTGTGACGGTGGCCAGCGCAATGGCATTGGCCACGGTTCCGGTGGTGACCAGCAATACCGTGACATCGGTGCGAAACAGTTCAGAGAAGGCCCGTTCAAGCTGGTTGGACCAGGCGTCTTCAGCATAGGCAGTGGCTGTGCCGTGGTTGGCCTCGACAATAGCGTCCATCATGGCGGGCGCTATTGGTGTTTCGTTGTCGCTACTGAAGTTGACGGCCATATTACTTTGTCCTGATTCGCTGACCCCATATTATAATGCGCCGTCATGGGGAGCGAAACGAAACATGCGAGGAAACTCGACCAGCTTGAAGGCATGCTGGATGGCATCATGCAGGCTGACGCGGCGTGGTGTCGTCAGCGCATCAAAGGGGCAAGAAAAAACCTCCGCAAGGGGCAGTCCATAGAGGCATCGTTGCAGTTGATAGTTGACCGTTGCACGCGTTCTGCCAGTATCTGCCAGCAAAGGGTTGGCCGACTGCCAGTGCCAGCGTATGATCCGGCCCTGCCAATTGTCAGCCACCGTGAAGAAATTGTTGCCGCCATCAGGCAACATCAGGTGCTGGTCATTGCCGGCGAAACCGGTTCTGGAAAAACCACCCAGATTCCCAAGATGTGCCTGCAGGCAGGCCGTGGCGTTCGAGGACTGATTGGCTGTACCCAGCCCCGGCGTATTGCTGCCCGGGCCATGGCAGAGCGTGTGGCGGAAGAACTTGGCAGCACCCTGGGCGAGGTAGTGGGGTACCAGGTGAGGTTCCGTGAAAAACTGCGCAAGGATGGCATTGTCAAGTTCATGACGGATGGTATCCTGCTGGCGGAAACCACCCATGACCGGAACCTCAATGCTTACGATACGATCATTATTGACGAGGCCCACGAGCGCAGCCTGAACATCGATTTTTTACTTGGTTACATCCGCCAATTGCTTGCACGCCGCCCGGACCTGCGCGTCATTATTACCTCCGCTACCATTGACACAACAAAGTTTGCCCGCCACTTCGGTGATGCCCCGGTTATCGAGGTTTCCGGTCGCGGTTATCCGGTTGAAGTTGAGTACCAGCCACTGGATGAAGAGGTGGCCGGGGAGCAACCCAATAGCCGTGACTTGTATGCCGGTATTGCCAACGCTGTTCAGCGCCTCAACAGGCTTGATGCGAGGGGCGATATGCTGGTGTTCCTGTCGGGCGAGCGTGAAATCCACGAGGCCCGGGACTTCCTGCAAAAACAGAACTTTCGCCATACTGAGGTATTGCCGCTGTTTGCAAGACTGCCGGTGGCGGAGCAGCGTAAAGTTTTTCATCCGGGTGCTTTACGCCGCATCATTCTATGCACCAACGTGGCGGAGACGTCCCTGACCGTGCCACGGATACAGTTTGTTATTGATTCCGGGTTCGTTCGTATCAGCCGCTATTCACACCGCAGCCGTGTGCAGCGCCTGCCGATAGAACCCGTTTCACAAGCTTCTGCCAACCAGCGTAAAGGCCGCTGTGGCCGTCTTGGGCCCGGTACCTGTATCCGCTTGTACAGCGAAGCTGATTTCAACTTGCGGCCGGAGTTTACCGAGCCGGAAATTTTGCGTACCTCGCTGGCCTCGGTTATTTTACGGATGTTGACGATGCGGCTGGGTGCGGTTGAAGCGTTTCCTTTTCTGGACCGTCCGGCACCGCGCATGATTAATGACGCTTACCACTTGTTGTTTGAATTGGGGGCGATTGATCAGCACCGCCAGCCGGTTGCGCTGGGGCGCCAGCTTGCAGGCTGGCCGCTGGACGTGAGGTTGGCACGGATGCTGGTCGAAGCAGGCAGGCAGAACTGCCTGCAGGAGCTACTGGTGCTGGTTGCGGGGCTGAGTATTCAGGACCCGAGGGAGCGGCCACTGGACAAAACTGCGGCTGCAGATGAATCCCATGACAGATTTACGGATGAGCACTCAGATTTTATGGCCTTGCTGGGCTTGTGGCGCTACCTCAAAAAACAGCGCCATGAGAAATCAGCGAGCCAGTTTCGCAAGCTGTGTAAACGGGAATTTCTCAATTGGCAACGGGTGAACGAGTGGTTTGATCTGGTCCGCCAACTCAATGACCAGGCCCGCGAGGAAAAACTGGAAAGTAACTGCGAGGCAGCAGGCTTTGAGCCAATTCACAAGTCGCTTCTGGCTGGACTACTAAGCCACATTGGTAACAAAGACCCGGAAGATAGCAGCTATATGGGTGCACGTTCGAGGACATTCCATGTTTTCCCTGGCTCCGGGCTGTTTGGCAAGCGACCCCAGTGGTTGATGGCAGCAGAGATCGTGGAGACGACTAAAACCTGGGCAATAAACAATGCGCAGATCAAACCGGAGTGGATAGAACAGCAGGCAGCGCACCTGTTGAAACACCACTACAACGACCCGCACTGGTCACGTAAACGGGGCAAGGTACTTGCCTGGGAGCAGGTGTCGTTGTTCGGTCTGGTCATCGTTGAGAAACGCAGAACCGACTACAGCAGGATAGATCCGGTTGCGGCACGTGAACTGTTTATCACGGGTGCACTGGTGCGGGGTGAACTGGATACGCGCGCGGGCTTCATGCAGAACAACCTGCAGGTCCGGGAAGAGATTGAAGCACTGGAACACAAGCGCAGAAAGCATGATGTCATGGCGGATGAGTCGGCGTTGTTCGAATTCTTTGATGCGCGGGTTCCAGCAGATGTGTGTGCCAGCACCGGGTTTGAAAAGTGGCTGCATCAGCTGGGTGGTCAGGGCCGCCAGCAACTGTACATCAGCCATGATGTCCTGTTGCAGGACCAGGCGGGTGATGCGCCGCAAGACCAGTATCCGGATTCACTTCAGGCGGGTGTGTTCAGGCTGCCATTGCGCTATCAGTTCAGGCCGGGTGATGAAGCCGATGGCGTGACGCTTGAGGTACCGCTGGAGAGGTTGAATGCACTGGATCATGGCCAGTTGCAGTGGTTGGTCCCCGGTTTACTCCGCGACAAGGTCGTTGCGCTGATTAAAAGCTTGCCGAAGCCTCAACGGCGTGCATTCACTCCGGTGCCACAATTTGCAGACGCTGCCCTGGAGCGGTTGCTGGTGCAGCAGGGTAGCAACTGTCCGGGCCCGCTATTGCCCGCTCTGGCCGACGCTCTGCAGGTTATCAGTGGCATGCAGGTTGAAGCCGGGGCATTCGATGAAGCCGTTCTGGAGGACCATCTGAGGTTTCGTATCGAGGTGGTTGATGAGCAGGGTGACTGTATTGCCGTCAGCCGTAATCTGGCAGAGTTGCAACAGCAGTACGGCCAACAGGCCAGGCGCCGCTTTATGGACCAACTGGGAGGTGAGGGGCTGCGGGATTCTGAACGTGAGTGGGTGTTTGGTGAACTGCCTGATACCACGCTTACAGAAACAGAAAATGGCCAGCAGATCCAGGCCTGGCCAGCCATTGTTGACCAACACGATGCGGTCGGCCTGCGCTGGTTTGATACGGCTGAAGAAGCGGCGCTGGCGCATCACCAGGGTGTGTTGCGGTTATTGGCATTGCAGTTAGGCAGCAAATTGCGAGCCTTGCGCAAGCAGCATGGCCTGAGTGCCGCCGGCTTGCTGGCGTGGAGCGCAATCGGTTCAACTGCAACGCTGGTCGAAGACCTGATAAATAGCTGTCTGCTGCAAGCGGTGGCTGACGGCCCCGCACAGGTACGCAGCAAGCAGACGTTTGAACAGTTGCTGGCGAGAACCCGGTCAGAGATCGGGCCGTTGGCGCGGCAGCAGGCAATGCACCTCAATAAGGCATTGAAGAGGTGGGGCGTTGTTGCCAATGCCCTGGACGATGAGTTTGCCCGGTTACGCCCGGAGGTGTTTGAGGATATGCGCAGCCAGCTTGATGACATGGTCTATGCAGGATTTCTGCAGGACTTGAGTCCGGCACGGCTGAGGCATTACCCGCGCTACCTTGAGGCAATGCAGCTCAGGCTGGACGGGGTTGAGAAAGATCCGCGCAGGGACGCAGGCAGGATGCATCAGGTCGAACCTTTTTGGCAGCAGTATCTGCAGTTGCTGGAGGATGGTCAGGACTATGACGATGATGTAGATGTTTATCGTTGGCTGGTCGAGGAGTTCCGGGTGTCACTGTTTGCACAGCAACTTGGTGCGGCAACCCGGGTTTCGGTAAAGCGTCTTCAACAGGCGTGGAAAAAAATTGGCTGACGCACAGCCAGCCATTGTTTTACAACGTTTAAACCTCATATTTCGAAGATGGACAGCAACGCCTTAAAGAATCCCGCTGCATGGTTGCAGGCCTATCGAGACTCAGTGGGAGAGCCGGCTGAAGAGTGCCTTCACCTGTTCGAAAAACTCCGCGCCGGCAAGCTGGCGGGCGGGGATAATTTGTTGTTGCTGCAGAACCTGCTGGAAATTATCTCAGGGCTATCACCTGACCCGCATACGGTCAGCTGCGCGATGCTGTTTGTGGCCTCACAATGCGGTGAGGATATTTCCCGGCTACGCACTGACTTACCGCCTGCGGTTGTTGATCAGCTCGACCAGTTGCTATATCTGGTTAAGTTGGAAACTGAACACCTGCCTGCCAGTACGGCCCATACGGCTGAAGGCCTGAGGCGTCTGTTGCTGGCCCTGATCAAGGATGTGCGAGTCGTTTTGATCACCCTGGCCTGGCAACTGGTCCGGCTGCGTCAGGCCAAGAGCAGGGCCGGGGACGAAGCGGTAACCCTGGCGCGGGAAGTCATGCTGATACATGCGCCGCTGGCTAACCGGCTGGGCGTATGGCAGTTAAAATGGGAACTGGAGGATCTGGCCTTTCGTTTCGAGAAGCCGGAAGACTACCGGCACATTGCTGCACTGGTGTCTGAACGTCGTGCGGACCGGGAAAGCTATATTCGCAGGTTTGGCGAAAAGCTGGAAACAGCCATTGCCGAGGCTGGTATTACCGGAGAAGTGAAGGGTCGCCCCAAGCATATTTACAGTATCTACAGGAAAATGCAGCGCAAGGGACTGGATTTCCATGAGCTTTTTGACGTCAGGGCAGTGCGTGTGCTGGTTGATGACGTGCCGGGTTGTTACAGCGTGCTCGGTCTGGTACATACCTTGTGGCAGCCGATCCCGGGGGAATTTGACGACTACATTACCATGCCCAAAGGCAATGACTACCAGTCGTTGCACACGGCCGTTGCTGGCCCCGAAGGCAAGGTTATCGAGGTGCAAATCCGCACCTTCCAGATGAACGAGCATGCCGAACTGGGTGTGGCAGCGCACTGGCGTTATAAGGAAGGCGGTCCCAATGACCCCGCATTCGATAACAAGGTCGCAGTGATGCGGCAACTGCTGGATGCTGGTGAGGACAAGCTGGATGATGAAAGCCTGCTGGAAAGTTTTCAAACCGCCGCCAGTGAGGACCGCGTCTACGTATTAACCCCCAGAGGGGCAGTTATCGATCTGGCCCTCGGTGCGACAGTGCTGGATTTTGCTTATCACGTGCATACTGAGATTGGCCATCGCTGCCAGGGTGCCAAGGTGAATGGCCGCATCGTACCGCTAACCCATCGCCTGGAAACGGGCAACCGGGTCGAGATTTTGACTGGCAAGCATCCCCGTCCCAGCAGGGACTGGCTGAACCCGCGGTTGGGTTTTATTCGGGGTGCGCGGGCACGTTCCAAAGTCCGGCAGTGGTTCCGCCGCGAGAGTCACGAAGAGAACCTCAGTCAGGGCAGGGATCTTGTGGAGGCTGACCTGAAACGGCTCGGCTTGTTGGTTGCAGATCTTGAAGGCGTACCGGAGCGGTTCAATTTTAATTCTGTGGATGACCTTTATGCCGCTGTAGGCAATGGCGACCTGACGGTTGGTCAGGTTGTGCACGCCGTTGAACGGGGTAAGGCCAGCGAGGCGGAGCCAACCGTCGAGGACCTGGTTACCCGGACACCCAAACGCCGTCGCAATCGTGCCGGGCAGGAGGGTGATGATATTGTTATCGAAGGTGTCGGCAACCTGATGACCCGAATGGCCCGTTGTTGCCAGCCGGTCCCCGGCGATCCTGTGCGTGGCTACATTACACGTGGCCGCGGAGTGGCGATTCATCGTGACAGCTGTCCCAATGTATTGCGTTGGGTACGAGAGGAGAACCCAAGGTTGATTCAGGTGCGCTGGCGGAAACAGGCAGATTCCGGCTACCGGGTTAACCTGTTGCTGCGAGCCTATAACCGGCGTGAGTTGATCAAGGATATTTCCTCGATGATGGCAGCCTCGGAAGTTTCAGTGAACGACATCAACAGCCATCAGGATGACTCGACCGAAGAGGTCAATATCCGCTTGCAGGTAACCGTCAGGGACTATCAACAGCTCAGTGAACTGCTGCATCGCCTGAACGGTATTCCGAATGTGTTTGAGGCCTGCAGACTCCGGGAAAAAGCCTGACAGCAGTTCTATATTCTGGAGAATGAATTAAATAGTGCCGCGAGGCTCGCGCGGGCCGCCGCCACTGAAAAATGCGCTTCAACATTCTGTATAGAAGCTTCTGATAGACGGTGCCACAGCGCTTCGTCCTGGTAGAGCCTGATGACTTCATCTGCAAATGCTCTGGCGTCGCCGGCAACCAGCAAATGTTGCTCGTGTTCCGCAAACATGCCCTCTGCAGCGGCAGGCGTAGCCACCACAGGCTGGCCATGCGCCATGCTCATATTGACCTTGCCTTTCACGCCGGCGCCATAACGCAGGGGTGCCACGGCAAGGCGGCAGTCGTCGAGGAATGGTTGCAATGATTCCACGAAGCCATGGAATATCACTCCGTCCCCATGCAGAGAGGAGACTTTTTCCGGAGCGTTGCTGCCGATCAGGTGAAAGCGCATCTGTGGCACAGACGCATGGATCAGTGGCCAGACTTCACTGACGAACCAGCAGGCTGCATCAATATTAGGTGGGTGCTGGTAACCGCCGACGAAGAAAATATCCTGCCGATCGGCGAAGTCATTGCTTCGACCCGGCACATGGTGAATGTTTGAGAGTATATGGACTTTCTGGCCAGGGGCATCCTGTGCCAGTACTTCTTTCTCAACCGTGCTGACGACCAGTGTCGCGTCTGCCGCCTTGATGACTGACATTTCTGCGCGACGGGTTTGCTGTGCCGTACGTTTGAGCGGCAGGCTGCCCTCAAGCTCGGCCAGACGTTGTTCACGCAGGTAGTGCAGGTCGACCGTATCGAAAATAAAACGTGCGGTTGGGCAATAGCGCTTCAGCAGGGAAACGTAGTTGGTTGCAATGTAATGGCGGCTGATGAAGACATAGTCGAATTCACTTCCCCGGTTACGGAAGAACTCATGCAGAGACTCCAGCCACGGATGAAACAGGACCTCGATGCCGGTCTTCTGCAGGTCGCGGGTGTAGTTGCCGGCATAGTCGCGGTTGTCAGCAAAAAATGTGACGTTGTACCCCATGTCCCTGCAGCACTGCATCAGGTTGGTCAGGCGGACGCTGCCGGAATCCTTGTCGGGCTCTGGCGTAGTGGCGTCAATGATCAGGATGCGCCCTTTACAACGGTGGTGGACAGCATGGTAAAGCGCTGCGCTGTCATCCGGGCCACTGATTTTCTCCGGTTGCGAGTTTGCCAGTTCGGTTTTCCAGCGCTCAATGAATTTCTGCTGGTTGACGAGTTGGTACTTTTTGATGCCACTGGAGGTATCTGTCCCCGCAGTGATGCCTTCGTGGTGGACCACCACGGACATGGGCTGGACAAATACCTTCAGGCCTGACTCACGAACCCGGAAAGCGAGGTCAGTGTCTTCGTAGTAGGCGGGTGAATAGCGTTCGTCCAGCGCACCGATCTGATGGAAGTGTTTTGTTCTCAGGGCGATGCACGCGCCTGAGCAGTAATCCACTTCGCGCAGGAAGTGGTATTCGGGGTTGTCGGCATCTTGTTCACGGCCGTAGTTCCAGCCCGAGCCGTCACTGAAAATAATGCTACCGGATTCCTGCAAGCTGCCATCGGGATAAATCAGCCGGGCGCCGACCAGCCCTGCTTGCGGTTCGCGTGAGAAAGTATCGACCAATTCATCCAGCCAGCCTTCCATAACCTGGGTGTCATTGTTCAGTAAAACCAGGAATTCACCCCTTGCAGCGTCAGCGCCACGATTGCAACTGCCGACAAAACCGAGGTTTTGCTCATTTCTCAGGTGCTTCAAGCCTTTGATCTGTGCAAGCTGTGCGGCCGTTTCATCGCTGGACTGGTCGTCCACGACTATCACTTCAAAAGAATACTTACCGGTTGTTTCCATCAGGCTGCGCAGGCAGGCGGCGGTATAGATCCACTTGTTGTAAACAGGGATTACGATGCTCACATCGGGCTGATCAGGCTGTGGGAAAACAGCGGGTGCCTGCGGGTTTCCAACCGCTCCCATACCCGCAGTGGACTGTGGTTCGGGTTGGGTTTCCGCACCGGCATACTGCAGCCTCTTCAGCGAGCCCTGAAATCCCAGGGTTGAAAGGTTCTTGACCACCTGTGACAGTAACCAGGGCCACCGTGCCGGGTTCCAGGCGCGAGCCAGCATGAAGTTTTTAGCCATCCGCCGGCCGACCCGTAGTGGTCGGGTAATTTTCCACGACGTACTTGCGAGGATCAGGGTATTTTGCTGTTCGGTGTGCTCCAGTTGCCCCAGCCGTGCTTGTCTTTCTGTGGCCAGGTTGTGCAGACCTTCTATCTCAGTTTCCAATATTTCCACCCACTGGCGGTTCCGTTGTCGTTCCGACTCCAGTAACTGGTTTGTTTTCTGCGCCCAGACTGTTCTTTGTTCAATTTTCTTTTGCAGCGACGCGCGTTCAATACCGGCTTGCAGAAGTTTGTTAGCCGCCAGCATGGTTTGATAATCCGCAACAGCCTGTTGGGTTACTTTGAGCCCAGGCTCAATTGCCGTGCGCGGACAAGCACGCCCGCCTGGTGGACAGAGCCGGTTATAGGCGCGCACCATTTCTTCCAGTTTATGTGGCTCTTCGGAGGCCAGGTTTTGCCGGGCTGTTGCTACTTGTTGGGGTGCCTGGCACAGGCTTGCGACCTGCTCGACCAGCGCTTTTGCGCCAGCTTCAATCAGCCAGCCGGTTTCGCCATGCCGAATGCGTTCAGGGAAGCTGCCGCTGCGGGTGGCGACCACCGGAATCCCCAATTGCTGCAACTCCGACAGCGTGTAACTAAAAGTTTCAGGTACGACCGAAAGCAGCGCCGCAAAATCAGGCCCGATAGCGGCCAGGGTGGTTGCCAGCTGGTTGCGGTCATACTCAAGCAGGACATCCACGCCCGGCAGGCCAAAAAATGCTTCTCCGGACTGTCCGGTTCCCAGCAGGTAGACCTGCACGTGTGCTGCCAGCCCGGGGAGCGCGTTGAGCAATAGCTGCTGACCTTTGCCGGGCTGCATTCGGCCCAGTATGACCAGGCGCAGGCGCCCGTCTGCGCGTGGACGGGGTGATATCTTTTGCACGCCTGCCATTGCCGGGAAGCCGTGGGGGATCACCGCTGCGGACAGCGCTGAAAATTCCGGCACCAGTTTGTTCTGCAGATCCAATACCGATTGCCCCGGCGCAGCTACCTTGACACTGAACTCTGCTATAGCCTGTGTGTAGGCGGCAAGAATAGTGCCCCATCCTGCTGCGTTTTTGTCAGGGAACTCCTGGTTTCCGGTGTTCGCCTGCAGCGCCTCTTCCAGGTCAATGGTTCCGTCTTTCTGAATATAGGGTATGGGGTTGACGCTAAGCAGTGGCCAGCACGGAAAGTGATCGTGCAGTATCTGCACGGTCGGGATGCCACTGCGCAGTGCATCAAGACTGTGGCCAACCAGTGAAGAAACCATAACCCGGCCCACACCATAGCGACGGCAGACTTCAGAGAGAATTTTCTGGTAGTCGCCATTGCGGTCAGCGATGGACTGAACGGCTGGATGCAGCCACCAGCTTGCGATAGGGCAAGCAAGCTCATTTCCGGCATAGAGGGATAGCTTCTGCCCGCAACCCCGGTCAGCCTGCGGACTCTCGGAACGCAGCTGAAAATGCGGGTGGCTGTGATCGGTTTCTATGAACGAATTCAGCCACTGGGCGACACCACCTCCCCAGCTGTGGGTGATGTGCAGAGTGGCGGACTGTTGTTCAGTTGTGTGCTGCGGAAGGTCGGGGTTGCCGGCCGCAAACCACGCTTGCAGCCTTGCGCTCAGTTGGCTGAAAGGAGGGGGGCAGCCAGCCTCAAAAGGCCGCAGCTTCAGGGGCTCAAAAACCTTGTGCCGGAGGTCGTATAAAAATAACTGATCGACTACCTGCAAAGCACCGCCAGCGGCCAGCAGTTGCTGCATCAACATTTCGCAGGAATGGGCAGCAGATAATCGCCTGGCCGCCTCGGCAGACAACATGACAAAATGATCAGTCCAGCTGTTCAATGTGTGCAGGTGAGCGGGTGCCAGCAGGTTGACCAGTTGTGCAAGATCGTCACCAGCGGGGTTGTTCCCTTTGTCATTGGCAGGTGGCACCAGGCCGGCGAAGGGATTTATCGTCACGTTCGCATTGGATAGCAGCGTCAGAGCCATGGGCTGGTCAGCGTGACGGATGATAGATACGAGCTGCTCAAGCTGATGTTTTGATGGCAGCAAACCTGCCCGCAGCAAGACTACCGGTTGTCCGGGAAACATGCCGGCCAGCTCAGCCAGTAACAGCCCGGGCTGATCGTAGCCATGAACTGTCTGTTTCATACCCTGGTGTGCGAGGCGGCTGCACAGCGGCAGACCCAGTTCCGACAGTGCCCGGATCTCGGCCGCGCCCGCTTGCTCACGCCCCCTGGCGTGAACGTAAATTACGGGGGTCAGGGATGGCTTGCTGGGCATTTTCGTGTCAGTCATATTTCCGGAAAAAGCACATGGTTGTGATGGGCGATCCTGAATGGTGTTCTGGTCGACGATTTATTTAAAGCCAGGTGCTGAACTGCGGATTATACCAAGACAAAGCGCGGTCATTATGGATAATGGATGAAATGATCAGCAAAGCAAAAACCAGGGTCAAAAAAACCCGTGCAAAGAAAGGCGGCACGTCCCGGCGCAACAAGCAGCGCAAAAAGACAGGTAAGACTAAAAAATCCGGCCTGCTACGGCGGCTGTTTCGCATATTGATGTTGTTGCTGGGGCTTGGCATTGGCCTGGGCGTGCCCTGGGTTGTGTGGCTGGATGTTCAGGTGCGTGGTGAGTTTGATGGGCGTAAGTGGGATTTACCCAGTCGCGTGTATGCCCGGCCGCTAAGTTTGTACGAGGGCAAAGCGATATCACAAAACTCCCTGTTGGCAGAGTTGAAGGCTGCGGGTTACCGCCGCACTTCGGTGACAGATACACCCGGTAGTTTTTCCGTCAATGGCAACCGCTTTGATATTAACCGCCGAGCGTTTGTTTTTGATGACGGGGCTAAACCTGCCGTACGTTTTCAGCTTCAGTTGGGTGCTGACAGCATCCAGGTGCTGCGGGGTGATCCCGGTGTCAATGACCAGGGGTTGGTGCGCCTGGACCCCGCTGAGATTGCTTCAATATACCCATTGCATGATGAAGATCGAACGCTGATCGCCCTGCAGGACGTGCCCGAATTACTGGTTACCGGCTTGCAGGCAGTAGAAGACCGGCAGTTTAAACACCACAACGGTATCGTCGTGCGCAGCATTGCGCGAGCCCTGGTTGCCAATATCAGGGCTGGTCGTACTGTTCAGGGGGGCAGCACACTCACCCAGCAACTGGTAAAAAACTATTTTCTCAGCAGTAATCGCACAGTGGTACGTAAGGTCAATGAAGCGATTATGGCTGTGTTGCTGGAGTGGCACTACGACAAGGCAGAGATACTTGAGGCCTACCTCAATGAGATTTTCATGGGTCAGCAGGGTAAGCATGCGATCCATGGCTTTGGCCGGGCAAGTGAGTTCTATTTTGACCGGCCGCTGGCGGATCTGGCGGATGAGCAGATCGCCCTGCTGGTCGGGATGGTGCGTGGTGCGTCCCTGTATAACCCGCGCCGTAATCCACAGCGCGCTTTGCAGCGGCGCAATCAGGTGCTGGATATTTTTGCCGGTACCGGGCTGATGAGCAGCGCCAGGGTCGCAACCGCAAAATCACGGCCGCTGGGCGTTGTTGACAAGCCCCGCTCTGGCGGCAGTCGCTACCCTGCATTCGTGGATATGGTTCGGCGTCAGTTGAAACGGGATTACCGGTCATCAGACTTGAGTAGCGAGGGTCTGCGAATATTTACCACGCTGGCACCGGCTGAGCAGGAATACGCACAACAGGCTGTGGCGGGAGGGTTAGACAAACTGCGGCAGCGCGGTTTGCCGGCGGATTTGCAAGCTGCATTGGTGCTGGCTGATGTCGCCAGCGGGGAAGTTCGCGCGTTGGTTGGTGACCGTGTGGCTGGGCGCAACTATTTCAACCGCGCACTGGATGCGCGCAGGCAGATCGGCTCTGTCATCAAGCCGCTGGTATATCTGTTGGCTCTTGAGCATGTCGATGACTACAGTTTACTGACGCCGGTGACAGATGAGCCGGTTTCCCTGCGCCAACCGGATGGTTCTGTCTGGTCACCAGCGAACTATGACCGCAAATCCCATGGCGAAATGCCATTGTTGGAAGCACTTGTTCACTCGTATAATCAGGCTACTGTACAAGTTGGCCTTAAGGTTGGCGTGGCCAACCTGATCAGGAAGATCAGACAGCTGGGGGTGAATGCAAAAGTTCCAGCTGTTCCGGCGACACTTCTGGGCGCTGTTGAATTAACGCCGATTGAGGTTGCACAAATGTATCAATCGCTGGCGGCCGGCGGCTACAGCGTGCCGTTGCGGTCAGTGATTGCGGTGCAAACCCCGCAAGGTGTGTTGTTAACCCGGTATCCACTGCGGCTGATGCCGCTGGAGCACCGTGAAGCGGTTGCAGTATTAAATTTTGCTATGACACGGGTGGTGGCACGAGGGACTGCGCGGGAGTTGCCTGGTCTGCTTGGTGAAGATGTATTGATTGCAGGTAAAACCGGGACAACCAATGAACGCCGGGACAGCTGGTTTGTCGGATATACTCGTGAACGGGTTGCTGTGACGTGGGTTGGGCGGGATGACAACAAGCCGGCAGGCGTAACCGGCAGCAATGCAGCCATGCGGGTATGGGCGGAACTATTCCGGCAACTTCCGGTTTCCAACATTGATCTGCGTATGCCCGATGGCGTAAATTTTGTCTGGGTGGATGTGCAGAAAAATGCGCTGACCGACCCGTCATGTACTGCTGCCGTGCAAATCCCGTTTATTGATGGTACAGAGCCTTCGTCTACGACAGCATGTCTGGACAGGCTGGAAAAAAGGAACAGGCGGTCTTTATGGAGAAAGTGGTTTGAGGGTGATGATTAGCCCGGATATTTCAGCAAGGGTGGCCCAGGCCAGCCTCTCGACCGGTTCCCGGTCTCACCTTCTCCGGAGTTTGCGCTGTAGCTGGCGAAATACCCGGGTTGGCGCGGTTGGCCTGCTGATTGTAGTGTTGCTTGCTGGGTGCAGTGGTTCAACACGCGGCCCCATTGAGAGTCAGGAAGTAACCACGCGCGTCAGAGCTCCGGCAAGTCAGGACAGCGCGGGTGTACAGGTATATTCTTTGCAAAATCCTGCGGTCAAACAGCTGACAGCCCAGGCTGAGGGTGCTGAGCGTACGGGTGACATCGATAAGGCGACCGGATACCTTGAACGCGCGCTGCGTATTCAGCCGCAGGATCCGCAATTACTGCAGCACATGGCTGAACTCAAGCTGCAGAAATCAGATTACCAGCAGGCACTTAACTTTGCCGTGCGTTCTTACGATACCGGCCCCCGGGTAGGGGAGATCTGCAGCCGTAACTGGCGAACCATCAGTGTTGCACGTGAGCACCTGAGAGATACGCGCGGGGCTGATGAAGCCGAAGCGCGTGCCAAGCAGTGCATGAACACCCGGCCAAAGGGATTCTGACCAGAAAGTGACCGATCAGGATGGCGCCAGCGCGCAATTACTCAATGCCGGCGGGCCGTTTGAAGCAGTTTTGCCAGGCTTTGCGCCTCGCCTGGAACAATTACAGCTTGCGACGGCGATTGAGCACGCTATCTCCTCCGGCAGCACACTGGTTGCAGAGGCCGGTACCGGTATTGGCAAGACGCTGGCCTACCTCGTGCCGGTACTGGAAAGTCGTGAGCGAACTATTATTTCAACAGGTACCAAGACCCTCCAGGACCAGTTGTATTTCCGTGATTTGCCAATGGTCAAAAAGGCGCTGGGTAGCACGCTGAAGACTGCGCTGCTGAAGGGGCGGGCCAATTACCTTTGCCTGTATCGACTGGAGCAAGCCCGGACGGAGGGCAGGCTGCCCTCCATGAGTTCCGTATCTGAACTGGAAGATATCAGGCAGTGGGCGCCGGCGAGCGTTGATGGGGATCTGTCGATTTCCTCTGTAATTGCCGAGGACAGCGAGCTTTGGCCGCTGGTAACTTCAACTGCTGAAAACTGTCTTGGTTCAGACTGTCCGCAGTTCGAAGCGTGTTTTGTAGCCCGCGCACGACAAGAGGCGCAGAGTGCTGATGTAGTGGTGGTCAACCACCATCTGTTGTTCGCGGATATGGCGATCAAGCAAAGCGGGTTTGGTGAGGTCTTGCCCGGTGCTTCTGTGTTCATTGTGGATGAGGCCCATCAGGCACCTGAAACGGCTTCGCAGTTTTTCAGCACTTCTCTTTCGAGCAGGCAAATCAGTGATCTGTGTCGCGACATTCTGGCGGAAGCAGCAGAAACAAGTGGTGCCCTGGCAACGGTACGCGGCGAGGTTGCGCATTGCCGCCAAACGTTAAAAGAATTTCAGGCCGCCTGCGCCGACAGGCTGGAGGATCGTGGCACCTGGCAGGAAATGCTGGAGCAAACGGCGACCAGGGATGCGCTGCAGACGCTGGATGCTGCCGTTGCCGCCCTAAAGCCGGTCATTGACCCCCTCAACGGTTCGAGCAGGGGAATGGATGGCTGCATTCAGCGCTTTGCCGAAATTCAGGCGCATTTTGATCACCTTGACAGACCGGTACCTGTAACCGAAGTACGCTGGTTCGAACGCCGTGGCCGCGGCGTGGCAATTCATACTACACCGCTGGATATTTCCAATATATTTGCCAGTTTCTGTGAGCAGCTTGACGCTGCCTGGGTATTCACTTCAGCAACCTTGTCAGTCAACGGCAAGTTTGATCATTTTGCGCAGCAGCTAGGCCTGCAGGATGCCGATACCCTGGTGCTGGATTCTCCGTTCGATTATCCGAACCATGCGCTGATGTGGTTACCGGAAGGCTTGCCGGAGCCGCGCGAGCGCACATTTGTAGCGGACTTGCTGGACCAGGTTCGGCCCGTGCTGGAAGCCAGTCAGGGCCGTGCCTTCATGCTGTTTACATCGCACAGATCCTTGCGCGAGGCTGCTGAATTGCTGGCCGCCAGTAGCGACCATCAGCTTTTTGTCCAGGGGGAAATGCCGCGCAGTATGCTGCTGGAGGCATTCCGGAAATCCGGTAACGGAATATTGCTTGGCTCGGCGAGTTTCTGGGGTGGCGTGGATGTGATGGGTGATGCTCTTTCTTTGGTGATTATTGATAAGTTGCCGTTTGCACCACCGAATGACCCGGTCATGGTGGCGCGCAGTAATGAGTTGCGCCAGCATGGCGGGAACCCGTTTATGGAGTTGTTTCTTCCGCAGGCGGTGATTGCTTTGAAGCAGGGTGCCGGCCGCCTGATACGCGATGTGAATGACCGGGGAGTGCTGGTGATTTGTGACCGCAGGCTGCGTAGCAAGGGTTATGGCAGTGTTTTTCTGGACAGCCTTCCTCCCATGCAGCAAACTGCCAATCGCGACCGGGTCGTGGATTTTTTTGTCAACCAGGGCGCCGAGTAAGTTTATGAATCTTCTGGCGATCGAAACAGCAACTGAAACCTGTTCTGTTGCCCTTGCAATCGGGGATGAGGTACAGCAGCGCTACCGGCATGAGCCGAGGAAGCATGCCGAATTGATTTTGCCCTGGGTTCAGGACTTGCTTGCCGAAGCCGGCATTGGATTTAATTCCGTGGACGCCATTGCCTTCAGTCGTGGGCCTGGAAGTTTCACCAGTCTGCGCATCGGCATTGGGGTTGTGCAAGGGCTGGCATGGGCTTCAGATTGCCCGGTGGTACCCATCTCCAGCCTCGCTGCAACGGCGCAAGTGGCGGCTGTTAATGGTGCGGAATTTGCTTTGGTTGCCCTTGATGCACGTATGAGTGAGGTTTTCACCGCTTTGTTTCGGCTGAATGCCGACGGCATTATGACCCTTTCGGGTCAGGAGAGGGTTTGTAGCCCAGGTCTGGTGCAGATACCTGATGAAGGCGTTGTCTATGCCGTTGGCGCAGGCTTTGAGCGTTACCCGGAGTTGAATCTGGCGGCCAGCGAGTTAGCGGGTATTCGGGCAGACACCTGGCCGGATGCTGTGTCTGTTATCAAGCTGGCACGTCATTGGTTGCTTGAAAACGAGGCCCTTCCTGCTGAAATGGCGCAGCCGGTGTACCTGCGAGACAACGTGGCGCAGAAAAGCGAATCAGGGAGCGCGCTAAAGAGCAATCGGGAAGAATAGTACTCTGGAGGATCAGAGACAGAATGGCCTGGCAGTAAAAAAAATCACTGAAAATCGTCTTTTAAGGATAATTTTTGTTAGAATTAGCCCTGCTGCGCCTGCCCCAAGGGTAATATCGCGGTATGGGAAAACAGGTCGTTTACAAATAATTGACGATTTATATTGTTAGTTCTGCGAGAATTACCTGTGATAAGCATGGGTGGGGAAATGAACCAGGCTTGTGAGTGTTGACGGATCAGCAACCTATCAAAAAAAACAGAGGCCATTTGGCTAATGAAAAATTGCTACGAACCGGCGCGTTGCACATGAGTTTCATGCAACCAACGTCCGCTAACAAAACTTTACCGGTAAAAATTACGGGGTACACCAGCCTCGTTGATGTGCTTGAGTATGCAGCGCAGGGGGAAACCGGTTATAACTTCTATGATGGCCGCGGCCGTCTTGGAGACGTGCTGTCGTATGCGAGTTTACGTGATCAGGCAAAAGTACTGGCACGGAAATTGTTGGGCCTGGGCTGCGAGCGTGGTGACCGGGTCGGAATCATCGCTGAAACCGAGCCGATGTTTCACCGGTTCTTTTTTGCCTGTCAATATGCTGGTCTGATTCCTGTCGCATTGCCTGCTGGCATTCAGCTTGGTGCACATGGTGCCTATGTCGGCCAGGTGCGGCGAATGCTGAAAAGCTGCGGTGCATCAATTGTTGTGGCACCGGACTCGCACGCAAATTTCATGGCGGAAGCCGTGCAGGGCCTTGATCTGTTAATGGCCGGAAAGCAGGCGGAATTTGACGCATTGCCAGAAGCCGAGGTGGATTTCGTGCCACCCGCTGCAGATGCCCCGGCCTATCTGCAATACACCTCGGGCAGCACCAGTTTCCCTCGCGGCGTAGAAATCACCCAGCAAACGGTACTGAGTAACCTGGTGGAAATTGCCCGTTACGGTTTGAAGCTGACCGCTAAAGACCGTTTCGTATCCTGGTTGCCCTTCTATCATGATATGGGCCTGGTTGGCTTTATTTTGGTGCCATTGATTGGCCAGTTATCCGTGGACTACCTGGGCTCGCGCACTTTTGCGATGCGGCCGCGACTTTGGTTAAAGATACTGTCGGACAACCGGGGCACCATCTCGTCAGCACCGACCTTTGGTTACGCTTTGTGCGCCAAGCGCTTACGACCGTCTGACGTTGAGACCTATGACTTGAGTAACTGGCGGGCTGCTTGTGTAGGTGCTGAGAGAATCAGCCCCGAACCGTTGCAGGAGTTTGCTGATATTTTGCAGCCGGCCGGCTTTGACCAGAAAACTTTTGTTGCCTGCTATGGTATGGCTGAGTGTGTTCTTGCTACCAGTTTCTCGCCATTGGGCGAGGGCCTGAAAGTTGATGTTGTGGACCGGGATTTGATGGCAGCCACAGGCGAGGCCAAACCTTATAAAGGGGATGTGCTCTCCACATCCTATTATGTGGATTGCGGAAAGCTTTTGCCTGGATTCGAATTCGCAGTCATCGACGAGAATGGTGAAGCCCTGGCCGACCGGCATTGTGGACACATCCACCTTAAGGGTCCAAGTGTAATGCGCGGATACTACCGGGATGAAGAATCTACCCGTAAGGTTTTGTCAGCGGATGGCTGGTTGAATACCGGTGATATTGGCTATCGTATTGGCGACCATCTGGTCATTACCTCGCGCAGCAAGGATGTCATTATTATTAAAGGCCGAAATATCTGGCCGTACGACCTCGAAGTACTGGCGCAACAAACCGGTGGTGTGAAGCTGGGTGGTGTGGCAGCATTTTCTGTAAGCGCCAGCGGTGAGGAAGAGCAGGCCATACTGGTTGTTGAAACCAAGGAAAGAGACGAGCAAAAACGTCAGCTTATAATTGAGGGTATCAGCAAATCTATCCACGCTCATTTCGGGATCAGCGTGTTGATTGATCTGACACCCCGCGGGACATTGCCCCGAACCTCTTCCGGAAAACTGTCCAGGTCCCAATCTAAACAGGATTATCTGGCTCGCCAGACCCTGCAGAAAGTCCAGCAGTCAGCGGTCAGGATCACTGAGTCTCAGTCAGCCTGAGCAGCCTGCAGCATGCAGGCAAATTCAACTGTATTTATTACCGGTGCAGCCGGTTTTGTCGGTCAACATCTTGTCGCGTCCCTGCTTGGGCGCGGCTATGCAGTCCGTGCTTTGGTGCGCCCCGAAACCACTACCGATGAGCGCTTGCCAGAAGCTTGTGAGCAGGTACCTGCGGGTCTGATCGACAGCGACAGCCTGGCGGTGGCCGTTACTGGTTGTGACGCGATTATCTATTGTGCCGGCAGCGTCAGGGGGCGCGGTCCGGATGACTTTTCAATGGCAAATATTGATGGTGTCAGGGCAATGCTGGCTGCTCTGGAGAGCCTGCCTGACGCTCCGCCGCTGTTACTGTTGTCATCGCTGGCCGCCAGTCGTCCTCAGCTTTCCGACTACGCTTTCAGTAAGCATGCGGGGGAACAGTTACTGCTGGAGAGGCCTTCACTACCCTGGAGTGTCATACGTCCCCCGGCGGTGTATGGGCCGGGTGACAAAGAGATGTTGCCAATACTGAAAATGGCCCGCCGTGGGATATTGCTGCATGCCGGCCCGGCCAGTCAACGCTTGTCACTGTTGCATGTCAGTGATCTCGCAACTGCAGTATTGGCGTGGTTGACAGCCTGGCAGGAATGTCTGCACACAACCTACGCCATCGATGACGGCAGGCCGGGTGGTTATGACTGGCGGGACATTGGCAAAGCCGTGAGTAGCGGTAAATTCAGCCTGTTTGAAATTCCACGCCCGCTGTTGAATTTGGCGGCCAGATCAAACCTGGCAGTGGCAAAACTTTTGCACTACCAGCCCATGCTGACACCAGGTAAAGCCAGGGAGTTGGTGCAAGCGGACTGGTTGGGCGACAACTGCGACTTCACAGCCGCCACCGGCTGGCAGCCCAAGCTGGATTTGGCTGCTGGAGCGCGGCAACTTTTTACCACTGGCAGTTAACTCTCCGCAAACTGAATATATACAAAATGTAGCGTACATTCCTGTCATCCTGCGCTACAATTCCCCCATTCGTAAAGATGTTCTGGTGGAGAAGTATTTGAAATTATCGACTAAAAAAGTGGCGGGTGAACTGGCCACAATCCTGGCGGAATACCTGAAAAAGGGCTGGGTCGATACGCCGGCGAGCAAGCAGGCAATCACACCGGAAACCAACATGGTGTCAAATCTGCAGATGGACTCGTTCCAGGTGATGGAGTTTATGCTGGAAGTGGAAGATCACTACGATGTCGCCATTGATCTTGAGAGCCTGTCAAATATTCAGACAATTCTTGATCTTGCCGGTGTTGTCATCGCCGCACACAGCGAATAGATCTGGGTTTCGGCATGTCATTATTTGAAAAGTTTGAAACAGCAAAACTGCTGAAGTCAGGCCTTGCGACTGCGGGTGCCGATCCGACAGGTGTGGTGTTCGATACCCTTAATTCACCGACAGAAGGGGTTGTTGATGGCCGCGCTATCATACTTGCGGGAACCAACAACTACCTTGGCCTGACCTTCAACCCGGAGTGTATTGCTGCAGGTGTTGCAGCACTTGAATCACAAGGTACCGGCACAACCGGTTCGCGGATGGCCAATGGCAGCTATGCATCGCATGGCAAACTTGAAGAAGAGCTGGCCGATTTCTTCCAATGGCCGCATGCCATGGTCTTTTCCACCGGCTATGCAGCCAACCTCGGCGTGCTGACCGCCCTGCTGGGTAAAGAGGACGTGGTGTTGTTGGATTCTGATGCCCATGCCAGCCTCTATGATGGCTGCAATATGAGCGGTGCAGATATTTTTCGTTTTAAACACAATGACCTGCAGAGCCTGGAGCGCCGGCTTACGCGTCTCAAAGACCGCGCTAACCGCTGCCTGATCGTCATAGAGGGCATGTACAGTGTGCTGGGTGACTGTGCCCCGCTTGCAGAAATCGTGGCCCTCAAGAACCGCTTTGGTGCCAAATTGCTGGTTGACGAGGCCCATTCACTGGGTGTTTATGGTGAGCAGGGCCGGGGCGTTGCAGAGGCCCAGGGGGTTCTTGACCAGGTTGACTTCATTGTTGGAACATTCAGTAAAAGTCTGGGCGCAATGGGTGGTTTCTGTGCCAGCAGACACGATGTGCTGAGCCTGTTCCGTTATGTTTCCCGACCCTTCATGTTTACAGCGTCTCCCAGTCCGGCGGTGATGGCGACAACCCGTGAAGCGCTGAAGCAGTTGCGCACCCGGCCAGAGCTAAGAGCCTCGGTGTGGGCGAATGCAAGGCAACTGTACGGTGGTTTGAAGGCACTTGGTCTCGAGCTTGGCCCTGAAGTTGGCCCGGTGGTCGCGGTTCGTAGCAAAGACCGGCAAACAGCATTGGCAAACTGGAATCAGCTGTTGGAATCAGGCGTCTATGTCAACATGATGCTACCCCCGGCAACGCCTGGTGGAGGCAGTTTTCTGCGTTGCAGTATCAGCGCAGCCCACAGTGCCGGGCAAATTCAGACCATTATTGAGAAGTTCAGTAAGCTGTAGGTCGCGCCGTTAAGCCAGCGCTAAATTTTTCGCACCAGGCCCAGCATTAACAACAAGGTCAGCAAGGCACCGGCAACGGCTGCCACACCGGGTCCGTGCAAGCCCATTACGGGTGTCAACAGGTAAAACAGCCCGAGATAAATCACCACCCCAAGCAGGTGGATACGCAGGATCTGTGTCACTTTTCCCATTGCATAGGCGGCGGCGCGTAAGGGCGAACCAGCGAGTTCAAAAGTTGCCGCCAGCAGCATCAGGGTTAGCAGGGGCCCCGCGGCTGTGTACTCAGAGCCGATAATTGCCAGAATGGGCGCCGCTGCAGGAATAGACAACAGCACGAGCAGCAGTCCTGCGGCACCTGCCACTTTGACAGCGCGGAAACCAAGCTCATAAAACCCGTCAGCCTTACTGTGCTGGATACGTGCCAGATCCGGGAACAGGACTTCACGCAAGATGCCGGCTGGTTTGCTCAGAACGCTGGAGAAATCGCGCGCCAGGCGGAACATGCCGGCGGCAGCCGGCCCCAGCAAACCGCCTGCGAGCAGAACAGAAAGGTGCTTTGGCAGCAGATCGATATTGGTCTGCCAGTAAACCACGGCGATAAAATGCCGGAACTCCCGACTGGCGCCACGAACCTCCCGCCACTTGCCCCCTTTCCAGATGTGGTTGTTATGCTGCCGGTTCAGTTCCATGTGGCCGCGCACGAACATCCATGTGTTTTCCAACGTAAATGCCACCGCCCATATAGCAATAAACGTGTGCATGCCGGCATCAACTGACCAGGCAATGACCACACCGGAAATCCTTATTGCCGGGCCAACAGTATAAAAAACACTCAGCGCGTCAAAGCGGTCATAGAGGCGCAATATACCGTTGGGGGTATTGCCGATAGTCGTCAACAACACCAGGCTGTACAAGCTGGCCAGAGATATCATCTCTGCATCCCAATGCAAATATTCACCGGCAATGGATGCTGCAGAAATGCCCAGCAATACGGCTGCCAGGGCGGAAGTGAGATCAATCACGGTGGTGCTGCGAAGCAGCCTTCTCAGGTCTTCGTCCTGACCGTCCTCATGATGCGGGACGCCAAACCGTACGATGGCCTCGTAGGTCCTGAAGTTCAGGATACCCCGGATCGCCAGTACGTAGGTATGTAACAGAATAACCAGGCCAAATTCAGTGGCCGCCAGGACGTGCGCCATCAAGGCGGTCGCAGCCAGATTGAATATTGCTGCGATCCCCCGGCCACGCAAAACGACACCAAAGTTTTTCAGAACCCGTCCGGAAATGCTTTCCCTGGTCAACGAAAAGCCCCCTGCCGGTAGAGCTTCCACAACAGGGGCCAGGCGAAAATCAGTGGGTGCTTTAGCTGCCTGGCAGTCGGCTCAATATAGATGCCGGTGTGCCGCTCGACCTTCCATAGCAGATACTGCAGTGGATCCTGGAATGTAAAGGCTGCCTTGTAAAGCCGCAGCAGGGACAATAGCCTGCCTTGCAGGCGACGTAACCACCAGCGAGTCGCCGATAATTTTCTGGCTATGATGCTGCTTTGGTTGGAAAACACGTTGCGCTTCACTGTTGGAGACAAGTTTGCACCGGTCCCCGACAGGGCCTGTGTAAGTTCGTCATACCAGTCCGGCTTGAAATCGTACAGTGACTCTGCCCTGCCGCTGCTTTCGGTACGCAGTTCGCAGCGATAGGTTTGTGACAGCCCTTCAGTCCAGAGGTTACGGCTGCTGAAGCGGTCTGGCAAGCTGGGGATGACGTGCTTTGCGAAGGTCAATGCGGCTGAGCTAAAAGCCCCTTCCAGCTTCGCTGTTGTAGCTGCATCGCGGGCAAACAGTACTTCACAGGGTTGCGCGAACCGCGCCCAGAAATAAGAATGAAAGTCATGCTGTACCGAGTGGCAGAATCGCTCCAGCGTCAGCAGGGCATACTTGGCCCGCATGTCCTTGCCGGCAGACGGTGTTTTGGTCGGTTGGTGATGGATATGGTAGACATTGGGAGGTAGCAGGTGGCACAGCCAGCCCTGCCAGGCGGAATCAAGCGTGTGGTAATCCTCAACCAGCACATAGAAATCCAGCATGGTGTCGCGTTTGCCGCGTAGCCACGAGCCATAAACCAGGATAGCCATGACGGTGTCGCCGTGGCGCTGTCTGATTTCATCAAGCAAGGGCTCAAGACTGGCGTCATCACTGATGGTCGGCTGGAATTCAGAGCCAATGTTGCCACTTCGTTCCTGCGGGTTCGCTGATTCAGATTTGGCTGGCATAGGCCCCCCGGGTAGTACCAAAAACTGCGTAGCTTTTCGCATTCGGGCCGGTCGCAACATCTTCCTCACTGAGCCAGGAAGTCAGGGCCTCTCCCTGCTTCAGCCTGACGACCAGCGCATAAAGCAGGCGCAATACCAGGATGGCGGAAGTAAAAACCGTCCAGAAAGTGACAGCAATAAAACCCCAGTCGGGCCTGGCAACCAGCACACTCAGCGTCAACAGAATCAGGTTGGGATTGCGTCTGGCGGTGATGAGCCTGAACCAGGCATCTGCTGGTCGCCAGGTAAAAATACTGCAGTTTCCAAGCAGCGGAAAGATCCCTTCGACCACCCGACCCACAATGTACCCAATGATGATAAGCCAGTACATCTGTTGCTGGTCTATACCCGCCACGGCCGGCAAGCCGGGCAGCGACATACCCCAGTAAATGTACCAGAATGGCGGGTGAAACAGGTCAATACTGTGGTCGAATAAATGACCGAATTTGCTGGATTTTATGGTGACCCGTGCCAGTTTTCCATCAACCGTATCAAGAAATGTCATCAGCCAGCCAGCCAGCAGGCCCCAGCCGTATTGCCCCTGCCAGAACAGCCAGGTGGCTGCGATGACCAGCAGCAAGCCTGTGCTGGTGACCATATTGGGTGTGATGCCCGCATTTGCACAGATGTGTACTGCGCGCTTGGCAGGGCGTGGCCACGCAAACTTGGTGACCAGATCTGTAATTCCCCGGTAGGCATTTCCATACAGGGTGTTTTCAAGCCTGCTTTTGTGTTGTTCGGCTACGGGTTCCAGCAGTGGTGTCGTTGAGCGCCGCAGGCTTTCGTCAAATGCGGCCATATCAGCTGCCTGGATTTTGTTCAGGCCCTGAGGTATCGCGTCGTTTTCAGCACGAAAGTAGGCCAGCAAATCCGGCAACTGGCGGGTGTGAACAAAAGCCGCAGCGGCCGCGCCTGTTGGCGGGTATACCAGTACGGAATCCGGACGGTTCAGAACACCAGTAAGGGTGCGGTTCTCGAACAGGAAGCTTCCATTGATCAATAATATCCTGCTGTCCGCAGGCGTATTGCCCTCGTCAACACCGTCCAGCCACTGCAGGTCTTTGAAGTTGCCACCCAACTGCTTACTGATTTCAAGTAGCTGGCGTTGCAAGCGCTGCCTGGAACTCAGCCCCCAGAGGCGTGTCGGTGAAGATTCAGAAACGGCTACGTAGATAGTCATGCTATATTGCGGCTCATGTCAAAGACGGGATTTATCAGGTGGCGGATTTTCGATGCCAGTATTGTGGATTATACCTTTGAGGGGCAATAAATACAGATGCGCCTGATTCACCTGACCGATCCCCACCTCAGTCATCTGGAGGGGGTAAAACTTTCAGCCTTGCGCGGTAAACGCTGGTCCGGCTTCGCCTCCTGGCACAAGAACCGGCGTAAGAAATACCTGCCGGGTGTGCTGGAGAAGCTGTGTCAGGCAGTGAAAGCCGAGAACGCTGATCAGATTATGCTGAGTGGCGACCTGGTACAAATAGGCCTTGAGAGTGAGATTGATCAGGCTACGCGCTGGCTAGCGAGCCTTGGCTCCGTCGATAAAGTCATGCTGGTGCCGGGAAACCATGATGCTTATGCCCGCGAAAGCATTGCACTGTTTAGTGACCAATGGTCTGAATACCTGTTCCATGGCAACCTATCCGGACAGTTTCCGGTTGTGCGCAAGCTGGGCAGGCTTAGCCTTATTGGCCTGTCCACGGCCTGTGTCACCCCGCTTTTTATGGCCCGTGGGGCACTTGAAGGCAGCCAGTTGGAGAGGTTGTCGTTGCTACTGGAGCAGGCGAGCGCCGAACAACAGATCGTTTGTCTTATGATCCATCATCCGCCCTTGCCGAAAATGGCGAAATGGCGCAAAGCACTTGCGAATGCCGGTGCACTGCGCGCAGTGCTGGAACGTTTCCCGCCAGCCCTCATCCTGCACGGGCATTTACACCACAACCGGGAGCAACACTGGGGCAATGCACGTATATTCTGCACTGCTGCAGCATCCAGCGTCAGTGATGCCTCTTACCGTGTGATCGATATC
This sequence comes from Gammaproteobacteria bacterium, assembly GCA_024277815.1. Classification (GTDB taxonomy): domain Bacteria; phylum Pseudomonadota; class Gammaproteobacteria; order Xanthomonadales; family SZUA-36; genus SZUA-36. Next base: position 76,397 of record JAJRUM010000014.1, read on the forward strand.
GAAGAGGGCGACGGATACTGGTCATTGCGAATGGTTTTGAAGTCGATAGCGATTCAGGATGAGGGAGAATTGACATTTCCCGAAATTGATGAGCAGGTATGGACGGTGCCCGAACAGGCGCTTACAAACGCTGGTGGCGGATCGCGATAACAGCAATTGCAAGCAGGATAAAAGCTGGCGCAAGAATGACCAACGCGGGGTTCATACCCAGTATGCCGGCAAACTGGCCACTCAATTTCTGCACCAGGTAGAAGCTGATACCAATGATTCCACCTGTCATTACCCGTTGTCCGGCTGATACTGAGCGTACTGAGCCCAGCACGAAAGGCAGAGACAATAATGCCATTGCCAGCAGGCCGGGGGGCAGGCTGACCTGTTGCCACAGTGCAATTTCATAGGCATGGGTATCGAGTTGATTACGCTTCAGGTTGGCAATGGTCTTTACCAGGTCACTGGGTGCCAGTGCCTGCAGCGGCAGTATCAAAACTGATGCCTGCTCGGCGGACAGCAGGCCTTTCCACAGCAGGCTGTCCTGCTTTGTGACCATGACCTTTGATTGGTGCAGTTCGCTGTATGACACGTTATTCAGCAACCAGTTGTCGCCGCCGGCAAAGTCGGCACTGGCAGCCTGGATCATTTGCGTCAACCTGCCGTTACTATCGACCGTGTAGATTTCGATGTCTGCCAATGTGCGGTCAAACCGCACTTCGTTAACGCGGATAAAGAATGAGCCGTTGCGGGTCCAGAAAGCACCTTTGCTACCGGGGCTCTTCTCGGTACTCTGCAGGGACTTGCCACGCAGGTTTGCAGCTTCCCTTTCAAAGCCCGGAACCACGGTGAATTGCAGGATCGTGATGGCCACCGCTAACATGACCGCCAATCCGGTTACGGTGTGTGCGATGCGTCGTTTGGACAGGCCACTGGTACGAATAGCAATTAGCTCGCGGTGGTTGGCCATTGCCCCGAGGCCAAACAATCCGCCCAACAGCGCTGTGACGGGTAACAGTTCAACAATTCGTGCGGGTGTGGTTAACAAAACCACCATCAAGGCATCCGCCAGCGTAAAGTCACCGCTGCCAACTTCTTCCAGTTCTTCCGCCAGGGACATGAAGCTGAACAGGGCCAGCAACAGCAACAGAACCGGCAAAATACCGGCCAGGTATTGTTGCATGATATAGCGATCAATCTTCAGCATGATCTTCGCCGTCCTCAGTTGTGCTGCGCTTGCGCCTGAATATTGGCAGGTACATGACGGTCACGAGCAAGCCCAGCAAGCCCGGCACCCACCAGATAAAATCAGAGCTGCCCTGTTCGACCCAACTGCGACTGACATCCAGCAGATTGAAGTAAACCGCATAGATACCCAGCGCCAACAGCATTTTTGCATACCGCCCCTGGCGCGGCCGGCTACGGCTCAGCGGGATGGCTGCCAGTGCGAGCAGCAATGCGGATATCGGTGTAGACAGTCGCCACTGGAGTTCTGCCCGGTCTGGTGGGGATGGGGAGTGTCTCAATGCGGTTATCGATGCAGATTTCACCTTGTAACCGGGGTCTTGGGCGGTCTGTACGGGCAACCACAAAGTGAAAGACCCGAATTCAGCTGAAAAATCGATGCCATCCTCCACTTTCTTGAAAACCTGTGCATCAAAAAGTTGCAGGCTATGGAACATCGGTCTGGCAAAATAGTTGAATACACCTTTTGATGCGGTAATGACCTGCAGATCTTCACCTTTGCGGGTGCGGATGAAAATACCCTTAAGGTCCTGCCCATTGTCAGCGATGTGATCGATAAAGACGGTCCGCCGGGATTCGTCGAAGGTATAGAATTGCGCTTCCCGGATACGGCCGGTTTCTGCTGATGCTTCCGCTGCTGCACGAATCTTGTACGACTCTGCGTAAGCCCAGGGCCGCACCCAACCGGATAAAAGTGCAACAACAATGGCGATACCCAGCGCCAGTCGCATCAGTGGGCGCAACAGGCGAATTTCGGAGATGCCACCGGCTCGCATGGCGTAGATTTCAGAGTCAGTGTACAGGCGCCCAAGACCGGTCATTACGGCCAGAAACAGGCTGAGGGGTAATAATACATCAAGTGAAATCAGTGACTTGAGTGCTGTTAATTGTGCGACCTCTGCCGGGCGCAGCAGGCCAGCGTTTGCATCCACGAGAAACCTGCTTAAGCTGTAGGTGATGAAAATAACCATCAATGCGATACAGATAGCCAGCAGTGGTTGTAAAACCTCTCTGGTCAGGTAGCGGTCAATGATCATTATTTCGGCTACAGGTCGCAGTCCGGAATTGTTTCTGGGCCTCATTTCACACCGTGATTGTGAGTACTTGCTATGATCAGGCAGGTCGATACCTTTCAGCAAGAGTTTTGTATGTTAAAAACAGCCATTCAGTGTCTGATTGTACTACTGGCCACGGTGTCCCTGTCGTCAGCAGCATCACCGCCGGGTGGCCGCGCTGTGGAAACGGTTCGCATCAGCGCGGAACAGGCCTATGAAGGCGAACAATCTGATGTCCTGCATTTCAGTGGTAACTTCAATATGCAGAGCGATGAATGGCAACTGGAGTCGTCGAAGGCGATTGTTTATGGACGCCCGGACCGGCCGGAGCGGGTCTATCTGCAGGGTATGCCAGCAAGGTTTTTGATCAGGCGCGGCCAACAGCATGGGCAGGATACCGTGGAAGCGACTGCGCAGGTGGTGGAATATTGGCGTTCCACCGGTATGTTGAAATTATCCGGCGGCGCCACACTGAAGCTTGACGGTGAAGTCATCACCAGCAGCGAAATAGAGTATGACACCGGCACTGAACGCTACCGGGCTTCGGGGATGGGTGGGGTGGCTATTAAAGTTCCGCCAACGGACTGACGCTTTATTGTTTACGGCTTTCAGGCGGCCATTTGCTGACAACGTCCGGTGCCGCGGCAAAGTCCGACGCATCATCCACTTCGCACCAGCTTAGCCCGTCAATGGGGCAAATGCCGGCAATACCCTCACTGGCCAACTGGTCTATGGCAGACAGGTACCAGAGTTTCAGGGCATCAGCCTTGTCCATCATTTCCTCCAGTTTGTCTGTAAACGCATCTGCGCCGGCCTGGCTGAATACCATCAGGCCAATGCTCTCACCGTTAACCAGGTGGATATCCAGTTGTTTACTTACTTTGAGCAGGCGATCCCCGTCGGTGATGATTTTCATGTCATCAAGGTCATAGTGGGGCTTGGTGTCGGTGGCGAGCGTTATCGGGTAGTCGCTGTTGCAGGCCAGCAGGCGCTGTAAAATGGCGGCCTCGAAAAGGGTGTCACCATTCATCAAAACAAATGGCTTATCCATTTCGGCGCGCGCCTCCCAGCAGGTTCCCAGGTTATCCGTGTGCGCATACATCGGGTTGTGTAAGGTCGATACCTTGATATCGGCAACCCGGGCAACAATCGTATCAACCATTTCATTGGCGAAACCGGTCACGACAATAACCTCATCAATATCGCACTGTGCAATCTGGCTTAACTGCCATTCCAGAATGGAAATACCATGCAGTGGCAGGCAGCATTTGGCCAGATTGGATGTCAGTGGCATCAGTCGGCGGCCCTGGCCGGCACTCAGGATAATAGCTTTCAAGCGGCAGTTCCTTTTGTTACAGCTTTGAATCCGTGAAAAAGTGGTGCATTAAAGCATGAATTCAGCGTTCTGCAAAATGAAGTATTGATATACTAGAGAGGTCGCTTGTACTTTGTCAGGGAATATTGAGGCCGGTTTGCACTTATCAGGCCGTTCCGGTCTGGCGGGTATTGGCGAGTGATTAAAAGTCAGGGATCATAAATGCTGATCGATCTGGAAAAATCTGCTCAGGACATGAAGGTCGACGCCGGGGTCTGCATCGTTGGTGCGGGCGCTGCAGGTGTTGCCCTGGCCCGGGATCTTATGCATGCCGGCCATGACGTCTGTCTGCTGGAAGGCGGCGGTATGGATTTTGAAGATGATACCCAATTGCTGTTTGACGGCAAGAATATCGGTATGGACTATTACGACCTGGACCATACCCGCTTACGTTTTTTTGGTGGCACAACCAATATCTGGGGTGGCCGTAATATCCCCCTGGATCCCATCGATTTTGAGAAGCGGGACTGGGTTCCTCACAGTGGCTGGCCCATTGGTCTGGAAGACCTGCAGAGCTATTACCGCATTGCGCACGACTCACTTGAACTGGGTGAGTACGATTACGGACCGGGCAATTGGCAAAAGCTGGGTTTGCAGCCCATTGGCTTTGATCCACACCGAATCACCACGTTGTTCTGGCGCTTTGATAATCTCGCCGAGCGCTTCAACAGTCGCCGCAGCACGGATCTGATTGAATCTGCCAGGGTACGCATTATTCTGCACGCCAACACGCTTGGTTTGCAGGCCAGTGAGAATGCATCCGGTATCACCCACCTGGATGCATCAACTCTGGGTGGCCGAAAGCTGTGCGTTAATGCCCGCCACTATGTGTTGGCCTGTGGAGCCATCGAGAATGCCCGCCTGTTGCTGGCATCCAATACCGTTGAGTCAGCGGGTATAGGCAATCAACATGACCAGCTTGGCCGCTATTTTATGGAGCATCCACACGGCAGAATCGCGCACATTGAAACAGCGGACCCGGCGGCATTCTGGGCCATGTATCGCAAGCGCTATCCGCAGTCGGACGTGCCGGTTGCTCCTGCGCTGGTCATTCCGCCTGCCATGCAGCAACAGCTTGGCATTTTGAACAGCGCCGCAACGTTTAAACTACAAAAAGACCCCTCTCGTGGGGCAACCGTCAGCAAGCGGGTATATCTGAATTTGAAGCACAGCCTGTCGCCGTCACGTTCGGGCCGGCGTCTTTGGCAGGCCTGGAGGGGGTCGCAGGACTGGCTGCAGCGCCATGTGTCGATGCCCTTGCTGCGTTTTGGTGTCAAGGCCAACCGGATGAGCCTGTATGTCATTGCCCGGGCAGAGCAGGCTCCTAACCCGGAAAGTCGCGTCTGCCTGTCGTCTGAAAAAGACGCATTGGGATCACCCCGGGCCGATCTTGACTGGCGGCTTTGCGCTTTGGACAAAGAGACCATGTTGCAGTTTGGCAAAACGCTCTCCGGGGAATTTGACCGACTGGGGCTGGGCAAGGTCACCACCTATGAGTGGCTGGAAAATGGTTCGCCTGAATGGCCCTTCGATATCAGTGTCGGTAACCACCCCATCGGGGGCTACCATCATATGGGTACAACCCGGATGAGTGACTCGGCAAAAACGGGGATTGTAGATGCCAACTGTACTGTTCATGGCTACCACAACCTGCATATTGCGGGCAGTTCTGTATTTACGACCGGCGGTTGGGCCAATCCAACCCTGACCTTGTTGGCGTTGGCACACAGGCTTGGGGATCACCTGAACCGCTTGTTGAAGCAATAATAGCTTAGTGAATGTTGAAACCACGGGGTGCGGACAATCCGTCCGCCCTGACTAAAAATCCAGGCTAAACTGTCTCTTCCTGCAGCTTTAAAATCTTTTCAGCCAGTTTTTGGTCTTCAATAGAATCAACATCGATTGCAGCTCTGGCGTGATCAAGCAATACGTAGCCAACCCGGCACCCGGCTGCTTTCGAAAGGGTCTTAAGTGTTGCATCAAGTGAAAGCTTTTTGAACAGGTAGCGGAGCAGGGTGACCGCGCCAAAACGGCGTGCGATTCGCCATGGGTGTTTGCGGTCGGCCTCTGCCTGGCGCCAGAATGACAGTGCCCGCATGCCATTTGGATTCAGCGCGGTAAACAGGTTGCTGCCACAAAAACAACCATCGGAAAATTTTAGTACAGTACGCTTAGATTCAGGCCAACTGGCCTGAACCAACGAATAGGGTACGAAACCGACAATAAAATCACAGTCTGAGCTGCCGGCAAGTGCGAGGGCCTGTTGACAGAAATCATCAACAATTTCAGGCGTTAGCAGTGCATGGTCTCCCGCAGTCAGTAGTGCAGGGTAGTGGTCAAGTTCTTCGAGTGCGCGCAACGCGCTGGCTGCCGGACCGGTCGCAGGGGCCAGCCACTGGAAACCCGGGCTACCCAGTATTTTTTGCAGTTCTTCACTGTGGTCGAGAACATCGGCTGTTGGCCCACAGATTAAACCACCCTGCACATGGTGGCTTGCTGTAAGCGCCTCGACCACACGTTGCAAAGAGGGCTTGCCGGCTACCGGCACCAATACACTGGCTGGAATATCAAAAGCGTGGCTGACCGCATTGCCGCCAGGCCGCTCGCCAGCGAGAACTATGGACCGAAACAGGGTATTTTGTGCTGGCATGAAGCAGGGCGGTCAGAGGTTTTTTTCATACATCCGGTAGCGCTTTGATATTTCGCCACCGAGACTTTCAATAATATTCCTGGTTGCCTGATTATGATCCAGCACCCAGGACATTTCGACCTCCTGCAACCCCCTCGCAACACCGGCATCAATGGTTTTTTTAATGCCGGCATAGGCGAGCGCCGGCCCAAAGCGGGTGTTCTGGTATTTCTGCCGGACACCCATTAATGCCACTCTGGCAGACTTGGGAAATTTTACTTTCAGGCGCCACAGCAACCTGGCCCAACCGAACGGGAAAAGCTTGCCGTTAAGGTCAGCAATCGCTTCGTTGATATTGGGGATCAGCACAACAAAGGCGACGGGCTCGCCGTCAAGCTCGGCGATCTGAATAAAGTCATCAGGCAACAACATCAATAGCTCTTTGCCGATTGCAGCAAATTCTTCGCGGGTAAATGGAACGAAATTCCAGTTATGCTCCCATGCGTCATTGAAGATACTGCGCATGATCTCCAGTTCAGCCTGTTTTTGTTTGCGTCGCAGGGGCCTTACGTCAACGCGACTTGCGCTTCTCTTGAGCAGGGCCTGCATCACTCTTGGGATGGTGAGGGTGGTGGAGTCCAATTGGTAAGCCAGCAGGTCCTGTGCCTTCTGGTATCCACATTGCTCAATGGCCGTGCCGTAGTAAGGCAGTGAGTGGGGCGTCATCACGTACGGTGGGGAGTCAAATCCCTCGATCAGGATACCAATTTCCTGGTTGATGCCAAGGTTGAACGGCCCGGTAACCTGTCGCATACCCCGCTCTTTCAGCCAGTTCTCAGCGGTATCAAACAAGGCTTTGAACACTGAACTGTCGTCAATCGCTTCAACGAGGCCAAAAAAACCGGTTTTGTTGTCGTACTGTTGCTGGTGCAGCGCATCAACCTGGGCAGATATGCGCCCGACTGGCTTGTCGTCCCGCCAGGCGATCCAGGCTTGCCATTGTGCATGTTTGAAGTACGGGTGCCGGGGTGAGAACGCTTCTTTGCGCTCGGCAATCAGCGGTGGCACCCAGTTGGGATCATCTTTATAAATCTCCCAGGGGACCCGGATAAACAGATCCATGGCCTTGTTTCCCGTAACCTCGGTGATTGTTACCGTCGAATTAAAATGACTGTTCATTCAGAAACCTCTGGCCTGTTTATAGACTGGCATTCTACGCCATGAGTTCAAACTCTCTGTTGCTATCTTTATGCGTACGATCACTTTGCGGGTCGCCTGATCATAGAAAAGATTGAGAGATAACGCTTGGTAATACTTTTCCAATCCATTGCTGAGACAAATGTCAGGCCGGCAGTGGATAGTCGTTCCCGGCGCTTCGGGGAGCCCGCCAGGTCAATGATTATATCCCGCATCTCGACCCAATCATCGCAGATGATAGCTTCACGCTGGTTCACGACGGGGATTCCTTCAATGCCCTTCGAGGTGCTGATGACCGGTAAACCAGCGGCAAAACAATCGATGATCTTCATGCGTGTGCCACCGCCTTCGCGCAGTGGAACCACCGCGAGGTCACAGGCCTTCAGCCAGGGGCCGACCTGGTCAACACTGCCGGTGAAGTGCATGTTGGGGTGCAGGTTTTCGGCTGGCGGGTTGCGGCCGATGGCGATGACATGAAAGGGCAGGTCGGCGCTTTGCAGTTGCGGTAACAGGATTTCTGCAAAAACCTGTAGTGCATCGCGATTGGGCGAATAACAGAACGTACCGTGGAAAGCCATCAATACGGCATTGTCCGGTAGCCCGAATTTCCCCCTGATGTTGTCTATCTGCGGAAGGCTGTAGGGCACAGGATCAAAGCCGTGGGGAATGGTATTCAATAGTTCCTGATTGACGCCATCATCGAGCAGTCGCTGCCGGTCATTGTCCGATACACAGATAACAGCATCTGAACGATTGCACAGATTGATTTCTATGGCTTGTAAATTGCGAAACTGAGCGGTGGTCAGTTCTGGCACTTGCGCCTTGAGTCGGGCATATTCAACATTGTGCTCGACCAGCACCACTGCGGCATTGAGTATCTCCCGTGCATTGATACAAGGCCTGGCATAGGCGGGAAACTCTGCCTGTAAGGTGCCGACTTTCAGTTTCTTGCCAACGTACAGGCAATGCCAGAAAAAGCTGCTATCGGTCAGGGGCAGGTAAAGAAAAGAATTGCTCCGTGGCAAGTCCTTGCTAAAGTGAAGCAGGCGGGCCACTTCGCGAGGCAGGCTTAACAGGCGCAGCCAGAATGGTAGCCGGCGGCGCTGCTTTACACCGTTTTCAAATAACCACCAATGCTTCCGGTCATCACTGACGATACCCACTTTGCGACCATGCTGTGATAGTGCCCGGGCAGTTTCAACAATCTTGACGGCGGCACCATGGTCGTTGGGGAAAAGGTCGCGGCGAGTAACTATCAGGATATTGTCAGCTGGCTTCGCGCGGATGATCCAGCTGAGGACAGCACACCGCGCCAGTCCTGCCAACCGCTTCAGTTGTTGTGGCCAGGGTTGTTTGTCCAGGGCAGTCGAAACTGGCTGCTGTTGTATGGCGGGCAACTGCGGGGCTTTAGCCGGCAGTTCAAGCCAGTCCAGCAACGGTTTCGCCACGATCTCGGGGTTCAGTTCTTCTTCGACCAGGCGCAAAGCGTTTTCCGAGCGCCGTTTCCACTCTTCGGGTTGCGATATGATGTTGCGTAACAGGTTTTCAAGGTCTTCTGGCCCACTGACGGTCCAGCCGGCTTCATATTGATTAACCAGCCTGGATATTGGCAGGTAGTCGTTGCAGATCAACGGCAGGCCGTGGCGCAGAAACTCCAGTGAGCGGAAAGACAGGCTGTATTTCCTTTCAATATTGGGCCGCGCCACTTCCAGTCCAATATGTGCAAATTCCAGTAAAAAGCGACTGAAATCAGTGTAAGACGCGAGCTCTCTGGTCTGATTACCCGGTGCTGTCTGGTGCGAACTCTCTTTTGTGGCTGTGGTGTCGTGCAGACGATACTGCCCGCCAAACAGCACAAGTTGAGGGGCCTGAAATGCCTGCGTCTGTTGCATCGACTCGATGGCCTGCCAGTATTCACCGGAATGTCGCCATGGCCAATCGACACCCCCGCTGACCAGAGTCCAGCCATCGACCTCCGGGTCAGATTCCGGCCTGCCGGCAGGCTCAGCGGCCAGGGGTATAACCAGTATTGGCTCACATCCGCGCAAGTCAAAGCCAGCCTGCAGCAGCGTGAACCAAAGCAGGCTGCGTTGTGCCTCATCGCCGGTCAATAGTAAGTCACACTTTGCCAGGTTATTCTGCAACCGCTGCAGGTCGGAACTCACCTGTTCCGGGTGACCATAGAGGTTTTCCAGTGGCCTGGGGGCAATAAAATCAACGATAACCGGTTGGGGCAGCTCAAACGGCAGTAACTCCAACAGTTCCCAGTAAGCAACCAGAATGACATCGGGATGCTGCCTGGCAATCATTGCCTGCAACTCATCGCGGTTGCGGAAAGAATCGATTTTTGGCTGCTTCGTTGCTTCCAGCCAGGTCTGGTTTACCGTGTGTCCCGCGCGGCGCAGCGACCCTTCAAGCTGGGCTGTGCGAATGGCATTGCCTGTCACGACCGCGTCAGGTTTGAGCGGTGGCTCCTGTGCAATCAGAAGAATTTGCATACCGGGTTATCGCCTCTAGCTTGCAAGCAGCAAATAGCTGGCCAGGCCGACGAAGGCGAGGATGCCAATGACGTCAGTGACGGTGGTCAGGACCACGCCACCGGCAAGTGCCGGGTCAATTGACAGGCGCTTCAGGATTACCGGGATCAGCGCGCCTGCCAGGGCACCTGCGACCAGGTTCACGATAATAGCGATACCCATCACCAGGCCCAGGCCCGGATTCCCATACCAGAGGAAGGCGATGGCCGCCACAATAACGGAAAACACGAGGCCGTTGAGTATGCCAACCGCCAGTTCCCGGCGCAAAATATCGCGCGAATTATGCGGGTTGACCTGCCCGGTTGCCATGCCCCGGATGACCAGTGTCAGTGTTTGAGTGCCAGCTATGCCCCCCATACTCATGACGACTGGAAACAGCACGGCCAACTCTACCAGTTGGTCCAGCGTGGGTTCGAACGTGTACAGGACAGCGGCGGCCAGCAATGCGGTGATCAGGTTGACACCCAGCCAGACCCAGCGCCGGCGGGCAGATTGCACGATCGGTGCAAACATATCATCCTCTTCATCAAGGCCGGCTGCAGTCAGCACCATGTGGTCACTGTCCTCGCGTATGACATCAACCACATCATCAATTGTGATGCGGCCAAGCAGGAATCCGTCCTGGTCGATTACCGGGGCCGAAATCAGGTCATGGTGTTCAAATTCGATGGCCACCTGGTGGTCCGGCATACTCACTGGAATAGCCTGGGTTGAGGTGTCAATTAATTCTGAAACCTGGCTGCCAGGATCACTGGTCAGAACATCCGCCAGTTTCAGCTGGCCAAGGTATTGGCCGGCACGATTAACCACAAACAACTGGTCAAAGACCTTGGGTAAATCTGCTCGCAGGCGCAAGTAGCGCAATACCACATCGAGGCTGACATCCGGGCGCACGGTTATCACATCGGGGTTCATCAGGCCGCCAGCCGAATCCTCCGGATAGGACATGACCTGTGCCAGCCGTTCACGGTCCTGGCGGTCCATGGCATGCAGGACTTCAGTGATGACGTCGTCCGGCAGGTCGTTGAAGATATCTGCCAGGTCATCAATATCCAGTTCGCCAACCGCCTGTACCAGATCGTTGGCTGAGCTGTCGCGAATGAGGCCTGCACGGACTTCGTCGTTTACTTCTACCAGTACCTCACCATCGAGATCGGTATCGACCAGCTCCCATACAACCTGTCGTTTGGCCTGTGGTAATGACTCAAGCAGATCGCCGATTTCAGCGCCGTTGAGGCTGTTTATCAGCTGCTTGACCTGTGACTGAACGCCACTGTCCAGCGCTTCAGACAAACGGTCAAGTTGACGGGCGGTCTTTTTTTCGTGCTGTGGTTCCCGCATCGTGTTCGCCAGCCTTGTGTTGAGGTTTGAGGGCGGCCTGTGGAGGGCCTCAGGCGCCCTATTATAATGAGTCTTGAGGGGATTCCTCCAGAATTCTGATTAAGCGTTATTCCAGGAGGATTCTTCGCGGTGATGAACCAGCACGTTTTCATGCTCCTGACCCAGAAACGCGGCAAGTTTTTCCGCGAGGTAAACGGAGCGGTGCCTGCCGCCGGTGCAGCCAATTCCAATGGTGACATAGCTGCGCTGAGCATCTTTAAAAGCAGGCAGCCAGGCATGCATAAAGGTCTGAATGTCCCTGGTCATACTGCCGACGGACGGGTTGTTTTCGAGCCATCGCCTGACCGCATCATCCTTGCCTGACAGCGGCCTGAGTTCAGACTCCCAGTAGGGATTGGGAAGTATTCGTGCATCAAACATGAAATCCACATCCTGGGGAACGCCGCGCTTGAAAGCAAAGGACTGCAGAACAATTGTCATACCTCCTGAGTGGCTGTCCACACAGGCCCAGACCTGCCGTCGGAGTTGATGGATGTTGGTGTTGCTGCTTTCGATAACCTGATCGGCAAATCGTCGCAGTGGCTCCAGGAGTTGTTTCTCTGTCTCTATCGCATCCGGCAGTGGCTGGCTCTGGTGGGTTAATGGATGCCGTCTCCGTGTTTCACTGAAGCGCTTGATCAAAACCGACTTGTCTGCGGTGACAAAAATGAGTTTGCAGGTAAAGTCATTCGCCCGCAGCCATTTGATCCAGTCGATTACGACTTGCAGGTCTGTTTCGCCTGAGCGGGCATCGATACCCAGGGCCACTTTCCTGTACAGGTCCGGATTAGCCGAAATTGTTGGCCCGAAATCGGGCAGCATGGCAGCCGGCAGGTTGTCGATACAGTAATATCCGAGATCTTCAAGGGCGTTCAGAGCAGTGGATTTCCCACCACCGGAAATACCGCTGACGATTACAACATCCTGAGCAGGCTTGTCGTTCATGAGTGGGAATTGGATAGTAACTGCCAGATTTCACCAGCACTCGACGCACCGCGAATCTGTTCCAGCAAGCCCTGGTCGCTGAAGCGCTCGGCAATGTTTTCCAGCAGCTTGGTATGATCTTCTGTACAGTCCTTTGGAACGGTCAGTGCGAAAAGCAAGTCCACTGGTTGGCCATCTTCGGCATCGAAGGGCAGGGGTTTTGGCAGGCGTAAAAAGAGCGCCTCCACGTGGTCTGTCCCACCGATTCGGCCATGCGGAATAGCAACGCCACCACCAAGGCCTGTGCTGCCGAGATGTTCTCGGGCACAAAGGCTTTCAAAGATTTCCCGTGAGCTCAGATTCTTGTTTTTTTTCGCCAGCGTCACGCTGATTAGTTCGAGCAGGCGCTTTTTACTGTTTATCCTGACGCCTGCAAGTATACGATCCGGGCTTAACAGGTCGCTATCGAGCATGAAGCATTACCCATGTTGTCCGTAAGGGGGCCAGCCAGGCGGAACAGGCCCTAGTTTTCATCTTCCGGCATGACCTGTTCGGGCCGGACGTGGTGATGGCTGGTGATTCGATCTTTGTAGCGCCTGACCTGGCGGTCCAGTTTATCTACCAGTCCGTCTATTGATGCGTACATATCAGTTGCACTTTCGGTAGCAAAAAGCGTACGTCCACCGGCATTTACCGTGGCTTCAGCCTGCTGTTGCAGTTTCTCAATATTCAGAATGACCTGGATGGAGTTCACCTGGTCGAAATGGCGGGTTAGCTTCTGCATTTTCTCGGTAACGTAGGCACGTAGTGCGGGGGTAACTTCAACATGATGACCGGTAATATTGATTTGCATCAATTGTCTCCTGATTTTATGTAGTACTCACTACCAGATATAAGGTCGTTGCGGCTCGTATCAATGGGGCCTGACGGTGTATCGGCCTGTTTTGCTGAACCTGATGTTTGCATAGTTCCGGATGGTATTTTTCGCGACTGTACCCACAGTCTATACTTCAGATAATGAATTTTCTATCCTTCCTGCGGTACTTCAAGGCAGCATTGCCTCTAGAAATTTACGTTTCTGCGGTATGCGCGTCGGCGCTCGCTGGATGAGCCTATTCCCTGGGACTCACGGTATTTAGCGACGGTCCGCCGGGCCACCAGAATACCGATTTCACTCAAAAGTTCAGAAATCTCCTGGTCGCTGAGCGGTTGTCCGGGCGGTTCGTTTTCAATCAGTATCTGGATACGGGCCTTGGTAGCGGTTGCGCTGACCTGGCCGCCGCTGATGGTACGAACATGGCTGGAGAAGAAATACTTGAGCTCGTATATACCTCTTGGCGTCAGCATATATTTGCGGGTCGTGGCTCTGGATACAGTTGATTCATGCACGCCCACGCGTTCTGACACCTCTTTGAGGATGAGTGGTTTCATAGCAATCTCACCATCGGCGAGAAAACCTTTTTGAGTATCAACGATGCATTGAGAAACTTTTAACAGTGTACGGTTGCGCAATTCCAGGCTGGACAGCAGCCAGCGCGCTTCCTGCAGGCGGCCGCGCAGATACTCAGCATCCTTGCCACCGGATTTGCGCAGCAGGGAAACGTAGTACTTGTTCAAGCGCAGACTCGGATTACTGTCCGGGCTTAAAGTTGTCACCCATTCATCGCCATCAAGGCGAACATAGACATCAGGTACAAGATATTCATCCCGCCGATTGTCGAAGCGCGCGCCGGGCCTGGGTTCCAGTCCGCGAATCAATTCCAGTGCCTGCTTGAGGCTTTCTGAAGACGCCCCGGTCCTGCGCAGCATCTCCTCATAGTCGTTGGCCGCTATCAGGTCAAGGTGGTCTTTCGCGAGCCTTAGTGCCAGATCTCTGCCTGCGGTGCCGGCTGGCTGAGCGCGTAACTGGATAACGATACATTCGCCGGTGCTGCGACTGGCTACGCCCACTGGCTCCAGGCGTTGTACACGGTGTAAAACGGCGATGATCTCGTCGTCTTCAACCAGAACTTCCGGTAACAGGCTGGTGCGAATCTCGGTTATCTCATCGGTCAGGAAGCCATCGTCATCCAGTGCGTAGACAATGGCTGCGGCGATGGCCGCATCAAGTTCGCTGAAGTGCGCAAGACGAATTTGTGCGAGCAAATGTTCGCGCAATGAAGCAGAGCTGCTGTCAGCGATCTGGCGCTCGGAAAAGTCATCCGTCCAGGCCGGGCTATCTGACCATTGTTCCGGCTCTGAGCCTGTCTGCCACTGATCGGGATCGTAGTCATCCGAGGGATAATCCTGATCATCCTGGCCTTGCCCCTCTTCTGCCTGGCGGGTTTCGGCCATCTCACTTTCCAGCGAGACCTCGGTGCGCTCCTGTTCTTCAGTGCTGACATCCTGTTCGTGATCCAGTAACGGGTTTTCATCGACCAGTTCCTGGATGTAATCACGCAGCTCAATGCGGTTCAGTTGCAACAGCCTGATGGCTTGTTGTAGCTGCGGCGCCAGCGCCAGCTTTTGTGACAGCCTGAGTTGTAAGGAAGGGTGTGCCATGCTTACAGGATACAGGCCAACAGCTTAGAGGTGGAATTCTGTGCCAAGATAAACTTTGCGCACATCTTCATTTGCCAGAATAGTGTCGGGGCTACCCTTGGCCAGTACCTGGCCCTCGTTGAGGATATACGCATGGTGACATATCCCGAGCGTTTCCCTGACATTGTGGTCGGTAATCAGTACGCCAATGTCCTGGTCGATCAAATGTTTGACGATACCCTGGATTTCCTTGACAGAAATGGGGTCAACCCCGGCAAAGGGCTCATCCAGCAGGATAAATCGTGGCCTGGCAGCGAGTGCGCGGGCAATTTCTACCCGGCGCCGCTCTCCGCCTGACAAAATCTGGCCCATTTGATCGGACAGATGGGCAACGCCCAGTTCTTCCATCAATGTTTGCAACAGTTCGTTGCGGCTGTCGGTATCAAGGTCAGGGCGTAACTCCAGAATTGCCATGATATTGTCGCGGACTGAAAGCTTCCGGAACACCGAAGCTTCCTGTGGGAGGTAGCCAACGCCAAGGCTCGAGCGGATATTGACCGGCTTGTGTGTGATGTCCACATCGTCGACAGTAATGCGACCTTTATCGGTTGGGACCAGCCCTACAATCATGTAAAAGCAGGTTGTTTTGCCGGCACCATTCGGGCCAAGCAGGCCGACGACCTGACCGGGTTCAACCTCGATATCCACCCCGCGAACAACTGCCTTGTTACGGTAGGATTTGTGCAAGTTGGTTGCTTTCAGCATCTCAGTCGCTACCCTCATCAGCATTGTCTTTGCTTGTACTGCTGCTATTTTCCAGCATTTCCGGATCCAGTCGGATATGAATTCTGCCGTTGCCATCTTCGGAGCTACTGCCCTTAAAGTGCTGTGCTTTGAGGTCATAGGTCAGAAAATCCCCTGAGATCCGGTACTGGGGGTGTTCAACATCGGCATTGCCGGTGAGGGTCACCAAGCCATTGGCAACCTGGTATTCAATCACCCTGGCATAGGCCTTGACCAAGCCCTGTTCTTCAATTTCCTGTTCCAGAAAAGCGGGTTGGCCCCGGAAGGTGACCGTTTGCACCCGCCCATCGGTCTTTTTTACCTCTGCCTCGTCGGCTTTTATGTGCAGGGAGCCCTGGCGTATTTCAACATCTCCCCGCATGGTGGTAATACCGTCGCCCAGGGTTCCGTCAGTGGAACTGGCGTTAATTTCAAGCGGTTGCTGCCGGTCAGTTTCCAATGCTGTGGCGCTCATGCTAACAGCCAACACGAGTAGCACTGGCCACAGACGATAGTGACGCGTGAACGGAAAACTAGTTAACTGCATAAGTAGACCTGACCTGTTGTTTTAATTCAAATGTGTCGTTCATCATATCCAGTTCCAGGCCCACGGCATCGGTGAGATTGTAGCCATCGAATATGCTGACCGGTTCAGTGGTACTGGCGGTTTGGGGCGTGACTTCGATGCTGACCTCGCTGGTGTTGAGTTCAACACGGTTGCCAGTCAATAGCTCCATTCTTTGGACATATACCTTGCCAGACAATTCAACATGCTCCTTGTCGGCAGTTATTGTGGCCGAATCAGCGGTCAGATTCCATGTGATATTTGGCTGGTTCAATACCAGCTGTGGGTTCTTGATGGTGCCTATTTCCAGTTCCGGGTTGTTGCTCAAAACGGGCGCAGTCATGCTTAACGTTGGCTGACCATCGATGTCGTAGACCTGCAGTTCAAAGTCACGCAGCACGTAATTGAGTTTAGGATTAAAGCCGCTGACGCGCTCAGGCCGGTCATCGCGCTGTTCACGACTGATCCAGTAGCTGACACCTGTCAGCAGGATCAGTGCGACTATTCCGCGCTGTGTATTGCGAGTGATCATGAGGCCAGAATTTTTTCCAGAATGACGGTGTCCTGGCTTTGGGCGGCCAGTAGCAGGTTGCAAATCTCCCGCACGGCTCCCTCACCGCCATTGCGCCGGGTAACCCAGTGCACGCGTTCTTTTACATATTCATCGGCGTCTGCGACGGAGACGGCCAGCCCAACCTTTAACAGCACCGGCAAATCGATCCAGTCGTCGCCGGCAAAACATACCTGCTCTGCAGTCAGGTCTGTGGCACTCAGCAGGTGCTCGAAGGCATTTAATTTATCTTCACGCCCCTGGTATACGTGCCTGATGCCCAGTTGGTCCATGCGTTGGGAAACAATTGCGGATTTCCTGCCGGTGATAACTGCAACTTCGATGCCGCAACTTTGCAGGGCTTTCATGCCAAGCCCGTCGCGGGTGTTGAAGGCTTTCATTTCATTACCTGCATTGTCAAGGTAAAGCCTGCCATCAGTGAGCACGCCATCAACATCCAGCACCAGCATACGGATGCCCGCCGCACGTTCCTGCAATGCCGGATCAATTACTGGCATTTCAGACTACACCTGCCTGCAACAGATCATGAAAATTGAGCACACCCTGTAATCTGGTCTGTTCATTGACCACCAGCAGGCCCTGGACCTTGTGTGCCTGCAGCATTTCCACAGCTTCAATTGCCAGTGCAGTTGAAGGTATGGATTTGCCCTCACGGGTCATGACCTCGCTGATAGCTGTGTTACGGGGATCCAACCCCTGCTCCATTGTCCGGCGCAGGTCGCCGTCTGTGTATACGCCCAGAACCTGCATGTCGGGGGTCGTTACGGCAACCATGCCAAGGCGTTTTCGGCTCATTTCCATAATCGCTTCAGCGAGACTGGCGGTTGCCGGCACCACGGGCATCTCTTCACCGCTGTGCATGATATCTGCTATGTGTAAAAGTAAGCGTCGGCCAAGCTGTCCGGCCGGGTGAGAACGGGCAAAATCCTGTGCTGTAAAGCCTCTTTTTTCCAGCAGTGACACCGCCAGTGCATCACCCATGACCAGGGCGGCGGTGGTGCTGGACGTCGGTGCCAGGCCCAGTGGGCAGGCTTCGGCTGAAACCTCAACATTGATATTCACATCGGCATGGGTCGCGAGTGTTGAAGTGGGTTTGCCGGTCATGGCTATGATGCTGACGCCAAGCCGTTTGAGTATTGGAATGATCTGCTTGACTTCATCGGTCTCACCCGAATTGGACAGCACTAAAACCACATCGTCTCCGGTGATCATGCCAAGGTCGCCGTGTGAGGCCTCGGCCGGGTGAACAAAGAAAGCGGGTGTTCCGGTGCTGGCCAGGGTCGCAGCTATCTTACCGGCGATATGGCCTGATTTCCCCATGCCGAGCACGACAACCCGTCCGTGGCAGGCGAGGATTATTTCGCAGGCAGCGACAAAGGCATCATCTATTCGGCTTTCGAGGCTGGCGACCGTAGCCGCCTCGGTACTGATAACGGCTCGGGCCAGGTTTTTCAGGGCAGTGCTATCCATAGATATATTCTACTCCGGAATACAGCTCAACTCTTTGAGCCCGTGGTTTTATCCTAAAGGGGTCACAACATTGACGCTGCCGGAACTCATCCAGACCATGGTTATATAGCCAAAAAACATGACCAGCAGCACACTGCCAGCCCGTCGGCCAATACGCCCCGGCCCGCGAAAGTCTGAAGCCAGCAGGTATAGCGCGCCGGTGATAAGGAACATTGCGGGAAAATCACGGGCCAGAATAATCGGATAAATATCTACCGGCCGCAATACGGCGGCGATGCCAAGCACTCCCAGCAGATTGAATATATTGGAGCCGATAATATTGCCGATTGCCAGGTCATCTTCTTTACGCAGAGCGGCAGTGATAGCTGTGGCGAACTCGGGCAGGCTGGTGCCAAGTGCGACAATAGTCAGACCAATGACGACATCCGTCACACCCAGTACCTGGGCAATGGTCACCGCACCATCGACCAGAAACTTTGAACTTACAGGGAGCACGATTAAGCCGACAATGAGCCAGAGTATGGCAACCTTTGGCGGCGTATTTTTGGGGATTTCCGCCTCAAATTCTTCTGCCAAAGGGTCTGAGGGCGGGCGGCGCAAACCGACGCGGACAATCCAGATAACGACCGCCATCAATAAGCCCAGCAAAATCCAGCCTTCCGTATGGCTGTAGCTTCCGTTGAGCCCCATCAGGAAGCAGACCAGCATGATCAGCAGTAACATCGGGTATTCACGTTTCAGGGCTGTAGATTCCAGTCGCAGCGGATAAATCAGTGCGGTTGCCCCCAGCACCAGCCCCATATTGGCTATATTTGAACCAATGGCGTTACCGATTGCGAGTCCTGGGTTACCTTTCAGAGTGGCGACTGCAGAGACCACCAGTTCTGGTGCTGATGTGCCAAAACCTATAATGGTCAAGCCGATAACCAGGGGCGACACGCCAAGGTTGCGCGCCGTTGCAGAAGCTCCGGCAACCAGCCTGTCAGCACCCCAGACCAGCAATAAAAAGCCGGCAACCAGTTGGATTACTGCTGTAAGCATGTCGACGGTCTACTCCTGCACGTGCATCTCTTATTGTCGTTGTGGGAATTGCAGATAACTTGCATTTGCATATACGGGGAGTTCTTTATGTCAATAGAATCCATTATTATAGTCGTTCCTGATCGTTCAGGTCCGTTTGTTCTCCCGATCATTCGGGCTGTCATTGTCAGGGTCAGTTCTGATGGGTTTGCTACCCTTTTGGTCTTCAGTAAAAACAATTTAAATACAGGATGATAGTCTATGGATAGCGCAACAATAGAACAAATGATTCGCACCGGTATTCCTGCTGCTGATGTTAAGGTCAGCGGCAGCGATGGTGTTCATTTTGAGGCTGTGGTTCGTAGTGCATCATTCGCAGGCAAGTCAACGCTGCAACGACACCGACTGGTCTACGCAACGCTGGGTGAATTGATGGGAAATGAAATTCACGCACTGGGTCTGCGCACCGAGCTTCCTGATTCAGCCTGACTACTGCAGGGCGGACCGGGTGGCACAGTGACGCCATCAATTTGCAGCGTGGCAATTGTTAGTTCAAGGGTGTTGCCCTTCTTGTTTTTGTGCCACATTCGAACCGGGACAAGATTGTAGTTTTGTGCATACCATCCCAATGAAACACGTTTTGAATTCTCGCGTATGCGTTTTAGCGGTACCGTGTTGATGCAACCCAGCGGAGTATCCAGTTTTTCCCGGGGCTGCACCTGATAAACATGCTGTTCAATTTCATCTTCATCAATAATGCTGGCCAAAATTTCAGATGGGTTTTCTGCGAGCTGAGAGGACAGGTTCAAAGATAGAGAGAAGGGGTCATTGCTGCCACCATCCATGGGCAAAATGGCTTCACCCCATTTGCCGGTGGTTTTGACGGAATCATTCTGCCAGTCAAAATCAGCTTGCCACTTTTTCCTGTAACCGATCAGGTTGAAAGAAAATGTATACCTGTCAGCCTTAAAACGGCCATTTTGCCAATGGCCATTGGTTGTTTGCTCACCCTTGATCTTCAAAAATTTGGCAAATCCTCGCGTGTCATGCGAATAGCCGTGGAGCTTCCAGATGTCTTGCTGGTGGGAGAGGTTAACGGTTACTGCGGCAAGCTCTTTGCCATTGCGAAGCACTTTATAGACAGCAGTATAGTCCCGTAACTGCATGCCGGGTTCCGCTGCGACGGTCGGTGTGGCGGTGACCAGGATTGCGCTGAAGGCGATGGCCCGCACCCCGGCAGCGCTAACTGAATGAGCCATCGTGGTTCATTTGCAGTGGTTGTTCCAGTGCCCGGTCGTCAAACATGACATCATCGGCTTCAAAACGGATTCTGTGCTGGCAAAACAGCGCAACGGTGGCGACCAGCAGCTTATGTTCCAGTGGTCCGAGTCTTGTTGCCAGCGAAAATGAATCATCGCCTGCCGTGACAGGAATACTGACCTGTGCGATGACCGGCCCTGCATCCAGTCCAGGTGTGACCAGGTGGATGCTTGCGCCCGTTACCTGATCACCCGCGTCGAGTGCCCGCTGGTAGGTGTTCAGGCCTTTGTACAGTGGCAGCAGTGAAGGGTGCAGGTTGATCATGCGACCGTTAAACCTGGCGGTGAATGCCTGACCGAGAATGCGCATGTAGCCCGCGAGGATAACCAGTTCGGTATGGTCATCGTCAAGAATACGAACAATCGCATCATCGTGTGATGGCCGGTCGGGGTAGTCGCGCTGCCTGACAATACTGACGGGTATACCCGCGGCATTGGCGTGTTCAATACCGCCAGCCTGACTCCGGTTGGACACACAACGCACGATATCCAACGCCAGTTTGCCTGACTTTACCGCGTCGATCAGTGCTTTCAGGTTGCTGCCGGTACCGGAGATCAATACGGCAGCCTTCAGTTTGCTTTGCTGTGCGCGGGTAGATGTC
>JAJRUM010000015.1 GCA_024277815.1 Gammaproteobacteria bacterium
AGTCGCGCATGTTTTGCGTGATGATACCGTCACCCTCGTAGGGCACGTGCAGCATCGCGGTTTCACAGCCATATTCATGGCGCAGCAATTCGAACCATTTCATGAACGTAAAGCAACCGGTGTACGACAGCAGCAGCAGGTCCGGTGATGGCATCGGCTTGCCATTGGGCGCGATATTGCCCTTGGACATTGAGCCGATATCTGCTTTTACATAGGTACAGACATCTTCCGAGTGGCCCTGTTTCTCTGCCTGCATGACCATCATGCCGCTCTTCTTGCGCATGCCGTTATTGATCGCGTTGATCTCCGGCAGGTTATTCAGCATGTCAAAGCACATCACCAGTTCATTGAGGTTGCCGGGCACAAAAGTGGACGAAATCTTCCTGCCGGTCTCGTGGGTGTTGGTTAGCTCATCGTAGTTTTCTGCGATCATCTCTTTCTGCAGCAGCATCGATGAGTCTTTGATTACTTCTGTTTGGGTTGGAATGGCCATCGTTAGCTCCAGAGTTTGATTGAGTCAGCAAAGGTACCGGCTTGTTCGCGAATGGGCTGCATCTGGCCGGAATTTTCTGCGTACTTGAAAGAAATATGCGGGACGTTGTGTTCATCCATGCGGTCCTGCAGCATCGGGCGTTCCAACAGGGCCGGATCGCAGAAACTGGGGGCGGTAAAGATGACGCCTTCGGCACCGGTTTTCTTGACGGTTGAAAGCAGATACTGGCCCACATCCTCAGCCCGGTCGCAATATTTGGCTGCAGTGTCTGCAGATGCATGCAGGAACGCAGCGGACAGGTTCTCAAGTGGATTGCCTTCGAGCGGTACGTCATCTAGTAGCCAGCGGTTGATCAGCATGTAGTCATCGTCGACGATGTAGCAGCCGGCCATTTCAATTGAGCGGATCAGGTTCAGCGGTGGTTGTTCACAGAAAGCACCGTTAACAACGATACGGCAATTGTCTCTGACCGGCCGTTCTTCCACGGCAGCAGCGGCCAGATAGTCGACCAGAACCTGGTTGTGCTCCTCGACTGGCAGAATCATCCCGGCGCGCATCAAAAGGTAAACCTCTACCGAGGGTGCTTTCGAGGGTTGCTTTGCCCGGAAATCGTAGACCTCGTTGATCAGGCGGCGGTTCTCATTATAGATTTCTGTCGATGCACGCAGTGCCTCGTCGGTGATTGGTGTGCCGCTAAGCTTCTCAAGGCCGGCTTTCAGCTCCCTGAGCTCTTCGGTGTAGTACTCACCGCCAATATCGTCATCGTAATTCTGTGGCACATCAAAATAGCGTACATAGGTGCCTGGAAACATCAGTTGCCACATGCCGGACAGGTTACGAATGACATCGCAGATACTCGGGAACAGCATGCCATCAACAAAATCAAGCTTCTTGGTCAGGCCAAGTTCAATGGTTGAACGTGGTATGCGGCAAATGTAGCTCTGGTAATAGGCGTCGCCATGAATAACTTCCATCTGGTCACCACCACCCAGTATTCCGAGTGGCAACATTCCGGCTGCGTGGATGATTTCCCGTGGCACATAGACCGGCATGTAGCCGATGACCTTGCGTTGTGGGTCGGCGTCTTTCCATTCACGTGCGCTGGTAAAATCCAGATCATCGTAAAGTGCTTTGCAGCGTGCAATTATTTCAGCGGTAGACATGATTTAACTGTTCTCCCATTGTGCTGTACGTTTTTCCACAAAAGCGGTCAGTCCTTCCAACGCGTCGTGGGTTTGCATTAATTCTTCGACGTAAAGTTTTTCTACATGTGCAAGTTTTGCCTTGATCCGGTCCAGGTTTTGCAGTCTTGCAGCCTGCACGGCGAATCGTATGGAACTGGCGCTGAGTGGCTCCAGGTGTTTTTCAAACCAGTCAACAGCGGCCTTTTGCGGGTTGTCGCTGACATCCTGTACCAGTCCTATGCGCAGGGCGTCTACAGCATTGATGCTGCGCCCGGAAAACAGCAGATCTTCGGCATTGGCCTGGCCGATGCGTTCGGGCAACAGGCACGAAGCCGCTGGCGCAAATACGGCCAGCTTGATTTCGGGCTGGCCAAATTTTGCATCATCACCGGCAAATATCTGGCTGGTGCCACAGGCCAACTCCAGTCCACCGCCAAGACACTGGCCTTGTACCGCCACCAGGATGGGTACCGGGCTTTCCAGCATCTTGATAATCAGCCCATGCAGGCTGGCCAGCATCTCAGCACACTGGTCCGGCATATGTTCTTCGATGCTGGCACCGAAACTGAAATGCGGCCCTTCAGCATCAAGGATGACGCCGTTCAGGTCCGGATTGGAAAGGTGCTCTGTCAGCGCGCTGTCCAGCGCCGCGATCATGACCGCATCGATCAGGTTGGCTTTTGGTGTGGTCAGGCGCAGGTGTAGCAGGCTGCCATCATGCTCCAGCCAGACTTTGAGTGGCGCTTTGACCAGGCTGAGTCTGTCGGGACTCAACTCTCGTTCCCCGGCATCAGGCTTTCGGTCAGTTCCGGCGTCCAGGGCGTGCCCTTGGCGAGCGCCTGCCGCAGGGCGACAAAGCTTATTTCACGACCGGTCTCACGTGTGCCTTCGTTGAAGGCACGGAAGCCGGCACGGGCTTCAGTCATCATGTTCAGGGCCAGCCAGGCGCGCGCATCTTCGTGGTTACGATTCCAGGCTTCAAGCTTGGGTTTGCGCAGTTCCTCCAGGCTCTTGGTCATGCAATCAGGGAAGGTCTGCAGCAGCTTGGCACACATTGCTTCAACCGCTTCGTCCAGCATGCTGAGATCAACTTCGCCGCTTTTGAACAGGGCTTTGCCGGCGGCAAAATCATCACCGGTCTTGAATTCACCATGTATGATGCGGCCGTATTCGTCCAGGAACTGATCGGTAACCACCATCGGGTTGGCGATAAATTCACCATTGACCTTAAGCGCTGGAACCAGCCCGGAAGTGACGCCCAGGCGATACGCTTTGTGGGCGGAAAAAGGTTCGCACAGCGTACCTGAGACCATGGCTTGTTCCGCACCTATCATCAGGGGCAGAAAATCAGTTGCGCCACCGATGGCGGCAGAACCATGCTTCGGTCCTGCCTGGCCAAAGTTGGCAAGATCCTGGGCGATGGTGAAGTCACAGGCCATGCCAATTTCCTGCCCGCCGCCGATGCGCATGCCGTTGACACGGCAGATGACCGGCTTGTCGCAGCCCAGGATGCTGGAAACCATATCATTGAATAAACGCATGTACTGCCGGTATTCCTGAGGGTTGCCCGCATAGTACTCGGCATACTCCTTGGTGTTGCCGCCGGTACAGAATGCCCGGTCACCGGTGCCGGTGAATACAACGCAGGCTACATCACGTGCGCTTGACGCTGCGCGGAAAGCCAGGATAACGCTCTTGACCATATTAGTGGTATAGGAATTGAACTGTCCTGGGTTATTCAGTGTGATCCAGGCATTGAACAGCCCTGGAATTTCTTCGCCGCCAGGTGTTTTAGCCGGTCGTTTCTCAAACAGCACACCGGCATCCATTGGCGCGTCTACCAGGTTGTGGTCAATCAGGTGGTCAGGTGCTGTTTTTGAGGAAATTTCAGCAGTTGTAGACATGATTCAAGGTTCCTGTGGTGCGTTTTTTGCTTCAGTGATAGCTTAAATACAAATGTATTATACTGCTCTTTATTACAAATAACTAGTGTTTTATAGTCAATAAGTGGTAATATAATGCATATTATGTTCAAACACGCTTTATCTAAGCCAATTTTTTGGGAGTAGCAGATTATGAGTCGTCAGAGTTTGTCCATCGCATTGAGTGGCAGTGGCGGATCGGGCGTCATGACCACCGGCAGTATGTTGTTGGAAGCTGCTGGCAAAGCTGGCTGGTACGGGATCATGACGCGTTCTGCAGGACCGCAAATTCGTGGCGGTGAAGCGGCCGCACTGATTCGGGTGTCCGATCAACCGCTGGAGTCGCATGACGACAGTTTTGACCTGGTGCTGGCGATAGACCCGGCTAGCCTGGGCAGGTTCATGGGCGAAATACCATTGCGTGAAGACAGCGTCATCATCTGTGACATGGCGGGTGGTCGCCGCGATGCCAGCTTGCCGGAAACACTGGCACGGGAAATTGACCTGCCAATGAAGAAAATGGCTAAGGCTGTCAAAGGCGGTCGGCCGAACATGATCGCGCTTGGAGTGCTGGCGCGGGTGATTGGCCTGCCGGAAGGCTCCATCGGCGGAATACTTGAAAAGGTTTTGCGGGCCAAGGGCGCCGATGCGCTGGAAGCCAGCCAGGCCTGTGTTAAAGAAGGTTATGCTGCTGGCGCTGAGTTGCCTGCTTTCAGCGGCCCGCCCATTACCGATGTACCGGACGGTGAGCGCTGGAGCATAACCGGTAATGAAGCAGCAGGCCTCGGTGCAGTACGCGGTGGTGTTCGTTTTGTGGCCGCTTATCCGATCACGCCGGCAACCGAAGTTCTGGAATGGCTGGCGGGCAGCCTGCCCAAGCTGGGTGGTGTACTGGTACAGGCCGAAGATGAACTGGCGTCTATTAACCAGATTATAGGTGCCTCATTTGGTGGTAAGCCCTCGCTAACGGCGACCTCTGGTCCGGGCTTGGCACTGATGACGGAGTCCATCGGCCTGGCCGTCTGCTCAGAGGTGCCGGTAGTGGTATTGGACGTGATGCGCTGTGGTCCATCTACAGGCATCGCTACCAAGAACGAACAATCAGATTTGAATATTGCACTTAATGGTTTGCATGGTGATGCTCCGCACCTGGTTTTGGCGCCGACCTCGCTAAGCGACTGTATATTTACCACCCAGTGGGCCGTGCACCTGGCAGAAGCCATGCAGACTGCCGCCATTGTGCTGTCGGATCAATCGCTGGGCCAGACACGCGCGATTGTCGATAAGCCAGCTGATATTGCCTTTATTGCCAAACGGAATGTACCCGAGGTCGTGGGCGAAACTTACCGGCGTTATGCAATTGGAGACTCGCCTGTGTCACCGATGACTATACCCGGCCAGCCCGGTGGCCAGTACACCGCTGATGGCCTGGAGCACACTGAGGCCGGCGCACCTTCAAGTTTGTATGACGATCACCTGGCCCAACTGGATAAGCGCAGCAACAAAATTACCAACTTCAACTTTGGTGAGCACTGGGCTGACATAGACGGCACGGGTGACACCATGGTGATCACCTGGGGATCAGCTTGTGGCCCGGTCAGGGAGGCACTGTCCCGTTTGCGCGCACAGGGCACGGAAGTCAGGATGCTGGCGATTCGCCTGCTGGCACCGGAGCGCCCGGAAGACATGCGTGCTGCGCTGGAGGGCGTCAAGCGGGTGCTGTTGGTTGAACAAAGTCATTCGAAGCAATTCTATCGCTATCTGCGGGCAGCCTATGACTTACCTGCAGAGGTCAAGCTGTTCCACCGCCCCGGCCCGTTGGCGTTCAAACCGGGCGAGATTATTGAGCAATTGTCAGATTGGTGTGGGAGTGAAAAATTATGAACGATACAAGCGCTTGCTCACGTTTGGGGCCAAAAGAATATAAGTCAGGTGTGAAGCCGGTCTGGTGTCCGGGTTGTGGTGATTTCACTGTACTCGGTTCGTTGACCAAGGCGCTTTCAGGCCTGAACATAGCACCTGAAAACGCCGCTGTTATCTCAGGTATCGGCTGTTCTTCACGGATGCCCACCTATCTGAGTACCTACGGGTTCCACGGTGTACATGGGCGTGCACTGGCACTGGCTACTGGCCTGAAGGTGGCGCGCCCGGACCTGACGGTGATTGCCACCGGCGGTGATGGTGATGGATTTTCCATCGGCGGAAATCACTTTTTGCATACCTGCCGGCGCAACCCGGATATGACCTATATCGTCATGGACAACCAGGTGTATGGCATGACCAAGGGGCAGGCGTCACCGACCACCGAGCCCAACTGGGAAAAGGGAAAACTGACGCCTAGCGGAACGGGCATCAACCCCTTCCAGCCACTGGTGATTGCACTCGCATCGGGCGCTAATTTCATCGCCCGTTGTTCGAGTTCGGACCAGAACGGTACGGCCAAAGTTATTATGGAGGCCATCAGGCATCCGGGCTTCTCCCTGGTGCAGGTGTTGAGTCCCTGTGTGACCTTCCGGCCTGAGCAGCGGGAATGGAAAAAGCTTGTACAGCCGGCTCCGGTTGAAGCAACCTCAGATCCGGCTCAGGCAGCCCGCCGCCTGCTGACGGATGAGGGCCTGTATACCGGCGTGCTTTTCAAGGGCCATCGCCCGCCTTACCAACCCACGCTTGAATCCACGATTGACCAGGTAACAGAGCTGGATGAGGAGTTTCAGCTATGACTAACGAGCCACGCGATAGAAAAAAGGTGATTGCCACAACTGAAGAATTGCTGGCCTATTCACTGGCACTGGAGGAGGAAGCCGTTGAGCGCTTCAACGAACTGGCCGACCAGATGGAAGTACACAACAACCACGAAGTGGCTGACCTGTTTTACAAGCTTGCTGAAATTGAGGGCAAGCATGTCGAGAATGTAAACCGGGCTGCAGAAGGCAAACAATTGCCGGACCTGCTGGCCTGGGAATTTGACTGGGTGGATGAAGGCTACTCTCCCGAAGGGGGGGCGCTGGAAGATGCGCACTACCTGATGCAACCATGGCATGCCATCGAGCTGGCCAAGCATGGCGAACAGCGGGCGGTTGCATTCTTCAGGCATGTGGCCAGCAGTGCCACCGATGCAGGTGTGAAAAAACTGGCCGAGGAACTGGTCGCTGAGGAAGAGGAGCATGTTGCCCTGCTGGAACAGTGGCAGGAACGTTTCCCAAGACCGGAAGAGGATTGGGATGACGACCTCGATCCACCGACAATACTGGAGTAAAAAATGAGCCATACAATTATACGCTGGGAAATGCAGGCCGCTGGCGAACCGCTGGTAGAAACCCGTTCGGAGGTTGAAGACCCAGCCGCTGGAGAGGTGTTGGTTGAGGTTGCCGGATGCGGTGTCTGCCATACAGATCTGGGGTTCTATTACGACGGCGTGCGTACACGCCACCCGTTACCGTTGACGCTGGGTCACGAAATCAGTGGCAGAGTTATTGCCACGGGTGCGGGTGCTGAACAATGGAGCGATGCTGCAGTTATTATTCCTGCAGTTATGCCTTGTGGTGAGTGCGATGTGTGCAAACGCGGCATGGGTAATATCTGCAGCAAACAACTGATGCCGGGCAATGATATGCACGGCGGTTTTGCCAGCCATATCCTGGTTCCGGCTCACGGGCTTTGCCGGGTCGATGAGCGGCGTCTGGCTGCCACCGGGCTGTCACTGGCAGATTTGTCAGTCATTGCCGATGCGGTGACGACGCCTTACCAGTCAGCTGCGCAGTTGAATATACAGGCAGGCGACCTGGCCATTGTTGTCGGCGTTGGCGGGGTGGGTGGCTACGCTGTTCAGATCGCCAGCGCTATGGGTGCAAAGGTGGTTGCCATTGACGTCGTTCAGGATAAGCTGGACAGCCTGCAGGGGTATGGTGCTGACCTGGTTCTGAATTCGCGTGACATCAGTGGACGAGACCTGAAAAAGGCGGTTAAGACGTTCGCCAAAGAGAACGGCCTGCGGCAAACGGAGTGGAAGATTTTTGAGTGCTCCGGAACAGGGCCGGGACAGGTCACCGCCTATGGTTTGTTGACTTTCGGTGCAAAGCTGGCGGTGGTCGGCTTCACCATGGATAAGGTCGAGGTCCGCTTGTCGAATCTGATGGCCTTCCATGCGACCGCAGTCGGCAACTGGGGCTGTCTGCCTGAGTACTATCCACCGGCACTGGAACTGGTGCTAGACGGCAAGGTCGCGATGAAGCCGTTTATTCAGCAATTTCCCCTGGCGCAGATAAACGAAGTTTTCACTGCGGCACATGCACATGAAATTACTGCACGACCGGTGTTGGTTCCGTAGGCATCTTACGGCGATAGCATGACCAAAGCCAGGCAGGATAACAGCGGTGATTTACTGGAGCCCCTCGGCCGCAAGGTGAGGGTGCTGCGTGCCGGGCGCGGTATGACCCGCAAGATGCTGGCAGCTGATTCCGGCGTTTCAGAACGTTACCTGGCGCAACTTGAACAGGGCAAGGGCAATATCTCTATCAGCCTGTTGCAGCGCGTGGCGACGGCGCTGCGCACGGACATTGTTGACCTGTTGCAGGCTGGCAAAGAAATTACAGCCGAGCAGGTATTGATCAACGAACTGGTACAGGGCCTGGACAGTGATGACCAGCACCGTGCCCTGCAACTGTTGTATCAGAATTTCTCAGCCAACCAGGACAGCTCCCGTATTGCACTGGTTGGTATGCGCGGTGCCGGCAAGACCAGCCTCGGCAGTCGTCTGGCTGAACATCTTGATGTGCCCTTCGTGCAGTTGGGCAGCGAAATTGAAAAACTGGCCGGCATGCCGGTGGCGGAAATTCTGTCCCTGTCGGGCCAGGATGGTTACCGCCGACTGGAGGAGCAATCCCTGTTTGATGTGTTGGCCAGGCATGATAAATGTGTCATCGAAACCGGCGGTAGTATTGTCTCTGAAAGCCATGTGTTCAATACCTTGCTGACCACCTGCCGGGTAGTGTGGATCAAGGCGCGGCCTGAAGATCATATGCAGCGCGTCATCGATCAGGGCGACTGGCGACCCATTGAGAGTAACGACCATGCCATGGCCGATTTACGCCGCATTCTTGAAGCCCGGGAACCATTCTATGCGCAGGCACATGCGGTTGTGGATACCACCGGTAGCAGCCTGGACGAGAGCTTCCGGCAGCTGACCGCTGCTTTGTCCTAGGTCACCCCGTCTCAGGATTCCTGATGGCAATATTTGTACAATGCTGGCTCGTGGACCCGGCGCAGGAGAAATTCTGACTCAGTAGTTATGGCGCGTAGTCGGGGCAGTCATTCTTCGGGGTCGAATTCAACGCCTTGCCAGGTGAGACTTTCATTTCTGGTGTACATGGACTTTTTACCCGCGAACTCTTCGTAAAACCTTGAATGGGAACGGAACGAAAATACATCATCTCTTTCCGTATACTGCTTGATCCAGTCAATCAACATTTTCAGGTTGTCATCCTGTGCTTTCTTGCTTTCATATTTGTGAGGTTCCCACGGTCTTGCTATTGCGTTTTTTACACACTGGGTAACACCAAGATTCATAAATATTACTTCGTTTGCTAACGGTGCTGCTATTTCAAGAAGGTCGACATAACAACCCTCAATAACCCAGCCAGTACTGGAATTTATAAAATCATTAATTTTGTTCCTGGATTCCCGCAAGAGTGCTCTTTGTGGAGGGGTTTCTGGTAACCAGGCAAGGCTATCCAAATCCAGATGTGCCAAACCTTCCTGATCAACGAGCTTTTTAGCTAACGTCGACTTTCCTGACCCTGAATTTCCAAATATCAGAACTTTACGCATCAGCCTGGGACATTCCCCCCAGACTTTCTTGAGCCTTTTTGTACCCCAGTTCTATCATTTCAGAGGCGAGATCAAATTCCAGAGTTCCACACGCGTTTTGGGCAATTTCTACAAAATAATCAGCAGGGTACGCTGCGAGTTTCTGTCTTGCAATGGTGCTTTGCATTGCATCAAATGCCTGGTTCACTATATCGTATGGACCCCACTCTTTATGAATATGATTTACTTTAGAGTCCTTAAAACTTTCCACAAACCCAGTAATTTTCTCCGCGAATGGGGACTTACTTTCGTTTATTGAATCGCGCTTTATGGTTATTTTTTCCTTGGCATCTGCTTTCCCACCAAGATTAACTGCGATGATTAAATCTGTTACATCACTAAATGTAGGCGCTATCGGTACAGGGTTTAAAACACCACCATCAATCAGGTCGATATCGTTATATCTGAATGGCGTAAAAAAGAGAGGTAATGATATAGATGCTCTGATTGCATCAAAAAGTTTTCCTGAGTTCATCCATACCTCTTTTTCATTAAAAATGTCAGCCGCAACAGCAGTATATATAATAGGCAAATCCTCAATAACGACATCACCCACGAGGTCAGTCAGTGTATTGATGATTTTATCACCCTTAACAAGACCATTTTTTTTCCATGAAAGATCAAGTAACGTAATGATGTCTGATTTCGTTATTGCCCGTACCCAACTTTCAAAAACATCTAACTTTCCAGCTGCGTAAATACCACCAATAAGCGCGCCTATAGAACAGCCGGAAATTGATTTTATTTTGAAACCATTGTCCTCAAGCCAATGAATTACCCCAATGTGCGCTAAACCACGCGCTCCACCACTGCCTAAAACGAGGGATACAGTTTTTTCGTTCTTATTTGGCATGATTTTTTATCCACCGTATGTCTCTATTCTCAAACCGCAAGTCCGGAGAAATGAAAGTTTGAGGAGCAAATGCAATCACTTCACCAATGCCGATCAGGTTCGAAAATAGTATTGCCGCATATCCACCCCTCGAGTTTCCAACAAAAAACACTTTATCAGACAGTTCAATTTCGATTGGTTTGTTCATGTTGCTTTCTTCTTCATGCGCTTAACTTCTGGTTAAGCGGTCGTCTGGAAGGTGGTCCGGTGGAGGCCCGCAAGGCCGAAACGTACTTGAGTGATTTGCTATGTATTTTTAACTTCCGCCTTCTTAACTCGAATTTTATTGCTTCCGATAATTTTATTGTTGAGGTTTTTAATTGCGCTTTTAGCATCTCCGACCTTTGGCATTTCAACAAAACAAAAGCCTTTAGATTTGCCACTAACTTTATCAATGACCAAATTGCAAGATTGAACTTTGCCAAATGCTGTAAATATAGTTTTTAACTCTTCCTCTGTGGTTAAACGGTCCAGGTTGCGTGCTAATAGTTTCATATTCATTCCAAAATAGGCTATTCATTAGGGGTGCGTTTTGCCTGCATAACGACCAAGCTCAGCTGCAGCACCTTGTCAGGCGTACCTTGCACCACATTATTTTTCCTTTTGATAAAAGACTTCGTACATGGATGTATATTTTTCTTTGGTTAACAGGAAGTCTTCATCTTCAGGATAGTACTTTGCCAGTTCGGGTTTTAAGCCGGCAAAATTCTTAATGGACTCTAGTGAATCCCAAATTGTTACAAGCAGGAAATGAGCTTTTGTACGCTCATTTCTTCGCTGGAAATAAAGGTTTAATAATCCATCAACTGAAGAATAATCAGGTGCTGCTCTTTCGACCATGAACTTCTCATATTCGTCGGCCTGATCAATAGCAACTTCTCCGTGCCATAGCCTCATGATTGTCAAAACTTTTCCCCTGCTCTAAGAATATAACGCCGATTTAAGCGGCGCGGCTTTGCTGCATCCGGTGCAGCCAGCTTGCTGGCAGAACATATTTTAACGCTTTGTCAGGCACGATTTTACGAAGCTTCACGCAGCATGACTATTTCGCCCGGAACCATGCGTCAGAGGACTTTCTGCTGGAATTGAAAATGCCTCATGTAGTCCCTCGATCATTCGAAGTGTCAACGCCCGCTTCACCTGCCCCTTTGCACCGTTCAGCGCAAAGGGTGCGTACATTGCGGTGTCGTCCTGCGATAAGCTCCATGGACACGAACTGCTTGCCAAAATCCGGAATTATAAGCGCGCTGCCTGTTGCATACTATTGCTGGACTGCGCTGAGAGCACCGCGAATCGGCGAAACCGGCTCATGTCTTTCCGACTCGTCCGCACCCGGTTGCACGATACTCAGGTCAATAAATGCCAACCGGTGATGCTCGTCATCATATGTGAGGAATGCTATTACCGGATTCTGATGCTGTACCCTGGCACGGAACACTTCCTTGTACCAAGCGAGCATTTGCTCGAATTTGCGAGTGCGATAGACGACGTGAGCGAGCTTCGGGAACTGATTCTGTGACATTGAAATTCCTCTGGTACGTAGTGAGGAGCAAGTGACCCTAGTGTAAGGGGTGTAGTTATACGGTTCCATTTATGCATAAAAACCGGCGCAATAATACATTGCATCTTTGTGTCCGGTGGCGGTGCAGTCCCGGAACCAACTTGAACGTCTTGTTAGGTACGAGTTGCATAGATGGCTGGTATTCCTATAGCCAGGAATACTGGCCAGGAAAAATGTTTTCCACGAGACCCGACCAAAGCTACGGCAAAGTGTACAAGAAACGTGCAGCCAATCACGAGGCCGGTAGTGCTTGTGGTTACCGATGCATTCGCCAACACAACGAGAATTACAGCAACCCCCCACCAGGCAATAGTTGTTACATGCCAGGCGAATCGGAGTGTCCGAATCGTGAATTCGGAACTACCAAACAGCTTTGGCAGATCATCGCGGCGAAACAATCGAATCAATATGTATTGTTCGCCCAAGTATGAATGAGTAATTTCGATTGCAGTCGCTAAAAAAGCTGCCAAATAGAGGAGGGGGTATTACCCCAGGTAAACATAATCCTCAATAACGATCATATGGATTTGCTGGCCTGGATTAGGATCGACCATGCTTAAAGCAAACCTCTTACCTTTGCCACAAACCAAGGCGAAATTGCGGTTACACATAGAACCACGAGGAATAAATCTCCTTTTTTAACATTGAATACCTGCATAACATCCTTCCAGGGTTTGTCTGCAACATAATGCCCAAAAATAAATTCAAATAGCAATGTGAGCACCACCCAAAACAGTCCAATTGCAATATATATTTTTGGCTCTGATGCACCAATAAATGGGATAAAAATTAGTGAGACCACAAAAACAATAATTGCCAATGAGACACCGCTTAGAGGTAGCGCCAGATTTGATCCAATTATTGGTGCTAGGATTTTCTCTCGAAGTGTGCCATTCATAATCGCAGCAAGAACGATAACAAACCATATTCCCGTTGCTTTGAGTAGTATGCCGATCATTCGATTGATTGCTCCTAACGACTCAGCTCACGGGGTTTTGCGAAGCGCAGCAGCGCCTTGTTAGGCGTGCCTTGCACCATGCTATTGATCTGACCACACAGCTAACTCGTTTCGATTGGGATCGGTGAAGTGAAATCGACGACCACCTGGGAAAGAGAAGATGTCTTTGGTGATGTTACCGCCACTGGCCAGAATGCGTTCCTTCGTTCGTTCCAAATCGGTGGCATAGATGACAATTAATGTAGCGCCACTTTCCGTCGAGGATTGGGCCTCAGCCCTGAAAAATCCACCATCCATTTTACCGTCGCTAAATGCCCGATAGTCGGGTCCGTAGTCAGTAAATGACCAGTCGAACACCTCTTCGTAAAAGCCTTGCGCTGCTTCAAGGTCGCGGGCAGGAAGTTCAAGATAACTAATTTTTAGATCGGTAGGCACTCTATTTCTCCTGTACACATAACGTTTGAGTTAAGCGGCATAAAACTGCGCAGCAATTTTATGTCTGGTGAAGGGCCGCTGGTCCGGAACGTACTTTAACGCTTTGTTAGCTGACTCTGTATACATCGCGCCGATGACCTATTTTGACTACGATAATGATTAACTCAGTATTCTTGATCTCATAAAGAATCCGATAGACGCCCTGTCGGATACGATATAACTCTTGGCCAGAAAGTTTTTCAACGCCAGGTGGACGAGGAACAATTTTTAACGCTTCGATACGTTTTAGAATTCTTGCAACTTCATTTTTTGGAATAGGCCGTAGATCCTTTGCAACGGATTGCTTGAATATAACCTCAAATTTTCCCATGTGCTTTCAGATCATTCAGCAATTCTTCATATGTTAACGTGGGTTCATTCACTCTATCGGCGTAAGCAGCAAGATCTTCCTGATCCTCATGCAAAATACTACGGACCGCCTCATTGACGAGGTCTGATACTGACCTGTGCGTGTAAGCTGCTTTTAGTCGCAACGCCTGATGGACCTCAGGTTCAAAATAAACAGTGGATCGTTTTGATGGCTCATTCATTGGTTTTTCCTCTGAGAGGAACTTTAACGCTAAAGCGACTTAACGTCAATGCAGTGCTGCAAATGCAGCTAACGTTTGAGTTAACCGGCGCCAGCTTTGCTGGCGTCCGTGTTTAATGATTTGTTAGGTGTCACAGCATAACAACTCAGCGCTCTGGTAAAGTCTCGCTTCCACCTGGGATCGGCGGATCACCGTCATATGGTGGATAGACTATCGTCATCCATTCATAGTTAACGCAGCTGTTATCCAGCACCCACCAATGCTTCCCGCTATCAGAAGAGTGCAATACATAAATTCCTCTCGCGTCCACGAATCCAGGGGCACCACCAGAAGCCTTATAGTTTCAACCATTGCCATGCGGTATGGACCTTCGGATTTGATTGCCAGGGGTTCGCCTAACGAATCAACTATCCCGATATCGTGAAAATACCTGATCCCTTCACAAAAGCCGTCTTTACCCCCTTCAAATCGATGCAGCCGGGAAATTATTTCCGGAGATGCCAGTTCAAGCATTGCTTCGCAGTCGCCCCGGTTAAGAGCTGAAGAATACCGAACCAGCACGTCGCGAGCTGCATCAGGCAAAACATGCTCTTGCGCTTCGGCTGTCAGCGAGATTGAGACTATCAGGATTGCTGAATTAAGGGCATTCAAAAAGTTCATGGCGCACCTAACGTTGAGCTAAGCTGCGCCGCGTAGCGGCGTCAGGTGGAGGGCGAAGCCCGGAACGCACTTGAGCGCCTTGTTAGGCTTCTCCCGCTTCATCAAATAAATCCTCATTCGATGGGGGAACACCCTTCAACATCATATTCGTCAAATACAGTTTCGGCGATCGCGTACGGTGGCCCATTCAGCCAAGATGGGTCATTGTGTTGATCGATCGGAATAGCCACTACAACCCTTTGTCCCAGGTCAGTGCATCTCCAGCGTTTTCCGCCACAGTTGAACTCGCCACCAATTTCAAAATCACTGAATTGCATCATTGGCGGTAGCCCTCAAGCGGGGTGAACCGTAATTTTAAGCCCGAGGGCTTTAGCAACTTTTGAAACCGTGGCAAAACTAGGATTCCCTTCAGCTGATAAAGCCTTGTATAAGCCCGCACGTGTCATTCCGGCTTCCTTGGCAAGTTGTGTCATGTTTCGAGCACGAGCAATGTCACCCAAAGCAGCAGCAAATAGCGCGGGATCACCTTCTTCCTGACATGCTTCCAGATAAAGACAGATGTCTTCTTCTGTTTCCAGATAGTCAGCGGCATCGTAACGGCTAAATTTTTCTACCATGTCTCAAGACCTCCACTCAGCAGCCAATCGCTTGGCCTTATTGATGTCAGTTTGTTGGGTACGCTTGTCGCCACCGCATAACAATACGACCAATATCGGACCGGACTTCATGTAATACACCCGATAACCCTGACCATAATCAATTCTCATCTCACTTAAGCCGCTACCAATTGGCTGAACATCTCCAGGATTCCCGAGTCCCAACCTTCGAATTCGCATTTGGATGCGGGCTTTCGCTTCGGGATCCCGCAATTTCCTGAACCACCGGTCGAAAGTAGCGCTTTTGATGATTTCGACCATGTGTATACTATAGTTTACACTCCAATATATGTCAACTATGGTTGACAGCACTGGTGATAATGCTGAGAAAACAAATGGGTGATGTTAAAGCCTAACGATTAAATTAACCGGCGCGCGTGATGGCGTTTCCGCGGAAACGCGCCGCCGAGCTTTCCCGCGTCCGGTTGAATGACTTGTTAGGCTGCGTGTTCACTGATGACTTCCCAACCCGGAAACACAAGGACAGCAGGGTGACACTCGAGTACCCGGGCAAGCGTCTTGGCTCGCTCAACACCGAGATTGATACGGTCGTTTTCAATCGCGGAAATCGTTGATTGGGGAATGCCTGATAATTTTGCCAAGTTGTTTTGGCTCATACCCTGAAGCTCACGAATAATTCTGACAGATTCGCCCACAGATACATCAACTCGTTTTTTGGCAGGTCTGAAATCGCTCATTTCACTTCTTCCGATAATCATGTGGTGTGAGGTCAATGACTTTCACTAGTACCTTTGTCACCTCAATCTTGTAAATAATCCGGTACTTTAGTCCGAGTCGCGATGATCTGAATCCGTTCCATTGTCCACGAAGTGCCTCATCTTTGAAGCCTCGAATGGTTCTCAACCCGTCAGGTCCCGAAATAGAAACGATATCTTTCCATTTCTCGTACCGTTTAAGAATTTCTTGCGGCAAAGACTTGAATCGTCGATTGAGGCGTTTGTGTTCGAGAATCTGCCACATACCAAATAAAGTATAGATACTGTTTATGGTATAGGCAAGTGCTGGATGAGCTACCTAACGATTAAATTAACCGGCGCGCGTGATGGCGTTTCCGCGGAAACGCGCCGCTGCACTTTCCCGCGCACGGTTGAATGATTTGTTAGGCCTTGATTTCACACCTATTTCATGCCCAGCTTCTTATTCTCAGTAAGCAGTTTGATGGCCTCTTCTAATCGCCGTTCTCTGGTTTCCGGTCTTTTTGCACTTATTAACCAGCCGACATATTGTTTTTTGTGAGTGGGTGTAAGATTATTGAAGTGTTCCCAAGCTTTTTTATTTGCCTCCAATGCTTTCTCAATTTCTGGCGTGAGGGAAATTTCTTTTGCGTTCCTCGCCTTTAGAAAATCTTCGTCGTAACTAATTCTTTGATTAAACGATGCAAGCCCCATCTGTGTCATCTTCCCCTCTTCAATCATTTTTTTGGCCCGCCTAATATTAAGTGGCGACCACTTACTTTTTGCTTTGCGGGGTGTAAACCTATGCGCGTATTTTTCCTCATCAATCTTCTTCTTAATGCCGTCAATCCAGCCAAAGCACAATGCTTCCTCTACTGAGTCAGTGTAATCAATACTAGACTTACCAGTGTGCTTTTTGTAATAGACCAGCCATACCTGTACTGCCTTGGTATGATTTTTCTTTAACCAGGCGCGCCATTCTTCCCGGCTTGAAGCGCAACACTCTGGTTTCATTTATCTGTCATTTGTAGGCATAACGTTTTAGTTAAGCGGCGTTGCGGAGCAACGTCCGGTGGAGGGCCGCAGGCCCGGAACGAACCTTAACGCCTTGTTATAAGTCTTTCTCAATCTCTTTCCCATGCCATAATCGTAAAATAGTGATGTCGTATCTACCCAGAAGGTATCTCACCGTATAATGATTTACGAACAAATCGCGAATGACCTCAGGGTCAGGCGCGCGC
>JAJRUM010000016.1 GCA_024277815.1 Gammaproteobacteria bacterium
GATCATCGACTCGATCAATTTTGGTACCTGTTGCCGGGCTTCTTCAACCGCTTCGTACATTGCATGGCACAGGGCTTCGCGCTCGGCATTGCCATGACTTTTAACCACCACGTTACGCAGCCCCAGCAACGGCGCACCATTATGCTTGGACGGTTCAAATCTTGCCAGTACCCGTTGCAGTGAAGAACGTGCCAGCGCACCACCCAGCCTGGCCTGCATGCTTGCATCCAGCGCCATGTCCAGGTGTCTGAAGAACATTTTTGCCAGACCCTCCCCCGACTTCAGGATCAGGTTTCCGGAAAAGCCATCACAAATGGCAACGTCTGCCTTGCCGGCAAATATATCGTGGCCTTCGATAAAGCCTGTGTAGTTAAGCGGCAGTTCTTTCAGCATGGCGTGCGCTTCCTTGACCACCGCATCCCCCTTGCTGTCCTCATGCCCCACGTTCAGCAAGGCCACCGTTGGCTGCTCCCGGCTGGCCACCGGGCTGGCAACCGAACCCATGATGGCGAACTGCACCAGCTGATTAGCACTGACATTCAGGTTGGCACCGAGGTCCAGCAGACTGGTGTGGCCGGTAGCAGAGGGAATTCGCGACATTAACGCGGGTCGTTCTATACCTGCAAGCATACCCAGCAATTTGACCCCGAGCGCCAGCATCGCAGCAGTACTGCCGGCACTGACACAGGCATCCGCCTTGCCACTGGCGACCTGCTCCATGGCGAGCCACATGCTACTGCCTTTGCCACGCCGCAAAGCCTCGACCGGCCGGGCGTCCGAAGCCAGCGCATGACTGGCTTCTACCAGTTGCAGGCGCTCAGGAATCTGTTGCCCCAGCAAGTGCTGCATTTCTTTCAGCATGCCGCATAGCAGAATTTCGACATCCGGCCGCCGGGCCAAAACATCCAACGCAGCCGGAACGGTCACAGCGGCACCAAAATCGCCACCGTGTACATCCAGCGCAAGGATGGTTTTATCAGGTTTTATCAACACGTATTCAGTGCAGTCCGGAAACGGAACCGCCGACCTCGTATTTCCTCACTTAAACTACGGTGAGAACACCAGGCCGGCGGGTGCACCCCATAAAGGGGCGTTGTCTATTCTTCGTCGCCGTCGAATTCAACAACCGGCGTATCGATAACCTTGCGGCCCTTGTAGTAACCCTCAGGGGTTACGTTATGGCGCAAATGCGTCTCACCGGTGGTCTGATCAACCGACAGAGTCGGCGCTTTCAACGCGTCATGTGAACGACGCATGCCGCGGCGTGATGGGGTTTTTCGGCTTTTTTGTACAGCCATGATCTTATACTCCTAAAAAATAAAAAAAATTCAATTCTGTTCATCCCGCTCTAGCATTTCCTGCAAAGCGGCAAAGGGGTTGCTTTTGCCCTCTGAATCCTGACCCTGCGGGGCTGCTGCTTCAGCTACCTCCCCGCCGGTCGAATACTCAACTGCTTCCAAACCCGGCTTGCGCGGTACCTGTGGCAGGCCAAGCAGCAGTTCTTCTTCTACCAGGCTGGCAATTGCCAACCGGCCCTGTTCTGTTTTTACCGGTTCATAGTTCTCCGGTATCTCACCCTGCTCGCTGTCGTCATCTATGACAACCAGATCACAGCGGCGTTTCACCTGCTCATCGTAAACTTCCAGGCTGGCCTGGCAAATCAACGACAGTGAGGCCTCCACCTGCAAATCAATGATGGTCCTTTTATCCATGTCACGCCTGAACGCAGCAATAAATGAGGCATCTCCATCTGCACTGACCAACAATGGCACCAGTCGCTTCATTCTGGTCAGCGGTACAGTACCGCTGAAAACACGCTTACCATCAGCTGCGCGTTCCGGCGAAATCCAGTCTGGGTATTCCCGCGACATAAGTTCACTCACCCCCGCCCATTCATGGCCCAATGTATTGGGTCCACTGTATTTGGCCCATTGCATTGGGACTGTATCGAGCTGTCCTGAACACTTACAATAGGCAGTTCAGGCCAACAATGCCTGCAACTTAGTATAACAGCCAAGGTAAACGGGTAATTTTACTACATAAATGAACAGCGAGTCACCACCCAGAAGACTAATTCTTGCCTCGACCAGCAAATACCGCAATATGTTGCTGCGCAGGCTCGCTCATCCATTCGCCTGCGTAGCACCTGAAACTGACGAAACCGCTGAGCCTGGCGAGTCTCCTGCAGTGCTAACTGGCCGCCTCGCGCAGCAAAAAGCGCAGGCTGTGGCAGTGGAACACCCGTCTGCCATCATCATCGGCTCAGACCAGGTGGCTATTTTTGACGGCCGGGCCATTGGCAAGCCCGGCAACCATGACGCTGCACTGGCACAATTGTCGGCTTTCAGCGGACACAGTATTGATTTCCTCACGGCGGTGACAGTGATTTGCAAAGAAAACGGCTTTGCCGAACACTACACCGATCGTACCCGGGTTTGTTTCAGGAACCTGCAAGCGGTAGAAATTGAACGCTATCTCAGGCAGGAAGAACCCTATGATTGCGCCGGTGCCTGCAAGGCCGAGTCCCTCGGCATCGTATTGTTTGAACGCATTGTCTGTGACGACCCCACAGCACTGACCGGCCTGCCACTGATCCGCACGGCTGCAATGCTGAGGAATGCCGGGATGCCTTTACCCTGACCAGCTTTAGCATCCATTGCGTTCAAAGCATCAACCGAACTGAGCGGGGATACGGGGTGCTGCCCTCTGGGACCGTAAAAAACAGGGATGTTTTTTCCGAGCCTACAGGGAGGTATTCACGGCGTGTCCCAGGGGACAGTACCCCATGTCGCCGCGGATCGAATGATACAACGGCTGCAGGATCAGCTGCCATACAAGCCGCCTGAGCCTGCCAGGCTTTGCGACGCAACAGGTCCGTTGACAGGACTTGCAAGCACCAGTTTTGCCCTTATCTTTTTATAAAGCTTTCACTCCTGGAGTCCTGATAAACATGACGGCACGCAAACAACCGAAATATAAACACTGGCAGCTTGCGACTGACATCGACAATGTGCTTTGGCTGAGCATTGACCGCAAAGGCGAGAGCGTCAACAGCCTGTCGCTGGAAGTACTCAGCGAACTGGAAAGTATTGTTGACGAAATGGACAATCAGCCGCCCGCGGGACTGGTTTTGCAATCCGGCAAACCCGGTTCCTTTATCGTCGGAGCCGATGTGCGTGAATTTGACGGCTACGATGATGCCGAAAAAGCCAGCGAAGGCATCGGCCGCGTACACCGCCTGTTCAATCGGATTGAGGCGCTAAGGTTTCCAACCGTCGTCATCATTGATGGCTTTTGCCTGGGCGGAGGCGTAGAGCTTG
This sequence comes from Gammaproteobacteria bacterium, assembly GCA_024277815.1. Classification (GTDB taxonomy): domain Bacteria; phylum Pseudomonadota; class Gammaproteobacteria; order Xanthomonadales; family SZUA-36; genus SZUA-36. Next base: position 3,321 of record JAJRUM010000016.1, read on the forward strand.
CCCTCACCTTTGACTACCGCATCGCCAGTAACGTGGATCACACCCGGCTGGGTTTCCCCGAAATTCAACTGGGAATCTACCCCGGTTTTGGCGGCAGCGCCCGCAGTATTCAACAAATGGGGGCCTCCAATGCCATGTCCATCATGCTCAGCAGCCGTAACCTGCGAGCCAAAGCCGCCCGGGCCATGGGCCTGGTCGATGAACTGGTTGATGCCCACGGTTCACTGCGCTGGGCCGCGCGCAGGGCCATCCGGCAGGGCCGCAAGAGCCGCCAGCCCGGGCAGCTGACCCGTTTACAGAACATCGGACCGGTACGGAAGCAACTGGCACGTATCATGCGCAAGAAAGTCGCGGCCCGGGCCAACCCCAAACACTACCCTGCCCCCTACCAGCTGATCGATGCCTGGGAGCGCTACGGCGACGACCCGCAACGCATGATGGCCGAGGAATCAGTACGGGTGGGCAAACTGATCACCGGGCAGGCATCAAAGAACCTGCGGCGGGTATTTTTCCTGATGGAAAGGCTCAAGGGTATCGCCAAAAAGACTGACATCAAGGTCCGTCGTGTGCACGTTATCGGTGCCGGCGTGATGGGCGGCGACATTGCTGCATGGTGTGTACTGCAAGGCCTTGAAGTGACCTTGCAGGACCGTGAACTGAAGTATATTGAACCGGCCCTGAAACGGGCCAAGAGCCTGTTCAAAAAGAAACTCCGGGATCGTGCCAAGGTGGCCGGTGCCACCAGCCGGCTGATGGCCGATGTCGAAGGCAAAGGCATCAGCAAAGCCGATGTCATCATCGAGGCCATATTCGAAGATGTCGAAGCCAAGCGCGAACTGTTTGCCAGCCTTGAGCCGCGTATGAAAGCGGATGCCGTACTGGCGACCAACACCTCCGCCATACCGCTGGCAGATATCTCCTCGGTGCTGAAGAAACCCGGCCGCCTGATCGGCATCCACTTCTTTAACCCGGTGGCCAAGATGCCGCTGGTAGAAGTCGTTCACGACAAGAAGACCACTGCCAAACAGATCGCCAGGGCAGCGGCATTTTGTGGTGTCATCAATCGCTTCCCGCTGCCGGTCAAAAGCGCGCCGGGCTTCCTGGTCAACCGGGTACTGTCAGGCTACATGGCCAAGGCCATGAGCATGCACATGGAGCAGAAGATCCCGATCGAGGTACTCGACAAGGCCGCTACAAACTTCGGCATGCCAATGGGACCGGTTGAGCTCGCCGATACCGTCGGCCTCGATGTATGCATGAACGTCGTTACCTTGCTGGGTGGAGAATCAACTGAGAAGGAAGCCGCGCTGCTGCAGGAGAAAGTTGACGCCGGCAAGCTCGGCAAGAAATCCGGGCAGGGTTTTTACCGGTGGGAGAAAGGCAAGCCACAAAAGGAATCCGCAGCGTCCGGCGGGCACAATCTTGAAGAGATCGCCAACACACTGCTGCAACCCTATTTCGATGCCTGCAAGTCAGCCCTCGATGATGGCATCGTCGAGGATGCGGACGTCCTCGATGCCGGCATGATATTCGGCACCGGCTTCGCCCCGTTTCTTGGCGGACCCCTGCACTACTTGAAGCAACAGGAACAAAACAATGACTGACACATTACGCAGAGTAGCCATTGTGGGCGGCAGCCGGATTCCATTCTGCCGCTCGAACACCATCTATGCCGACAAAACCAACCTGGATATGCTGGCAGCAGCCATCGATGGTGTGGTCGACCGTTTCAGCCTGGCAGGCGAACAGCTTGACGAGGTGATGGCGGGTGCCGTCATGACCCACTCCAAGGATTTCAACCTGGCGCGGGAAGCCGTTTTATCCAGCAAGTTGTCACCGTTAACACCTGGCATCACCTTGCAACAAGCCTGTGGCACCAGCCTGCAAGCCGCGCTGAGCCTGGCGGCAAAAATTGCCAGCGGACAGATCGACAGTGGCATCGCCGCCGGCACCGACACCACCTCGGATGCACCAATCGTGTTCGGCAAGAAATTTGCCAAGCGCCTGATAAACCTGAGCCAGGCCCGCAGCATGCAACAACGCATGGCGGCACTGAAAGGCTTCAGCCCCAGGGAACTTAAGCCGGTCTCCCCGACCAACGGCGAGATGCGCACCGGCCTGTCGATGGGACAGCATTGTGAAAGAATGGCGCGCGAATGGGACATCCCCCGTGACGAGCAGGATTTACTGGCCTTCGAAAGCCACCAAAAAGCAGCAGCGGCATACGACGATGGCTTCTTTGATGAACTGGTGACGCCCTGGGGCGGCGTCGCCCGTTACAACAATCTGCGCGCCGACGGCAGCCTTGAAAAGCTGGCAGGCTTACGAACCGCTTTTGACCGTGGCCCAGATGCCACGCTGACCGCCGCCAACAGCACGCCGTTAACCGATGGTTCTGCGGCCGTTTTGCTATGCTCGGAAGAGTGGGCTGCAGAACATAAGCTGCCGGTACAGGCCTACCTTGTCACCGGTCGCTCAGCTTCGGTCGATTTCGTCAATGACGAAGGCCTGCTGATGGCACCTACCGTTGCAGTTGCAGAAATGCTGCAGCGCACCGGGCTGAGTTTGCAGGACTTCGATTTCTACGAAATCCACGAGGCTTTTGCCGCGCAGGTCCTGTGTACCCTGAAAGCCTGGGAATCAAAGGACTATTGCAAGCAGCGCCTCGGGCTCAAGAAGCCGCTGGGCAGCATTGACCGGCAGAAGATGAACGTCAATGGCAGCAGCCTCGCCGTCGGCCACCCGTTTGCCGCCACCGGCGCACGCATCATCGCCACGCTGGCACAACTGCTGGCAGAAAAAGGCTCCGGCCGCGGACTCATATCGGTCTGCACAGCCGGCGGCATGGGTGTCTGCGCAATACTGGAGCGCCCCTGACGCCTGCCCTGCTGGCTTCGAAGCGTGGCGACATGGGTACCTGTCAACAGAATCTACAGAACTGAGCGTGGATATGGGGGTACACCTTCGGAGACCGTGGCCTGCAGGACGCAGGCCCCGAGCCCCCAGGGAAGGGTTCACGGCGTGTCTCCGATGGTGTGCCCCCGTGTCACCGCGTATTTCACCAAGGAAGGTTCGTCGAAGGGAACGCGCAACAGGTACCTACCCCCGGAGAAAGCTGGGCAAAGGGAACGCGCGACGGGTGCCTATTTCCGAGACACGCCGTGAATACGTCCATGTAGGCTCATCACAAACATCCCTGTTTGTGAAGGTCTCGGAAATAGGCACCCGCCTCCCCTTCCCACCAAACTCCGCACCCAACACAAGTAGAGCCCTCGCAAAAAACTCCCCTCTCAAATATACCGATAACCACTGATCAAAGCCAAGTAAGCGAGCGGGGATATGGGGGTACACCTTCGGAGACCGTGGCCTGCAGGGAGCAGGCCCCGAGCGTACATGGACGTATTTACAGCGTGTCTCCGACGGTGTGCCCCCATGTCGCCGCGTATTTCACGAAGAATGTTCTTCAAGGGGAACGCGCGACAGATACCTACCCCCTGGGCCGCGCACCCATGTCACCGCGGATCAACTGACGCCAAACTTACAGAATCAACTCAATCACCCTTCTCAGGCGGCACAGAAGGCTTGGCAAGAATATAAATCGCCGTTGACAACATCAGTATGCCAACCGTCACTTTGAGCCAGTTCTCAACATTCGAATACATGACCAGCCAGGACAGGCTTATCAGCATAAAGGTGATGGCAACAATTTTAGCCAGCAATGGAATGACCTGGTGATTACTCCATTGTTGCAGCGGCGGGCCGAACAGGCGGTGGTGGTACAACCATTGGTGAAACCTCGCAGAGCTTCTGGAAAAAGCCCATAAGGCCAGCAGCATGAAGGGTGTGGTCGGTAAGACAGGTAGAAAAATGCCGATAAAACCGAGGCTGAAAAACAGCCAGCCCAAAGCAAAATAAACATGTTTCATGATCCGTGGGGCAAGCTTCCTGAGCAATCACTCATTTACAAAGGCCCTCATCAACACAGGCGCATCTGGCAACACCATGATACCAGCCTGCCCCGGCCGGGGCCCGGCCATCAGGCTTGCTTCGGTTCGGGGACTTGAATTCCAGCTGCCTCAGCAGTATTTTGCATCAGGGTGGCGCGGGTCATCGGGCCAACACCGCCCGGCACCGGAGAAATCCATGCGGCTTTTTCGGCCGCGCGTGCAAAGTCGATATCACCCACCAGCTTGCCATTGTCCAGGCGGTTGATGCCAACATCGACCACCACCGTGCCTTCACGAATCCAGTCGGCGTCTACGATGCCCCGTTTACCCACCGCGATTACCAGTATTTCAGCGTGCCGGACATAAAACTCCAGGTCCCGGGTAAAGCGATGACAGGTGGTCACGGTGGCGCCCTGGTGGAGCAACTCGAGGCCCATTGGCCGGCCGACGATATTGGAGGCACCCACCACCACGCAATGCCGTGCCATGGCGCTGACACCATAGTAATTCAGCAGGGTCATGATGCCGCGTGGTGTGCAGGGGCGCAGGCCGGGTTGGCGCAGGGCCAGACGGCCGACGCTGAAGGCATGAAAGCCATCTACATCCTTGCTGGCACTGATGGCATTGGTAATCGCAACCTCATCGATATGATCTGGCAACGGCAACTGCACCAGCACACCGTGAATATTATCATCGTGGTTGAGCTTGTCGATCAACGCCAGCAGTTCAGCCTGGGATGTTTCGGCTGGCAGGTCAAAATCTCTGGCCTGAATTCCGGCCCGCTCACAATCCTTGCGCTTGGCCCGCACGTAGATGGATGATGCCGGATCTTTTCCCACCAGCACCACTGCCAGGCCGGGACGCTGCCCACCCGCCTGAACATGGGCCTCGATCGCCTCGTGCACGGATGTCAGAACCGCAGCACTGACCTCCAGGCCGTCCAGTATCTTTGCTGTTTGGGATGTTATTGGCATATTCACCACGGTTTTCAGGCCGAAAAAAGTTCGGTTATTGTACCGGATAGCCAGCATTAGTGCTGCCCATGCGCTATGCTGGGGGTGTAGCTACTATCCGGGGATAGAAATGAACATATTCGAATATGTTTTCATGTCCTTAGACGGCGCCCCCATGCCCCTGAGGAATTATCGGGGCCAGCCTATACTGCTTGTCAACACGGCCTCAAAGTGCGAATTCACTCCACAGTACCGGGCACTTGAAACCATTTGGGAGGATTACCGCCAAAGCGGGTCAATCGTCATTGGCATGCCCTGCAACGATTTTGGCAACCAGGAACCTGACAGCGAAGCTGAAATCGCGGAATTCTGCCGCAGTGAGTACCATGTCAGCTTCCCGATGACCGGCAAATACCAGGTGATGGGGATATCGGCCCACCCCCTGTTTCATGCCATTCGTGAAGAGTTTGGCGATGATGCGGCACCGCACTGGAATTTTTACAAGTACCTGTTCGACCGTAACGGCCAGATGGTGGATTATTGGCCATCCGATATCACGCCTGATGATCCCGTCATCACCCACCAGATTGAGTGTAATTTACAATCCTGGGTGCTGTAAGGCGGTTACTTTTTACGCTTGGTGAATTTCTTCAGGCGCTTGCGCTTGGCCAGTTGCCGTGCACTGAGCGTGTTCTTCTTGTCTTTGTACGGGTTAGTGCCACTTCTGAAGTCAATAAACAGCGGCGTGCCCCGCAATTTGAAGTGACGAATAAATACGTTCTCCAGATAACGCTTGTAGGATGCCGGAATGGCATCGGTGCGGTTACCATGGATGATGATTCTCGGCGGCAGGCTGCCGCCGGAATGGGCGAAGCGCAACCGCGAACTGCGGCCCTGGCTCATCGGCGGCTGGTGTGCTTCCCAGGCCTTCTGCAATACCCGGGTCAGCTCCGGCGTGGGCATGTCGATGGTCGCACTGCGCCAGGCCTCTTCCACCGCTTTGATCAGCTCCTTGAGCCCTGAGCCATGCAGCGCCGACAAGCGCAGCTGGCGCGCCCAGGTTACGTATTGCAGCCGCCGGTCCATCTCTGCAAGCATTTGCTTGCGGTCATAGTCTTCCAGGCCATCCCATTTGTTCATGGCAATGACTAGCGCCCGGCCCTGCTGCAGAATATGCCCCAACAAGGTCGTATCCTGATCAGTCAGGCCTTCACTTGCATCCAGCATCAACACTACAACATGGGCGCGATCAATGGCTTGTAGCGCCTTTATTATACTGAACTTCTCTACGACCTCGGTGACCCTGGAGCGCCTTCTGACGCCAGCAGTATCGATCAACTCATACTTGACGCCTTTGTGCTCCATGAAAGTGCTGATGCTGTCACGGGTTGTGCCGGGCAGGTCAAATGCCATCACCCGTTCTTCCCCAAGCAAACGATTCACCAGCGTTGACTTGCCCACATTGGGCCGGCCGACAATTGCCAGTCGCAGGCGCTTTTCATCCTCCGCATCTTCGTCATCGCCCACTTCCGGCATAGGCAATACTTCGCTGGCTGCCTCCATCAGGTCGCTGACCCCCCGCCGGTGAGAGGCTGCCACCGGTAGCGCGGGGCCCATACCAAGTGCTGCGAACTCGGCCAGTGCAATATCCGGGTCTGTGCCGTCGGTCTTGTTGCCGACCAGCACCACCGGCCGGTCATGCTGGCGTAGCAAGGTGCTGATTTCTTCGTCTTCGGTGGTCAGACCATCTCTTGCGCTGACCACAAAAAAGACCAGCTGCGATTCATCGATGGCCTGGTGGACCTGGCGGGCTGTCAGGTAGTCGATACCCTCGGCCTGGCCAACCAGCCCACCGGTATCAATCAACACACAAGGGGTCTCGCCAACATCACTGATGCCGTATTGACGGTCACGGGTAACGCCGGGCATGTCCGCCACCAGCGCATCACGGGTTCGGGTCAGGGCGTTAAACAAAGTAGATTTGCCGACATTAGGCCTGCCGACAATTGCCACCACGGGTAACATGAACTTTATACTGTCTTTGACGTTTTAAGCATGCGGGCATCATACAGGCAAGTACGCCCTGCCGTGCTGCCAGGCTTACACCACGCGACCATTATTTCAGCGCCGCACCGGCACGGAATGCGATCAACTCGCCCTTCCTGGTCATGACATACAGGGTATTGCCGACTACCAGCGGCGGCCCGGCGAAACCCTTGCCGCCGACCTTGACACGAGCAGCAAACAAGCCATCGGAAATGTTAATCCAATGCAAATATCCCTCGGCATCACCGACCACTACAAAGCTGCCGTGAATGGCCGGGCGGGTCAGCCCTCTGCGCAGCAACTGATTGTTCTTCCAGAACTCTGCACCATTGCGCCGGTCGACCAGCCACACGTTGCCGTCGCTATCACTGACGGCCAGGTTGACACGGTCCACCACTACGCCGGACGCTGATGAAATGTCCTTGAACCAAAGCAGGCGACCGGAATCAGCCGCCAACGAAGCAAGGCGGTTCTTATAACTCGAGACCAACAAGTCAGACGCCACGAATACCAGCTGTCCATCGATATCAGACAACCGCTCAAGCTCGGTACGGCCTTCCGTGGTTATCAGCGCCTGTTCCCACATCAAGGTGCCGTCATCGTTGCGCAGCGCCACGACCTGGCCACCGTCATAACCAATAAAAACCACGCCGGCCCTTAACAGGGGCGGTGCATTACCCCGCAGTGATAACAAGGGCACGCTGTGGTCATAAATCCAAACCCGGCGACCGGTATCGGCATTCAGGCCGAACACGCGCCCATCGATGCAACGTACAACAACAATACCGTCACCCACAGCAGGTGCCGCAAGCACTTCGGAGGTGACCGTGGCCGACCACAGCTGGGTGCCACTGGTCGCATCGAAGGCGTAAACCTCGCCATCCTGGGTACCCATCAGCAGCAGATTATCTGCAATACCCGGACCACCCGTAAAAGGCAGCTTGGTTTTGCTTTCCCATAGCTTGTTGCCATTTTCGGCGTTTACAGCAACCAGTAGCCCCTTATAGTCCGCCGTATAAACGACCCCGGAAGAATACGCCGGACGCAACTGCCGCCCGGCCTGGTCCAGGCCACTGCCCACGTTGGTGGACCATACTTTACCTACCTTCAGGGTAGCCTCAAACTCAACCAGCTCAGCCGGCGCGTCGGGATCGTCGTTCTTGCCCCAGCTTTTAATCCACGTGCAGCCATTGAGCAGCAGCAATGCCGCCAGTGCAGGGAAAAGCCATTGCCTCACATCTCACTCCCGTCAGTCGCAGCGCTCACATCTGCTTCGCCATTGGCATCAAGTGCCTCCAGCTTCATGGTAAGAAACTGCCGGTTTCCTATCCCTTCTTCCAGGTATTCCAGGGCTGTCCGGTAGCTGTCAATCGCTTGCCGGGTATCACCATCGGCGAGGTAAATATCACCCCGGATCTCTGCAAACAGTGCCTCAAAGCCCAGGTCTGTAGGTGCTTCGTCAAGTAACTGCTTCGCCACCACCGTATCTCCCTGGCTGAGCCTGACCCGCGCCAGGCGCTCCCGAGCGATCATCTTCACAGGTTCCGGACTGGCGTGTGCCATCGCGTAGATCAAGCCCTGCGCTGCCAGGTCAAGCTGGCCGGCATGCAAACGGGCCTTGGCCATCAACATTGAAGCCATCGCTGTATAGGCAGATTTTGGATACTCAGACTTCAGCACCTCATAGTTGGGCACTGCAGCATCCATATTGTCCAGTTCCAGGTAGCCGACCAGCATCTGGTACTCGGCAGACGCCTGCTGGCGCTTGCTGGTCTCCCACTGCTGCCATTGTTTAAAACCAAACATCAAGCCGAAAGCCAGTACCAGGCCCATGACAATGGCGCTGCCATTTTCTCTTAACCAGCTTTTTACGCGTTCACCCTGCTCGTGAGTATCGTACATGTCAGACATTGAATTTATTTAATCCATCAAAGTTAATGATTGACCGGGAATCTACCCGGCAGAAAGCCTATATGGAGTCGATACAGTTCCGAATCCAGTCCAGGACACCATCACGATCCAGGGTCAGTTGCGCTGCATCGCTGCGCAGAAACTTGACCGTCACCTGGTCGTTGCGAATTTCGTCTTCACCCAGCACCAGTGCCAGACTGGCTCCGCTGCGGTCCGCCCGTTTAAATTGCGCCTTGAAACTACCGCCATTCAGATTGTTGACCAACCGCAGCTTGCTGCAGCCAGCGCGCAAATCATACGCGAGTTTCAGGGCAGATTCAGTGCTGCCGTCACCAACCGCAACCAGATAAGCGTGTGCAGTTTGCGGGGAGATTTTGTCATTTTGGCGCAGCAACTCCACCAAACGCTCCATTCCCATCGCAAAACCAATCCCGGGCCAGGGCTTTCCGCCCTGAAGTTCAACCAGGCTGTCATAACGTCCACCGGCACATACGGTGCCCTGCGCACCCAGTTCATCTGATATCCACTCAAACACGGTATGGCAATAGTAATCCAGACCACGTACCAATCGGGGGTTCTCGTGGTAACTGATATCCAGCTCGTCCAGGTATTTTTTCAGACTCTCATAGTGCGTGAGCGAAGCTTCGCCGAGTTGCGCCGTCAAAAGAGGTGCATCTTTCAGCAAGGCCTGCACCTGCGGATCCTTGCTGTCGAGCACACGCAATGGATTGCGTTCTGCCCGCTCATTGGTGTCGGCATCCAGTTCATGCCGGTGGTCGCGCAGGAAAGCCTGCAACTGATCACGGTAGGCACTGCGCTCTTCGGCATTGCCCAGTGAGTTGATTTCGAGCCGCAGCCTTTGCAATCCAAGCCGTTTCCAGAGCTGCGTGCCCAGCGCCAGTATCTCGGCATCGGCATCGGCCCCCGGAGCACCAAACAACTCTGCTCCGATCTGGTGAAACTGCCTGCTGCGGCCTTTTTGCGGACGCTCATAACGAAACATCGGCCCGCCATACCAGAGCCGCCTGACCGGTCCGTACAGCATGCCGTTTTGCAACACCGCACGCACCAGTCCGGCGGTGCCTTCCGGGCGCAGGCTCAACGACTCGCCATTGCGGTCATCGAAACTGTACATTTCCTTGGAAACCACATCGGTGGCTGAGCCGATAGCGCGGGTGAAAACCTCTGTTTTCTCCAGCAACGGCACTCTGATCTGCTCATAGTTGCAGGCAGAAAATGCCTGCTCAGCTGCTTTTTCCAAAGCTTGCCAATAGTGCATTTCTTCCGGCAGGATGTCGTTCATCCCGCGGACTGATCGAATCGGTGTCGTCATTTCAGTTTTCGCCAGACGCGCTGCTATTCGCCTGAATCTTTCCGGCCTGCAATGGCTGCGGCCAGGTCATCTGTACAACGTCATCGTGGGTAAAGGGCACCATATCAACCATTTCGCCGTTCAGCGACAGCTTAACCGCTGATGCCCGACCGATCAGTATTCTGAACGGAGCTTTACCCTGGTAGTTCTTTTGGCTGCCACCGCGCAGCAGGTCCATTTCGAGTTCCCGCCCGCCAGCATCACTGATCTCTACCCAGCTGTCTGCCGACACACTGATTTGCAGACGTCCTTCACCCGCCGGCAAGGGTGCGCGGGACAGCGCTGCCCAGGCCTGCCCGGCCATATCCTGGCCGCTGGCCGGTTCCTCGTGATGGGCACCAAAAGATGTGATGGAAGCGTTGACCGGACCACTCAAAGAGCGCTCCTGAGCTAACGAAGGCGAGACAAATGGACTCTTATTCTGCTCACTGCCCAGGCTTGATCCACTCTGAGCCAGGCGTACAGCTTCGTGGGTAAATTGCCAGGCCAGTGTGCCTATCAGCAACGAAGCCAGTACGTAACTACTGGCACGCAACCAGTTATCCACGGCGTTGCGTTTGGGCGGCTCAGAGAAAACCGTGCGCAAAGCCGCTTCCTCGGCAGCGCCTGAAGCAATCAACTCTTGAATTTTATTCTGCGGAACCTGCAGGTAACCGGCGTAGGTCTGTATGTAGCCGTTTCTGTACACCGGGGCAATATAACCTGCCTCACCCTGTTCAATCTTCCTCAGCAGGGCCTCGTCGAGCTTGATCGCTTTGGCCACTGCAGCGAGGCTGAGTTTGCGCGCCATACGCCGCTGCTTCAGGACCTCTCCTGCCGCCATCGGAATCAGTGCTTGCTGTTCGATCATGGTCTGCTTATCCCCCGGGCTTCTTCGGCCTCTTCCGAGTCAGGAAATTCATTGTTCAGCAAAGACAGGTATTGACGGGCTGTTGTGTCATTCCCCATCGCAGTTTCAACCTCGTATCCAAGCAATACACTTTCTGAGGTTTGCTTTGCAACCGATTCATATCTTTGCAGGAATGCGCGTGCTTTCAAGTAATTCTTTTGCTGATAACTCAGGCTTACCATTGATAGCAAGGCATCCGGAAACCCGGGGTCGTATTTCAGTGCAGCGCGCAAATACTTATCAGCATCCTGGTACAAGCCTTTGGTTAATGCGCAGGAACCGGCATTGGCCAGCGCCACCTTTGGTGAACTGTAAAACGGATCGTCCAGCGCCTTGAGAAAATGCCCGATAGCGGCTTCACTATCACCTGTCTTGCACAGGTATGTACCATAGTTGTTATTGACATCGCCACCTTCCGGGTCAGCTTCAAAGGCCTCTTTATACTGTTTACCGGCCAATTCAAGCTCACCAATCGTTTCATACAGGACAGCCAGTACCGTATGGCCAGGCGCATAGGCCGGATCATCTCTGACTGCCTTTTTAAGCTTGCCCAACGCCACCTCGTGCTGGCCCCGGGCCATATACTCCAGGCCCAGTTGGGTATTGGACTCCGCAGCCTTACGGGCATCTGTTTTGGCATCCGGGTTGACGGGTTGACTGGAAACACAAGCCGTCAGCAACAGCAGAGGTATTGACAATGCGACCATTGGCATCTGGATAAATTTATTTTTCATGGGCCGGTCTCCGCCATTTGTAGTTTTATGCGCGCACTTCTTTTTGTGCGGTCCTGCACCTTGCCCACCAATTGTCCACAGGCCGCATCAATATCTTCGCCACGTGTCTTGCGCACTGTTGCAATCAGCTTGCCGCGCATGACGATTTCCTGAAATTCAGCTATCCGCTCTGCACTCGAACACCGGTAGCTGGTACCCGGAAACGGGTTAAATGGTATCAGATTCAGCTTGCTAGGTACTGTTCTTAATAATTTTACCAGTTTATGCGCATGTTCAGGATGATCATTTACACCATCAATGAGGGTGTATTCGAAGGTCACGGACCGTTTATGCTTCTCTGATACATAGTCCCGACAAGCCCGCATCAGCTCAGCAATCGGGTATTTGCGGTTCAGGGGAACCAGTTCGGTACGCAAATCATCCACCGGTGCGTGCAATGAAACCGCCAGGGCCACATCCAGCGTTTCCCGCAGACGGTAGATACCCGGCACCAGGCCGGCAGTACTCAAGGTGACCCGCCTGGCTGCAAAGCCAAAGCCCAGGTCATTGCGCATCAACGACATGGCCGACACGACCGCATCAAAATTCAGTAGCGGCTCACCCATCCCCATCATCACGACATTGGTTATGCGCCGCCGGCCATTGCGTTCATGGCCCAGGGCCTGTGCCGCCAGCCAAACCTGGCCGATGATCTCGCTGGCGGTCAGATTGCGGGCAAAACCCTGGGTGCCGGTAGAACAGAACGAGCAATTCAACGCACAGCCGATCTGCGACGAGACACATAAAGTGCCGCGTTTGGGCTCGGGGATATAAACTGTTTCTACAGCATTGCCACCGTTGAAACCCATTAACCACTTGACCGTACCGTCCGTGGAACGCTGCTCGTCGATGATCACAGGCAAACGAACTTCGGCCAGCTCCTGCAATTTCCCACGCAGCGCCACACCGATATCTGTCATCGCATTGATGTCAGTCTCGCCCTGGTGGAAAACCCACTTCAAAACCTGCTGGGCCCGAAACGGCTTTTCACCCATGGCGGTGAAAAATGCACGTAAACCTGCTTCATCAAAGTCAAGCAGGTTTACGCGCTTGTCGTCAGCACTCATGGCATGTTGGTCAGAGATTTAAGCAACCCGCTGATGCTAGTCAGCTGCTGCCGATGCACCGAAAAAATAAGTGATCTCTGTTCTTGCAGTGTCCGGACCGTCAGAACCATGCACGGCATTGGCCTCAATGCTTTCTGCGAAATCAGCCCGTATGGTTCCGGCATCTGCTTCCGCAGGGTTGGTGGCACCCATCAACTCGCGGTTCATGGCAATGGCATTTTCGCCTTCCAGCGCCTGGATCATGACGGGTCCGGAGGTCATGAATTCCACCAGGTCGTTAAAAAACGGCCGTTCGCGGTGTACAGCATAGAATCCTTCGGCCTCGGCACGGCTCAGATGCTGCATTTTTGCGGCAACAATCTTCAGCCCCGCCTTCTCAAAACGGCTATAAATTTTCCCGATCACGTTTTTTGCGACCGCGTCGGGCTTGATTATCGATAATGTACGTTCAACAGACACTTAAGAACTCCTGCTATATTAATGATATTTATGAAATACAAATATCCAAACTGTGAAAAATAAAAAGACTGAATTTAACCCGTAATTTTAAGCTGAGCCAAGCTTTCTTGCAATCGTGTTAAAGTACGCAACCGGCCGGATTTACCATGACAACACGTGAATGGGTGGGGCTGGTCTTGACCCTGTCAGCCGGGCAACCCTATTATTACGTTTTACGGCAGAACTGAAGAACTGAAAGGAGTACCCGCATGACAGCTCTTTTTCTTGCCATTCTCGTTTTGTCGCTGCTGCTGCTGGCCTACTATCGTATTCCGCTACTGATCTCAATCGCCATCCTCGCCGGCTTGACGTTCGCCTTCACTGAGTTGCGCCATTTCTATCCGATTCCAGGCTGGTTCCGCTGGTCATTCGGTATCACCACGGCCAGCCTTGCAGGTTTCGCCATCAAACCACTGCGACGCTTATTGATCAGCAATCGCCTGTTCAGTATTTATCGCAAGGTAATGCCCAAACTTTCAACCACTGAGCGTGAAGCACTGGAAGCCGGCACCATCTGGTGGGATGCCGAGTTGTTCAGTGGCAAACCACGCTGGCGCAGACTGTTGCGCCAGCCCGCACCCACGCTGAACGAGGCCGAGAAGGCGTTCATCGACGGCCCGCTTGAAGAACTCTGCCTGATGCTCGATGACTGGGAAATCAGCGATCAACTCCAGGACTTACCTGCCCCGGTCTGGCAGTTCATGCGCGACAATGGCTTTTTCAGCATGATTATCCCGCGCGAGTACGGCGGTCTTGAGTTTTCAGCGCAGGCCAATTCGGCGGTGGTGATGAAACTGGCCAGCGCCAACCTGACGGCCGCTGTCACGGTCATGGTGCCCAACTCCCTCGGGCCGGGCGAACTGCTGATGCACTATGGAACACAGCAGCAGCGGGAGTATTACCTGCCGCGCCTCGCCAGTGGTGAAGAGATTCCCTGTTTCGCCCTCACCTCGCCACTGGCAGGGTCAGACGCCGGTGCCATGCCCGACCATGGCATCGTCTGCAAGGGAGAATTTGAAGGCCAGGAAGTCCTCGGCCTGAAGCTCAGCTGGGACAAACGCTACATTACGCTGGCGCCGGTCGCGACGCTGCTGGGCCTGGCATTCCGGGCCCTCGACCCCGATGGCTTACTGGGCGACAAGCAGGACCTCGGTATCACCTGTGCCTTGATACCGGTCGGCACGCCCGGTGTTGAAATTGGCAACCGCCACATGCCTGTCGGTGCCGTATTCATGAATGGCCCGACCCGTGGCGAAGATGTTTTTATCCCGATGGACTGGCTGATCGGTGGCCAGCAGCGCATTGGCCAGGGGTGGCGAATGTTGATGCAGAGCCTGGCAGCCGGGCGTGCCATATCGCTACCTTCCCTCGGCGTTGCCGGTGGCAAGATGGCAGCCATGATGACCGGCGCCTATGCCCGGATTCGTACCCAGTTCGATGTCCCGATCGGTTATTTCGGCGGCGTGGAAGAACCGTTGAGCAGGATTGGCGGGCGTACCTATCGTATGGATTCAGCACGCATGCTGACCCTGGTTGCCCTGGATAAAGGCGAAAAGCCGGGCGTGCTGTCAGCCATCAACAAGTACGCACTGACCGAAGGCTGCCGCCATTGCATTCTGGACGCCATGGACATACACGGCGGTAAAGGCATTATTCAGGGTCCCAACAACTACCTGGCCCGGGCGTACCAGTCCCTGCCGATCTCCATCACCGTGGAAGGTGCCAATATACTGACCCGCTCGATGATTATTTTCGGCCAGGGCGTGATCCGCGCCCACCCCTGCCTGTTGAAAGAAATGACCGCGGTGACCGGTATCGCCAACAGCAAAGCACGGCGGGTTTTTGATAACGCATTGTTCGAGCACATCGGTTATACCACCAGCAACCTGGTGCGCAGCCTGCTGCTCGGTCTGACCGGCAGCAGAATGACCCCGGCACCGGTACGTGGGCCACACGCAGGCTACTATCGCCTGTTGACGCGTTTCAGCGCGGCCTTTGCATTTATATCTGACATCGTACTGCTACTGCTGGGCGGCAAATTCAAGTTCAAGGAGAAGCTGTCCGGCAGGCTGGCTGACGCACTGATACACCTGTACATGGCCAGCGCCATGCTGAAACGGTTTGAAGACGACGGCCGTCCAAAAGGTGATTTGCCATTGCTTACCTGGGGCATGCAAGACAGTTTGTACACCATCCAGCAGAGTCTCCTCGGTGTACTCAGAAACTTTCCCGTGCCATTACTGGGACGACTGGTGCAGTTGCTGGTCTTTCCGTTCGGCCTGCCCTGCAAGGGCCCCACGGACAAGACGGTCAAATCCGTGGCAAAACTACTGCTTGATGAAAGCGAAAGCCGCGATCGCCTGACCAGTGGTATCTATATATCTGACAAAGACGACGCAACCGGCCGCGTACACAAGGCTTTTCACCTGGTACTCAAAGCCGCACCGGCAGAACGCGCGATCAAAAATGCCCTCAAGCAAACAGTCAACTTCGTGAACTATGAAGGCCTGGTCAAACGCGCCACAGAAAGCGGCGTGATCACCGAGGAACAGGCAACCATAGTGCGCCTCGCCCAGCGTGCCAGCGCCAGGGTGATCGCGGTCGATGAGTTCCCCTTCACACCGCCTGGGATAGCCGCGAAGTCCAGTGGAAAGGAGACTGAAGAATCTGACCCGACTGCAGCGCCGGCGGAACAGCCGAAAGCGCCTTAAGTTGCCAGAAAGTGCCGTATTTCCTGCTCTTTGGACATCCCGTTTGCGTAGCCAAGATCAATCAGTTCGCCGCAATAGTCCGACTCAAATAAAAGATAACTGGCCATACGCCAGTCCCGGCCCCAGCCACCCAGTACCCGCAATAAGAACTGCACACTGCGCGGAATCTCATGCACATGGGCCTGGGTAACATAACGCAGGTCTTTGCTGGGCCTGATCACCAGGCTCTCGATATTGATCAGCCCCGCCTCGGCGCGCTGGTCTTCAGGCACGAGTTTCAGGGTCCGGTTGATACGCCGCATTCTCGCCAAATCGGCATTCAGCGTATCCATAAAAATGGTGTCCATCAGGTAGCCGCCAATTTCGCCGGCTGACGGGTACTCTGCAGGCGTTTCCGGCGCAGGATCAGGTTTTTCATCGCGTGTACCAATGACCAGTATCCGGTTGGCGCCAAGATGAACTGCTGGGCTGAGCGGCGCAACCAGTCGCATGCCACCATCACCAAAATATTCATTGCCGATGCGTTCGGCAGGAAAAATCAACGGCAAGGCGGCTGACGCCAGCAGGTGATTCAGTTCCAGTTTTGTCGCCAGTCCCCGGCGGCGGGCCCGTTCCCAACCACCAACCTGCGGTTGCGCCTGGAAATAGCTGGTGGCACTGGCACTGCTGTAACCGGACGCCGTCACCGCCACACCACGCAGGGCGCCCTGGTCCAGGGCAGTCTGAATACCCTCAAGTTGTAAAGTATGGCCGAGAAACCGGCGCAACGGCGCATTGTCCAGAAACGCCCTGGGGTTACCGGCAATCAAGCCGGCCGAAAATACGGTTGCAGCAAAGCGCAGACCCGACTTCAAAACGTTAACGGCATCGGTACGGTAAACACGTTCACAACGCATGCTGCGCCAGAACCGCTCCAGTCGCTCAACACCGGCATGGAACTCATGGGCATGGCTGGCCAGTACCGCCGCATTGATTGCGCCCGCCGAAGTTCCACAAATGACAGGAAACGGATTGTCTGCGGCACCGCCAAGGCTGCCCCGCAACTCATTTATGGCCTTGAGCACGCCGACCTGGTAAGCACCACGTGCGCCACCTCCGGGCAGAACCAGTGCTGTACATCTGGAGCTTGTGTTTTGCATATAGGCAACCCGTCAATCTGGTGCAGGCATTGAATACTTCCATGAATTTGCTGTCAATACCATCATCACCGCAAAAACCGGCCCCGGGCAGATGCCGGCAATGATCAATAACCTGCATAAATTCGGCCTATTATCCATAATCCAAATGTTATACTGAAGGCAAATCCACGGATCCGGATTTGAATGAAATGGAAATAAAACCAAATAACAAGCAACACCGCGCGTGCCGTCAAGGGCCTCTCCGCAAAAAGGCATGATATTTGTGCAGCCAATAGCAACAATCTGCTGGAGCCAACACGATGATTGATATTTCTTTACAGAAACCCACCTCAGCCACCACCAGCGAGGACCGCCTGCAGCAGGCTGTTGATACCGTCAATCAGATCATCATGGGCAAGGAACAACAGGTAAAGCTGGCCTTTAGCTGTCTGTTGGCACGTGGCCACCTGCTGATTGAAGATTTACCCGGTGTTGGCAAAACCACGCTGGCGCATGCGCTTGCAACCGTCATCGGCGCACGTTACCAACGTATTCAGTTCACCAGCGACCTGTTGCCCGCCGATATTCTTGGTATTTCCATATACCGGCGTGACCAGGAAAAATTCGAATTCCACCCCGGGCCAATATTCTCCGAGCTGGTATTGGCCGATGAGGTCAACCGCGCGACACCCAAATCACAAAGCGCCCTGCTGGAAGCCATGGCCGAAGGACAGGTCACCATCGAAGGTGAAACCCACATCCTGCCAAAACCGTTTTTCGTCATCGCCACCCAGAACCCGCTGGACCTGGCCGGAACATTCCCGCTGCCGGATTCACAACTGGACCGTTTCCTGCTGAGTATTTCACTGGGCTTCCCCGACCCGCGAATTGAGCGCGAACTGCTCACCGCTCGTGACCGGGCGTCGGTACTGGAAGACACACCGCCCTCATTGCACCCCGAAGACGTCATGCAGCTGAATGAAAGTTGCCGGCAAATACATGTCAGTGAAGCATTGCTCGACTATGTTCAGGCACTGCTTGCTGAAACCCGTAACAGCCGCTGGTTCGAGAGTGGGCTTTCACCCCGCGCAGGTATTGCGCTGCTGCAATGCTGCAAGGCCTTTGCCTTTCTGGAGGGCCGGGACTTCGCTATTCCGGAAGATGTCAAAGCCGTATTTCCGGCACTCACACGCCATCGCATGACTGTTCCGCACGGCATGGAGAAATCGGTTGAAGAGCAAATTTCCGGCTTAATGGGCCAGGTCGCCATTCCTTAACAGAACCCAATGACAACACTGGCCGGACAGCACCAACCCAGGTCCATTTCCAAGTCCATTGTGAACCGCATCAAACAGCGTGTTCTGGCCAAGCGTGGGCCCATGACTCCGCCTTTCGAGCTGGCCTACCGGCACATTTTCGTATTGCCTTCAAAATTTGGTCTGGGCTTTGGTTTCATGCTTTTGTTCATGGCCCTGGGTGCGCTCAACTTTAATAACAACATGGCACTGATACTGGTGTTTTTGCTCGGCACCATTGCCCAGATGACTACCCTGATCGCCTACCGCAATCTGGTTGGGCTGCGCATTGACAGCATCCATGCTGAGCCGGTCTTTTGTGGTGAGCCAGCACTCTTCCGGGTATTCGTCACCAACGGTGGCGAGCGCCAGCGGTTTGCCGTGCAGGCCGGGGTTAACGAGCCCCAGGACTGCAGGGACTTCCCTCTGCACACCAGCAAAGCACTGCAACTCGCGCAGCCCACCAATACGCGAGGCTGGCGGGAACTGCCCGCTTTCAGACTGGAAACCCGCTTTCCACTGGGACTGTTCAAAGCCTGGTCATGGATATTCCCGCAGAGTCGTTGCCTGGTGTACCCCAGGCCTGCCCGAAAAGCACCACCACTGCCAAGAGCCGGCGGCGGTGAGTCTGGCAATGCCCATAAGGGCGAAGGTGATCAGGTGCACGGCTTGCGCAAATACCAAACCGGCGATCCAATGCAGCGGGTGGCCTGGCGGGCCAGCGCCCGTCACGATGAACTTTACAGCCTGGAAATGGAAAAACCACAGGAGGAGGCCTGTGAACTGGACTGGGATTCCCTCACCGGTTGTGACGTTGAAACCCGCCTGTCCATTTTAGCCGCCTGGGTCATCGCCGCGGACCACAAGCAGCTTGCTTACAGTATGAATATTCCCGGTGAGCAGGTAGCCGCCAATAGCGGCGCAAATCACCGCGCACAATGCCTTGAAATGCTGGCGCTGTTCAAATCATGAGCAAGGCAGGCAGGTTCTCGCTCGACCGTCTCGGCATCCTGTGGATGATCGCAACACTGGGCATCAGCATGTTTCCACAGCTGCTCAGTATGCCGGTGCACCTGGTACCAATCACGCTGCTGCCTATTGCCTGGCGCCTGTTGGCCGAGTTCCGCCACTGGCCGCCGGTACCCATCATTTTGCGCATCATCGCGACCATCATTGCCGTCACTGCGCTGGTCATGACCTTTGGTGGTTTGATGGGCAGGAGCGCAGCAGTCAGCCTGTTGGTACTGATGCTGTCACTGAAATTACTGGAGACCTTCAGCGTCCGCGATGTCAGGGTGGTTACCAGCCTGAGCCTGTTTTTGTGCGCCACCCAGTTCCTGTTCTCGCAGGGTATCATGATGATTATCTATATCATCGCCAGCCTGCTCAGCGCATTGATCTCCCTGATGTACGCGCACCGGCGCGAAGCCTTTGAAGGCTTGTCCGAAGCCCCGGATACCGGCCGCGACCTGTTCACTGAACTGAGCTTTGGCATGCGCCTGATGGTGCTGGCGCTGCCGATAGGCCTGACGCTTTTCATGCTGTTTCCACGTTGGAGCAGTCCCTTGTGGGGCGTACCTGAAGACGCACTTGATGCCCGTTCCGGCCTTTCAGACTCGATGTCGCCAGGCAGCATCCAGGGTTTGTTCATGGATGACTCCCCCGCTTTCCGGGCAACCTTTCAAGGCAGCCTGCCCAGCCGCAGTGACCTGTACTGGCGCGGACCGGTTTTCTGGGATTTTGACGGCACCACCTGGAAGGCCGGTTACCTCATCCGTAATTTGCTGGCTGACAGTAAGCCGGAATTGAAGCGTGCCCAGTTCCGCTACGAAATACAGATGGAACCCACAGAGCAACGCTGGCTGTTCACCCTCGACTATCCAGCCCTGGTGCCCACCGGCACCCGCCTGAGCATGGACTACCAACTGATAACCAATCAGCCAATCACGCAACTGCGAACCTATGCAATGGCTTCCGACCCCGGTTTCAGGGACAACCCGGACCTGAAGCTTCCGCTGCTCAGGGCCGCACTGGAACTGCCACAGGGGTTTAACCCCAGAACTGCCCGGATGATTGCCGAGTGGCGGGCCGAAACACCGAGCGACGGTGCAATGATCCAGCGTGCACTGGCTTATTTTAATCAGCAGAATTTTCATTACACGCTGAACCCGCCTTTGCTGAGCCGCCACACAGTGGATGAGTTTCTGTTCAATACGCGCCAGGGTTTTTGCGAACATTACGCCTCCGCCTTCACCGTCATGATGCGGATGGCCGGCATCCCGGCGCGGATCGTGACAGGCTACCAGGGCGGTTGGTACAACAACCTTGGGTCTTACATACTGGTGCGCCAGTCCGATGCCCATGCCTGGTCCGAGGTATGGTCAAAAGGCACTGGCTGGATACGGGTTGACCCCACTGCTGCAGTTGCCCCGGAGCGGGTTGAGCAGGGTTCGGTCGACTCGCTGGCACAGCGTCGGCATATGCTGGATTTTGCCTGGTTGTTACACGCCAGAAATACCTTTGACCTGTTGCAACGGGGCTGGAACAACTGGGTGGTCGCATTCGATTCAGTCAAACAATCCCGCTTGTTCACCAACTTCGGCTGGGGTTTCTTTGATTCCATGAAGCTGGTCATCGCGATGATTGCCGGGATATTGGTGGCCGCAGCAGCCAGCTTCCTGCTGATGCCCCTGATACTCAAGTTGCGTTCATCCCGTCACCAGGACCCACTGGTACGCCTGTGGCAAAAATTCAACAGAAAGCTGGGTAAAGCAGGTTTTACAACAAACCCTTCGATGGGCCCACGGGAACTCGCAACCATGGCCGGTGGTCAACTAAAGTATGCGGATGAAGGCATCAACCGGATTGCAGAGCTTTACATACTGTGCCGCTATTCGCCAACCGATGGCGACCCGGCTGAACTGGCGGCACTGATCAAGGGTTTCCATCCGCCGCAACAGTCATAGTACTATTGGAACCGTATCACCGGAGCAGACACAATGAAGCGCTTTACCTTTACCCTGTTGCTGATTTTGCTAAGCGGGCTGCTACTGTCCGGCTGTACCACCATTCCCGAACAACTCAAGGGCGAATATACGACGCTTGAACCACAAAATACCACTGAAAAAGACCTGCAAACTCCGGTCCGCTGGGGTGGCATCATCCTCGAAACCCGACCGGAAGCTGACCACACCTGCTTTGAAATCCTCTCGAAGCAACTGGAAAAATCAATGCGACCCGCCAATAAGGATGAAGCCGGCGGCCGGTTCCTTGCCTGCCGACCCGGGTTTTACGATCCGGAAGTTTTCGAGAAAGACCGCGAGGTCACAGTTACCGGTAAGCTCATCTACCTTGATTCGCGCAAAGTGGGTGAATACGACTACAACTATCCGGTTGTTGATATCGAATTTATCAGCCTCTGGCCCGAACGCAAGGAAAGGGTTCGTTACGACCGCTGGGGTCCCTATCCCTATTACTGGGGCTATCCCTACTCAGGGTTTTACTACGGCCATTATTGGCACTGAGGCCCGGTGGTTTCAGATTTGAATATGCAGGAATTTGACGGCTTTCCAAAAGATTTCTTCCGCTTCTTTAAAGAACTGAAAAACAACAACAACCGCGAGTGGTTTGCCACCAACAAACCGCGCTACTACGAATCTGTCGTCAACCCAATGGGTGCCTTCATCGTTGCCATTGCGCCTTGCCTGCAACGCATATCGGCGCACTATAAAGCAGACCCGAGGCCACACGGTGGCTCCATGTTCCGCATCTACCGGGATACACGCTTCAGCAAAGACAAAACACCTTACAAAACCCACGCCGCCTGCCATTTCCGTCACCTGGCAGGACGTGATGCCCACGCACCGGGGTTCTACGTCCATATCGAAACCGACAGCATCCGCTTTGGTGGCGGCATCTGGCTGCCCCCGGCAAAACAACTGGGGCAGATCCGGGAGTTTATTGCCGACAACCCATCGGCCTGGGACAAGCTGAGCAAGTCTGCAGCCATCCGCAAGGCCGGCGGCATACAGGGCGACTCGCTGAAGCGCCCGCCACGTGGCTACGATGCTGATGCGCGGCACATCGATGACCTGAAGAAGAAAAGCTTCTACCTGATGGCCGAAGCCGACGCAGAACTCGCCCTGGAACCCGCTTTCGTCACCGAAACCATCAAAGCCTTCCGCACTGCCGCCAAACTCAACCACTTCATCACCGACGCACTAAGCCTACCCTTTTAAACCCTGACCCAACCCTTCTAACCAGAATCCACTCACCCAAAACCCCACCCACCGCACCGAGCGGGGATATAGGTATCTGCCGTCCGGGACCGTAAAAAACAGGGAGAAGGTGAGACCAGCGTGCTGGTCGAGAGGCTGGCCTGGGCCATGTTTTTTCCGAGTATCTACAGGGACGTATTCACGGCGTGTTCCGGACGGCAGGTACCTGTGTCGCCGCGGCTCGGAGTCGATGAGATCGAATTAATGGCCTGGGTTCTGACTCTGGTCTTTTTAGATAAGTCACTATATGTAACGCTGAATACAACCCCACGACAGTCAGCTGCCCAGTAGGTCTTTGAATTCCGTGGCCTCGAAACGCGGCGACATGGGGGTACTCCCCCTGGGACACGCTGTGAATACATGGCCCAGGCCAGCCTCTCGACCAGCACGCTGGTCTCACCTCCTCCATGTACGCTCGGAGCCTGCTCCCTGCAGGCTACGGTCCCAGGGGGAGTACCCCCATATCCCCGCTCGGTTCTGTGGGCGGTGATGGGTGAGTGGATTTAGTGATTGAATATATGCTGGTTACTGTATATATTTACAGTAACTAATACAGGGCACTGTTATGCGCCAGAAACCGTTAACCAAACGTCAAATGGAAGTTCTTAACTTTATATCAGATCATATTGATTCTATTGGCTTTCCTCCAACCAGAAATGAACTTTCAAAGCACTTTGGCTTCCGCTCACCGAATGCTGCGGAAAGCCACCTGCGCACCCTGCAACGCAAGGGCATGATCCATATTGAAGCAGGCCATTCCCGGGGCATCACACTGACCGCCCTGTCACACTCCAACCTGCCCGCAACAAAAACCCGCCACATGCCGTTGCCACTGGTCGGACGGGTTGCCGCCGGCAGCCCGATACTGGCGCAGGAAAACATCGAACACGAATACCGCGTGGATCCATCATTGTTTTCCTCCCCACCGCATTACCTGTTGCGCGTCGAAGGCCACAGCATGCGCGATGCCGGTATTCTTGATGGTGACCTGTTGGCAGTGCACCGCACGCCGGTGGCCCGCAAGGGGCAGATCGTGGTGGCACGACTGGATGACGAGGTTACGGTCAAACGTTTTGAACGTAGTGGCCACCAGGTACGCCTGTTACCGGAAAACCCCGATTTTGAACCCATTCTGATCGACCTGCGCAGCACCGAACTGGTGATCGAGGGCCTCGGTGTTGGGGTTATACGGCCACAGTTGGCGGCTATCAGCAAGTCCCGATGACAGCGGATGCCGACACCTTAACCCGGCACCCGTTACTGTGGCGGGGCAAGCAACTCGCCCACCGCATAGCAACACTGCCTACAGGGTATGCCCGCCTGGATGCCGCCCTGCCCGGCCATGGCTGGCCACTGGCCGCTGTTACTGAGATTATCCATGCTACTCCCGGTTGTGGCGAGCTCAGCCTGTTGTTGCCAGCGCTGGCAAAGCTCAGTGAGCAGGATTGCCGGATCATCATGGTGGATCCACCGTGGATACCTTACCCTCCGGCCCTGTACAGTCACGGACTGGCACTGGAAAAGCTGTTACTGATCCGTACAAAAAACCGCAAAGACTCGTTGTGGGCTTGTGAGCAGGTACTGCGTGGCATGCCCGGCGGGGCAATGCTGGCCTGGCCGGAAAGTATTTCCTTCAGTGAGCTGCGACGCCTGCAACTGGCTGCAAAAAGTGGCCAAAAGACAGCTTTTATTTTTCGCCACAGCAGCACGGCAGCCAGCTCGTCCCCGGCTGCGTTGCGGTTGCAATTAACTGCAGATGACGATGATTTACAGGTCAGGGTATTGAAATGCCGGGGCCGGCGACCGACGGGTGCCATACGCATCCGCCGGTCACAGTTATCTCAGCCCTTGATGCCGCCTTTGGTCAATTCCAGCGGATCCAGCAAACGCTCCAGGTCTGCATCAGAAAGCCCGGTGGTTTCTTTAGCCACGTCACGGATTGGCCGGCCTTCCTTGTAAGCCTGCTTGGCCGTGGCCGCACCCACCTCATAACCGATCACCGGGTTAAGTGCCGTCACCAGGATGGGGTTGCGTTCCAGCGCACTGGTGATCGCATCGCTGTTGACCACAAAGCCGCTGATGGCTGAATCGGCCAGCAAACGACTGGAGTTTGCCAGTATGCTGATGCTTTGCAACAGGTTATGGGCAATCACCGGCAGCATGACATTGAGCTGGAAATTGCCGGCCTGGCCACCAATGGTGATACTGGTATCGTTGCCGATGACCTGCGCACAAACCATGCAAACTGCTTCCGGAATCACCGGGTTGACTTTACCGGGCATGATGGAGGAACCGGGCTGCAATGCCGGCAGGGCAATTTCACCGATACCCGCCAACGGACCGGAATTCATCAGTCGCAAATCATTGGCAATCTTCATCAGGCTGCAGGCCAGGGTTTTGAGCTGGCCGGATAATTCGACCGCCGCGTCCTGGGAGCTGATACCTTCAAAATAATTGTCGGCAGAAGCAAAACCAAAACCGGTGGCCTCTGTCAGCGCGGCAGCGACCCGTGGACCAAACTCAGGGTGGGCATTGATACCGGTACCCACTGCACTGCCCCCCTGAGGAAGCTGGTTGATACGCTGCAAGGCGCTTTCAATACGGCTGATATTCGACTGGATCTGTTGTGCCCAGCACGCCAGTTCCTGGCCGAAGGTGACCGGCATCGCATCCATCAGGTGGGTGCGACCGGTTTTGACAACCTCGTTCAGTTCGGCAGATTTTTTCTCCAGAACACCATGCAAGTGTTGCAACGCAGGTAACAGTGCCTCGCTGGTCTCAAGGCAGGCACTGACCTGGATAGCGGTTGGAATCACGTCATTGGAGCTTTGCCCCATATTCACATGGTCATTGGGGTGCACGCTGGTGCCAGCCTGGCTGGCCAGGTGGGCGATGACCTCATTGGCATTCATATTGCTGCTGGTACCCGAGCCGGTCTGGAAAATATCAATCGGGAAATGATCGTTGACTTCACCAGCGGAAACCTTGCCGGCTGCCGTGATAATGGCTGCCGTGATATCACCATCCAGCAGGCCCAGATCGTTGTTAACCGTGGCCGCAGCCGACTTGATCAGCCCCAGTGCACGGATCAGCGCCGTTGGCATCGCAAGGCCGCTGATTGGAAAATTATTGACCGCACGCTGGGTTTGCGCGCCCCATAAAGCATCTGCGGGAACCTGCAACTCTCCCATCGTGTCTCTTTCGGTTCGGGTCTCAGTCATCAGCTTAGCTCCATTGCCATAATTACATGAATATTCAAGCCCATATTATAGGCTCACAGCGGTGTCAGTGGTATCATGGCGCTGCCTAAATAAGAGCTGAATCATGATGCAACTTTCTCCCCTGACAGCCGTTTCATCCGTTGATGGCCGTTATGCAGGACGCACTGCCGGCCTGCGTGAAATCTTCAGCGAATATGGCCTGATCCGTCACCGGGTTATTGTCGAAATTCGCTGGTTTCAGGCGCTGGCAGATTGCCCGGCAATCCCGCAAGTGCCCGCACTCAGTGAGGCCGCCAATAACTTCCTCGAAGAACTGCTTAAAAACTTTGGGCTGGAGGGGGCACAGCAGGTCAAGGACATTGAGGCCACCACCAACCACGACGTCAAGGCCGTCGAGTATTACCTGAAAGCGTGTTTCGCCGACAACCAGGAACTGGACGCACTGTCCGAGTTTCTACACTTTGCCTGCACCTCCGAAGACATCAACAACCTGTCTTACGCACTGATGATGGCTGCGGCCCGCCAGCAAATCTTTCTGCCGGCGTTTACGGATATCAACACGGCACTGGAAACCCGGGCGCGTGAACATGCCGACCTGCCGATGCTGTCGCGCACCCATGGACAAACGGCATCACCCACCACGTTGGGCAAGGAATTCGGCAACGTGGCCGCACGCCTGAAACGGCAGACCACGCTGCTCGAACAACAGCCGATACTGGGCAAGATCAATGGCGCAGTGGGTAATTTCAATGCCCATATCGCTGCCTGCCCCGAGGTCGATTGGCCGGCGTTTGCGAAAGATTTCGTCACTTCACTGGGCCTCGAATGGAATCCGTGGACCACCCAGATTGAGCCCCATGACTGGATGGCGGAAAGCTTCCATACGCTAAGCCGTTACAACACCATATTGATTGATCTGTGCCGGGACATCTGGGCCTATATCTCCATCGGCTATTTTCGCCAGAAAACCATCGCCGGTGAGGTGGGCTCATCCACCATGCCGC
Source organism: Gammaproteobacteria bacterium (assembly GCA_024277815.1). GTDB lineage: Bacteria > Pseudomonadota > Gammaproteobacteria > Xanthomonadales > SZUA-36 > SZUA-36. The sequence goes on from JAJRUM010000016.1 coordinate 30,403, forward strand.
ACAAGGTTAACCCGATTGATTTTGAGAATGCCGAGGGTAACCTCGGGGTGGCCAACGCCCTGCTGGAACACCTGGCGGGCAAACTGCCGGTCTCCCGCTGGCAGCGGGACCTGACTGATTCAACCGTGCTCAGAACCATCGGCACGGCAGCCGGCCACACGTTGATTGCCTATGCCTCACTGCTCAAAGGCCTCGGTAAACTGCAGGTCAACGAAGACAGGCTGGCGCAGGATCTTGATGCCAGCTGGGAAGTCCTGGCTGAGCCGGTCCAGACCGTCATGCGCCTGCACGGTATCGACAACCCATACGAGCAACTCAAGACGCTGACCCGGGGCAAGGCCATCAATGCGGAACTGCTGGCCGGGTTCATAGCCAACCTGGACATTCCGGCTGCCGCCAAACAGCAGTTGCTGGACCTGACCACCGCTGGCTACACCGGCAACGCCGCAGCCATGGCCCGCAAGGGTCCTGCAGGTGATGATTGATGGTGGCACCACTGGGCGATCTGAGTCCGGCACAATTCCTCGCTCAGTACTGGCAGAAAAAACCCTGCCTGATCCGCCAGGCAATACCTGACTTCGAACCACTGCTCAACGGCGACGACCTCGCCGGGCTGGCCTGTGAAGAGATGGCAGAATCACGCTTGATCAGTGGCAGCTTTGCGGCGGCAGACTGGCAGGTGCAGCACGGACCGTTTGATGAGGCGGTATTCTCCTCGCTTGGAGAGGAAAACTGGACACTGCTGGTGCAGGATGTGGAGAAACACTACGCACCGCTGCAGGCCTTGATGGCACAGTTCCGATTCATTCCCAACTGGCGTCTTGATGACCTGATGATCAGCTATGCGGCCAGCGGCGGTTCGGTTGGCCCGCACACCGACCAATATGATGTTTTCCTGTTGCAGGCGGAAGGCACACGGCGCTGGCAGATCGCAGAAACATACAACCCAGAACTGTTGCCTGACTGCGCGCTCAACGTATTGCGCCGGTTTACGCCTGAGCAGGAATGGCTGCTGGAACCCGGTGATATGTTGTATTTACCACCCAATGTTGCCCACCACGGCGTGGCCCTCGAACCGGGCATGACCTGGTCGATCGGCTCGCGCGCACCCTCGGCTGCAGATTTGCTGCAGGGGCTCGGCGAATGGCTGGCTTTTACCGATAACGAAGGCAGCCGTTACCGGGACCCTCACCTTGAACCTGCCACCCGGCCAGGTGAAATCACCAGCGACGCCCTGCAAGGCCTGCGCGAACTGATGCTGACGCACATCAACGACAAAAATAGCAGTGATGCGTTTCTCACCACCTTCATGAGTCGCTTCAGACTGGCCCACGAACCCGTTCCACCACCCGCATCAATGCAGCCCGAAGCCGTTTTACAGGCGTTGCAGGAAGGGCAGACACTGTTGCGCAATCCATGGACACGACTGGTATGGACGGAGGCCGATGGTCGTGCCCGTCTGCTCGTTGCCGGACAGGCCCGCGAGTGCGAAATCTGGCTGGCCACGGCGCTGTGCACCGGACAGCAACCTGAGATCAATACCAGCAGGGTGGACAGCGAGGCTCTTGCCACTCTGACCCGGCTGATAAACAGCGGCCATTTTCTGCTCAATCCATTTAAGTAAGCCCACCTAAACGGGTATAATGTTCGGCTCGGCACAATCTTCACACAAGGCTTTGAACCAGTGAGCTCAACCCTCGAGCAGTTATACCAGTCCTCGCACCTTTACGGCGGCAATGCACCCTATATCGAGGCGTGGTACGAGGCGTGGCTGGAAGATCCGCAATCGGTGCCGGAACAGTGGCGCAAATACTTCGAATCACTGCCGCAGGCCACTGAACCTGAAAGCGGCCACCTGCAGATTGGTGAACGCTTCCGGCTACTCAAAGATGGCCCCACGCAGCTGGTCCCAAGTGTTGAGTTCACTGACCACAAGCAGGCCGGCGTATCCCGGTTGGTCAACTCGTATCGAATCCGTGGTCACGAAATCGCCAAACTGGACCCGTTGGGCAAAGCCCACCATGGGCCGGTTGCTGACCTTGAACTGGCATTTCACGACCTCGAAAATGCCGATCTTCAACATGAATTTGATACCGGTTCACTGGCAGCCCCCGCGCGGATGAAGCTGGCCGACATTCTCATCCTGGTGCAGCGCGTGTACTGTAAAAGTATCGGTGTTGAATACATGCATATCGTCGATACCGCCAAGCGTGACTGGCTGCGGCAACGACTGGAAGGCCCGCAGGGCCATTATGCCGTCAACGACGAGGAACGCTTACGCATCCTGCAGATGCTGACCGCTGCTGAAGGCCTGGAAAAATACCTGCATACCCGCTATGTCGGGCAAAAACGCTTTTCACTGGAAGGTGGCGACAGCCTGATCCCGTTACTGCACGAAACCATGCTGTATACCGGCACCAATGGCGTGCAGGAAGTGGTGATCGGTATGGCCCACCGCGGGCGCCTGAATGTACTGGTCAACATACTGGGAAAATCACCCTCCATGCTGTTCGATGAATTTGAAGGCAAGCATGCCAACAATGACCCGGATCGCCCCGGCGATGTGAAGTACCACCTCGGTTTTGCCTCGGATATTCAGACACCGGGCGGCGAGATGCACATGGCACTGGCATTCAACCCCTCGCACCTTGAGATCGTTGATCCGGTAGTGCTGGGGTCGGCCCGTGCCCGCCAGGCCCGACGCGGGGATCACAGCCACGACCAGGTCATGCCCATTCTGATCCACGGCGATGCGGCCTTCTCCGGCCAGGGCGTGATCATGGAACTGTTTCAGATGTCCGAGGTACGCGGTTTCGCAGTCGGAGGGACACTGCACATCGTCATCAACAACCAGATTGGTTTTACCACCAGTAAGCTCGAGGATACGCGCTCTACCCTGTACTGCACAGCGATTGCCAAGATGGTGCATGCACCCATTTTTCACGTCAATGCCGACGACCCGGAAGCCGTGCACCATGTGATGAAAATCGCCTGTGACTTCCGCCGGGAATTCAAACGTGATGTCGTGATTGACCTCGTTTGTTACCGTCGCCACGGCCACAACGAAGCGGATGAGCCGGCTGCTACGCAACCGATGATGTACAAAATCATCCGCGGCATGCAGACCACCCGGCAAAAATATGCCGAAGACCTGCTGCAGCGCAAAATCATTGCGCCCGAAGTGCCTCAACAAATGATGGATGACTATCGTCAGCGCCTCGATGACGGCCAGCAGGTCGCAGATATCGAGGCACACCCGCACAGCAATAAGCATGGTGCCAACTGGTCGCGTTTCGAACACAACCAGCCAACAGCGGCCGGGACCGTCAAAACCGGCATGGCCATTGCCGAGGTTGCCGCCCTCGCTGAGCAGATGACGCAATTGCCGGATGGCTTTGAATTACATCCCCGGGTCCGGAAGATCGTCACTGACCGGCAAAAAATGGCCCGGGGTGAGCTACGCCTGGACTGGGGTTTTTGCGAAACCGCCGCCTATGCCAGCCTGATCGCCGACGGCACCAATTTGCGCCTGGTCGGCCAGGATTCAGGTCGCGGCACATTCTTCCACCGCCACGCGGTGCTGCATAACCAGATCGACGGCACCACCCTGACGCCACTGGCCGAAATTAACCCCGAAGTACATGTCGAAATTATCGACTCATTGCTGTCAGAAGAGGCCGTTACCGGCTTTGAGTACGGTTACGCAACTGCCGCACCGGGCACGCTGGTGATCTGGGAAGCACAATTTGGTGATTTCGCCAATGGTGCGCAGGTGGTCATTGACCAGTTCCTGACGTCCGGAGAAGCCAAGTGGGGACGTTTATGCGGGCTGGTCATGTTTCTGCCGCATGGCTATGAAGGCCAGGGCCCGGAGCATTCCAGCGCCCGCCTTGAACGTTTTATGCAGTTATGTTCCAACGACAACATCCAGGTTTGCGTGCCAACAACACCGGCCCAGATGTTCCACATGATTCGCCGGCAGATCATGATGACGACCCGCAAACCATTGATCGTCATGACACCCAAAAGCCTGTTGCGCAACAAGGCCTCGACCTCCAGTCTCGACGATCTGGCCAGCAATGGTTTCCAGCCTGTCATCGACGACCCGGATATCACTGACAAAACATGGGTTAAACGGATCGTGCTGTGTTCAGGCAAGGTCTACTATGACGTGGCGGATGCCATCGCCACTGCAGAAAAGAAAGATGTGGCCGTGGTACGCGTCGAGCAACTTTACCCGATCCCGCACCAGCAACTGTCCTCGATAGTACAAAGCTACCCCGGTTGCACCGAAGTCGCCTGGTGCCAGGAAGAACCACAGAATCAGGGTGCGTGGTACCAGAGCAAGCATAACCTGTTGGCCAACATGCGCACCGACCAATCACTTTTTTACGCCGGACGTCCCAGCTCAGCTTCGCCTGCGGTGGGTTACTATTCCGTGCATAACCTGGAACAACAGGAACTGGTCAACGAGGCGATTACCCTCGGTGCCGGCCTGAAACAGTAGATGAGAAAACCATGAGTACAGAAATTAAAGTTCCGATACTGCCAGAGTCTGTTGCTGATGCAACCATTGCGGAATGGCACAAACAACCCGGCGACAGCATTCATCGTGATGAGAATCTGGTGGACCTGGAAACCGATAAAGTGGTGCTGGAAGTACCCTCGCCCGTTGATGGCGTGATCAGGGAAATTATCCACGACACCGGGGATACCGTTACCAGCGGTGAGTTGCTCGGCATCATTGAAGAGGGTCCGGTTGAGGCTGCCCCGCCAGCGACTGCCGAGCCTGCCGAAACCGTAGCGGCCCCCGCCGGGGCGGAAGCAACACCCACTACTTCATCCGCCATCCTCAGCCCCGCTGCACGGCGGGTGGCCGAAGAAGAGCAGGCCGATGTCAGCCAACTGGCCGGAACCGGCCGCGGTGGACGCATCACCAAAGGCGATGTGATCGATTACGTGCGCCAAAACCCACCGACAGGGCCCCGTCCTGAAGAGCGCGTCAAGATGACCCGTTTGCGTTCGCGCGTGGCCGAGCGTATGAAAGAGGCACAGAACACGGCGGCCATACTGACCTCATTTAACGAAGTGGACCTGCAGGCTGTGATGGAGCTACGTAAAAATTACCAGGAGGCCTTCCAGCAGGAGCATGGTGTCAAACTTGGATTGATGTCCTTTTTCGTGAAAGCCGTGTGCGATGCATTGCGCAAATACCCCATCGTCAACGCATCACTGGAAGGTAACGAGATTGTTTATCATGGTTACCAGGATGTTGGTATTGCGGTGTCGACAGAACGCGGCCTGATGGTGCCGGTCCTCAGAAACGCCGAACACCTCTCACTGGCTGACGCGGAGCGCAACATCCGCGAATTTGCCGGCAAAGCCCGCGATGGCAGCATTACGCTGGAGGATCTGCAGGGTGGCACTTTCACCATCACCAACGGCGGAACATTCGGCTCCCTGCTGTCTACTCCCCTGCTCAATCCACCGCAGAGCGCGATCCTCGGTATGCACAATATCAAGCAACGCCCGGTCGTTGTGGAGGGTGAAATCGTCGCCCGGCCGATGATGTATATCGCCCTCAGTTATGACCACCGGATCATCGATGGCAAGGACGCGGTGCTATTCCTCGTCGCCGTCAAAGAAACACTGGAAGACCCGGCCCGCTTACTGCTGGGCCTGTAACAGGAAACCAACATGACAGATAAATTTGATGTGATCGTAATCGGCGGTGGGCCCGGCGGTTATGTAGCCGCGATCCGGGCTGCGCAACTGGGCCTCAACACTGCCTGTATCGACATGAATACCGGCAAGGACGGCAAATCCGCACTGGGGGGCACCTGCCTTAACGTCGGGTGCATCCCCTCCAAGGCGTTGCTGGACAGTTCCAAGCACTACCACCATTTGCAACACGACTACGCCGCACACGGCATCAGCGTCAGCGATGCCAGCATGGATGTCAAAACCATGATCGCGCGCAAGGACGGCGTGGTCAGCCAGCTTACCGGTGGCGTTGCCCAGCTGTTCAGGGCTAACAAGGTCAAGCAGTTGCATGGCCGTGGCCGTCTGCTGGCCGACCGCCGGGTTGAGTTCACGCCACATGCATCCGAAGAGACCCGACTACTGACCGCAGATAACATCATCCTGGCGGCCGGTTCTGTGCCGGTTGCCATACCCAACGTCAGCTACGATGATGAATACATCATCGACAATGCCGGTGCGCTGGACCTGACCGAAGTGCCGAAGCGCCTGGGCGTCATTGGTGCCGGCGTCATCGGCCTTGAGCTTGGCTCGGTCTGGCAACGGCTGGGTGCTGAGGTCACCCTGCTTGAAGCATTGCCAACACTCCTCGCTGCAGCCGATAAGGATATCTCCAAACAGGCTGCGCGCCTGTTCAAAAAGCAGGGCCTGGATATCCGTTTGGGTACACTGGTCAAATCAGCCAGCGTGGTGGGCGGTGAAATAAAAGTGCTACTGGAAGATAAAAGTGGCACAAGCGAGGTTCACTTTGACCGGTTACTGGTCGCCGTAGGGCGTAAACCCTATACCGAAGGCCTGCTGGCCGAAGACAGCGCTGTGGATCTGAACCAGCACGGCCAGATCGAGGTGAATGAAAAGTCGCAGACCACCGTTGCCGGAGTGTGGGCGATTGGCGATTGCGTGCGCGGCCCGATGCTCGCCCACAAAGCCTCTGAAGAGGGTATCGCAGTGGCTGAAATGATTGCCGGTAAAGCCGCACATATCCATTTTGATACCATCCCCTGGGTCATCTACACTGATCCGGAAATTGCCTGGGTGGGCAAGACCGAGCAGCAACTGAAAGAAGAAGGCGTGGCCTACCGGTCAGGCTCATTCCCGTTTGCGGCCACTGGTCGCGGCCTGGCCATAGGCAATGCACCGGGCCTGGTCAAAATGCTCGCCGATGAGGACAGCGACGAAATTCTTGGCGTGCATATCATTGGTCCCGGCGCCTCCGAACTGATTGCAGAATGCGTGGTGACGATGGAGTTCCAGGGTGCGGCAGAAGACCTGGCGCGCATTGTCCACGCCCATCCGACACTGTCGGAGGCCGTTCACGAGGCAGCGCTGCACGTTGATAAACGTGCGATCCACAGAGGTAACTGATAAACGGAGAACGAGATGACAGGCATTCCAGACAGCTTCAAAGCCTTTCGCATATACAACGATGCCGAAGGCTACCGTGCTTACATTGAGGATATCAGCCTGGATGATGTCAGCATGGGTGATGTTACGATCCGCTGCGAATGGTCCGGCATTAACTACAAGGACGCACTGGCAGCCACTGGCAAAGGTCAGATTCTGAAGTCATACCCGCTGATCGGCGGCATTGATGTGGCCGGCGAGGTCATCACATCTGAATGTGAGCGTTTCTCACCGGGAGACAAGGTCCTGGTAACCGGTTGCAGCCAGTCGGAAACCCGGGATGGCGGTTACAGCCAGTATCTGCGTCTCGACAGCAGCAGTGTCATTCCCCTGCCCTCCGGCCTGACGACCCGCGAAGCCATGGGTATCGGCACGGCAGGTTTTACCGCCGCGATATCACTGTACCGCATGGAAGCCCTGGGCCAGACACCAGAGGCCGGCCCCATCGTGATCACTGGCGCCACTGGCGGAGTCGGCAGTTTTGCCATCGATATTCTGACCCGCGTGGGTTACGAGGTACATGCCATCACCGGTAAGGTGACACAGTTTGATTACCTCGAAGAACTGGGCGCACGACAATGCATTTCCCGTCACGACCTGCACTGGGGACAAAAGCCCATGGAATCGGTGCGCTGGGCCGGCTGTATCGACAACGTCGGTGGTGACATGCTGGCCGGGATCAGCCGCGTCATTGACCTGTGGGGCAATATCGCCGTCTGTGGCATGGCGGGCGGTATCGGCCTGCATGCCACCAATTTACCGATGATCCTGAGGGGGGTCAGTCTGATCGGGATCAGCTCTAACAATACACCTTATGACATAAGGAAAATCCTTTGGGACCGCATAGCAAATGAGTGGCGACCACGCCACCTGGAAGCGATTATCAGGACTGAAGTTGACCTCGATGAGTTGCCTGATGCATTTGATTCGCTGATCGCCGGGGAGTCACTGGGTCGAATCGTGGTCAATCTTGCATAATATTAATTTCTGGTTTTCCGCATTTTCAGGCAAAATTGGTGCATAATTGGTCAACGGGGGACACTGTGGTACAAGCGGACGTATATTAATGGCAAGAGTGTTAATAGTTGATGACTCGCCTACCCAGATTTTCACATTGAAAAAACTGGTCGAGGAATGGGGTCATGAAACCCTGATTGCCGAAAATGGTAGTCAGGCGATCGAAATCGCCCGCCAGGAACAACCCGACGTTATTCTGATGGACATCATCATGCCCGGCATGAGCGGTTTCCAGGTTACCCGCAAATTGTCCCGCGACCAGGCCACACAGCGTATCCCGGTTATTTTTGTCAGCACCAAAGATGGTGAAGCCGACCGTATCTGGGGCATGCGTCAGGGTGCCATTGGCTTCGTTACTAAACCCGTTAATCCAGATGTACTATTAAGCGCTATAACAGACGCAGTCGTCGCCTGAAAACCCACTTTATATTTTGATTTGAGGATTGAGCATGAGTATCAATGTTGGAGATCGTATTCCTGATTGTGTATTAACCCGGATGTCGGAACAGGGTACGCAACCCGTTTCAAGCAGTGACTATTTTGCCGGCCGCAAAGTTGTTTTGTTCTCAGTCCCGGGTGCATTTACGCCAACCTGCTCTGCTCATCACCTGCCCGGATTTGTCGAACATGCCGCTGATTTTGCCGGCAAGGGCGTAGATGCCATTGCCTGCATGGCAGTAAATGATGTTTTTGTCATGCATGCCTGGGGAGAAAGCTCCAATGCCGGGGGTATCGATATGCTGGCTGACGGCAACGCCGAATTCGCTGACGCCCTGGGGCTGGAAATGGATGCCTCTGCCTTTGGCATGGGTAAACGATCTCAGCGCTTTGCACTGGTCGCTGACGATGGTGTCGTCACCCATGTGCTGATTGAAGCACCCGGTGAATTCAGGGTCAGCTCTGCCGAATCGGTATTGAGCCAACTCTGAGCCGTTGCAAATGTGCGGACAGTTCAGTCCGGATATTCAACCTCATAAGGCCAGTCACGGATACCACCGATCAGGCTGACCGCATGTAACTTGTGCTGGCGCAGAATCATGGCCGCAACGTCACTGCGCTTGCCGGAATGGCAATAGACGACGTAATCTGAACCGTCTTGCAACTCACTGACCCGTTCACGCAGTTCCAGCAGCGGAATCAGGGTGCAACCCGGGATGTACTCCAGTTCATACTCATCCTCGTAGCGCACATCCAGCAGTTGTGCACCCTCTTCCAGCATGACATTGGCCACTTTGTGGGACACCCGCTCGATCATCGGCGCATTGATGAGTTCGTCAAAATCCCGCTTGTCCAGCACCAGCAGGCGCGACGCATCGACCATTCTTATCCTGGCATTACGCTGCCCACCCACGACCAGCGCCTCCTCACCAAAATAATCCCCTGCTGTCAGCACCTTGGTCAGTTGCAATTCATCGTCATACAAACCCGGCCGCCACAGTTCTGCCTGGCCTTGCTCGATAAAGTAAAAGCACTTCGCATCCTCGCCCATATCGAAAATCACTTCACCGGCTTCGGCTTTGAGTGGTTGCAGACGGCGAAAAACCTCGTGCGCATTTTCCAGCGGCAACTGGCCGAAGATCAGCGGATTGCGCAGGCCGCTTAACCATTGGCGGAAAGGATCATCAGCACCGGCACCGGTACGCAGGCTCTCCCAGCTCAGCAAAAAGTCAAGACGGGCCGGATTAATACGTGCCAGCACAGCAGGCTGGGTAGCTGAAAAGGTGACACGTCCACCGGCCAGGCAGAGCGGTCGGGTTTTAGTGCTGTGCGGACCCAGCAGCGTTTCCCCGTCACCGCCATCCTGTTCCACCTCACCGGAAAGTACGAAGACGCACTCTTCCTGCTCACTGCTGAAGCTGATGCTGTCACCAGGATCCAGCTCATAGGTGCGAATCAGGCGTAACAACTGTGCTTCGGGTATCCCCGCCAGCGGCGGATAGTGTTCCCGTAAAATACTGATATTCTCTTCCAACGCACCCATTGCAGGGCCCTCCTGGCAATTACTTTACTGTCAATTACACTGCCTGAGCAGATACCTGTTCTGAAAGTACTGTATTACCTGCACAAAAGGCAAGAGCTAACCGTCCGGATATTAACAGCACAACAATTGCAGGCTTGTATTTGAATCGATTGCTGTATATATATACAGTATGAATATACACCCTACTGCCAGCACTTATGCAGAACTGGTCTGTACCAGTAACTTCACCTTCCTGAGCGGTGCCTCACACCCGCAGGAACTGGTTGTACGCGCTGCAGAACTGGGCTATTCCGCCATTGCACTGACCGATGAGTGTTCGCTGGCCGGTATTGTGCGTGCCTTTGAGGAGAGTCGCCGTTGCCGGCATCGCGGGCAGGCGGTAGAACTGATCGCCGGCAGCCTGTTCAGGCTGGAAAACAACTCCCGGCTGGTACTGCTGGCTGCTGATAAAACTGCTTATGCGCAACTGTGTACGCTGATTACCCGTGGGCGGCACAATGCCCCCAAGGGCAAATACCAGTTGGCAGACAGTGATTTTGAACAGCACCTCGATCACTGCCTGGCTTTGTGGTTGCCAGCTGACGAAACCGATGTATTGACTGCCCACTGGCTGGCGTCACATTTCCCACAACGCAGCTGGCTGGCAGCGAGCCTCAGCCTGGGAGCCGATGATAACAAGCGGCTGGCCACGCTGCTCAATACTGCAAAAGCCAGCGGCCTGCCGGTAACTGCCTGTGGGGATGTGCAAATGCATAGCCGTCCGCGCCGCATGCTACACGACGTACTGGCCGCCATCCGCCACGGCTGCACCCTGGCGGAACTGGGCTACCGTGCCCTGCCCAGCGGCGAACGACACCTGCGCAGCACCCGGCAACTGGCGATGTTGTTCCGGCAACAACTGCTGGATGAATCCGTACATATCGCCCAACGCTGCAGTTTCAGGCTGGACCAGTTGCATTATCAGTACCCACATGAAGTTGTACCACAGGGTGTCAGCAGCGCTGTACATTTAAGGCACCTGACCGAAGCGGGAATTCAGCAGCGCTGGCCAGCCGGCATCAGCAAAAAGTTGCGCTGCCAGATCGAGCGTGAACTGGTATTGATTTCAGACCTTCATTACGAATCCTACTTCCTGACCGTACACGACATCGTCCGGTTTGCACGCAACCACAGCATCCTTTGCCAGGGACGCGGTTCGGCTGCCAATTCTGCAGTCTGCTACTGCCTGGGCATTACCGAAGTCGATCCGGCGCGACAGAACATGTTGTTTGAGCGTTTCATCTCCCGTGAACGCAATGAACCACCGGATATTGATGTTGATTTTGAACATCAGCGCCGTGAAGAAGTCATCCAGTACATTTACCGAAAGTATGGCCGTGAACGGGCTGCGTTGGCAGCCACCGTCATCTGTTACCGGCTACGCAGCGCCGTCCGCGATGTCGGTAAGGCACTGGGCATCAGCCAGGGCGAAATCGACCTGCTGGCACATAACCTGTCGTGGTGGGATGAACCGGAGCAGTTGGCTCGCCGACTGGCCGAACAAAATGGAGGTGAGACCGGGAACCGCTCGGGAGACGGGCCTGAATCCATTGCCGTAACAGACCTCAAAGTCCGGCACTGGCTGCACCTGGTACGGGAGCTGGTTGGTTTCCCCCGCCACCTGTCCCAGCATGTCGGTGGCTTTGTGATTTCAGAAAACACCCTGGCTTCGCTGGTACCGGTAGAAAACGCTGCCATGGCAGGGCGCACCATCATCCAGTGGGACAAGGATGATCTCGAGGCTCTGGGCTTGCTGAAAGTGGACTGCCTGGCACTGGGTATGTTGAGTGCCATTCGCCGCTGCCTGGACCTGGTCAATGATTTTCACGGCACGAATATGGGCTTGGCCGGGGTGCCGGCAGAAGACCCTGAAACCTACCGCATGATCCAGAAGGCCGACACCATCGGCGTGTTCCAGATCGAATCCCGTGCACAGATGGCCATGCTGCCACGACTCAGGCCCGCCTGTTTTTATGATCTGGTTATCGAAGTGGCCATTGTCCGGCCCGGCCCGATACAGGGCAACATGGTGCACCCCTACCTGCAGCGCCGTCGCGGACTGGAAGCGGTAAATTACCCGTCAGAAGGCCTGCGAAAAGTCCTGCAACGCACCCTCGGTGTACCCATCTTCCAGGAGCAGGTGATGCAAATAGCCATGGTGGCTGCCGGCTTTAGTGGTTCAGAGGCCGATGCATTGCGCCGTTCCATGGCTGCCTGGGCCCGGCGTGGTGGCCTGGAACATGTGCACCAGCGCCTGGTCAACGGCATGCTGGAGCGTGGCTACAAGCTGGACTTCGCCGAACAGATATTCGCCCAGATCAAGGGCTTTGGTGAATACGGCTTCCCCGAATCACATGCCGCCAGCTTTGCCCTGCTGGTCTATGTATCCGCCTGGCTGAAATGCCATCATCCAGCCGCTTTTGCCTGCGCACTGCTGAACGCCCAGCCCATGGGCTTTTACCAACCCTCACAGTTACTGCAGGATGCCCGCCGCCACGGCGTCACCGTATTACCGGCAGACATCCGTTACAGCGACTGGGACTGTGCGCTGAAACGCAGCAACAAAGCAGTCCCACAGTTACGCCTGGGCCTGCGCCTGGTCAAGGGACTGGGGCAGCAGGCAGCCGGGCGTATCACCGCTGCCCGTGACAGCAAACCCTTCACTGACCTGCAGGATATTTACAACCGTGCGCAACTGAACCGGCGTGAACTCGCAGCACTGGCAGAGGCCGCGGCATTGCGGGGAGTCGCGGGCCACCGCCACCGGGCGCGCTGGCAGGCAGCAGCAATTGAAAAACAACCGGCAGATTTACTCCAGGGACTGGTACGCAAAGATGACACAACGGCTATTCGCCCCGCCTCAGAGGCCGATAACCTGCTGGCAACGGCTATTCGCCCCGCCTCAGAGGCCGATAACCTGCTGGCAGCCTACGCGGCCACCGGACTGACGCTGGGTCGTCACCCCATCGCATTGATACGCACTGCCCTGCGGCAACGGCGGGCCATCAGCGCACAACAATTATTACAACTAAAGCACGGCACCCGGGCAAGGGCCTGTGGACTGGTTACCATGCGGCAACGACCGATGACCGCCAACGGCACCATTTTCCTGACGCTTGAGGACGAAACCGGGTATGCCAATGTGGTGGTCTGGCAACGCCTGTGGGAACGCCAGCGCAGCATCATTCTCAACGCCTCGCTGATCGCCGTGGACGGTGTACTGGAAAGTGATGGTGAGGTCTACCACCTGATTGCCCGCCAAGTGCACAATTTTGACCACCTGCTACAAGGCCTGCAGACCCGCTCGCGGGATTTTTGCTAGCCTATACCACTGCTGTTACGTGCCTCGTTGCGCCGCGCCTGTTGCTGCAGGATAAGACTGTAAGCGATGTAATACTTGAGGATATTGGCAACGTACTCAACCGTCTCCCGGCCGATTTCTCTGGCTGCAAAAACCTCGACGTTATCAAACCATACGTTCGGGTCGTAACCTGCTGCTGCCGCCTTGCTGCGCAACCTTCTAACACGGGCAGGGCCGGCATTGTATGCCGCCAAGGCAAACAATGTGCGGTTAAACTGATCAACCTCCGGGTCGGAAAAGTATCGCTCACGGATAAATTTAAGATACTTGATGCCGGCATGAATATTGGCCTCCGCTGTCGTGATATCAGGAATACCAACATTTGCATCGCTGGCCGTGCTGGGCAACAACTGCATGATGCCAATGGCACCGGCGGAGCTTCTGGCGTTCTGATCAAGCCGGGATTCCTGGTAGCCCTGTGCCGCCACCATCAGGTAGTCCAGGCCATATTGCTTACCATAGGTCTCAAAAATACCAATCAGTTTTTCAAAACGCTGAAAATCACCGACTGCCAGCGCGTTCTTTGCCCAATTGAAGTCACGGATATTGCGATTGAACAGAACATTGCCCATCAGGGTACCCTGGCGGTGCGTTTTGAGAAATTCGTTCAGCGCCGCTTTAAGCTTTGGATTACCTTTCCTGACGGCAAAACCGATACGCCCACCTTGCCGGAAGACGATATCGTCCCGCACCACGATATGGGTAAAAACTTCGGCCCATTTGTTGGCCTTGTAGTCATCGACAACTGCCCATTTGAGTAATCCGGCATTGACCATCTCCAGCAGATCCTCGTCCTCCAGCGATTCGCTGGCATCCTCCACCCTGATCACCGGCCTGCCCTGTTGCCTGAACTGATTGTTCAGTACATCAATGCTTGAACGATAACTGCTTGAAGCACGTACATACAAGGCATGGCCAGCCAGGTCGTCTGTCTGGCTGACAAGTGGCGCAGTCGGTCCTGTCACCAGTATCTCTGCGATCCCCCGGCTTACCGGTTCAGAAAAATCAACCCATTGATCCCGTTCAGGCGTAATCGTCAAGCCCGCCGCGATAACATCCCCGCGACCTTCCAGCAGAGCAGGAATCAGTTGATCGCGTGACACTGGAATAAAGACCACGTGTAGTTTCAGATGATTCTTGCCCATCTGCTGATTGATGAACTTCTCAAACATCTTGAACAGGTCATACGTCATACCCTTTTCCTGTGGCCCGTCAAGGTAGTAACGCCCTGCACCATAGACGGTCAGCACACGGATAACACGAGCCTTCTCCATACTGTCGAGATCCCCCGACCGCTGCTGTGCGGTGATCTCAAAACCAAGCTTATCCAGCCGGTCATTACTCTGACCGGCTTCCGTTGGCGCCGTATCTGTTACGTTTTCCAGCCTGCTGTCAGCAATGGGTTCTGATGAGTCTTGTTCATCGCATGAGCTGATCATGAAACAACACAAGCAGGTAATGAGGATTCTGTTTACCAAAATCTGCGCTCCTGGATACCGGCGAAAGATAGGAAACAGCACTATTACAAAGTCCAATTCAAAAGTCGAGTTCGGGTACAGCGGCTAATGGCTGGACTGCAGGGCTAAGCCACGCTGCAGCCTACAAAATCGCACAGAGCATTGGTTTGCTTGCGCTGTACGGTTATAATCGCCCGTTCCTAATAATCGGCGGATGTGAGCACGCGTATGCATATTAAAAAAACTCTAATGATATTATTGCTCTGTATGGCATCCACCAGCGCGTTGGCTGCCGGCGACTACCAGGCGGGCAAAATCAAGGCCTATACCTGCAGCGGTTGTCACGGAATCATCGGCTACAACAATGTCTACCCGACCTACCATGTACCCCGCATCGGCGGCCAGAACCAGGAATACCTGGCGATTGCACTGAAAGCCTTCAGGTCAGGTGAGCGCACCCACAGCAATATGAACCTGCAGGCCGAAGCCCTTTCGGACCAGGATATTGATGACATCACGGTCTACCTTGCCGGACAAACCAGTGATGCGGTTAACAGGTCTGCCGCCAACGCAGCAGCCGGCCAAAGCAAATCTGTTACCTGCCATGCCTGCCACGGCCCGACCGGCAAGAGCGTGATGCCGATCTATCCCAATCTGGGTGGCCAGCAGCAGAACTACCTCAGCAAGGCACTGCACGATTTTCGTGACGGCAGCCGGCAGAACCCGATCATGAGTGGCTTTGCCGCCGCCCTCAGCGATGCCGATATTGAAGATATCACTGCCTGGTATGCCAGCCAGCAGGGGCTGACCGAGATCAAAGACAAGTAAGCAAAAAACTTTGCTAAATAGAAAAAGGCCTGCTGGAAACAGCAGGCCTTTTTACGTCGGAGCGGGTTATTTAACGCTACTTATAGTAAGGGTTATCACCGGTGGCGTGATCGGTTGCGTCAACCACCGCTTTAATCTCCGGGAAATGTTGCTTGAGGGTTTTCTCGATACCTTCCTTCAGGGTGACATTGGCCATGCCACAACCGTGGCAACCACCACCAAAGCGCAGGATCACATCCATTTCCGGCGTAATCTGTTCGAGCTCCACCATACCGCCGTGCGACGCCAGTCCCGGGTTGATCTCGGTGACCAGCACCCACTGGATCTTGTCCTCCAGGCTCGCATCGTCTGCCGGCTTGCTGCCCTTGATGCCAGGTGCCTTGATGGTCAGTTCACCGCCCGCATCGCTCTTCTCGAAATCAATTTTTGCTTCTTTAAGCCAGCGTTCGCTGCTTTGCGGTACATACAGTTTGAAACTGCCGTAAGTAAAGGTCTGCTCTGACTCCCCGGAACCATTACCGGCGGACTGACCCGGCACGTGGAACTGCAGGTCGCAGGCCGCGTGGGGTGTCCCCGGGTTGAGCACCGCCAGATGCAATCCGATGTCATCCATTTCCTGTTGCGCAATCAGGTTTGCGAAGTATTCCTGCGCGCTTTCTGTAATTTCAATCATTTGTTGTCCAGTCATTGTTTATCTACCGCCTCAGTCAGGGCTCTGGCAAGTATTGGCAGCGATATATCCAGCCGCCAGTCCATTCCTGAGTGCGTGCCATCGAATTCTTCGTAATGGTGCCTGACGGCCAGTTTTTCAAGGCGCCGGATGAATGTCCGGGTTCCGTACTGGATGTTGTATTGGTCCCGGCTGCCAACATCAATGTACAAGATCTCCAGACTCGCCAGTTGCTCAGCATGTGTCTCCAGCAAATTCAACGGGTCATGACGCAACCACTGCTGCCAGCGGGCCTCGTCCAGTTCCAGCGTATGCAGATCAAACGGCAATTGCACAGCTATGGGGGCATCAGCACTGCCAATATCCCCGGGCGGATCATAACTGGCTGCCATGGCCAGCGTCATCAGGGTCGCATAGTCAGGCGATCCGGGCTGCTTCTTTGCCCAGAAGTTCCTGATAAAACGCATGCTGTCGCCACCCAATGCAGCCAGCGTGGCTGCAGTACGGGGGAAACCGGGCCGGTAAACCCACTCAAAGCCGATATCGGGAGCATGGGCGGCCACCCCACCCCAGGTGCCGGGAAAATACATCGCATGCACCAGCGCGCCATAACCGCCTGATGACTTGCCGAAAACTCCCCGCCCGCGCCGCTCATCAATGACATTGACTTTGCCGGACAGGAAAGGAACCAACTCCTCGACCAGGTAATCGGCATAATGCCCCACTGCCGGCGAGTTGACATACTGATTGCCGCCCAGCGATGTGTAGCAGTCCGGCATGGCCACCACCACCGCTGGCATATCACCGTTGCCAATCAGGCGGTCCAGCCGCTGCGGTAGATTCTCACCGTGGTTTTTCCAGTTGAGATGGCCCGGGCCTGCATTGGTAAATGCGGCCAGATCCCACAGACAGACGTACGGAACACCTGATTCCGAATAACCGGCAGGCAGATAAACATTAAGGTCACGCTCTGCCGGGTCACCCCAGCAGTTGCCCGCCAGCACCGTCGAGCGGTGCCGGAACTTGACCACCTCACCTTGAGGCCAGTCAGTCGCCGGGCGCACGATCATGGTTGTGGGTGAGTTTGGCAAAGTGTTGCAACAGTCCGTCGCGCAGCTCTTCATGCTCAAGGGCATAATCCACCGTCGCCTGGATGAAGCCCTGGCGACTGCCGCAATCGTAACGTACACCTGCAAAGGCGTGTGCCAGTAAAGGCTGATTACCCAGCAGCGCGGCAATCGCATCGGTGAGCTGTATTTCACCGCCGACGCCGGCCTGCACCGATGCCAGCAGCGAAAAAATTTCTGCCGGTAAGATATAACGCCCGACCACCCCAAGGTTAGACGGCGCGTCTGCCGGTGCCGGTTTCTCTACAATCCCGCGAATATAGTCCCGCCCATCACTGTCGCTGCGCAACGATACAATGCCATAACGACCGGTCATGGCGGGCGGAATTTCCTCGACACCAATACTGCCGGCTCCGGTGGCATGCCAGGCCTCTACCATTTGCTGCAAACAACCTTCCGCCGGTGACCGGATCAGGTCATCCGCCAGCAACACGGCAAAGGGCTCGTCACCGACCAGTTCCCGCGCGCACCACACCGCATGGCCCAGCCCCAGTGCCTGCTCCTGAATCACGTATTCAACCTTGATGTCGGCTGGAATGATGTCGGCGATACGCGTAAAAAGCGCATGCTGGCCCTGCGCCTGCAAGTGGGTCTGCAGATCCCCGTCTGCGGCAAAATAGTCCAGTATCGCTCGCTTCTTGCGGTTGGTAACAAAAATCAGTGTATCGATACCAGCCTCAACAGCTTCATCCACCGCGTACTGGATCAGGGGCTTGTCGACGATCGGCAGCATTTCCTTGGGGATGGACTTGGTGGCCGGCAGGAAACGGGTTCCGAGTCCGGCAACGGGAAATACGGCTTTCCTGATGGCTTGCAACCGCTTCATGGCTACGCCCTAGCTGCTGCGGTAGATTGGAACCACTTTGGCGGGCTCTGTGTTGAAACTCGACTTGGCCAGCTCCGGCACCAGGCGTACCAGGGCGTGCTGCAGGCTCTTGGTGTCATAACGCCTGACTGCCAGCTCTGAGCTGCGTAACTCGGAACGCAGTTCATCCCAGTTCGCTTCACGCGGATGCGCCAGGAAAATCTTTTCATGCGCAGTATGCTCGTAAGGCTCCAGCTCATGGAACAATTCTTCAAACAGTTTTTCACCCGGTCGCAGACCCGTGTAGATAATCTCGATGTCACGGCCGGGCTCTTTGCCAGCCAGGCGGATCAGATGCTCTGCCAGGTAGGTGATATTAACCGGCTCACCCATATCCAGAACGAAGATTTCACCACCACTGCCAAGTACCGCCGCCTGCATAATCAACTGGCTGGCCTCGGAAATTGTCATGAAATAACGGGAGATCTCCGGATGGGTAACCGTGACCGGGCCACCCTTGGCAATCTGCTCCTGGAACAGCGGCACGACGCTGCCATTCGAGTTCAGCACGTTACCAAAACGAACGGTGATAAAGCGGGTCCGCGAACGGGCATTCATGTTCTGGCAATACATCTCGGCAACCCGCTTGGTCGCACCCATGATATTGGCCGGATTGACGGCCTTGTCGGTGGAAATCAGCACAAAGGTGCCGACACCATGCCGTTCCGCAGCCTCTGCCAGGCGCATGGTGCCCAGCACATTATTGCGGAAGGCTTCGCGGATCTGGGTCTGTAAAATGGGTAAATGCTTATATGCAGCCGCGTGGAAAATCATATCCGGTTGGTACTCACCCACCACTTTTTCCACGGTAGCAGGATCACAGATATCACCGAGTACCGAATAGAACACCAGGTCATGAAATTCGCTGCGCAACTGGTGATCAATGCGATACAGCGAATACTCACTGTGATCAATGATAATCAATTCAACCGGATTCAGACGGGCGATCTGACGGCATAACTCAGAACCGATTGAACCACCGCCGCCGGTAATCATCACCCGCTTGCCAACCAGGCCTTCACGAATGGATTCCCATTCCAGTGAAACCGGGTCACGACCCAGAAGATCATCAATTACAACCCGTTTCAGGTCACTGATTTTAGTCGCCTTGGAGCCAAGATCCTGGAGGGTCGGCAAAGTACGGAACTCAATTTCACTGAGTTCGCAAACCTCGACAATATGCTGCATCTGCTGGTTGGTGGCTGAAGGCATCGCAATAATCACCAGATCAGCCTGATACTCTGCGCCTATTCTCGATAATTGGTTGATTGGTGCCAGCACCGGCACGCCATGTACCTGCGCACCCCGCAGGCGTCGGTCATCATCCAGAAAGCCCACCACGATAAAACTGCCACGGTGGCGCAATTCCCGCTCCAGCATCGCACCGGAACGGCCTGCACCGAGGATCAAGACACGCTTCAGGCCTTTCTCAGACGCCGGCACCTGCATGCCGGAATCTTTCCAGAAACGGAAACACATTCTGGGCAGTCCCAGCAATACAAACAGCAAGGTCGGGTAAAGCAATACCGTCGGAACCCACTGGCTGACCATGACCCCTCTGGCCAGGGCCATAGCGGCCATAATCGCCACCGTGCCAAATACACTGGCGCGGGCGATATTCCATAAATCCTGAAAACTGGCGAATCGCCACAGCCCCTTGTAGAGCCCGGTCGCCCACAGCACGCCACCTTGTAAAACCAGAACCAGCAGGTAACCTGCCAGCATTGAACTGTGGTCACCAGTTGCCGCGACCGCTGAGCGTTCAGTCAGCCAGCCCGCTGCATACCAGGCGAGCAAGACCATGCCAAGGTCATGCACGACCACTGCTGCTCTTGGATGACGTACGATATCGATAATCCGTTTCATTCAAATCGCCTTGTAGCACGTATACCAAGTAGTCGGTTTGCGGTGTACCAACAAGCTCCGAGCAATAACAGCGTAATCCCTGCTGTAACCATGGCATATTGCGTATACATTGCTGCCAGCACTATGGCTGGCAGAACCAAAACTACGTTTATGCTTTGATAAAGAAACAAAACACGACTGTGTGACCCCCCCTCGGCGATCAGTCGTTGATAAACGTGCTGGTTGTGCGCAGTATACCATCGCTCACCTACAAATACCCTCGCAATCAATGTCAGCGTCGCATCAACAAAAAACACTGACATGATCAGGATTGACAGGGCCGGACTGATGGCACCGGTAAACCAGCCGTAGACACTCATGGCGCCAAATATAAAGCCCAGCGGGACGCTGGCAACATCACCCATGAAGATGCGTGCACGGGGAAAATTCAGGGGTAAAAAACCTGCACAGGCTGCGGCCACGACCAGCGCCAACAGGGCCATGGCCCGGTCTCCGGCAGCCAGCAGCAGCGCCGCCATTGCCAGACCGGCAAAAACACCCTGAAATCCTGCCATACCGTCACTTCCATCCATGAAGTTGTACAGATTCATCAGCCAGATCATTGCCACCACAATGCCTGCGCACAGGGCAAAATGATTGACTGAGCTTTGATAGCAGAAGAAGCCTACCAGCCACAGGCTGACAACCAGCTGAACGAGCAAACGCAGCAGGGAAGAAACAGGCCGCCGGTCATCCAGCCAACCGGATATGGCCAGTGCGATCACCCCGGGCACCATGCCAAACCACCAGAACGCGGGCAGTGACACAAAAAACTGCAGCATAGCGGTCGTTGCAAGCAGGCTGAATAGCAGGCCCAGCCCGCCGCCCGTCGGAGTGGCAACCCGGTGACTCTGGCGCTCGCCGGGTTGCACCACCATACCCGCACGCGTTGCCAGACGCAGCGCAGCATGACAACCCAGGAAACTCAAAATTACGGCGAGCAGACCGACCAGCAGCATGCCGGGGACTGTCACCTTACTCCCCCAGAACGCCGCGGATGATCCGCGTGGTGCTCCAGTTTTTACAACTGGGGCATTGCCAGTGGTGGCTGTGGCCGGCGTAGCCACAATGTGTGCAGCGGTAAGACGGCTGCCGGGCCAGCAGCTTGCGTGCCACCGCACGCAATATCTCGTCACCGGATTCTGTATCAGGCCCACCCTCAAGTTTGAGTTCAATCAGGTAGTCGAGACCCTTGACCGATGGTCGCCGGGTCAGCGCCTCAGCCAGGTAGCGGGTAGCGGCGGCAATGCCCTGCTCTTCCCTGATCACTGCCGTCTGCGACACCAGCAAGCTGATGCCATC
>JAJRUM010000017.1 GCA_024277815.1 Gammaproteobacteria bacterium
CCTGCACAATATCTTCGTCTTCGAACGCGCTTTCCAGCTTGTCCCAGACCATTGCGCGTTTGGCTTTTTCCCGGGACAGGCGGGTTTCGCCGTAACCGTCTTCGACGGCCTCCAGAGAAACTTGTACGCTATCTCCGACTGCTACTTCCAGCTCCCCGTCCAGAGAACGGAACTGGTAAATGGGCACGATGCCCTCGGATTTGAGTCCGGCGTTGACGACAACGGAGTCGTCCCTGATTTCAACTATCGTACCGGTAATGATAGTGCCTGGCTTCAGGCTTTGTGAGGCGAGGCTTTGTTCAAATAGTTCAGCGAAACTTTCAGTCATTGGTTTAATCTCAACAGACATAACTGCGATATCGGCTATGTCCACCAGGTTGTGGGGCACGTGATTGTGCCGGTTTAATTTCACTACTCAACATTGAGTAGCACCATACTACTATCTAATATTCAAATACTTAACACCTATACTTAAACCATATTAATAACTTGCTTAAGCACTTCTTCAATACTCAAAAGGGTCGAATCAATCATCACCGCGTCGTCAGCCGGTTTAAGCGGCGCAATACTACGCGACTGGTCGCGTAAATCACGGGCTTTGATCTCCCCTAAAAGGCGCGAGAGATTAACACTTTCCCCTTTTTCTTTCAACTGCTTATACCGCCGCTGTGCGCGAATTTCAGCGCTTGCGGTCAGATATATCTTAAGATTTGCGTCCGGAAATATCACCGTACCCATATCCCTGCCGTCTGCCACCAGGCCAGGCAGCTTGCGAAACCGTCGCTGGCGCTTGACCAGTGCCGCCCTGACCGCCGGTGTCGCGGCGATCTTTGAGGCGATAATACCCACCTCTTCACCCCGTAACCGTGTGCTGACATCCTCACCGTCGAGCAAGGCTTTGACACCACCTTTGCCGGTTTCGAAACGGATATTCAAGCCGTCTGCTGCCGCCCCCAGGGCAGCTTCATCGTCCAGCGGCAGTCCCGCCTTCATCACCGCCAGTGCCGTCAGCCTGTACAACGCGCCGCTGTCCAGAAAGTGCCAGCCCAGGTGTTCAGCGAGGCGGGTGGATATTGTACCCTTACCCGAGCCTCCTGGCCCGTCAATTGCAATCACCGGCACATCAGCCCGGTTATTCATTCCTGCACTACCGCCTGCATATCGGCCCCCAGACGGTTCATATCCTCACTGAAACCGGGGTAGGAGGTCGCAATATACTCGGCTGATTCGACCTGCACGGCGTCGCCAGCCACCAGCCCAAGTACTGCAAAAGACATCGCGCAACGATGGTCACCGGCACTGGCCACCCGACCACCTGCTACCCGGCCACCATTGATATCGATACCATCCGGGCACTCCTGCAACTCAACACCCAGCGTCTTCAGCCCGGCCGCCATCACGGCCAGCCGGTCGCTTTCTTTCACGCGCAATTCTGCCGCAGCCCGGATCCGGGTAACGCCGTCAGCGGTGGCGGCCAGCGCCATTAACAGCGGCAGTTCATCAATCATGTCGGGCACCCTTGATGCGGGCACATCAATGGCACGTAGCCGGCCATTGAAGCGCAGCCGGATATCACCCACAGGCTCAGCACTTTGATCCCGTGCAGCGCTCACCTGAAGCTCTGCGCCCATCTCCTGCAGACAATCAAGAAAGCCCTTGCGGGTCGGGTTCAGGCCAACATGCCTTAAAGTCACTTCCGAGCCGGGCACCAGGGCTGCAGCAGCCAGGGCGAATACCGCTGATGAAATATCACCGGGAACGTCAAATATGGCCGCTTTCAGCTTTGAGCCGCCGGTGACACTGCAGGCCGCCGGTAATTTCACCCCGAACAGCGGCAGCATACGCTCGGTGTGGTCACGGCTCAAACACGGTTCAGTAACCCGTGTGACACCGCTTGCATACAAGCCCGCCAGCAACACACAGGATTTGATCTGGGCACTGGCAACCGGTGACGCGTATTCGATGCCGGTCAGGCCGGTGCTGGCCCGAATGACCAGCGGTGCTGTACCCTCCCCGCGCGGCTCAATGCGTGCACCCATCAACTGCAAAGGCGCAACGATGCGACGCATCGGGCGGCTGTTTAGCGATGCATCACCGCTGAGCGTACTGTCAAACGGCTGGCCACTCAGAACACCCGCCAGCAAGCGCATGGCCGTGCCTGAATTGCCCATATCGAGGGTAGCACCTGCAGGTGGCTGCAACTTGCCGGCAGTGCCGGTGATGAACAGCTTGCCATCACGGCGCTCGACCACCGCGCCCAGTTGTTCGCAGGCATGCAGGGTAGCCAGTGTATCTTCACTTTCCAGCAGGCCGCTCAATTGCGAACAGCCCGCGGCAAGGCTGGCAAAAATCATCGCCCTGTGGCTGATGGATTTGTCGCCGGGGGGCCTGAACCCGCCGTGCAAGCCAGCATCCAGTGGTGTAACGGTCAGGATCACGGTATGGCCGGGTAATACTTTATGCACCGGGACTTTATGCACCGGGACCTCATGCGCCGGGCTTCATGAGTCCGGCATCTGCGCTGCCGCAGGCCGGCTTACGATCGCCTTTGGGTAGGAGCCCAGCACCCGGGTCAGGCTGGTCGCGTTTTGCATGTCACGCAAAGCCGATTTCAACGGCTCGGTTTCGGCATGTCCCTCGACATCGATAAAAAACACATAGGACCAGGCTGCCACACTCGACGGGCGCGATTCGATGCGCGTCATATTCAATGCATGGCGGGCCAGTGGGTCGAGAAAAGAATGCAGTGCACCCGGACCCTCTTCACCCGCCAGCAACAAGGAGGTCTTGTCATCGCCCGAGGGTGCCAGTAACTGGCGGCCGATCACCAGAAAGCGGGTCGCATTATCCGGTTGATCTTCGATGCGCGCATACAGCACCGGCAGACCGTATATATCTGCAGCAGACTTACTGGAGATAGCCGCGCCATCCGGTGCATGCCGCACGCGCCTCGCTGCTTCGGCATTACTGCTGACAGCAATGCACTCCGCGCCAGGCAAATGCTGGCGGATCCAGGCCTTGCACTGTGACAGCGACTGCTGATGGGAATAAACCCGTTCAATGCCGGCCAGATCGGGTGCCTGGGTCAGCAGATTGTGGTGTATCGCCATCTGGATTTCACCACAAACCTTCAAATCCGAATCCACAAACCGGTCAAGCGTGTGGCTGACAATTCCCTGGTTCGAGTTTTCAACCGGCACCACGCCAAAATCGGCCTCAGTGCTCTCAACCTGCTGGAACACGTCATCGATACTGGCCAGGCCAAGCGCCTGCACAGAGTGACCAAAATGCCGGTTAACCGCTTGCTGGGTAAAGGTGCCTTCCGGTCCGAGATAAGCTATTTTTAAAGGCTCCTGCTGGGCGAGGCAGACCGACATGATCTCACGAAACAAACGCAGCATTTCCGCATCGCTGATCGGCCCCTTGTTGCGCTCCTGCACGGCCCTGAGCACTTCTGCTTCACGTTCGGGCCGATAGTAGTCCACAGCGTGACCGGGGCTGCCCTTGGACTCGCGTACTGTGAGGGCAAGTCGCGCCCGGTCGCTGATCAGACCCTGAATTCTGGCATCCAGCGCATCGATCTGGGCACGCACTTCACCCAGTGGAACGGGTTGACCGGTCTTTTTGCTGCCGGTACCCACTAGCCTGCCCTGCTCTCGAAGTCTGCCATGAACCCGATCAACGCCTCAATGCCCTCGATGGGCATGGCGTTATAAATGCTGGCACGCATGCCGCCAACCGAACGATGTCCTTTCAGGCTACTCAGACCGGCGGCTTCCGCCTCGGCGACAAACCGCCCATGCAGGGACTCATCGCTGATCTGGAACGGTATATTCATGTGCGAACGAAATTCCTGCGGGATATCATTCAGGTAAAACCCGCTTTGATCGAGGTAACGGTACAGCGTGTCAGACTTGTGCTGATTTAGTTCAGCCATGCGCTCGACACCGCCCTGCGCCTCAATCCAGTCAAACACCAAACCGGCCATATACCAGGCAAACGTCGCCGGCGTATTCAGGCGTGAGCCCTTTTCATACTGCATCTTCCACGAGCTCAGATCAGGAACAATCGCCGGCGTATCCTGCAACAGGTCCTGCCTGACAATCACCAGCGTGATGCCGGCCTGACCGATGTTCTTCTGCGCCCCGGCATATATGGCACCAAAGCGCGAAACATCTATCGGGCGTGACAGAATATCGGATGACATATCACTTACCAGCGTTGCATCGACCGCCGGCGGTTGCCGGAACTGCACGCCGGAAATGGTCTCATTGCTGACATAGTGCAGGTAGGCATGACGCTCGCTGACATCCCAGCCGGCCGGGTCAGGAATGCGCTTGAAGCCGCTGTCTTCTGAACTGGCAGCCAGGTGTGCCCGCCCCAACCGGTCAGCAATAGAGAACGCCTTTTTGCTCCAACTACCATTGACCACATAAGCGCCCGGACTGTGACTGGAGGCCAGGTTGACCGGTACATGGGCAAACTGCGTGGTCGCCCCGCCCGCCAGGAACAGTACCGCGTAGTCGTCCGGCACGCCCAGCAAGTGCCTGAGACAGGCCTCTGAACGCTCAGCGACTTCATCGAAGGCGGCGCTGCGGTGGCTGATCTCCATCACCGACATGCCGGTGCCATTGAAATCAAGCAGTTCATCACGGGCTTTTTCCAGTACAGGCAACGGAAGGGTTGCCGGTCCGGCACAAAAATTGAAGATACGTGTCATCGACTCAGGCCATCTCTAAGTAATTGAATAGGTGTGTGCATGATAAGGCCTGAACGGCCTGTTCGCCATAGCATTTGGCTAGCCGGTTGCTTGCTGGTTTTGTAACTTGGCCTGATCAGATCGCCGTTGCTGCAATTCCTCAAGGTAACCGTCGCTAACGCCGGTGACATATTCGCCCGAGAAACAGGATGTATCAAAGCAGGCAATACCCGCATTACCTTCCCGGCAGGCCTCAATCAGGTCGTCCAGACCCTGGTAAATCAAGCGGTCCGCACCCAACTCCTGCTCGATCTGGCGCTCGTCCCGGCCACTGGCGATCAGCTCGGACGGCGCCGGCATATCAATGCCGTAAATATTCGGAAAGCGCACCGGCGGTGAGGCCGAGGCAAAATATACTTTCCTGGCACCGGCATCGCGGGCCATCTGGATGATCTGCCGGGAGGTGGTGCCCCTGACGATGGAATCATCTACCAGCAATACATTCTTGTTGCGAAATTCCAGATCAATGGCGTTGAGTTTCTGCCGCACCGAGCGCTTGCGCTGCTCCTGCCCGGGCATAATAAAGGTGCGGCCGATATAACGGTTCTTGATGAAACCTTCGCGGTATTTCACATTCAAATCATAAGCCAGCGGCAAGGCGCTGGTACGACTGGTATCGGGTACCGGAATCACCACATCGATATCGTGTTCCGGCCAGGTTTTCAGTATCTTACGCGCCAACGCCTGGCCCATCCGCAGGCGGGCCTTATAAACGGAGATGTCATCCAGCATGGAATCCGGACGGGCAAAGTAAACATACTCAAAAATGCACGGGCAGGCGGATTTGGCGTGCGGGCTCTCGTGGGTGTGCAACTGGCCATCGAGGGTAATAAATACCGCTTCACCCGGCTTCAGGTCACGCATCAGCGTGAAGTCCAGCACATCCAGCGCAACACTTTCAGATGCGATGGCGTACTCACGGCCCTTGCTGGTATCTCGATACCCCAGTACGGCAGGACGGATGCCATGCGGATCTCTGAAACCCAGCACACCTTTGCCGGCGATCAGCGCAATCACAGAATAGGCCCCTTCACAACGCTGGTGCAGGCTGTCCACAGCCCTGAAGACATCATCCGGCTGGATGCCCTGAGAACGCAGTTCCTGCAGTTCATGAGCGAATACATTGAGCAACACCTCAGAGTCTGACTCGGTGTTGAGGTGACGCCGGTCGCTGTCGAACAACTCCTTCTTCAATGCCGCAGTGTTGATCAGGTTGCCGTTGTGCCCGAGTACGATGCCATGCGGAGAGTTAACGTAAAACGGTTGCGCTTCATCCATGTGGCTGGAACCTGCAGTCGGATAGCGCACATGGCCGATACCGGCATCACCCTGCAGCCTTTCCAGTTCCGCTGGCGGGAACACATCCCTGACCAGTCCGTTGCCCTTGTACAGGCGCAGGCGGTGACCGTCGAGCGTAGCGATACCCGCCGCATCCTGACCCCGATGTTGCAGGATAGTCAGGGCGTCATAAATGGATGGGGTAACCGCCTGCTTGCCAACGATGCCGATAATTCCACACATTCAGATGATCCTTAAGGATTTTGCGCGAATTCTAACACGCACCCTGTCTCAGGTGTCTGCAGATTCGACCGGCCCGGGTTCAGGTGTCAGATCCATGTATTCAAGGATGTAATCCGGCAGGAACTGCGCTGACCATTCTGCCAGTGGTAACAGGCTTTGAATCGAACGTGAACTTTGCCACCAGGGATCCTGCGGCACCGGCGTCAGGCCAGCTACCAACAGCATGGCGATCACCAGGAACAGTCCCCGGATACTGCCGAAAACGCCGCCCAACAACCGGTCCGTACCGCTCAGGCCGGTTTTCTCCACCAGCATACCAACCATGAATGTCACCAGCCCGCCCACCAGCAACACGCCAACAAAAATACCGGAAAAGGCCAATGCCGTACGTGCCGAAGGCAGCTCGATATGGCTTTCAAGTTGCAACGCCAGTGCACCGGAATACTGGAATGCGATCAGGAAAGCCGTGGCCCACACAGCCAGCGAAAACGCCTCCTTGATAAAACCACGGATAAAACCCACCAGTACCGATACGGTAATAATCCCGAGAACTGCATAGTCGCTGTATTCCATCGGTATTCCTTCCCGGCGTTACGACGCCCTAATCCTGGGTGGTTACGAAGCCATCAAGATGATGTTGCGCCTTGATATCTTTCGCCAGCTGTACAGCGTTGGCACGTTCAATCTCGGGCCCGATACGAACCTTGTAGGAAAAGCCGTTGGCAGCGCTGACTTTTTCAGTAAATGCATGCAGGCCAAGCAACCTTAGCTTCGCCACTTCAGATTCCGCGGTGGCCGCATTGGTGTAACTGCCAACCTGTACAACCCAGCGCACCAGCGGATCGGAGGGCGTTGACACTGGCGCGCCATCACCTGGCCGTGTATCGACGATACGCGGACGCAGGTCACGATTCATGTCACGCACCCGGACCACGACCTCGTCAGCCTCTGCACGCCCGACATAGGGGCCAACCCGTACGCGGTGCAGGCGCCCGGCGGTGCGGTCAACAACATCCATCATCACCGGCAGCTTCGCCGCCCGTAATTCGTCGGCCATGGCGTTGGCACGCTTTTCGCTGCTGAAACTCGCCACCTGCACCAGGTAGCGGGGCCGCTCAGGTTCGCTGGTTTCAGTTGCTGCCGGTGCTGGCCGGGTGTTCTCCGCAGGGTGAATGATGACGGTCTTGACTTCGGGTGGTTTGGCCACCGGTTGTGCTGCCTCTGCCACCGCCAACGGCTCTGCCCCCGAACCGGTATCAGCCGGCACACTTTCCTGGTTCTCCGGCTCAGTGGCTTGCTGCCGGGGCGTAACTGCCGGCCGCTCAGCAACGCCAATCGGGAAACGCCGGGTCTCAAAGGACAGTTCCTCAGGCTGGGGTGGCAGTTCTATCTGCCGGGATTCTGTTTTGAGCGTATCCGAGCGCCCGCCCAGTAACATCGGCAGGATAATGACCGCAAGTATGATCAATACACTCGCGCCAACCAGTCTTTGTTTTAATGCTTTATCCATTGGTGTTTTCCATTTTAGCAGCATCATGAGGAGCCTGCTGAGTATGCTTTTGCAGCCAGGCAATTGCTCCTGACACGGTGGTAAAAGAACCAAAAACGAGCACGGTGTCCGTTTCGCCTGCCATACCCACTGCCGCATCCATGGCTGCATCCAGCGTGCCGACTGCACTGACTTCTGCCGCCGGCACAACACTTTTCACCCGCATCGCCAACTGTGCCGCAGGCTGACCTCGCTCACCGGGACTGTCGGCACACAACCAATGCGCGATGACCGGCTGTAAAGCCAGCGCCACAGCTTCCGCCGGCTTGTCCGCCAACATGGCCAGAACGCAAATAATACCTGTTTGGCCACTGCCTGCGAACCAGGCCGCAACACTCCCGGCAGCCAGGGCATTGTGGCCGACATCAACAATGATGGCCGGCGCGCTGGCAAGCTGTTGCAACCTGCCCGGCACGCGCAAATTGCGGATCGCTTCTTTGGCCGCGGCCAGCTGTTCAAAGTGCTGCGGATAAAGTACGGCCATCGCCGCCAGTGCTGCTGCCAGGTTATCCAGTTGATGCTCACCGGCCATGGCCGGTCGTGACAGTGTAAAGGCCTCACTCTCCAGCGAGAATTCCAACTGACCATCATCCGTTGCCTGCAAGTCAAACTCCCTGCCACGCAGGTACAGCGGTGCCAGCAGGTCTGCTGCAGCCTGCAGAACCGGCCAGGGAGGACGTCTTTGGGTGCACACCAATGGGGTCTCAGCACGGATGATACCCGCCTTCTCAACGGCAATCGAAGCAATATCCGGGCCGAGGAAATCCTGGTGATCCAGTCCAATGGGCGTAATGACAGCACAATCAGCATCGACCAGGTTGACCGTGTCCAATCGCCCGCCGAGGCCCACTTCGAGGATGGCACAGTCCAGCCCCGCTTGCTGCAGGATCAAAAACGCGGCCAGCGTGGTAAATTCGAAATAGGTCAGTGAAACACCATCACGGGCCACCTCAACCTGCTCGAAAGCGTTGACCAGACACCGGTCTGACACGGCCTTACCCATAAGGGTGATGCGTTCGGTGAAAGCAACGATATGGGGAGAGGTATAGGTACCGCAGCGCTGGCCCAGACCGCTGCTCAGCGCCGCCAGGTAAGCGACCGTGGAGCCCTTGCCGTTGGTACCGGCGACGGTGCAGACCCGGGTTGCAGGCCGGGGCAAGCCCAATCGGCGATAAACTTCACCACAACGCTCCAGCCCAAGGTCTATGCTGCGCGGGTGACGCTGTTCCAGTAAGGCCAGCCAGGCTGTAAGCGTTTTCATGCTTTCCGTTGCCCCGCTATACCGATGTGGACAAGAATCAATTCTCCAGAAGTTCGCCAGCGACCGGTCGTGGCATGGCGCCAGAACCCAACAACGCCAGTATGGAAGCAATGTCATCACGCATATTGCGACGATCCATGATCATATCCACTGCACCCTTTTGCAGCAGGAATTCACTGCGCTGGAAACCCTCCGGCAATTTTTCGCGTACCGTCTGCTCGATCACCCGGGGACCGGCAAAGCCGATCTGCGCCAGCGGTTCAGCGATATTGATATCGCCCAGCATCCCCAGACTGGCGGACACACCGCCGGTGGTCGGGTGGGTTAAAACAGAAATAAACGGGATACCCTTGTCACTGAGCCTCGCCAGCACGGCGGCGGTCTTGGCCATTTGCATCAGCGACAACAGGCCTTCCTGCATACGCGCACCGCCGCTGGCAGAAAAGCATATCAGTGGCGCGTTCAGGCGCAGGCTTTCCTGCCCGGCACGGGCAAACTTTTCGCCCACTACCGAACCCATGGAACCACCCATAAAACCGAATTCGAATGCACAGGAAATGATATTCGCGTCCTTGAGCTTGCCAGCGAGCACTACCAGCGCATCGGTTTCACCGGTTTTCTTCTGTGCAGCAGCAAGCCGTTCCTTGTACCGCTTCGAGTCCTTGAAGCGCAGCACATCTACAGATTCCATCCCTGGAGCCACTTCGCGCTGGCCATCCGGATCAAGAAAATACTTCAGCCGCTGCCGTGCATTCAACGGCATATGGTGGCTGCATTTCGGGCAAACCTGCAGATTCCTTTCAAGCTCAGGGCGGTACAGGACCGCAGTGCACGAGGTACATTTTGTCCACAAGCCCTCGGGTACATTGCGCTTATTGCCGCCTTCGGTGCGGATTCTCGATGGTCGTAATTTATGAAACCAGCTCATACTATTTCAGTGTGTCCTGTTGGCCCGGGTGCGTAAAAATCAAGCTGTATTGTCCAATGCCTTGCGTACCGGCGCAACAAAAGCCGTGGCAATCTCACAGGCTTTTGCTTCGCTGTCGGCCAGCGAA
This sequence comes from Gammaproteobacteria bacterium, assembly GCA_024277815.1. Lineage (GTDB taxonomy): Bacteria > Pseudomonadota > Gammaproteobacteria > Xanthomonadales > SZUA-36 > SZUA-36. The sequence goes on from JAJRUM010000017.1 coordinate 10,146, forward strand.
AGCGCTTCAACCAGCGCGCTGCCAATCACCACGGCATCGGCATGGGCCGCAACCGCAACCGCCATGTCGGCATTCTTGATGCCAAAACCCACCGCCACCGGCAGGTCGCTCAGCGCCCGGATTTGCCGCACGGGCTGCTCCAGTTCGGGTGAACTTAACTGCCCGGAACCGGTAATTCCCTTCAACGATACGTAATAGATAAAGCCACTGGCAACGGCGGTGATACCGGCCAGCCTGGTGCGGGTTGTGGTTGGCGCGACCAGGCAAATCCCGTCCAGCCCTGCTGCCTTCATGGCCTCGCCGAGTACACCGCGTTCCTCAGGGGGGCAATCCACGAGCAGCAGGCCATCAACGCCCGCCTGTTTGGCGGCGGCAGGAAACTGGCGGCGTCCAAAACGTTCCAGCGGATTCATGTAGCCCATCAGCACCACCGGCGTGGTCTGATCCTGGCGCCGGAACGCTGCCACCATCTCCAGCACCCGGTGCAGGTCAACCTGCTTCTCAATGGCACGTTCACTGGCCAGTTGGATAACCGGCCCATCGGCAGCGGGATCAGAGAATGGCACCCCCAGTTCAAGCAGGTTGGCACCACCCGCCACCAGCGCGTGCATGATGGCTACTGTCCAGTCCGGATCGGGATCTCCGGCGGTAATAAACGGGATCAGCACTTTGCTGCCGGCCTTGCCGGCCGCTGTGAAACAATTCTGGATGCGCTGGCTCATAGGGTCATGCCTTCCAGTGCGGCAACCGTTTGTACATCTTTGTCACCGCGACCGGACAGGTTGATCAGCACTTTCTGGTCCGGGCGCATTTCCGCAGCCAGCTTGTAGCCATAAGCCAGTGCATGGCTGCTTTCCAGTGCCGGCATGATACCTTCCAGGCGGGTCAACTGGTGAAACGCGGCCAGCGCCTCATCATCTGTCACGCTGACGTAATTTGCCCGACCGGTCTCCTTCAGCCATGAGTGCTCCGGGCCGACACCCGGATAGTCCAGGCCGGCAGACACCGAGTGGGTTTGCATAATCTGGCCGGCATCATCATCCAGCAGGTAGGTACGACAACCATGTAATACACCGGGCCGGCCTGCACACAGCGAAGCGGCGTGCTCACCACTTTCAAGCCCGCGGCCCGCGGCTTCAACGCCAAACATCTGCACATCTGCATCAGCGATGAAAGGATGGAACAGCCCCATTGCATTGGAGCCCCCACCCACACAAGCGACCAGCGCGTCGGGCAGGCAATCGCACATTTGCAACATTTGCCGGCGTGCTTCACGGCCGATCACGGCGTTGAAATCCCGCACCATCTCGGGGTACGGATGCGGGCCGGCCACCGTGCCGATAATGTAGAAGGTATCATCGACGTTGGTCACCCAGTCACGCATGGCCTCGTTAAGCGCATCTTTGAGGGTCGCAGAGCCCGAAGTCACCGCAGTCACTCCGGCGCCAAGCAGGCGCATCCTGAAGACATTGATGGCCTGTCTTTCGATATCGACCGCACCCATGTAGACCTGGCAGGTCTGGTTCAGGCGGGCCGCCACCGTCGCCGAGGCGACGCCGTGCTGCCCTGCACCGGTCTCAGCAATGACACGCCGCTTGCCCATATGTTGCGCCAGCAAGCCCTGGCCCATGGTGTTGTTGATCTTGTGGGCGCCCGTGTGGTTCAGGTCTTCCCGTTTCAGGTAAATCTTCGCCCCGCCAGCCGCCTCAGAGTACCGTTGTGCGTAATACACCGGCGAAGGCCTGCCGACATAGTGCGCCAGATCCTGGTACATACGCTGTATGAACTCTTCATCTTTGCGCCAGCGCCCGTAAGCCTCGCGTAACTCATCCAATGCGTGCATCAGGGTTTCAGAAACGAAACGTCCGCCGAACTCGCCGAAATGGCCGCCGCTGTCAGGCAGGCCGGATTGGTCTTCAGTCATCATTTATTGCCATTTTTTCAATTAATCTCATTTACCCGGCCGCCTGCCTTACCGCCCTGACAAACGCCTGCACCCGCTGCGCATCCTTGATGCCAGGCGCACTTTCAACGCCGCTGGAGACATCCACGGCCGAGGGCCTGATGGCAGCAATAGCACCGCCGACATTGCCGGCATGCAAGCCACCGGCCAGCCAGACCTCAGACTTCAGCGGTCGCGACAGGTTCCAGTCAAATACTTTACCGCTACCACCGGGCTCACCCGCCTTGTGGCTATCCAGTAACAAGCCGGCAGCATCGGGATAATCAAGCTCTGCCTGCCTGGCGGACTGTGCGTCCTGCATCGCCACGGCCTTCAGGTAGGGCACGCCGAAGCGTCCGCAATCGCCTTGGGTTTCACGGCCATGAAACTGCAGGACATCCAGACGCACAAGCGCAAGCACCTGCTCAACTTCTTCCGGGCCCTGGTCGAGAAACAAGCCTACACGCAATACACCCGCAGGAACATGCGCAACCAACTGCTGCGCCCGCTGTGCAGAAATTTGACGGGGACTGCGGGTGAAGACAAAGCCGACTGCATCCACCCCTGCTGCCACCACGACTTTGACATCCTCAACACGGGTCAGGCCACAAATCTTTATTTTGACCTTACTCACTCCCGCTCGCCCGGTGGCGCAAATGGAAAGGCCACGGCCTGTTCCGGCAAGCCATATTTGGCATCATAGCGTACCTGCATAAAGCATAAACCCTGCGCTTCTGCGGTCACCCCGGCAAGTTTGCGGTCCCTGCCCTGCAAAATATCACTGAACCATTGTATTGACTGTTCGCCACGGCCAACTGTCAACAGGCTGCCGACGATATTGCGGACCATATGATAGAGGAAGGCATTGGCAGTGATATCGATCTCAACCAGGTCCTGCCGGCGCTGCACACTGATGGCAGTCACCTCCCGGGTGGCATGTTGTGCAGAACAGCCTGCCGAACGGAAGGCACTGAAATCGTGACGGCCAAGCAATGCCTGCGCGGCAACATGCATGCGCCCTTCATCAAGATCCTCCCTGCACCAGCCATAGTAAGCCGCACCGATGGCCGGCTTAACCCAGCGGTTCATAATGCTGTAGCGATAGCTGCGGGAGTAGGCGCCAAAGCGGGCGTGAAAGCTGTCGTCGACCGGTCGAATCCAGACCACCCTGACGGCGGCAGGTAAATTGGAGTTGATACCAAGCATCCATTGCCGGGTGGTGCGCTCGGCAGCGCTGTCAAAATGGACCACCTGGCCACGTGCGTGTACGCCGGTATCCGTGCGTCCGGCGCAAATAACGGTTAGCGGGTGATCGGCCACCACCGACAGCGCACGTTCAACACTGCTCTGCACTGACGCTGCTTCACTTTGTCGTTGCCAGCCAAAAAAGCCGGCGCCATCATATTCCAGTCCAAGTGCATAGCGCATGGCATGTCACTGCAACTCAGAGTTCATCCATCATTTGCAGTGCTTCAGCCTTTTGCGCTTCATCACCGCTGTCTAATACGTCGTCGAGCATGGACTTCGCAGCTTCCTTGTCACCCAGTGACAGATAAGCTCTTGCCAGGTCAAGCTTGACTTCCGGATCGTGATCTTCGTCGCCGGTTGCCTCATCTTCTGCAACGGGTTCCGGTTCCGGTTCCGGTTCCGGTTCCGGCTCTGGTTCCGGCTCTGGTTCTGTTTCCGGTTCCACACGAACTTTCGTTCCGGATTTCTCACTCACGCCATCCTCGTAACGATCCAGAAGTCGCAACAGATCCTCAGCTTCCTCAGTCACTTCCTTGACGGCTTCAGTTTTCTCTTCAACCCGCTCAGCTTCAACCCGCTCAGCTTCAACCCGCTCAGTTTCAACCCGCTCAGTTTCAAACTGTTGGCTGCTCCTGCGCCGTAAAACCCAGACTATCGCTGCGATCAGCAGTAGTGCAAGCCCGGCAATCCAGGCAAAACCACCTGCATACCAAGGTTGTTCTTCACCACCCGGTGTCAATGCAACCGGCTGCTCAGGCTTGTCAGCAGCGCGCTTCTCCGCCAGTGCAGACTCGACTTTTGCCAGTCCGGCATCCTCGACCTCAAGCGGCGTACCTGCCTGCTGGTCGGATTCCAGCTCATCAATGCGGTCTTTCAGATAGGCATTTTCCTGCCGCGCATTCACCAGTTCTTCTTCTGCGCGTGCCATTTCTTCCATCATGGCCCGGTCAGCGGCTTCCTGGTCCAGCCTGGCTTGCAGATCAGATGTTTCTTCCTGCTCCATAGGCGGCACTAATTCAAGGTGTCCGGTATCTTCCTCAATGGCTTCTTCCGGCAAAGTTTCAGTCAGCGTCTCCTGGTAATCGCCGGTATCTGCAACCGTTGGCGCAATGAAATCCGGGGCCGCCGTGCGGATGCCGGTACGAATCTCTTCTTCCTGGCGTAAAACCTCCAGCATCGCTTCCCCTGAACTGAGAGCCGTGACTTCGTTAAAGGTGGGCAAACGCAAAATTACACCGCGTTTAAGAGCGTTGATGTTCTCGCGGATAAATGCTTCCGGATTCTTGCGCTGCAATGCCAGCATGGTCTGGTTGATGCTGTAACCCGTACCCTGGCTGTATTCACGGGCGATACCCCAAAGGGTCTCGCCGCGAGCCACCGGGCCATAAACTTCCGCATCGTCCATCTCTTCGACGGGTTCATCGAACGCCTCTTCACTTTCCTCTGCTACAGCCTCTTCGACCTGTAGCGTTTCCTCTTCTGCAGCAGGTTCGTCTGCCACAGCTTCTGGCTCGTCTGCCACAGCTTCTGGCTCGTCTGCCACAGCTTCTGGCTCGTCTGCCACAGCTTCTGGTTCTTCCGCCACGGCCTCTGGTTCTTCAACGACTGCTTCAGGTTCTGCTGCGGCCGGCTCGGATTCTTCAGTGATAGCTTCCGGCTGCACTTCTTAGGCTGCTGGCGGTGGTTCCTGTACGACCGGTTCCAGTTCCTGCACCACCGGCTCGGGTGCCGTGGGCGGTGCCTTGACCACTGCTGGCTGGCGCTGGACCGGCGGCCTTGCTGCCGGCTTGGCTACCGGCTTGATGACAACCGGTGGAGCAGCTGATTCAAATGTCGGTGGATCGAGGAACAGTGTATATTCGCGCAACATGCGGCCACTGGCCCAGACGACTTCGACGAGTATTTGCACCACAGGTTCGTTGACAACCTCGGCGCTGGTAATACGAATATGCGGCTTGCCGCTGTCGGTAATCACATCAAAATTGAGCGGTACAATAATGGCTGACTGGCTCAAGCCGAGTAATGCAAAATCATCTGCAGACGCCAGACCGGCGGTAATGCTCTGTAATTCAGCATCTGACCGGCTGATTAACTCGACCCTGACATCCAGTGGCTGGTTCAGGTACGAGTTGACACTTGCGCCGCCAAGACCCAGTGCAAACAGCACCGGACTACTCAGCATCAGCGCAACAGCCACAGCCCATTGAAATCGTTTATGCATTCCTGTCACTCCCTGACCGTCAGGATGGCGGATTAAATATCAGCGGGAAGCCTCTGCGATAATTCATGCAGTATCTGGCAGGCCCCGCTCATCAGTTTACGTTTGCTTGCCTCATGTTTCCACTGACATTTTGTCACCGACCATGGTTTTTAGTATTTGAACCGCATTCAAAGCCGCGCCTTTGCGCACATTATCGCCCACCACCCACAGATTGATACCCCGTGGGTGGGTGTGGTCGCGGCGCAAGCGGCTGACATATACAGCATCTTTTCCCGCCGCATGGGTAACGGCTGTTACCTGGGCCTCGGGGCTTAAGTCTTCAACCAGTTCAAGGCCCGGTGCCGCGTGCATCAGTTCCCGGACTTCCGCAATACTGATATCCCGCGTCGTTTCCAGGTGGACAGCCTCTGAATGGCCAAAGAACACCGGGATGCGCACTGCTGTTGCGTTGACACCGATGGCCGGGTCACGCAGGATTTTGCTGGTTTCCCACTGCAACTTCATTTCTTCACGCGTGTAGTCATTATCCTGCATCGTATCAATGACCGGGATGGCATTGAAGGCAATGGGCTGTGCAAATGCCGAGGGCACAACGTCTTTGAAACTCAGCCGGTCCATGGTCTGGCGCGCCAACTCCTCCATGCCCTTGCGGCCGGCGCCGGAAACCGATTGGTAGGTCGCCACGTTAATACGCTCAATGCCGGCAACCGCGTGAATCGGCGCAATCGCGACCAGCATCTGTATCGTGGAACAGTTCGGGTTGGCAACAATCGCACCCGCCTCCAGGCCTTCCAGCAGATCCGCATTGATCTCCGGCACCACCAGCGGTATGTCATCGTCCTGGCGGAAAGCCGAAGTATTATCAATAACGGTGCAGCCTGCCGCCGACGCACGCGGGACGTATTTCAGGCTGGTACCGCCACCGGCTGAAAACAAGGCAAAATCCGCCTGTGAGAAATCAAAATCCTCCAGCACTTCAACCGCCACGAAGCGCTTGCCGAACTCGACGGTTTTCCCCAACGACTTTTCGCTGGCCAGGGCATGGATAGTGCAGTCTTTAAAGCCATTTTCCACCAGGATGGAAAGCATCGACTCACCGACCGCGCCGGTCGCACCCACCACGGCAATTCTCAATTTATTACTCATGTCTGTACATCATCCATTTTTAAAAATCAGCTAAATCCATATTAACCATTCTGGGCCCGCTGCCTGAGCACATGATCCATTAACACCAGCGCCAGCATGGCCTCCACAATCGGCGTTGCCCGGATTCCCACACAGGGATCGTGGCGGCCACGGGTTATGACCTCCACCGGATTGCCGTGAATATCCACACTGCGGCATGGGATTCTGAGGCTGGAAGCCGGCTTGAACGCCACGCTGACCAGCACATCCTGGCCGCTGGAAATGCCACCCAGCACACCACCGGCATGGTTGCTTAAAAAACCGTCCGGTGTAATCTCGTCCCGGTGGCGGGTTCCCAGTTGCTCAACACAGGCAAAGCCCGCACCAATCTCGACCGCCTTGGCCGCATTGATACCCATCATGGCTGCCGCCAGATCGGCATCCAGCTTGCCGTACACCGGTTCTCCGAGCCCGGCGGGCACATTGCTCGCCCTGACAGAAATCCGCGCACCCACCGAATCACCCGATTTCCGCAGGCTGTCCATGTACTCCTCAAGTTGCGGCACCACCGAGGCATCGGGGCTGAAGAACGGATTATCATCAACGCTCTCAAGATCCATCACCTCGTCGGTGCGTATCGGTCCCAGCTGCGCCAGCCAGCCCTGTATTTCTATGCCGAAGTGCTCGTTCAGGTACTTTTTGGCGATCGCCCCCGCTGCCACGCGCATGGTGGTTTCACGAGCCGACGAGCGGCCACCGCCACGGTAATCGCGGACGCCATATTTTTTCCAATAGGTAAAGTCGGCATGGCCCGGCCGGAATTTCTCTGCAATATCGGCATAGTCGCGGGAGCGCGCATCACTGTTTTCTATCAGCAACGCAATCGGTGTACCGGTGGTGAGACCTTCAAACACCCCGGACAAAACCTGTACTTCGTCTTTTTCTTTGCGCTGCGAAGTATGCCGGCTTCTGCCCGTTGCGCGGCGCAACAGTTCTTTCTGAATAGCCGCCGCATCGATCTCCAGCCCCGGTGGGCAACCGTCGATAACACAACCGATAGCCGGGCCGTGGCTCTCCCCGAAAGTGGTCATTCTGAACAGGCGACCAAAGGTATTATCAGACATTTTCCCGTTGCTCCAGCACGCTACGCACATCCCCTCGACATGCGACCAGTTGATCATACTCCAGCAGGAATATCCCGTCTCCACCACGGTCAAATTCCAGCCATAAAAAAGGCACTCGCGGCAACAGATCGATCAGGCTTTGTGCACTCTCCCCGACCTCCATTACCAGGATGCCCTGGCGTTTCAGCCAGACAGGTGCAGCATCCAGCATTTTCAGCACAATATCCAGTCCGTCGGCACCACTGACGAGACCCAGCGATGGCTCCGCATGATATTCGTCGGGCAATTGCGCAAAAACATCAGCAGCCACGTAAGGTGGATTGCTGACAATCAGGTCATACCTGCCCTTGTCCCCCGCGGCAAACGGCATGTCAGCAAACAGATCCGAGCGCAATAAACTGACCTGCTCGCCAACCTGGTGACGTTGTACGTTAGCGGCGGCAATTTCCAGCGCTGCAGAGGAAATATCCACCGCATCAACCTGCATATCCGGCATCCAGACCGCCATCGCAGTCGCCAGGCAGCCCCCACCGGTGCACATATCCAGTGCCCTGCCCCGTCCAGCCTTATCCGCCTCAACGGCCAGCCACGGAGAGAACTGCCCGCGAATCAGCTCGGCCAGCGGCGAGCGCGGCACCAGCACCTCGGGCGTCACTGCAAACTCCAGACCGCAAAACCGGGCACTACCGGTCAGATAAGCCAACGGACAACGCTCATCAATGCGTCGCTGCAATAACTGCTCGAGTTGTGACTGCTGCGCAGCACTCAAAACCACATCCCAGCCAGTGAAGCTGCCATCCAACGCTGCGCCCAGCACATGCAACACCAGCCAGGCCGCCTCGTCACGGGCATTATCGGTACCGTGCCCGAAAAACAGGCCGGCACGGTCCATCTTATCAGCACAATATTCCACCCAGTCAGCAGCGCTACGCATAAAAGCCCCCATGTTTCGTGGCTGGCATTATAATTGACTGCCATGAAGTTGGCGCGGGCCATGTTGAACCAATGAAAACATTTATCGAGAAAATACTGGCAGGTATTCAATACATCCTGCCACACCACTTTTTGTCCCGCATTGTCTACGCGCTGATGCGTTGCAAGACCCGTTGGGTCAAAAACGCACTGATCCGCATCATCAGCCGGCTGGCCGGCATCAACGCGGACGAAGCGCTGTCCGCCGAGATAGACGATTATCCCTGTTTCAACGCCTGGTTTACACGCGCACTGAAGCCCGAAGCCAGGACCTTCGACCTGGATCCACAGGCATTCCTGTGCCCCTGCGATGGCCGCATCAGTGAAACCGGCCCGTTGCGCAGAGACCTCATTCTGCAGGCCAAGGGCAAGGACTACACCTTGCGGGACCTGCTGGCCGATGATCCGGTCTGCGCACAACTGGAAAATGGCTGGTTTTCCACCATCTACTTATCCCCACGGGACTACCACCGCATCCATATGCCCATCACCGGCCGCCTGCAACGCATGACCCACGTACCCGGCAGGCTGTTCTCAGTCGCCCCCTACACCGCCCGCCAGGTACCACGCCTGTTTGCCCGTAACGAACGGGTAATCTCTATCTTCGACACAGACGCAGGGCCACTGGTAATGGTACTGGTCGGCGCCATGCTGGTCTCCAGCACCGAAACCGTCTGGGCCGGCGAGATCACCCCCTCGAAGAACAAAGACGTCAACACCCGCGATTACTCCGGGCAGGACATCACCCTCGACAAAGGTGCGGAAATGGGCCGCTTCAATATGGGTTCAACGGTGATTCTGCTGATGCCGCCAGGCACAGTTGAAGGGCTTCCGGGGCTGGTGGCAGGTGATGCTGTCAAAGTCGGGCAGAAGCTTGCTGTTCTTTGAGGTGCGTGCCGGCTGATTCTTTAGGCCATGTGCCAGTTGATCGCGGCGACACGGGGTGTTACCCCCCCGAGACACGCCGCGAGTACGTCCATGTAGGCTCGGAAAAAACTTCCCTGTTTTTTACGGTCTCTGAAGGCCTTTCCCATTCCCTCCGCTTGGTTCCGTGAATTCTGGAAAGGATTAAGAGCAGTATCGCACAACCTTGGGGAATAGCTTTGCAGGGTGACAATTGAACACTGCGCGCAAGCATGCGCTGTCTGAAACCACACACTTGAGCGGGGATACGGGGTGTTACTCCCTGAGACCGTGGCCTGCAGGGAGCAGGCCCCGAGCCCCCAGGGAAGGGTTCACGGCGTGTCTCGGGGGATAACACCCCGTGTCGCCGCGATCAACTGGCACATGGCCTAAAGAATCAGCTGGCACCTACCTCAATGAATCACCCCATACCGCCAAGCCTCAAATAGAACCAACTCCTTCAGAGCCAGTTCCCCCAAGCCTCAACGCAACTACCACCCACACTGCCGCCCTTCATTCTGCTCATCCAGCCAGCTCTTCAGCGGTGCAAAATAATCCAGGATCGCAGTGGCATCCATGGTCAGTTGTCCGGTCAGCGCTTCGAGTTCCATCGGCCATGGCTGGCTGCGACCCATTTTCAGCATGGCGTTCAGACGCGCGCCAGCCTCCTTGTTGCCGTAGATGGAGCAGCGGTGCATCGGGCCTTCGTTGCCGGCAAAGTTGCACAGCGCACGGTGAAACTGAAACTGCAGGATGCGCGCCAGGAAATAACGGGTATACGGTGTGTTGCCCGGTATGTGGTACTTGGCACCGGGGTCAAAGGCATCTGCCGGACGTTCATTCGGGGCTTTGACACCCTGGTACTTCTTACGCAATTTCCACCACAGGTCGTTGTAGCCTTCCGGGTCAGCCTCGCCGGCAAACACCTGCCAGCGCCATTGATCAACCATCAGCCCGAACGGCAGGAATGCGATACCCTCAAGGGCGCGCTTCATCAGCAACGAAATATCTCCGGAGGCATCCGGTACTTCATCAAGCAGGCCGATGTTTTGCAGGTATTCGGGGGTAATTGACAAGGAAATCGTGTCGCCTACAGCTTCGTGGAAACCATCATTGGCACTGCCCCGGTACAAATAGGATTTTTGGTTATAGGCGCGCTGGTAGTAGTTGTGCCCAAGCTCATGGTGAATGGTCTTGAAGTCTTCAGCATTGATCTTGATGCACATTTTGATGCGCAGGTCTTCTTTTTCATCCACATCCCAGGCCGATGCATGACACACCACATCCCGGTCCTGTGGCTTGACGAACAGCGAACGCTCCCAGAAGGTTTCCGGCAACTCTGCAAAACCCAGTGAGCTGAAAAATGCCTCGCCGGTTTTGACCATTTTTATGGCATCAAAATCCTGCTCCTGCAGTATGGCGCTCAGGTCGTAGCTCCTGGCGGTCTGTTCAGGTGCCACTAGCGGGTAAATATTGCTCCAGTCCTGGGCCCACATATTGCCAAGCAGGTGTGCCGGGATCGGGCCGTCCTGGGGTACCAGGTCGGTGCCATACTGTTCACCCAGTTTGGCCCTGACGTGACAGTGTAATGCGTCGTACAACGGCTTGACCTCGCCCCATAAACGATCGAGCTCGCCCGGAAAATCCTCTGGCGGCATGTCGTAGGCCGAACGCCACATGGTACCGAGATCGGAGAAGCCTAATTCCGTGGCCCCTTCGTTGGCCAGTTCCACCTGGCGGGCGTACAGGTCCCGCATCGGCGGTGAAATCGTGCGCCAGCCATTCCAGGCTTGGAGTAACTCTGCCGGATCGCGTGACTCGGCCATGATGTCACTCAACTCTCCCAGTTCAAGGCACTCACCATTGGCATAGCAGTATTTGCCTTTGCCGTACATACCGCCCATTTTGGCACCAATTTCTGACTGCTCGGCAGTCTTGGCGGCATCCGAAGGTGCCGGCATGACGATGCCGCTACGCAACATATCCAGCTTGCGGCGGGTATCGTAATCAATGCCTTCCACATCGTTAAAGCCTGCCGCTTCAACGGCCAGTTCCACTTGCCGGGCGGTAAATTTCTTATTGGCGAGCGCCGCAAGTTTTTCGGTATCCTGGGTAATGAAGTTGCTGTACACCCAGGCCATCAATTCGGCCTCCTGCCCCATTGCCTCAAGCTGTGACTCAGCAGCAGCCACAAACTCAACCGCCTTCTCCGGCGTCGGGCTGCTGTCTTCAGCACTGATAGAGATGGAAACACTGTCTATCTGGTTGCAGGCAACAAATGCCAGCGGTGTCAGTAAGAGGAAGACCCTTTTTAGAGCTATGTTCATGATGTGAATCCTGTAGGCGTTCAGCTCCGGGCTGAGTCTGTTGATCGTCGGGAAACTGGCCCGGACCATGTTAACATTCTGCTTCATTTGCGGAAACAGGGTTGACAATGAAAGTACGGGACTGGGTTCTGGGTTCATTACTGGTTTTCAGTACCGCCGTACACGCCAGCGAAGGCAGCACGGGCCAGGAACAGGAAGCCCCACCGATCGCAGCCATCAGCCTGTCACAACTGGCCATGAAGGCGGACCTGGTGGCCGTGGCCCAGGTAAAAGATACCGACTATGTTTATGCGCGTTCATTTCCGAATGAAGGCAGTGCATTTTTGAAAGTCCTGATCGCCTACAAGCTCAACAACCCGATTGAAGAAATTATCGAGGTCTATGAGAAGGGCCTGCATCCCGGCGAATGCTATTTTGAAAACCCCACCGTATTTGAAGAGGGCCGCAGGTACCTGGTGTTTTTCCGCCTGGATCCTGAAGACCCTGAGACCTACCGGGGCCTGACAGAGGGCTGCGCGCTGGAAATATTTGTCACTGAAGATAACCGCTATGCACTGAAGTATCCGCCGGATGGCATCGACCTGACCGACCCACTGGCTGAGATGGTCCGCCCGTATGCGTTTCATGATAACTATGCCGTACTCGAGGAGGACACCTTGTCACCGCCTGAGCGCGATGAGTTGCTGGCCAAAGGCTTTATCGTGCCCCACGGGGATGGCTATAAATATACCCACGGCGTTGACCTCACTGCGGCCAGAAACCTGATCAGCGCTGAAGCGCTGAAACCAAGACGGAAGTGGTGACGACAGTACCGCTCAGGAAACAATCCGGTAGCACGGCGTATAGGTGGTGCCGGGTAACTTCATGCGGTTTTGCGCAACGAAGGAAGCCAACATGCGGTCCAGAGCCTGCATGATCTCTTGCTCACCGTTGATCTCGAACAGCCCATTCTCACGCACCGCCTTGATGGTTTCCGGCTTCACATTGCCGGCGACAATACCCGAAAACGCGCGTCGCAGGTTCGCTGCGAGCAGGTGTTTGGGCTGGTCACGGTGCAGGTGTAACGCTGCCATGTTTTCATGGCTCGGGTCGAACGGGTGCTGAAATTCAGGTTGTATCTGTAGCAGCCAGTTGAAGTAATAGGCATCCCGGTTCTTTCGGCGGAAGGCTTTTACTTTTGCCAGACCTGAGGTCATGGCCTGAGCAACCCGTTCCGGGTCATCAATGATGATCTGGTATTTTGCCTGTGCCTCTGGACCGAGGACCAGGCCGATAAACGCATCAATTTGCTCAAAGTATGCAGCAGATTCAGTCGGGCCCGTCAGTACAAACGGGAACGGCATCTGCTCGTTTGCAGGGTTTAACAATACGCCCAGCAGGTAGAGAATTTCTTCTGCCGTGCCAACGCCACCCGGAAAAACAACAAAACCATGACCCAGCCTGACAAACGCTTCAAGGCGTTTCTCAATATCCGGCAAAATGACCAACTGGTTAACGATCGGGTTGGGTGACTCCGCGGCAATGATGCCGGGCTCGGAGATACCGATGTAACAACCGCCCGTCACTCGCTGCTTGGCGTGAGCAATGGCGGCACCTTTCATCGGGCCTTTCATGGCCCCCGGGCCACAGCCGGTGCAGATATTCAGTTTGCGCAGGCCGGTTTCATAGCCGACTTTCTTGGTGTAGTCATATTCCAGGCGTTCAATAGCATGTCCACCCCAGAAAACCACCACATCGGGTTCCCGTGCCGGATTCAGGGTTTGCGCATTGCGAAGAATCTCAAAAACCGCGTTGGTGATGCCTTCCTGGCTATCCAGGTCAGTCAGTGCGTTACAGCTGATTTCCGTGTCGAAATAGACCAGGTCACGAATCACCGCAGACAGCAACTCACGAATACCCTGGATCATGACACCGTCAACGAAAGCCGAGCCGGGTGCGTTACTTATTTCCAGCCGGATACCGCGGTTGACCTGCTGTACTTCTATCTGGAAGTCATGGTATTCGCGCAGCAGCGCTTCGGCATCATCACCATCATTGCCACTATTGAGTACGGCCAATGCACACCGGCGCAATAATTCGGCCAGATTGCCCTGGCTGGCATCACGCAGACGTTCCACTTCGGTACGTGTCAACGTGGTTAGAATTCCGGCAGGGTAAATCCGGGCACTGATTGCATCAGCTGGCAAGGTACATCTCCTTTTTCAAAAATAGCAGGTGTTTAAATTTACTTTATCCCAATAACGGGCTGCAAAAAAGTGAGGCCAGCATTTAGCTGGCCTCACGGTCACTCCCGGATACGGTTCAGATTAGAACTCGTATTTCAGGCCTATGCGCATTTCCCACAAAGACGCTTGTGTGCGGCGGGACTGCCCACCTGGATTTACAAATGACTGGTAAAGATACTTACCATCAACCACGTCCATGTTCACAACGTCATCGGTACGCGGGAAGCCAGCTTCCTTGAGTACGCACCAGCTGTCGTTGAGCAGGTTGCAGAAGTTCTTGATGATAACAAACGCTGAGAAGCGGTCATTTTCAAAGAAACCAGGGAAGTCCTGCTCGATACGCAGATCGAGATGTCCCCACCAGTCACTCAAGTGATCGTTACGCTTCTGGATACCCGGCTTCAGACCTTCTTTCTTGACGAAAGCGAAGAAGGCTTCCTGGTCAAATCCTGGTCCAAATACAACGTTCGGATCAGTCGGGCCATTCGGAACGTACAGCAGGTGACGGTAGTCACGCTGGTCGCCAAACACGTCGCCATCATCGCGGCTGAACACGTAGGAGAACGGACGTCCCTGGTTGGCTGAACCAAAGATAGAGAACTTGGTACGGTTATCACCCCACCAGTAAGCGCTGTACGAAACACGACCGGTGAAACGATGTGGAATCGAGTAGTTGGAAATTGCCAGACCTGGATTGTTAGGATCCTTGACTGCGATGTTGCCGAAGTTGGAGCTCGAAGTTGAACTTGTCATCGGGTTGACATCTTTCGCCTTGGTGTAGGAATAACCCAGTGACCAGTCAAATCCATTGTCATAGCTCTTGCTGATACCGGTGGAGATGTTCAGCGATGTGGCATCGGAACCCTTGACGTTGGTCAGAATCGTATCGTTCAGGAAGAAACGGGTGTTCCGATAAATCGGGCGACCATCCGGTGCGGTATCAATCTGGACCAGGTTAGGCCGTACGACGATGGCAGAGTCCTGAGATTTTGTATACAGGATGTCAGCGTTGACGATATAGCCGTCACCCAGTTCATAGGTACCACCCAGACTGAATTTCCACTGGCTTGGCAGTTTGAAATTCGGGTCGATGGCATCGACGTTGCCGTCCACTGCACCACCCTCTACAAAATCAAACATATCCTGCGGCACATCCCACAACGGACGGCCTTCGCCGGTCCATGGCAGGGTTGAGAAATCCCAGTTGCCCTTGCCATAAATAGCATCGAGAACCTTTTCACGGGCTTCGATCAGGGTTGCACCGTCATTGGAGAAGTTGTTTGACAACCATACATTCGGGTTACCGCCGCTATAGAGGCCAAGGCCACCGCGCATGCTCAAACGATCACTGACATCCCAGTTAAAGCCAAGACGAGGCTGGAACAGATCCATGCCGTCAAAGTTCTGCGAGTTGGTGAAACCATTACGTGCTTTGAACGCTGCGTTCTCACGCGGCAGAGAGTCACTGGAATACCACTCATAACGAACACCGGCTACGACCGTAATATCGCCGCCGCCGAACACGATTTCATCCTGTGCATAAACAGTGTTGATCTCATAGGCCCAGTTGGCTGCGCCTTCAGCAGGAATATTATTTGGACGTGCATTTTCATAGTAAATACGACCACCTTTCAGGTCACCTGCCCGGAAGGCATCAATACAGCCATTCGGGTTATCAGGACTACAACTGCGGTCAAAGCGGTACTCGCCTTCAGTTTCCTGAATAAACAGGTTGAAGATTTCCAGTTCATCGCGCTCATAGCCACCGGTGATCACGTGGTTGCCGGTAACATACTTACCAGCAAACTTGTAATTGTCGGTTTCATAGAAGAGCTTGTTGGACTGGCGGGAATCATCCACACCCAGATAAACGCTCGCACTGCGGCCATTGTTATAGGTCCGGACCTGCACTTCTGCAAAGCCGGGCTCACCAATGTTCAACTGGCGATTGTCGAGCTCAAAGTTACCGGCACGGACTTCAGTTGAGAACTGATCAGTCCAGTCAGAAAAAATCTGCAAGGTGTAGGCCTTCAATTCAGCGCCACGCTCGTAGTAGTGATTGGAGAACGACAGGCGTGAAGAACCACCATCACTTTCTGACAGGCTGAAGCCGTCGTTCCAGTTGTAGGTGAAGGCTGCACGATGACGATCATTGATCTGCCAATCCAGCTTGAGGACGATTTTTTCGTCTTCAACCGGCAAGGTTGGTGGGAAACCGCCCACTTCGTAGCCGTAAACGTCACGGGCGATGGCTGCAATCTCATTCAGCTGCGCTACGCTGACACCAGGAACTGTTGAACCCGCACCTGAATCAGCACCGCCACGGTTAAACTGCTGCACACCTTCCAGTTTTTCGTAGGCGGCGAAGAAGAACAGTTTGTCCTTGATGAGCGGTCCACCGAAGGAAACGCCATAGCGATTCTCGGTGAAATCACCATTATTAATGGGGTCGCCTTCCAGCGAATCACCTTTCATGGCGTCACTGGTATAGTCGTAAAACATTGAACCGAAAAACTCGTTGCCGCCCGACTTGGTTACCGCGTTGATATTACAACCGGTGAAACCACCGTACTGGACATCGAAAGGCGCCAGTTCAACTGATACCTGCTGAATAGCGTCAAACGGGAACGGCTGCCGGGTCGTCGGATAGCCATTGCTGTTAAGTCCGAAGTTATCGTTCATGCGCACGCCGTCAACCGTCATGCTGTTAAACCGTGGGCTGGCACCCGCACACTGGATAGCGCCTACAAAGGCCGCATCCTGATAAATACGCGGATCAAACCGGATAACATCACGAATATCACGGTTGATGGCCGGATAGTCCTGCAAATCCTCAAGGTTATAAGTAGAGGCGGGGCCCAGCGCCAGTTGCTGCGTCTGAATGGCCGCTGAGGTGACTATCACTTCTTCCATGTCGCTTTCACCCAGCGACATCGGCAGCGTGAAAGTATCACCGAGGCGGACATAGATATCCGTAACAGTCTGATCGGAATAGCCCATACCACTGGCCTTGACCGTGTACGGTCCGCCAATACGTAAGCCAGTCACGGTGACCGAACCTGCAGCTGTCACTTTCACAGCGCGTGAGGATCCAGTGCGGTTGTCAGTGACTTCTACAGTTGCCTCAGTCGCGGCAGCGCCACTGGGGGTGGTTACACTTACCCTCATCGCTGATGTGGTGACTTGCGCAAAACCAGCCGCAGGCACCATCAGTACCAGTAGAAAAATCAGGGAAGCAATAGAAGTTCGGAATCTTGTATGCATATCGTTGTCCACCTGTAAATCATCATTAATTGTTGAATTTCAGGGAGTCAGGATGAGGTAGGATCATTTGCACCGGCCGGGACCAAAAATCTGATTCCTGCTGATAGAAAAATCACGCCCCTGCGATTACTGTCTCCTCCACACCACTAGTGTGATGATCGCAGCGATTGTAACAAGGTTTTATTACAAAATCTTAACAATTGAAAAGAATTAATGGATCGGGGGTGCAGTAATTTGTAGCTTGTCGGTCTATGTGATTGTTGGTTGGTCTAATTTCCGTTTTTGGCCTTAATTATGAAGTTGAACCATCAAACAGGTGCTCCTTCAGATCGGCGATGAATTCACTCTGTGCGTGCGATTTCTTGATTGCCGCTGACCTAATTACCAAAACAGCGCAAGCCATTGACTTCTTCCGTTTACCTGCCCAGTGAATATGCGTAGAATACGCGCCTAGTCGGGGTGTAGCTCAGCCTGGTAGAGCACCACGTTCGGGACGTGGGGGTCGTGAGTTCGAATCTCGCCACCCCGACCAGTGAATATAAAAAAAGACCGCTTTCATTTCACCTGAAGCGGTCTTTTTTTATATTCACTGGGCGGGCCAGACTGGAACTCACCCGTGATTCACAGATTCGCCGGGAGCGAATTTCGAATGAGGCAGCGCCTGCGCTGCGAACCCGAAGGGCGAGGCGCAGGGATGCGTCGAGTAAATCCCGCCAGCCCTTATCACGCGCACCATAAATCGGTAGCAACCTCCACTTTTTACGTTCACCATATATGTATATGGTCACCGCAATCCAAAAGCTTCTCGTCAATAAACAGCATTTCTTAGTCATTTTGGCGCTGTTTGCCTGCTTTTTGCTTCCCATTCTTCAAGTGCCACTGGCGGTAGCGGATAATTCAGATGCCGAATCTGTTACATGTGAACCGCCAACCCGCCCGCAGGTCATCACCACCGAAAGACTCACTGTTTTAACCCTGAACCTGGCCCACGGGCGTAAGACGGCATTTAACCAGATACTGCAAAGAGCCCAAACCACCCGCCAAAACCTGCAGGACATTGCTGCTTTCCTGAGCCAAAGTGGTGCAGACCTGGTCGCCTTGCAGGAAGCCGACTACCCTTCCCGCTGGTCGGGCAGGTTCAACCATGTGGAATTGATCACTGACAACAGCCCCTACCCCTGCCGTATACATGCCCACCACGCGCAGAAGTATATGTACGATTTTGGTACCGCGCTGCTGTCGCGTACACCCTTTGTGGACAGACTTGAACACACTTTCGAGCCCTCACCGCCCATCACCAACAAGGGCTTCGTGCTGGGCAGCGTGCGCTGGAATCCGGGCGAAAGACTGCAAGAACCGCTGGTTGTCAACGTGATGTCCGTCCACCTGGACTTTTCCCGCAAAAAGGTGCGCGAAGCCCAGGTGGAGGAAATACGTCTCGCACTGGCCGGTATTGCCGCACCACTTATTATCCTGGGCGATTTTAATACCGACTGGGAAAAAGACCAATCCGCGCTCAGGAGCATTGTCGAAAATGGCAAACTGAAAGCCTACCGCCCGGGCGCGACGAATCTTGGTACCTACAAAAAGGGCAAACACAGGTTAGACTGGATACTGATTACCAGCGACCTGGAGTTCACCCGCTACGAGGTCTCCCGGCAAGCACTGTCGGACCACCAACCGGTATCAGCCAGCCTCCGCTGGCTTGATAAGCCGCTACCGGCAAAGGAAAGTGACGCTCATGAATAACCATCAACGCGCCATGCTCTCACCCGTTTTCATGCTTGCAGCCCTGGCCCTGTTGCTATCCGCCTGTGCCAGCGCACCCCGTGGTCCGGCCTGCCCCGCCAACACCCAAAACCTACCCGACTGCCCACCGCTGTCAGCAGTTGTCGATGATGATATCGAACGTATCTATGCGTACCGCACCCGGGTATCGCCCAAAGAACTTGGCGACGATCCCATCGCCTACGGTATGAACGCTGACATTCCGATCCAGGGCGCAGGGGGAAAGATTCTCGGCCCTGACGATGAAGGCGCCATCGACTCGCTCGCCGCCAAGCTGTGGATGCTTGAGAATGCCGAACACAGCATCGATTTCGGCTACTACATATTCACCCCGGACATCATCGGCTACGCCATGATCGGAGCCATGTGCGAGGCGGTCAAAAGGGGCGTTGATGTGCGTGTCATGGTTGACTCGCTCGGTTCACTAAAGGCCAGTCGCACCACCCTTGCTGCACTGAAGACCTGCGAGCAACAGGCACAATTCATCCCGCTTGAGAACGGCGGGATCAGCACCCGTAAAGCACGCATACAGGTGATGATCTTCAATGCCATCACCAAGCTGTCGACCAGCCCCAACCGCCGTTCACACGATAAACTGCTGATCATCGACGGCGACTTCCACGACAAAGCCCGGATGATGACCGGCGGACGCAATATATCGCTGGACTACTACGGCCTGACGGCAACCGGCCAGCACGACCCCTACGGCTACCGCGACAGTGAAATCCTGTTCAAACCAGCCGAGACAGAGAATGACAAAACCATCGGCGAAGTCAGCGCCGGCTACTACACACTGTTGTTCCTGTACAGGGGCAACAAACAGATTCTACCGGTCAATAATGACAGCGCCCGGTCCCTGTATCGTCAGGAACTGAGCAAAGCCCGCGATGCACTGGCAACACTCAAGCAATTCGACCTGCTAAAGCCCCACCTGGCCCATATGGATGAGTTCATGCACCAGAGGTTCCATCCAGCCGATGTGCTGTTGGCACATAACCTTGGCAATGTGACCAACAAGAATGTCACCCGCAACGCAGTTGAAAACCTGAACAAAAACCCGAACTCGATCATGTATATCCTGGGTAAAATCGGGGATGCCAACGACGGGACAGAAACCACCCGCATCGTGTCACCTTATCTTTTCCTTGCACAGTATAAGGACAAGCAAGGCAATGTCCTCGTCGACGAGGCCGTCGCCATGCGTGAATGGCTGGACACCCACCCGCGGGCACGCATTGAGATCGTAACCAACTCGGTACTGACTTCAGATAATTTCTCCTCGCAAGCCATTATCGACATGGATACCGCGCCTCGACTGCTACTGGATGAGCCAACGCGTGCCGCCTGGATGGCACTGAAAGCCGCGGATGAAGTCGGTGGCGAACTGACAAGCTCGGCAAACTGGCAGCAGCAGGTCAACCACCCGCGCCTGGTCATCTATGAAACCGGCAAGCTGGATTCGAGCAGACTCGGCCACGGCAAGGCCCACTATGCAAAATTACACGCCAAGTTTTTTGTCGAGGGTGAAATTGGTTTTGTGGGCACCAGCAATTTTGACTACCGCTCACGGTTGTATAACAGTGAGATGGGTTATTTCTTCAAAAGTGACCCGCTGGCCAATAACCTGAACGCGGCCTTTGACTACCTGGTCGAACGGTCTTACCGCTGGGGCAGTCCTCAGTGGCTGCGCCTGCGCCACCGCGCCATGGATGCCAAAGGTGCAAAAGGCTGGTCAACCCGCCAGCAGAGAAAAGTTTACAAAACACTGGAAATCACCGGCCTGCACTGGCTTTTCTGATCTGGCCTGGTCTCAGTGGCCGTGCACTTCACCATGACTGCGGTGTACCAGGCTGTGGACGATCATGCCGATGACCAGTGCCTGCACCGCCGAGGTGGCGAAATCACCCTCCAGGCCAAGGACGGTTTCGGACAGCAGGTAACCACCCACCGTCGCCAGGCCAACAAAGCCCAGCACCGCAAACGCCATACGCCGGCCAAACACCGGTTGCACCATCAGCCACAACATCAGTCCCACCCCAAAACGGTGTAAAACAATAGCCAGCGACAGGCCGCCATCCATACCACCATGGCTGACCGTCAGCGCAGCACCATCCAGAATGGCGTGTAATGCCAAGCCGGCCAGTGCCAGCAGCAAGCTGATCAGGTGCAGTGTATGGGCCGCCTGTTTAATCAGTTTCTCAAGCAGGCCCGGCAACAGGTAGCCGGCAGCGATCAGGGCAATCGACCAGTAGCCAAGCTCGAACCAGGATTCAGGGATCAGCAAAAAAGCCATCAGTATGACCAACACCGCCACGATAATGGAATCAAATACCCTGGCAACGAAGCCCCCCTTGCGCAACCAAAGGTAAAGCATCGGACCAATGAACAATGAAACAATGGACAGTAACAGCACTGGCATTCCCGACAGGGCCTGTGAAGCGGCAACCTTAACGGAGATGCGGTCCGATTTCACCTGCTGTCTTGCCGCCCAATTTCGCCTGGCTGGCAATTCATGCTGCCTTCACGCCCCGCCAGTTGGTAGACTACGCGCTTTATTATTGATTCCAGAGGCATGAATACAGCAGCCATCAAAAAAATGATCGCCAGCCAGTTCGCCGACCCGCACGCAGCGGTTGAACTGCAGGAGTTGCTGACCGCTGTCGCAGAACGTCAGGGTGCCGAGCCCACCGAGGCCGAACTGGCACACGGTGCGAGCTTCATTTACAACTATATCGAGCAAATCCCCTACATGCTGACCGTTGCCTGGACGTCGGCTAAAAACGTCGGCCTGGAAGCAGAAATCAAAAGCATCCTGGTGATGGTCGAGTCCTACTGGCTCGAAGACAACGATGTCATTCCCGACTCCATGGGCATCATCGGGCTGCTCGACGACGCCTATTGCTCGCTGTTGTCGATGCAGACCCTGTCAGATTACTACCAACTGCAAAGCGGTAAATTCCTGTTCCCCGACGATCTCACCGTCGCCAACGGCATCATGCGCAAGATTATCGGTGAACCCTACGCCACCGAGCTCGACACCATCGTCGCCAAAGCCGTGCAGGATGCCCATATCAAAGATGCCGTCAAACAACTGGCCAGCTCAGAAAAACAGGCCCTGTTCGAAAGCCACGCCACCATCTGGAACCACGGTCCGGTCAATGAACTGCCAGTCGACGACCTCGCCGGCCTCGGGCTGACCGAAGACAGCTAATCGAAGCTCAACCGGCCCGTTGGTCGAAGCCAAGCAAGCGAGCGGGGATATGGGGGTACACCTTCGGAGACCGTGGCCTGCAGGGGGAGGTGAGACCGGGAACCGGTCGAGAGGCTGGCCTGGGCCATGTATTCACAGCGTGTCCCTGGGAGTGCACCCCCCATGTCGCCGCGTATTTCACGAAGAATGTCCTTCGAAGAGAACGCAAGAAAGGTAGCTCCCCTTCCCTCTACACCGTGTGCTTAAGCTTTCTCAAGAGCAGCGAACGCCTCACCCGTCAGGTTCCGTGGCGCGCCGTTGGTGACCAGCATATTGTCCTCAATGCGAATGCCGCCAAAAGGCGTCAGTGCCGCAACCTTGTCCCAGTTGATCGCCGCCACATCACCGCTGTTCCGCCACTGTCGCAACAGTGGTTCAATAAAGTACAGCCCCGGCTCAATGGTCAGTACGTTACCGGCTTCGAGTTTACGGGTCAGGCGCAGAAACGGATGGCCTTCAGGCCGTGGTATCAGGGTGCCATCAGCATCAGCAAACAAGCCGGCCACATCATGGGTCTGCAGACCGAGGAAATGCCCGAGGCCGTGCGGGTAAAAGACTGCACTCAGGCCGGTCTCGACTGCCGCCTCGACACTGCCATTGATTATGCCGAAATCTTTCAGTATCCCGGCGATCTGGTGGTGGGCATGCAAATGCAGGTCACGATAGTCGAGGCCGGCGACCACCGCATCACAGAGTTGATCCTGCATCGCATCCATGGCCGTGATCAACTCGGCAAATTCATTGTCCTCAGCCGCATAGGTGCGCGTGATATCCGACGCATAGGCGTGTACGGTCGCGCCGCCATCGATCAGGAAAGAACGAATCTCCTGCGGTGCCTGCTGTTCATGCGCCTGGTAATGCAACACCGAGCCATGTTCGTTCAGGGCCACGATGTTGCCATAGGGAAGCTCTGCATCAACCAGCTGAATGGCCATGCAGTAACGCTGGTGAATGTCGTATTCGCTGAGGCCCTCACGAAACGCAGCCTCGGCCGCCGTGTGGGCGATAGCGCCGAGTCGTGCTGCCTCTGACATGCAGGCGACTTCATAATCGGTTTTGCGGGTGCGCTGCAGGTGAATGCGGTTGACCAGGCGGGTCGGGTTAAGGTGCTTAGAATCAACCGCTGCGGCCAGCGAGGGTGCATCGCCAATGTAAGCCGTGTTGGCAGCGATGGCCTGCTGCCAGGCATTGCCATCACGAACCTGCTCAATGTCGAACTCACCTGCCCACCAGTCGGCCGGATCTTCCGGCGGCAGGTACCAGTAATCATCGGGCTGGTAGTAGAACAATTTCGGCTTGCGCCCGGGCCGCACCAGCAGCGCGCTGTCATGGTGACGGGTCAGCGGCAGCCACCAGAGTAGCTGCGGGTTGCAGCGGAACGGATACTCGTAATCATCGAGAAAACTGACCAGCTTGCTGCCGGCGTGAATCAGGGCGGCATCGTAGCCCTCTGCGGCCAGTGCGCCTTCCCAGCGCTGTTGCACCTCTGCGACATGACTTGCATATCCCTGTGTGATGATTTTACTTTCACCCATTGCGATTGCCTCTTAGTATTAATGCCCAACCTTGTTAACATAGAGCATTGTTGTTGATGCCCGCCCCGTCGGCGATACAGAACCCAGACCAGAATCATGAATCAAGCTGAATCACTCGTGTTGTATAACACGCTCAAACGTGAAAAACAGGTATTTGTACCCCAAGATCCCGAGCGCGTGACACTGTATGCCTGCGGGCCAACGGTGTACAACCAGGCGCACATCGGCAACGCCCGGCCGGCGGTCATATTTGACCTGTTGTTCAAACTGCTGTCGAGACTTTATCCCAAGGTAGTGTACGCACGCAATATCACCGATGTGGATGACAAGATTAACGCCGCAGCCGCCGAGCAGAACGTCACCATCGATGTTATCGCCAATCGCTACAGCGATGCCTACCATACCGATATGGCGGCACTGGGTGTCGGGCTGCCCAGCATCGAACCACGCGCCACCGATCACATTCCGCAAATGATCGACATGATTGAACGGCTGGTCGCCAATGGCCACGCCTATGAGGCCGAGGGCCATGTGCTGTTCGCCATCGAATCATTTGCCGGTTATGGTGCCCTGTCCGGGCGCGATACCGGTGAAATGCTGGCGGGCGCGCGCGTCGGAGTCGTCGACTTCAAGCGCCACCCCGGGGATTTTGTGTTGTGGAAGCCGTCGGTTGAGCCACAACCCGGTTGGGACAGCCCATGGGGCTGGGGCCGGCCCGGTTGGCATCTGGAATGCTCGGTGATGTCCGAAACACACCTTGGCGAGACCATCGATATCCACGGCGGCGGCCAGGACCTGGTTTTTCCTCACCACGAGAACGAAATCGCCCAAAGCGTCTGCGCGCATGGCGGTAAGGTATTCGCCCGTTACTGGATGCACAACGGCTTTGTAACCTGCAAGCGGCGCAAGATGTCCAAGTCGCTGGGCAATACACTGGTGGTCAGTGAGTTATTGAAACAGGCCAACGGCGAAGTGCTACGTTACCTGCTGCTCAGCGCACAATACCGGCAGCCACTCGACTGGTCGGAAGAGGCTCTGACGAGAGTGCAGCGCACACTCGACCGGGTCTACGGTGTACTGCGTGATGCCGCCGCTAAATACGGCCCATTTCAGGCTGCGCAATCACCTGGCGATAAGTTTATGGCGGCTCTGCTGGATGATCTCAACACGCCCGATGCGCTGGCAGAACTCAACAGCGAAGCACGCCGACTGGCGAACGCGGATGATGCCGATGCGGCACGGCAATCTGCCGGCGCCCTGCTGGCAGCGGGTGAGTTGATCGGCCTGTTCAGGGAAGACCCCGCGAGCTGGCTGGCCGGTGATACCGAGGGCCTTGATGACGCGTTGATCGACCAGCTGATTGTGGAACGCAACACAGCGCGTAAGGAACGAAATTTTGCCCGCGCAGATGAAATCCGCGACCAGTTACAAGCGATGGGCATCACACTTGAAGACGTTGCCGACAGCACCCGCTGGCGGCGCGCGAGCGAACAGGGGTAAACAGCCATGCATGATCCGATCAAAGCCCAGCAGGAGATCATCAGCGATTTCAGCCTGTTGGACAGCTGGCTGGATAAGTACCAGTACCTGATCGACCTCGGCAAGGCCCTTGAGCCACTGGCCGACAGTGAGAAAACCGACGACCGGCTGCTGCATGGCTGCCAGTCGCGGGTCTGGTTGATTATCGAAGGTGATGCGGATGCCCTGCGGATCCGGGCCAACAGCGACGCGGCCATTGTCTCCGGCCTGATTGCCCTGTTGATCAGGGTCTACTCAGGCGCTTCGGCAAAGCAGATTCTGGAAACACCGATAGAATTTGTCGCCGCGATCGGCTTGCAGCAGCACCTGTCGGCCACCCGGGCCAACGGTTTGCATGCCATGCTGGAGGCCATATACGCGGCCGCCAGGTATTACCAGGAAGAAACCTAGCGCGCGTCACCCATTTGTTTTTGCCGCAGTTCCCAACGTTCCTGGGCATCCAGGCAGAGGGTTGCGATCGGGCGGGCTTCCAGGCGCTTGAGGCCGATCTCTTCACCGGTCTCTTCACAATAGCCGTAGTCACCTTCATCCAGGCGCACCAGCGTCTTGTTAATTTTGTTGATCAGCTTGCGGTAACGATCGCGCGTACGTAGCTCCAGGCTGTTCTCAGTCTCTCGGGTCGCCCGCTCCGCTTCATCACCCACATCCCTGACTTCTGCTTGCAGGTTGTTGATGGTTTCGCGTGACTCTTCAACCAGCTCATCACGCCATGTGATCAGCTTCTGTCTGAAGTATTCGATCTGCCGGGAATTCATGTATTCTTCCTTGGCAGTTGGCTTGTACCCTTTGGGCAGTTTTACGTTATTCGCAGTCATTTGCGGTGGATAACTCCTTGAATGATAATACACGTATAATATAACTTATTGTTTATTATATGTTTAATTCAAATCCAGCTAAAACAGTTCTGGATCAGGGGCAGTGTTATATCCCAACTTGAAACTAACGGCAAGTTTTTTTTGTATACAATCACCACTGGCTTTTGAAATACCACCCATGAAAAAGTTCCTGCAAGCCATTATTCGCGCCTACCAGCTGGTTTTGAGCCCCTTTTTAGGCCAACACTGCCGCTTCACGCCAAGCTGCTCGCAATACACATCCGAGGCCATCGACAAGTACGGTGCCGCCAAAGGCACCTGGATGGGCATTAAGCGAATCAGCCGCTGCCAGCCCTTCTGCAAAGGCGGCCACGACCCGGTCCCCTGACCCGTCATCGCGGTGCCGCGAATAGCAGAACCAGGTATCTCCCAACGCGCCCGTAATACCGCTACAATAACCAACAACATAATCACCGGCCAATCAACACATGCCCCAAACCACCGTCATCCATAACGCACAACTGGTCAACGAAGGCCAGACCACCGAATCCGACATTCTGCTCAAAAATGGCCGCATTGAAAGAATCGCCAATAGCATCACCGCGCCGGCCGGGGCCGAAGTGGTCGATGCCGCTGGACATCACCTGTTGCCCGGCATGATTGACGACCAGGTGCATTTCCGTGAACCCGGCCTGACCCACAAAGGTGATTTCCATTCTGAATCACGCGCCGCGATCGCCGGCGGCGTCACCAGCTACATGGAGATGCCCAACTCAAAGCCGGCCACCACCAATGCCGAACAACTGGCCTGGAAGTATGCCCGCGCAGCACAGGTATCCGCCGCCAACTACGGCTTCTACTTCGGTGCCACCAATGACAACATCGAAGACATTCGCAAGCTCGACCCGGCAATGGCCTGCGGCATCAAGGTTTTCATGGGTGCGTCCACCGGCAATATGCTGGTCGACAATGAATCCACATTGGCTGCCATTTTCCGGGATGCACCCATCCTGATCGCCACTCATTGCGAATCCACACCGATGATCAAGGCCAACATCAAACAGGCCATGGCCCGTTACGGCAAGCATATTCCGGTCACCGAACATGCCGCGATCCGCAGTGCCGAGGCCTGTTACGCATCCAGTGAGTTGGCAGTGGCGCTGGCCAACAAATACCAGGCACAGTTGCATGTGCTGCATATCTCCACCGCGCGCGAACTGGACCTGTTCACAGCAGGCCCGATGGCAGGTAAAAGCCTCACTGCCGAAGCCTGCGTACATTTCCTGCATTTTGACGATACGGATTACCCGAAATATGGCAACCGGATCAAATGCAACCCCGCCATCAAGACCGCCGCCGACCGCAGCGCCCTGATCGCAGCGATTGCCGATGGGCACCTCGATATCATCGCCACCGACCATGCACCGCATACCGCAGAAGAAAAAGCCGATGACAATTACCTGAGCGCACCGTCCGGCCTGCCACTGGTGCAGGAAGTACTGGTGGCCGCGCTGGAGCTGGTACACGACGGCAAACTCGACCTGCACACGGTCGTGCGCGGCATCACCCACAACCCCGCAGAGCGTTTCAGCGTGGTTGAGCGCGGTTATATCCGTGAGGGCTATCATGCCGACCTGGTACTGGTCGACATGCAGGGCGGCACCGAAGTAAGCCGCGAGCGCGTGCTGTCACGCTGTGGCTGGTCGCCCTTCGAAGGCCGCAGCTTCCGCAGTCGCATCGACGCGGTATGGGTTAACGGCGCAC
Organism: Gammaproteobacteria bacterium; assembly: GCA_024277815.1. Taxonomy (GTDB): domain Bacteria; phylum Pseudomonadota; class Gammaproteobacteria; order Xanthomonadales; family SZUA-36; genus SZUA-36. The sequence continues at coordinate 38,188 of JAJRUM010000017.1, forward strand.
TGGCCTTCAACGGCCAAAAAGTCATCGAACACGGCGCCGCCGAACGCCTGCACTTCAACCACAAACCCCGCTGACCAAAAGAGACACCGTCATCCCGGGGCCGTGAATAGCGGAACCCGGGAGGGATATCCCGGATATTTGCTATGCAAATTCCGGGATGACGGGCACCACATATCCCATTTATGTTAATCTGCCCCTCTTCAAATATTTCTATCTGTCAGGAGAGCATCATCCATGGGGTTTCTGCAAGGTAAACGCGCGTTAATCGTCGGTGTCGCCAGTAAACGTTCAATCGCCTGGGGTATTGCCGAGGCCATGCACCGCGAAGGTGCCGAGCTGGCTTTTACTTACCAGACCGAAAAACTTAAATCGCGTGTTGAGCAAATTGCTGAAATCTGCGGGTCGGATATCATCATTCCCTGTGATGTGGCCTACGACGAACAGATCACCGACACTTTTGCGCAACTTGGCAAACACTGGGACGGTTACGATATCCTCGTACACTCAGTCGGCTTTGCGCCGCGCGAGCAACTGGTCGGCGACTACATGGACGCGGTTACCCGTGAAGGCTTTCAGATCGCCCACGACATCAGTTCTTACAGTTTCGTGGCGCTGGCCCAGGCGGGTCGCAGCATGATGGCCGGCCGCAATGGTGCGCTGCTGACGCTGAGCTATATGGGCGCTGTCAGGGCCATGCCGAGCTATAACGTGATGGGGCTGGCCAAAGCCAGCCTGGAGGCCAACGTGCGCTACATGGCCCAGAGCCTCGGCCCTGAAGGACACCGGGTTAACGGCATCTCAGCCGGCCCGGTCAAAACCCTGGCCGCAGCCGGCATATCGCAGTTCCGCAAGATGCTTGATCACGTAAAGAGAACCGCCCCGATGCGCCGCACCATCACCCCTGAAGATGTCGGCAACGTGGCCGCCTTCATGTGTTCAGACCTGGCCGCCGGCGTCACCGGTGAAATCACCTATGTCGATGCCGGCTACAACATTCTGGGCATGGCGGAGTTGGGTGGGGATAAAGACTAAAGACCATCATGGCCAGCCACCCGGCTGGTCCCCGGCCTCACCTTCTCCGGGACCGCGAGAGCGTATCCCGGGATAGTGCAGAAAACCTACTTCAGACGGTTCTCATTAATATTGATATCAGCCGCTTCGCGCAGCTCGCGCATCAGCGCAAAGCCTTCCTGGCTGGCGACGCCATTGGACAGTGCGCGTTCGTATTGCTGGCGTGCCAGCAGTGCACCCTTGTCGAGCTCACCATCGGTCACACGCTCCAACTCCACCACCGCGAAGCCGTCAGCGGTTGGCAGAACAACCTGTGCGGTGTCGCCCTCAGCGGGTGAACGCAGGCTGAAAATTTCCTGTACCAGGGTGGGATCAGGCACGAACGAATTGCGCTTGATGGCCTTGTGATGGGCATATTCAAGCCCGTCTTCAGTGGCCAGCGCGGCCAGTTCGCTCTCACCGCTCTGGACGCCGGCCAGTAGTTTCCCGGCCTCTGCCTTTGCGTTCTCTCGCGCCAGGTTATCCGCCAGCGTGGCAATGATTTCAGGGCGTACATCAGCAAGCGGTTTCAGCGCAACCGGGAAGTGCTCTTTGAGCTTGATCATGACCAGGCGGTTATCATCAAGATTCACCGGGTCACTGACCGAACCCTGCAACAGCACCAGGTCGGAAAAAGCCGCCGCAACCACTTCCGGGGTTTCAGCGATGCCCTCCCCGCCTGCACGGGTAAACGGACCCACCTCATTGACCGGTAAGTCCATCACAATCGCCGCACTTTCCAGGGTGGTGGGATCTTCATAAATCAGGTCAACCAGCCGATCGGCCTGCTCAAGGAACGCGCGACCGGCCTGCTCGTCCTCATACTCACGTACCAGCAGCGCACGCGCTTCTTCAAAGTTCATACCCGAAGCCTCACGAACCTCAAGTAACTTGATCACGTGCCAGCCAAAAGCGGTCTGCACCGGCTCTGATACCGGGTGCGCCATGGACAACTCATACATGGCATTCTCGAACGCCTTGACCATCACACCCGGCTCGACCCAGCCAAGGTCACCGCCGCCGGCGGCAGAACCCATGTCCTGGGAATTCTCTTTTGCCAGCGTGGCGAAATCTTCACCGTCGTTGGCACGCCTGGCCAGGTCCTCTGCCGTTTGCCGGGCCGTTTCCTTGACGGCCTCATCGGCATCGGTAGCCACTTCAATCAGGATATGGGCAACATGACGCTGCTCAGGGCTGATAAAACGTCCCTTCTGGGCTTCAAACTGCTCGCGCAGATAATCTTCTTCAGGTGGCTGTCCGGGCGGCAGGAAAGCGGCGTCCAACTCAACATACTCAATCGTGACGGCCTCTTCCGACTGGTAATCATTGCTATGTGACTCATACCACTCGATGATTTGCTGTTCGCTGAAATCCGGTGTCTCATCGCCAATCGTGGCTGGCACCATCACCGCACCAAAAGTGCGGGTCTGCTCCAGCAACGCAATGAACCTGTCGGTCTCAGCCGGGGTGGCGATGCTGCTGGAAGAAATACTCATGGGCAACTGGGAAATAACGAACTGCGTGCGCATATCCCGCTGGAACTGTTTGGGCGACATACCCTGAGCACTCAGCCTGCTCTGGTATACATCTGCATTGAACTCACCCTCAACCTGGAAGGCAGGAATCTTGCGAATTTCCTTGGCCAGCGTTTCGTCATCGACATCCAGACCCATGGCCTTGGCGGCCTGGGCAATCAACTCCTGGTCGATCATGTTGTCGAGGTGTTCGCGGCGCTTGGTTAACTGGTCATACTCCACCGGGTCGTAGGCATCACCCAGGATCGACTGCATGCGACGGCGGTAGCTTGAAAAGCTCTGGTTATAATCATTGGTGGTGATCTCAGTATCATTGATGCGGGCAACGATATTGGAGTCGGAGGCAGTGAAGTACTGAGTGACACCCACAAGAGCGAAGGGAATAATCAGAATTCCGAGAATGGTAAATGCAAGAATTCCAGTCAGTTTTTCACGAATGGATTGAAGAACCATGGCTTGACAACCTTTCCAAATTTTAAAACCACTAAGAAAAAGGCGCCAACAGGCGCCCTTGTCTTAACATATGGCGGAGTGGACGGGACTCGAACCCGCGACCCCCGGCGTGACAGGCCGGTATTCTAACCAGCTGAACTACCACTCCACGTACGTTGGTGGGTGCTGAGGGGCTCGAACCCCCGACCCTCGCCTTGTAAGGGCGATGCTCTCCCAGCTGAGCTAAGCACCCCCGTTCGAAGGCGCGCTAGTTTACGGCATCCTTGAGGGCTTTACCAGCCTTAAATGAAGGATTATTTGACGCCTTGATCTGGATGGTTTCGCCGGTACGTGGGTTACGACCCGCACGCGCTGCACGATGCTTAACAGAGAACGTTCCAAAACCTACCATGGACACTGTATCGCCTTTTTTCAACGCGCTGGTGATAGAAGATGTAAAGCCGTCAAGAGCCCGACCTGCGTCTGCTTTGCTCAACCCGGAAGCGTTTGCAATAGAATCAATTAGGTCCGATTTGTTCATTTCTGCACTCCATATTATTCAATTAGCGATTATTTGTGATATTGACTTAACAGGCCAACCAGCGTCTAACCCCCACTGGAAATTCTGCTGGCAGCGAAAGTTAAAGAAACTCCCCCAAGGCCTTACAAATCAAGGCCTGCAAGCCGAACGGCCATGGTAATACACCACTCCACTTTAGCGCAACCTGAAAAAGGCATTGAGGCGACTTTTTGCATTAATAGTCTCACCCAAGCAACTCATTTGACTGACAAGACTATTTTTCAAACAGGTAAAAATAAATGAATGGATGCCCACCTGCCGTCATCAGGGGCTCCATTCAGTGCGGCCTTACGCCCTTTTCGTCCAGCTCAACCAGCGGCGTCTTTGCCTCGGCGGCCTCTTCCAGCGGTTGGGGCATTTCGACCAGCGCGATCTCCAGCACTTCATCGATCTCGGAAACCGGGTGAATCTCCAGCTTGCGCAGAATATTTTTCGGGATCTCCGCCAGGTCCTTCTCGTTCTCAGCCGGAATGATAACCTGCTTGATGCCACCCCGGTGAGCCGCCAGCAGCTTCTCTTTCAAGCCACCAATCGGCAGCACCTTACCGCGCAGAGTAATCTCGCCGGTCATGGCCACCGTTGCACGCACCGGTATCCTGGTCAGCGCCGAGACCAGCGCCGTACACATGCCGACACCCGCACTCGGGCCATCTTTCGGTGTAGCACCCTCGGGCACGTGGATGTGGGAATCGAACTTCTGATAAAAATCAGGGTTGATACCCAACTCGGCAGCGCGACTGCGCACCACCGTCATGGCAGCCGTAATAGACTCCTGCATCACATCGCCCAGCTGGCCGGTCTGGATTAACCTGCCCTTGCCGGGCACCTGCATGGCTTCGATCTGCAGCAACTCGCCGCCAACCTGCGTCCAGGCCAGGCCAGTCACCTGACCGATCTCGTTGTTCTCATCGGCAATGCCGTAGCGGAACTGCCGCACACCCAGATATGACTCAAGGTTGCGCGAAGTCACCGAAACCTTGCCAACCTTCTTCTCCAGCGCCAGCCGTTTGACCGCCTTGCGGCAGATCTTGGCCAGTTCACGTTCCATGTTGCGCACCCCGGACTCGCGCGTGTAATAGCGCACGATATCCACCAGCACCTGGTCACTGATCTGCAGCTCTGTGTCATCCAACCCGTGTTGCGCCAGTTGCTTGGTCAGCAGGTAATTTTTGGCAATATGCAACTTCTCGTTCTCGGTATAACCGGGAATACGGATCACTTCCATACGGTCCAGCAACGGGGCGGGTATGTTCAACGAATTAGCAGTCGCCACAAACATCACATCGGAGAGATCAAAGTCCACTTCGAGGTAATGGTCGTTAAAGGCGTGATTCTGCTCAGGGTCGAGCACTTCCAGCAACGCCGAGGACGGGTCACCACGGAAATCCATCGACATCTTGTCCAGCTCATCAAGCATAAACAGCGGGTTGCGCGCGCCCACCTTGGCCATATTCTGCAACACCCTGCCCGGCATCGAGCCGATGTAGGTGCGGCGATGGCCACGGATTTCCGCCTCATCACGCACACCGCCCAGCGACATACGCACAAATTTTCTGCCGGTCGCACGCGCAATCGAGCGCCCGAGGCTGGTCTTGCCAACACCCGGTGGCCCCACCAGGCACAAAATCGGGCCTTTCATGGCTTTGACCCGCTGTTGCACGGCCAGGTACTCAAGGATGCGTTCCTTGACCTTCTCAAGGCCATAGTGATCAGCTTCAAGAATGCTCTCGGCCTTGGCCAGGTCTTTACGGATGCGACTGCGCTTTTTCCACGGCACATTGAGCATCCAGTCGATGTAATTCCGGACCACCGTGGCCTCAGCCGACATCGGTGACATCATTTTCAATTTCTTTAGCTCAGAGGTGGCCTTCTTTTTGCCCTCCTTGCTCATACCGGCTTTTTCAACCCGGTTGGACAGATCATCCATGTCGTTGGGCGCATCGTCCATATCGCCGAGTTCTTTCTGAATGGCCTTCATCTGCTCATTCAGGTAGTACTCGCGCTGGCTCTTCTCCATCTGCGTCTTGACCCGTCCACGGACGCGTTTCTCAAGCTGCAAGACTTCGATTTCACCCTCGACCAGGCCCATCAGTTTTTCCATCCGCACGGTGACACTGCCCAACTCCAGCACCGCCTGTTTTTCTTCCAGGCGAATCGCCAGGTGTGCGGCAACGGTATCGGCCAAACGGCTGGCATCGTCGATGCCGGCCAGCGTGGTTAACAGTTCAGGGGGTATTTTTCGATTCAGTTTGACGTACTGCTCAAACAACGAAACCAGCGAACGCATGGTTACATCGCGTTCCTTGTCGCTGCTGCCGTCTTCCACCGACAGCATTTCCCACCAGGCTTCAAAAAAGCCGTTGTCTTCATGCAGGTTCTTGATGGCGACACGCTCACCACCTTCCACCAGCACCTTGGTGGTGCCGTCCGGCAGTTTCAACAACTGCAAAACAGTCGCCAGCGTGCCGACCTGGAACAGGTCTGCTTCGGTTGGCTCGTCAATTTCAGCGCTGCGCTGGGTGACCAGCACAATACGCTTGTCGACATTCATCGACTGATCGAGCGCCAGTATCGAGCGGTCACGCCCGACAAACAGCGGAATAACCATATGCGGATAAACCACCACATCGCGCAGCGATAAAACCGGCGTGGGTTGCTGTATTTCACCGGGGGCAAACAAGGGTACTTCAGGGTCTGGCGTGTCTGTTTTAGACATTAGATTCCTTATCGGGTGCGCTGGTTTTCAAAACCAATGTAAATCAGGGCGGGTCGCCCTTCAAGTTGATTACAGAAATATGGGCGCCAGATTATGGAAATCAATGCCACGCACGCGGTTAGCTATTCTCCAACCGCTACGCTCTTATCCTCATAAAGAATAAATGGTTCGGATTCGCCGTCGATGACGCTTTCGTCAACCACCACTTTGGAAACGTTCTCCAACGATGGCAGCTCGTACATGCTGTTGAGCAGGGTGCTCTCCAGGATAGTACGCAGGCCACGGGCACCGGTTTTGCGTCCCATAGCCCGCCGGGCAATCGCGCGCAAAGCCTCTTCACGGATGTCCAGTTCGGCACCTTCCATGATAAACAGTTGCTGATATTGCTTGATCAGCGCGTTCTTCGGCTCAACCAGGATACGCACCAGCGCCTTCTCGTCCAGTTCGCGCAAAGTCGCAACCACCGGCAAACGGCCAACAAACTCGGGGATCAAGCCGTACTTGACCAGATCTTCCGGCTCTACATCAAGCAACAGCTTGCCGATATCCTCGACCGACTCCTTACTCCGCACCTCGGCCGAAAAGCCGATGCCAGAAGCAGAAGAACGTGCCTGGATGACCTTTTCAAGGCCGGAAAACGCACCACCGCAGATAAACAGTATCTGGCCGGTATCAACCTGCAGGAATTCCTGCTGCGGGTGCTTGCGGCCACCCTGTGGCGGCACCGAGGCAATGGTGCCTTCGATCAGCTTCAGCAGCGCCTGCTGCACGCCTTCACCGGATACATCACGGGTGATGGACGGATTCTCAGCTTTACGTGAAACCTTGTCGATCTCATCAATATAAACGATGCCGGTTTGCGCCTTATCCACATCGTAGTCGCACTTCTGCAGCAGCTTCTGGATGATATTTTCGACATCCTCACCCACGTAACCGGCCTCGGTCAGCGTGGTTGCATCCGCAATAGTGAACGGTACGTTGAGCATTCTGGCCAGCGTTTCAGCCAGTAAGGTCTTGCCGGAACCCGTCGGTCCGATCAGCAGAATATTGCTCTTGGTTAACTCGACTTCGTCTTTGTCTTTCTGTGGCTCAAGGCGCTTGTAGTGGTTGTAAACCGCCACCGAAAGCACCTTCTTGGCATGCTCCTGGCCGATGACAAAATCGTCCAGAAACGCATGTATGTCCTTGGGAGTAGGGAGTTTTTCGTGCTCGCTCGCACTGGCCTCATCAAGCTCTTCGCGGATGATGTCGTTGCACAGCTCAACGCACTCGTCACATATATATACGCTCGGGCCCGCAATCAGCTTGCGCACTTCGTGCTGGCTTTTTCCACAGAAAGAACAGTACAGAATTTTCCCGTCGCTGCTCTTGTTTTCTTGATCACTCATTCACTTTACCCCGCAGGTTGCGGAAAATCTTACTATTTATTTACGCCCGCGTCACCTTTTCTGCTATCAAGCAGTTCGTCAATCAAACCATACTCTTTAGCCTCATCCGGGCCCATAAAGTTATCGCGGTCGGTATCCCTGGCGATAGATTCAACTGACTGACCGGTGTGGGCCGCCAAAATTTCATTTAATTGTGTGCGTATTTTGAGGATTTCACGGGTGTGAATCTCAATATCGCTGGCCTGCCCCTGGTAACCGCCCAGTGGCTGGTGGATCATGACCCGCGAATGCGGCAGGCAATAACGTTTACCCTTCGCACCTGCGGCCAGCAGCAATGCACCCATACTGGCTGCCTGGCCAATACACATGGTGCTGACATCCGGCTTGATGAACTGCATGGTGTCGTAAATCGCCAAACCGGCACTGACCGAACCGCCCGGGCTGTTGATATACAGGTTGATATCTTTCTCGGGGTTTTCGGACTCGAGGAACAGGAACTGCGCAATGATCACATTGGCAGTGTGGTCGTCGACCGGTCCGACCAGGAAAATGACCCGCTCTTTTAACAGCCGTGAGTAAATATCATAGGCCCGTTCGCCACGGGAGGTCTGCTCTACCACCATGGGTACGAGATTTAACGCCCGGGTTTCAGTATTCATGTTATTCAATATCCGTTTTACCGGGCTGCCGCCTGGGTTGCTGCATTAATGGCTTCCTGGAAGCTCATCGGTTTATCTGTCACTTTAGCGTTATTGACAACCCAGTCAACCACCTGGTTCTCCAATACTGAATTTTCTACCGCCTGCAACATGCCCTGATCGTTGTAATACATCTGTACGACTTCACGTGGCTGCTCGTAGGTTTGGGCGATTTGCTCAATCGCTTCACGTACTTTGCCGCCATCGATTGCGATCGAATTCTGGCTTGCCAGTTCAGCCAGCAACAGGCCACTGCGTACACGCTTGCGGGCCGGCTCGATGAAGTGCTCCAGCATCTCCTGGGTCACTTCGATCTCGGCACCGCGCAGCATCTGCTGCAGCATGTTGCGCGCTTCGTTCTGGACGATGCTTTCCGGCACCAGCATGTCTTCGTGCGTTTCCAGCAGACGCTCGGCCAGCTGTGTTTTAAGCTGCGTGGTGATCGCCTGGCCCAGTTCGCGTTCGAGATTATTGCGAATTTCGACCTTGAGGTCATCGGCCTGGCCACTGTCAACACCGAACGACTTGACGAACTCCTCGTCAATTTCAGGCAGTATGCCTTCCTGAACATTGGCCAGCGTCAACGCCACTTTGGCCTTTTTACCCGCCAGTTCAGGCTCACGGTAATCAGCCGGGAACTCCAGCTTGAGGTTCTTTTCATCACCGGCTGACATCTTGGCAACGGCTTTCTCCAGCGCCTCGAAGCCGGATTCACCGAGGATAATGGCGAGCCGGTGCTTGCCCTCCCCGGGCACCGTACCTTCATCGGTTTCTGCAGTGTACTCAACCAGTGCCTGGTCACCTGCCACTGGCTTGCGGTCGACATCTTCCCAGTTGATCTTTTGTTTCTTCAGCGTCGCCAGCATTTCGTCAACGTCATCAGCAGTAACGCTGACGTCGGGGCGCTCAATGCTGATATCGGCCACATTGATCGGCTCCAACTCGGGGAACACTTCGATAATGGCGTTGATCTCGAGGCCGGTTTCATTGTCCAGCACCGGTACTTCTTCGATCCTCGGAGTGGCTGCCAAACGCAGGGACTCCTGCTCGATGGCCTGCTGCAAGGAGGTCTGTGCGGTCTGCTGGATCACTTCCTGGGTCGCTTGCGGGCCATAGCGCTGGCGCAACACGCTGAACGGGATGCGGCCCGGACGGAAACCCTTGAGTTTGACCTGCTTGCCGATCTCACGTAGCCGCGCATCGATCTGCCTGGTTACTTCCTCGGCGGGAACCTGAATTTTCAAACGCTTTTCAATGGCGTTGGTGCTTTCAACTGAGACTTGCATGAATGGTATCAACCTCTTGGTGATGTCTTTGTCGTACCGGTGACGGTGTTATTGGTGCGAAAGGGGAGACTCGAACTCCCACGGGTTACCCCACTGAATCCTAAATCCAGCGCGTCTACCAATTCCGCCACTTTCGCTAACTGTCGTCCGAACTGATATTCCATCGGGAGTTAAGTGGTGGGCCATCTAGGACTCGAACCTAGAACCAATAGATTAAGAGTCTACTGCTCTGCCAATTGAGCTAATGGCCCGTTAATTAGCCTTGCCTGCACGGACTTTCTCCGCCTGCCTGCGTCATTAATATGGGGTGGACGATGGGGCTCGAACCCACGACCGCCGGAATCACAATCCGGAGCTCTACCAACTGAGCTACGCCCACCATTGTTACCTTTCGCCTGACGTCATTATACCAATATGGCGCGCCCGGCAGGACTCGAACCTGCAACCCTCAGCTTAGAAGGCTGATGCCCTAATCATCTTATGTCCCAATTGAGCCAACAACTCAATTGGATAGAGCATTCTGTCCGCCTGGATCC
>JAJRUM010000018.1 GCA_024277815.1 Gammaproteobacteria bacterium
GAAGGTCGTTACCCATGCACCGATGAATGTACTGAGAGCTGCCGACTGAACAAAAAAATGGCCGGTTTCCCGGCCATTTTCCTACATCTGAATCGGATGTTTGCTCAGAACGTGAAACGATACTGCATGCCCCACCTGGCTTGTTCATTGATAAACCCGGTCAGGTTATCAAGTCAATGCCACCAACGATAATCTCTTCATTAGTGATATTGCGACCAAATACCGATATTTCGTTACGGCCCCAGATATAGCCACTACGCAGGCCAAACTCAAGCAAGGACTTGCCCCTGAACTCAGTTGACTCATACAGGAAGAAGTTGACTTCATCGCGATAGGACATATCACCAAAGATGTAGAACTCACCATTGGCCATGTTCATGCTCCAACGGCCACTTGAGTACAGCAACCATTTCGGTGCCTGTGGCAACGGGTTGCCGTCAATCAGGACAGAGCCGGCAACGGATCCGGGAGGATCAAGGACCGTGCAGGGTGTTAACGGCGCGCCACATGGCGCAACGGCAAGCGCAGGATCATTGATCTCAGTATCGTTGTAGCTAAGCCCGGTGGTGAACAGGAAGTGCTCACCCAGTAAAGCCTCAAAGTCCAGCTCAAAACCCTTACCCGTGACTTCGTCGGCATTGACCACCTGGTTGAAATTGGCATTGCCGCCCACAGCAGTTAGCTGAGCGTCGCTGACGGTGTAATAAAACACGCTGAAATTAGCACGTGCACGGCCATCTGCGAAAGTAGATTTGACACCCGCCTCCCAGGAGATGGAAGTTTCAGAATTTGCCACCGAAACCGTGTCACCGAACAACAGGCGACCCTGGATACTCGGCGCCCTGAAACCCTTGGCAACCCGGCCATATATATTGGTGCCGTCGTTAAACGCATGCGTCAGGCTTAAATCCCAACTAACTTCTGAGTCATCAGCCTGGGTTGTAATTGGCCCGATGGGCCCGACACCGAGGAACGACAACGGCGACAGGAACCGTTCCGCACTGAAGTCTTTCTTGTCATCCGAGTAACGAATACCCAGTTTCATGACAGTGGTATCGGTAAATTCGTAATCGATCGTACCAAATACGGCCCAGGCAGTGGTTTGCTGCTCTTGCAGAACCTTACCATTGACGAAGCCACCAAAAAGTGTCGCATAGTTGAAGGTATCAATGGTGATATCTTCATCAAAATAGAAAAAGCCAGCCTGCCAATCCAGTTTACCCCAATCATTTGAGGACCAACGTAACTCCTGCGTGAACTGGCTGTGATCAGGCACGCCATCAGCAGACTCTGCGTCAAACGGAACCAGGCCGGGGCCACTGTCGCCGGTAATGAAAATACCGCCATAACCGCCATCAATATCACCACGACTGAAACTCTCGATGGTTTCATAACCTGTTACAGAGGTGATTGTGGTGCGACCGAGATCCCACTCAAGGCGAGCCATCCAACCCCAGGTGTCGAGATCCTGGATATTGCTGCCGTCTTGCCAAACCGTGTCCTGGCGATAGTTGTTCTGATCAAGATTGTTGGTTCCCGGAGCAATGATGTTCGCCCGGAAGACCCGTGCAGAACCTTCGAGGCTGCGCACATGGGCATTCAGCAAAGCGGTAAAGTTGCCGCCGTCATCATAGGCCAGCTGCGCTCTGACAGCAGACTCATTGAAGCCACCCAGATCGCCATCCTGAACGGTCAGCGCATTGTCTACCCAATCGTCACGTGACATGTATATTGCCGAGACCCGGGCTGACCATCCACCGCCCAGCGTACCGCCAAAAGCACCTTCCAGCGTCATATTGGCGTCAGTACCATAAGAAATGGTTGCATAGTTACTGGCTTCATCCCCCGGCTTGACTGAATCAATCTTGACGATACCCGCCGGCGTGTTACGACCGAACAGCGTTCCCTGTGGTCCACGCAGAACTTCAATGCGCTGCACGTCAAATATTGGAAAGCCCTTCAACATCGGGTTTTCCTGTACAACCTCGTCATAAATCAATGAAACGGGTTGCGAGGCGTTAATATCAAAATCAGTATTGCCCCAACCGCGTATATAGAATCGCGGAAAAGCACGACCGAATGATGATTCAATATTCAGGCTGGGGACCTTGCCGCGCAGGAAGCGGATATCTTCACCCGTGCCAGAGAGCATCATTTTCAGCTGTTCTTCACCAAAGGTCGAGATGGAAATCGGAACATCCTGAACACTTTCTTCGCGCTTGGTAGCCGTAACAATGACTTCTTCAAGCACACCAGCTGAATTGTCCCTGTCATCCTGGGCAAAAGCCGCACCAGCGGAAAAAAGTGAGGTAATTAACGTAATAACAGTTGGGTATAAAGTATATCTAGAATTTCTGAGAACTCTATTGCTGCTCATTGAAGTGCCCTTCATGCTGGTTTATTAGCCGGTGCCGTGTCCAGCCCGGAATTACAAGCCCGGGGTTGATAAAGAAAGGTTTTTCCAATGACCCGGATAGCCTTGCCCCGAACAATTCTTATGGCGGACTTTATACCATACTTGACCCCTTTTTCGCACGGTGAATTTACCAGTCGATTGATAAGCTCCTTTTTGGCACTATGGAAATAAATCTGACTGTGGAATAAATCCTGACAATGCTCACAGACAATCAAAAGAATCAATACCATGACCAGGGCTACCTGGTACTTGAGAATGGAATCAGCCAGCAGGACCTGGCCCGTTTGCGGGCTTCGGCAACCAAAATTGTCGACAACTTCGACATTGGCGAACACCGCACGGTATTCAAGACCAACGACCATGATGCTGGCCGCGATGATTATTTTTTTTCATCAGGTGAAAATATTCACTGCTTCCTGGAGGAGGATGCTCTGGATGAAAATGGAAAACTGTGCAAACCCGCACACCTGGCGATTAACAAAATCGGCCATGCCATGCACGATCTGGATCCCGTTTTTGAAGCGTTTTGCCGTTTACCAATATTTGGCCGCGTGCTGCGGGACATTGGTTACCAGCAGCCCTTGCTGTGGCAGACCATGTATATTTTCAAGCAACCACATATTGGCGGCGAAGTCCGGTGGCATCAGGATGCCAGCTACCTGATCTCGGCACCAGCGAGTGTGACGGGCATTTGGGTCGCCATCGAAGATGCGCACGTTGGTAACGGCTGCCTGTGGGTGCAGCCTGGTGGACACCGGTCCCCGCTCCGTGAAATCTATCAGCTTGACCCGGGCGGGTGCGCCAGCCTCACCACGCTCGACAATACACCCTGGCCCTCTGCTGATGAAGCCGTAGCGGTAGAAGTGGCTGCCGGCAGCATCGTGATTTTCCATGACCACATGCCACACTACAGCTCAAAGAACCTGTCCAGGCATTCTCGCCATGCTTTTACCCTGCACGTAGCTGAAAATAGCTCAGAATGGCCTGACAGCAACTGGTTACAGCGCCCGACCCTGGGCAACTTTGAACTGTAGAGCAGATTTTTCGTCCTGGCTAAGAAAGGCCATTTCCACTGCGTCCCGCTGGGCCCCGGTTATCTGTGCGGCCGTCAGGCCGGTCGCAGGTGCGGCCGTTTCATATTCATGGGTAATATCAATAGCACTGATGCCCGGATCATCCGTATTCAGGCAAAAACTGACCCCCTGGTCTGCCAGTCGCTTGATCGGGTGTGAGGCATAATCCCTAACCGCACTGATATGCAAATTCGAAGTGGGACAGGACTCCAGGCCAATGCCTTGCCCTGCCAGGTAGTCGACCAAGGCCGGGTCTTCAATGGAACGAAAGCCATGGCCGATCCGTTCTGCACCCAACTCCCTGATCGATGACCAGACGCTCGCTGGTCCGTCAGCTTCACCGGCATGAATGGTGACATGCAGGCCGGCATCACGTACCCGCCTGAAGTGTTTAACAAACATACCTGCCGGATAGCCAGCCTCATCTCCAGCCAGATCAACTGCAACCATTCCGTCGCGGCAGGCCAGAATCGCATCCAGTTCCTGATGGCAGGTTTCAGCACCGTAGGTACGGCTCAATATGCCAATCGCATTTGCTCGAATACCCGTATCCTGCTCACCACTGCGAATGCCGTCCAGGCAGGCCTCAACAACTTCCTGCGGATCAAGGCCGTGCCGTTCTGCCATAAACCATGGACTGAAACGCAATTCAACGTAGTCAATGCCTTCATTTTTCGCATCCACTACATTTTCGTAAGCTACTCGCCTGCAGGCATCGGTATCAATCAGGATTTCAACCAGGTATTTGAAGCGGGCAATGAAGGCCATCAAGCCTGGCTCACTGCTGTCTATATGTACATAAGGCGCAAGACCCTCAACATCGTCGGCGGGCAAGCTGATACCGTGCTGGCCGGCCAGTTCAAGGATGGTCTGCAATCGGATACTCCCGTCCAGATGCCGGTGCAGGTCACACAGAGGCAGGCTCGCGTCAACCATCCTGCTGCGCCTTTACCCATGCCTTGATATTGGCATCCAGCATACTCAATGGCAGCGCGCCCTGTCCCAGCACCTCATCATGGAATTTGCGGATATCAAAGTCCTCGCCGAGTTCGTGCTCCGCGAAGGCCCGCAACTCCTTAATCTTCAGCTCACCAATCTTGTAGGCCAGCGCCTGACCGGGCCATACGATGTAACGATCAATCTCTACGACAACATCATGTTCCTGCTTGCCGGCATTTGCCATGAAGTAGTCAATGGCCTGCTGGCGCGACCAGCCCAATTGGTGCATGCCAGTATCAACGACCAAACGGATAGCACGCCACATTTCATAAGTCAGTTGGCCAAATTTGGAGTATGGATCCTGATAAAACCCCATTTCTACACCAAGGCTCTCGGAATAAAGCCCCCAGCCCTCAGTGTAGGCCGTATATCCACCGACCCGGCGAAACCAGGGCACATCCTGCAGTTCATCCTGCAAAGCCAGTTGTAAATGATGTCCAGGCACTGCCTCATGCAGTGTCAGAGCCTCCATCTCCCACCGCGGGCGGGTATCCAGTGCGTAAGTGTTGGCAAAGAAATTTCCCGGCCGGCCAGCTTGTACCGAACCGCGCTGGTAGTAGGCCGTGGTCTGGGACTTTTCTGCATAAGCCGGCACCGGCAAAACACCATATGGCGTCCTCGGAAGCTTACCGAACAACTTCATTAGTTCCGGATCGGCACGTTTGGCGATATCGCGATACTCCCGCAGCAGTGCTTCCTTGGTGACATGGTAAAATTGTGGGTCGGTGCGCAGAAACACCAGGAACTCTTCGAATGAGCTATCAAACCCGCTGGATTGAATGACGTTTTCCATTTCTGCACGAATACGCTTGACCTCTGTCAGGCCCAGCGCGTGGATCTGCTCAGCTGTCAGATCCGTTGTTGTACGCTGCCTGATGTTGTAGGCGTACCACGCCTCGCCATCAGGCAAGTCGCGCATTGCGATTGAAGTGCGCGCGGCGGGAATGTACTCATCCTCTACAAAGGTCAACAGTTTTTCGAACGCCGGCGCGATTTTTTCACTGAATGCCGTTTCCGCCCGCTGCCGCAGGGATGCCTGCTGCAGGGAATCCACACTGGCGGGGAATGACTGAAACGCCCCCAGCATCGGACTCATGGAAGCTTCGTCAACCAATTGATTGCGAATCTGCTGGGGAACATCCCGCAATGTAATGGCCGGAGGTGTAACCCCCGCCTGCATGCCTTTGCGCATCCAGGCTATTGTTTGCTCGATGACTTCAGGCGCCTTTTCCAGGCGGGAGATCATATTGGCATAGTCACCAACATTTTTCGGCTGCATGATGGCCATCATGCGGGCAATATCCTGCTGCACACCACCCATCTGATTCAGCGGCATCAGTTCAGTCGGGAATTTCTGGCCTTCAATGTTCCGCTTCTGACTGTCATACAACAGGTCATAGTTCACTTGCCCGGTAGCTGACAGTGCACCCCGGTCAATGCTTTCCAACGCGGCTAACAAGCGTTGGTCGTCCTTTTCCCGCTTTAGCATGGCTGCTTCTGAATCATCTGACCAACGATCCTGCCCACGGGGATCGCCTAGAAAAGTGGCGAATTCAGGACTGTCCAGCATGGTATATTCGTACGTGATTTCAACCAATTCTTCAAAACGCTCAGAATCACTCAACCCTGCTTTGCTCTCAGTCAAAACTTGCACGCGATCGGTCAGTTCCTTGATTTCATCCCGGTAGTCGGCATTGCCGAGGGAGACGGCGAGCAGCCAAACCAGACTTATTAAGACGGATATTCTTATCATTGGGGTTCCATTGGTGAAGTAAAAATACAGGGGTGCATTGTACACAGGTTTGCCATAGTGAAACCCGCGGCGGGCCGTTCGCAACCTGGCCAGGCCCGCTGGCACCCGGGAGAATCAGGGTAGCAGTTTTAAGCAACCCATCTATTTGGTTTGCCTATCAACTTCATATGAATAATTGATTTTACAAATACTTGATATCTGCCCATACTCTCCCAAAATGTACACTATAACGCTACTAACCAATGTTCAATTTACTCAACAGGAGACGATAAGATGAGCCACCAGGTACCTCAGGTTACTTTCAAAACCCGTGTGCGCGATGAAAGCGTGGAAGGTGACAACCCATTCCGCTGGCAAGACGTAACCACCGACGATATTTTTGCCGGCAAGAAGGTCGTCGTATTCGCTCTGCCGGGCGCCTTCACTCCAACCTGCTCCAATACCCATCTGCCGGGCTATGAGCAGCACTACCAAGCTTTTCGTGATGCCGGAATTGACGACATCTACTGCCTGAGCGTCAACGACGCTTTCACCATGTTCCAGTGGGGCATACATCAGGGTGTAAAAAACGTGAAATTATTACCCGATGGCAGTGGTGATTTCAGCCGCTTGATGGGCATGCTCGTACGTAAGGACAACCTCGGCTTTGGCCTGCGTTCATGGCGGTATTCCATGTTGGTCGAGAATGGTGAGATCAAGAAAGTCTTCAGTGAAGCCGGCAAGCAGGACAACTGCCCAACGGATCCATTTGAAGTCAGCGACGCTGAAACCATGCTGGCCCATATCAAATCAACCTGATACTGGCTGGCAAAAGGGAGGCTCCGGCCTCCCTTTTTTATGCTCCAGCTTGTCCGGTCAACGCATTGGCTCCTCGGAACTCAATTGGCTTTTGTGAGTTCAAGTGCAGTTCTTTGCAATAACTCCAACACATAATTCACCCTGTCCAGGTGGGTTCGAAAATGCAGAACTGCCAAGCGCAATACGAACTTTCCATTCATCTGGGTCGAGGAAATGAATACCTTGCCATCCTTGCGTACCGCTTCGAGCAGGCGCTCATTCAACAGGTCCGCGCTACCCCGTTCAGGTACAAAACGGAAAGTGGCTACTGATAACTGCGGGTACGGCCCCATTTCCCAGCCAGGCATCTTTGCCAGTTCTGTATAAAAATAACGGGCCAGACATATCTTCTCTGCCAGTGCCGCCCGGAACGGAGCCACACCGAACAGCTTGAGCGGCAACCAGAAACGCAACCCCCTGAACGGACGGGTCAACTCCAGGGACAGATCTGCCGGGGAGTACTCCAGCTCATGAGATTTGGCATCCTGCATATAATCCGCTTCATATGACTGGGAGCGGGCAAGCCAGCTGACATCCCTGACCAGCACGGCACCGGACCCATAAGGAAGAAACATACCTTTATGCGGATCCAGGACCACTGAGTGGGCCCTTTCTATGCCACGCAATACCGCCCTGCCCTCATCACAGAGCAGAAAAAAACCACCGTAAGCCGCATCGACGTGCATCCACAGGCCATGCTGCTCAGCGAGATTGGCTATTTGCTCAAGTGGGTCAACGGCGCCCGCGTCAGTAGTCCCTGCAGAAGCAACAACCAGCCACGACCGCAAACCGGCGGCTTTGTCTGCCTCAATCATTTGCTGCAACGCGGAACTGTTCATCCGGTACCCGTCATCCATCGGCACTATCCTCTTGAGGCATTCGCCCAAACCGGCTGCCCGCAAGGATTTATCGATACAATGATGTGTGTCTGCAGTTACATAGACACAACTGCTTTCAACGTCCCGGGCGCGAACCTCCATTATTTCCCGCGCCGTTACGATGGCCGTAAGATTCGCAATGCTGCCACCGGAGGTCAGGTCGCCACCCGATGCAGCAGGATAGCCAACAATATCTGCCATCCAGCGCACCAGTGTCTGCTCCATTTTTACCGCCCCGGGAGAGGCAAAGGCCACCCCGGCATACCGGTTGAATACGTCTGCGAGAAAATCACCCAACGCGGACGGGTATAGCCCTCCTCCGGGTATGTATCCCATCTGTCCCCCGGACGCAGCATTGATACCCTCGCTATCAACTGTATCTCTGAGCAATTCAAGCAAAGCAGTGAAATCACCAGGCTTTTCTGAAAAAGGCTGCTCCAGTGATTTGCTGCGACCGTCTGCTGCCACGAATGCCTGGGACGCCGGCAGGTTTTGCAGAAATTTTTCGGCGTAAGCTACCGTCTGCCCCAGCAAGCTGCTGCGTTCCCGCGCAGAAGGCTCCAGTATTGCTGCAGCCTGCTCCAGTTGTGCAATTTTCTTCAGCATATTTCAATCCTTCATGCCGCTTGCGACATCCTTGTTCGGGTCACTCTCAGTGATTCAATCATTGACTGTGATAAACCATGCAAGAAGGATATCATCACCGCTCAATTCGGACGTGGAAAAGTAATGAATAAGCAGGAGAAGGCGCGCACGCCAGACAAGGAGAATCCGGGTACAGAGTCAGTCAGCACACAGTTTCGTGGAGAAATTGAGAACCTGATAACACAGCTGCAATCCGCGCTGGGCGACGCCATTCAGGGTATGGATGACCGGCCAGCTTTCACCGTTGGTGCAGAGGCAGCACTACAAGCGCTTGCAGAGCCGTTGCCCGATATCGGCTGCGGAGCCCAAAAAAGCATTGAAAAACTACTGCAACTCAATGCTGCTGCGGCAGCCAACACCGGTGGCCCGAAGTGCTTTCACTTTATCATCGGCGGCAACACGCCTGCAGCACTGGCAGCGGATATTCTCGCCACGGCTTATGAAACTGTCACCTACACCTGGATCGTCTCACCGGTCGGGGTGCAAATGGAAATCCAGGCACTTGACTGGCTGAAGGAGCTATTTGGTTTACGTTCATCCATGACCGGCATCATGGTCACCGGTGCAACCATGGCAAATTTTGTCGGGCTTGCGGCGGCACGCCAGTGGTGGGGTGAACAGCAAGGCATTGATATCTCTGAAACCGGAATGACCGGCCTGCCTCAGATGCCCGTTCTCACCTCCGGTTTTGTCCATGCGAGCACCTTAAAAGTTTTGGCTTTGCAGGGAATTGGGCGGGCAAATGTACAAAAGTTTTGTCGTGATGAGTTTGGCCGGCTTGATCTTAGCGCCATGGAGCAGGCGCTCAATCAGCTGGATGGCAAGCCAGCACTTATCATTGTCAACGCTGGCGAGGTCAACACCGGGGAATTTGACCCCGTCAAAGACATGATCAGACTGGCGCGGCGACACAACTGCTGGGTTCATGCAGATGGGGCATTTGGATTGTTTGCACGCATTTCACCACGGGTAGCTCATCTGGCAGAAGGCATCGAAGAAGCGGACTCTATAACTGTTGACGGCCATAAATGGCTGAATGTGCCATTCGATTCCGGCTACGCTTTTGTCAGGGACCACGGCCTGCTGAGCAGGGCTTTTCGCTACTCTGCGGACTACCTGCCGGAAGAAAACAGCCCGCGACCAACCCTTGGTGCTATCGGGCCGGAAAGTTCCCGCCGCGCCCGCAGTTTTGCCGTCTGGGCAACACTCAAGGCCTATGGCCGAAAAGGTCACCGCGGCATTGTCGAGCACTGCCTGGATATCGCCGGGCATTTTGCCCAACAAGTGGAAAAACATGAACAGCTAGAGATGATGGCAGATGTCCCTTTAAATATCGTCGCGTTTCGCTTTAACCCCGGCGGTCTCAGTGAAGAACAACTGGATAACCTGAACGAACAGTTGGGTGAAGTCATTGTCACCGATGGCCGTTTTATGGCAGGAACGTCCAAACTTGGCCAGCGTACTATCTTCAGGCCCGCATTTTCAAACTGGCGCACACGCAGACAGGACGTAGAGGAATTTGCCGAGGTGGTGATTGAATTGGGCCGGGATTTGCTATGATTCACGGCCGTGAAGTGTTGCCCTCTACCGGCAAGACCATCGCAATTGCTGGCAATATCGGCACAGGTAAATCCT
Organism: Gammaproteobacteria bacterium; assembly: GCA_024277815.1. Classification (GTDB taxonomy): domain Bacteria; phylum Pseudomonadota; class Gammaproteobacteria; order Xanthomonadales; family SZUA-36; genus SZUA-36. Next base: position 10,237 of record JAJRUM010000018.1, read on the forward strand.
CGCTAGTGGAATTCCTGACCCGCACATATGACATTAAGCCGTTTTATGAACCGAACGAGGAGAACCCTTACCTTCCGGATTTCTACCGGGATATGAGCCGCTGGGCATTTCACTCCCAGCTTTATTTTCTCAGCAATAAATTTCGCATGCACCAGCAATTGGAACGTACTGGCGGCGTTGTAGTACTTGACCGGACGATTTATGAAGATGCAGAAATCTTCGCCACCGCACTGCACAGAATGCGGAAATTTACAGGGCGCGACTGGGACACCTACTGGAATTTCTACCAAACCATTTTGCAAGCGATACGCCCGCCAGACCTGATGATCTATTTGCGTTGCTCAATGAGAACGCTGCGCAAGCGTATCCGGTTACGTGGACGCGACATGGAAAGTGATATCCCGCTCGCCTATCTCAAGCGCCTTGAAGGCTTGTACGAAGAATGGCTGGGCAGTTATCGTTTCGGTGAAATTCTGATTCTTGAGACCGACAAACTGGACTATATCAACGACATGGTGGACTGCCTCGATGTTATGGAGCGCATAGAGGCTTTGTTACCATCGACGTTGCAACGGCCCGGTGGTTCCACCGGCACATAAGCAAAAATCAGCTCTCAGCAAGCTGCATACAGAAAACGTTCAGCTTGTTACCATCAAGATCACGAAAGTAAGCGGCATAAAACCCGTCCATACGCAAACCCGGGCCACCTTCATCCGTAGCGCCCAGTGACATGGCTTTCGCATAAAGCTCGTCAACTTTCGCGCTTGTATCAACAGTCAACGCAATCATGGTGCCGTTTCCAACCGTTGCCTGCTGGCCGTCAAAGGGTAAGCACACAGAAAACGCGGGTTGATCCGGCGCAACCGACCAGGCAACAAACCGTTCTTCTTCCATGAAGCGTCCGGCACCCAAACCAGCGAACAGCGCATCGTAAAACGCGACGGCCCTTTTAAGATCGTTGGTGCCTACCGTGATATAACCGATCATGTATTTCTCCTGTACGCCTGTTTTCTTACCGAAAGATACATTAAGTAAGTTATCACTCAATATTTATGTATATTCTGAGCATAAATACTATCTGATTGATTTATATATTATTTAAACATACACATTTGGCTATAGACATTCTGCCAATTTGGCTATAGACATTTTGCCAAACTGGCTATAGACATTTTGCCAAACTGGCTATAGACACTCTGCCAAACTGGCTATAGACACTCTGCCAAACTGGCTATAGACACTCTGCCAAACTGGCTAAACGCATAATGACGCTATCCCGGTTGCCCGGAATAACGCCATTAACTGGTACTTTGTGATCTAAAATATGGAGGGTAGTCCGTCAGAACAGATCACCAGCCCCAGGGTGCTCTAAGCCCGCCTCTTGCAGCGCTGCGTTTTGCCACCCGCCGCGCCGGCACTTGCCTTGCTTTCTTTTGCGAGCGTTGAGTTAACGCGATATAACCTTGTTGAGCGTTGAGCTTCATCATTGAGAACCGGGGATTCCCGGTAGTAGAGCGTTTGGAACCCTTCCAGCCAAAAATAAAGCGGTACAGCGCTACGGCAACCACAGCGACCAGAAGTGTCGTTAACAATATCGTAACGAGAGCCAGCATTTCTTAATCTCCTCATCAAGCAGCCTGTTGTTGCAGACGTGCCAGTCGGTCGTAACTGCCAATCCGGGCAGCCCTGAACCTGATTTCAGGAGACTTTGTGGATTGGGAGCACCCCAAAACCACATTCCATGTCAAAAACCTTCATGAAATATCTTCACAAAAGCCTCGCCAATCATTGGCGATCAGCCGCCAAGACACCATGCCTCTGCAGCTGTAGTCGATTCTTTTTATTACTGAGGGGATATAAATTCGTGCGACCGGGGGCACTTACATCAAAAACCAGAATTTTGACAGAACACCCTTTAAACCACACTGCTTCAAGAAGAAACTCCTCTTGAAAACCCACAATTCTGCGGGGTAAACCTTCCCTTTGAACAATAGTATATACCATGAGAACAGTTTTTGCAGCCCAACATGTATTTTCCACGAATGTATTTTCAGTGAAACAACCTGCAGTGCGCAGATTCAGCGACAATGAGCCTGCAACCCGTACTTTACCCTGCTCACAGGTCCACCATGCCTACGCCAAGTAATTTATAATTGTCAGGCTAAGCACATTACACGGATATGATCAGGCAGAGAAAGCATGAAACATCGTAACCCAGTCGAAACCATGGCCAATACCCGGCATGAATTCGGTGAACACGGCGGCGTCAATATGTCGGTGGAAGCGAGCACCACCTTCACCGTACTGAGTTCCGGCACCATGCCGGAGATTTTTTGTGGAGAAAAAGGTCCTGACCAGGGCGGTTGCTACCTTTACGGCCGCCATTTTAACCCAACAGTTTACAACCTGAGCAAGCAGCTGGCGGCACTAGAGGGAACGGAAGCCGCTTACTGCACAGCAAGTGGCATGGCTGCCATTTCAGCCACTCTGATGCAGCTTTGCGATGCCGATGACCATATTGTGGCTTCCAACGCGGTCTATGGCGGCACTTACGCTCTTTTACATGACCTTTTGCCAGCGACAACCGGAATCAGCACTTCACTGGTAGACATTACTGACCTTGCTGCAGTGGAGGCCGCCATTACTACCCGTACGCGTGCCATCTATACCGAAAGCGTGGCAAATCCAACTTTACGCATTGCGAACATTCCCGCCTTGAGTGAGATCGCCCACCGCCACGGTATCAAGCTGGTGGTCGACAACACCTTCAGCCCGTTGCTGCTGAGCCCGAAAGAACTCGGTGCGGACATTGTCGTACACAGCATGACCAAGTTCATTAGTGGTGCTTCTGACCATATCGCAGGTGCAATTTGTGCCAATGGCGATTTTATCCAGCAACTGATGGACTTGCACACTGGAATGCTGATGATCCTGGGCCCTACCATGGATCCGCAAACCGCGTTCAACATCAGTCTTCGCATTCCTCACCTGCCGTTACGCATGAAAGAACATGGCCATCGAACGCAAGTATTTGCTGAACGATTGCAGACGCTGGGCCTGACCGTCAGCTATCCCGGACTGGACAACCACCCGGACCACGATTTGTTCAGCGAATTACATTGTTCAGACTACGGCTATGGCGGAGTATTAACGCTCGATATGGGTACGGAAGTACTGGCAAACCGACTGCTGGACCTGTTGCAGAATGAGTACCATTTTGGCTATGTCGCGGTAAGTCTTGGCTACTTTGACACACTGATGTCCTGCTCTGGCAGCAGCACTTCCAGCGAAATGACCGAGGAAGACAAGCTGGCTGCGAACATATCACCGGGTCTGGTGCGCATGTCAATCGGTTACACCGGCACCCTGGAGCAGCGCTGGCTCCAGCTTACCGAAGCACTATCACGAGTCGGGGCAACATAGCAGAGGAGTCCAGCCTGGTAGCACGATGCGTCAGAACTCACCAGGGCAGGCGCTCGCCCTCAGCATGCCAGAATGTACCCGTACTGCTTAAATCCAGCTCATCCATACGTGCTATCAAACCGCGCGCCGCCTGCTGTGGAGCTATTCCCTGCCTGCCGGTCATTTCTGTTGCCACCATACCAGGATGCAGCAATGCAACCGCAATTCCCCGTTCAAACAGATCCCGCGCAAGACTCATTCCCGCCATGTTCACCGCAGCTTTCGACATGCGATAGCCGTAGTAGCCGCCGTACGTATTGTCATCAACTGAACCCATGCGACTGGTAACGATACCTATTTTCGAACCCGCAGACAGATTGGCCAACAAAGCATGGCTGACACGCAGCGGGCCCATGGCGTTTATTCTGAACTGGCTTTCTACAGCCTTAAAATCGAGTGACGCCAGGGTCTCGACAGAAAGGATTAACGTGTGCGCCACGGATCCCTGGCATGCCGCAGCGTCGTAACTTCACACCCAGGCAAAACACCTGCCAATAAAAAAGCTCCCTGGCTCACGCCAGAGAGCTTTAACCATTCTGACAAATTCTAGTGACGCTTTGCCTGGTGCCTCACCCGCAAAACCAACGAGCCCAGCGCCAACAACATCAACGTCAGTAATGCAGTTGACCAGAAAGATGATGTCGGTACGAGCCGCAGGACGCCACCGGTAACCGTCAGGTCATCTATGGCAAAAAACTCCGTATTGGTATCCGGACTTCCGCCGTTCAGGTTTTGCGGAAACCAGCGCAGAGTATGCGTACCGGGTTGCAATACCGTGCTAACACTCATCGTGTCAGTACCACCACTATTGAGACTGCTCAAATTCAGCAACCCTCCGATATTCACAAAACCGGCGCCCGAGTCAAGTTGCAACTGCACATCGTAGGACGGGTTGGTTGGAAATCCAGGATTGTGGTTGTGATAGTGCGTGAATGTCAGGCTTTCCAGAAAAGTGTCTTCTGACACCGTCAAGGTAAGGAATGGGTACTGAGTACCAAAGAACCGGGTCAGATGAACAACTGAAGAGAAAGTCTCTGCCGGCCCACCGCCTGTTTGGGAAGCCGAACCCGTGACAGGTCCTATTGACGTCGTCGGAGCAAATGTAGAAACGCCACCAACAGTGGAAGGGTTTTCAAAATCCCAGGAAATCAGCGTTGCTGCCATCAGTTGGGAACTGAGAAAAAAAGCACTTGCAACCACAACATTACGAATCAGACTACGCACACTCACATCCTTGTATTAATAAATATGATTACCCGAACTTAAAGACGATCCCTCAAGCCAGCTTGGGCGGGTCTACCCACCTGCGCAGGCTATTTCAAGAAAACAAATGATAATCATTTCACTTTCAGACTCCAACAATCAACCATCGCTACCTGCGCCGTCCACCCCCGCGACTCGCAGGGCTTGGTCGATTGCTCTGGTATGAATTACGTTGCTGATAGTGCTGCTGGTTACGGGTGGACGACCTGGTCCTTGAGTAACTTTGCCGATCCAGGCTGGAAGGCCTGTTGTAGCCGGAACCCGAGGACCTGTAAGCGCTCCCCTGGCCGTTATTGGTGTTCCGCTTCGCAAGCGAGGCACTGGCAGAAGGCCTGTTGTCATTGTTTGCTGGCCGATTCCCAGCCCCGCCGGCTGTATTCTGCCAACCTCCTGCATCCCGCTTTTGCCAACCACTATCGGTATTCCGATAAACATTGCCTTGTTTGTCAGCGAATACGTTGTTCTGCTTGGCAGGGCGTGGCGTTGTCGCTGCGCTGTTTCGTAATGCAGCAGCGTCTTTACCAGCAATACGATTGCTGGCATTGCCGCGATCCAACTGGCCCGCCTGCGATGCCACCCGATTTCGGGTATCACGGTTCATGGGTGCGTCACGGGTTTCCCTCACCTTGGCTCGCTGAGCTCCGTCACGGTACAAGTTGTTGTCCCGCACAGAAATCCTGGGACTGTTGATATTTATATTATTGATATTTATGTTGTTATTCCCGTAGTGCACTGGCCGGGGCCGATAGCCGCCAGGACCATAGCGACCGCCATGATGACCGCCATACCAACGGTGACCGTGGTGCCAATAACCACCAGAGTGAAAGCCGATCCGGAACGGCCCCCAACCCCAGCTCAGGCCAAAACCCCATCCGGTCCAGGGGTTATAGGTGACGTGGAACCCCCAGGTGGCCTGGTGCGGGTAGTAGTAATAGGGTGACACCCAGGGGCGGTAGTACCAGCCAGTGCCATACACAACCGTGGTGTTATAAACGTAACTGCCGGTGTAGCCGGGGGTATAGCCTACATACACCACCTCCGGTGTGCTGTCATAAATATAAACATACTTGACGTTATAAACCGGGCTTTCGGGCGGGATGGACCCCACTTCTTCAGGACGGCTTTCCGCCACTTCCCATGGGCCCTTCGGTGTTGAACTAACGTACCATACAGCGTCTTCGACAAGGAAATACTGGTTACCGGATTTGATCACGGTTGAGCCGGTATTCTCAGCATAGGCCAGTCCGGTACCTTTGATCCCGTCAAACCGGGGCTCACCATCGTAACTGACTTCAATCTCGACCCTGCCCTTTTGTACCGCAGCTGTCTGTGGTATCTGCGCGTCCATGACCGCCTCGCGGGCCTCATCAGTTCCCGCAACATACACCCGCGATCCGGCCTGGCTGGAATCGGCAGGTATACTTTGAAAAGCTGCTGGCAATTTATCTGAAGCGGTATACACCCAGGGCCCCTGCATCGTTGACGACAGGTACCAGCGCCCTGATAAAACAATGTAGTACTTTTGCTGACTGACATGCATAAAAATATCTGATGCAGAATTGGTGATAACCAGCAAATCATCAACCAGCGGTTCAAATGCTGCCTCTCCCTCGGTGACTATAAGCTCAGTCGGTCCGGTTACCACGACCAGCTCGGGGGCATTTTCGGCAGTGACCACTTCATCGCTGTCTTCCATCTTCGACTGATCAACCATGCCTTCAATATCTGTTGGCGGTTTGGTGATAAAACCGTACGGCCCCGTGGCTCTGTCTGCCTGGTACCAGACACCTTTGCCGGCGTTGAGGTAATAGACCTCTTTTTTTGGATCAACTATCAACGGGTAAGACGTGTTGATCACAGCCTTATAGAGTGAATTTTCAATATCCCTGAGAACGGGCTCACCATCAAGTGCAATCAATAATGACGGGTGACTCCGGTAAATAATGTCAGGCGGGTCCATTTTCAGGTTGTTGGCCACCGCAATTTGTTCCTCGGCGGCTTCCAGTGATGTCAGGAGATCATCAAGAGAGAAGTCAATTTTCCAACTGGGCAAGCCTTCTTTAATGGCCCGGTCAAACTCAGCCCCAATAGCCTCAGAGCCTTCGGGGAAGCGCGTGTCAGTGACCTTCAAGCTGACCATACGCACCATGCGCTCGGTGCGATCAATTTCTACCCGGGATTCAAACCATGCAGCGCCAAATACGGGTTCGCTACTGCCGTTAGCTTTAAAAGAAACTGCTGCACGAAAGCTGAGCATATCCTTATCAAGTTCATCAACCTGCGGTTGGTAGATAGTCAGCGTGCCAGAATCGAGCGTCATCTCACGTGGCCAACTCAACTCATCAGCCTGAACTGAAACCACTAATACTATATTTATAACAGTAAGATATAGATATTTTCTAATGTCTTTTAATACATTCATTTCCATTTACCTGCAAGGCCTGCCTGTTGCAGGCAAAATCCCGGAAAGAGCGGTTTAAGAATCATGCTCAAGATGGTGGCATGCTCTTTTTTCCATATATTGTTTAGCCAAGTATTCAAGTATACCTAACGGAACTGAACCGCTGGTTAATAAAACATTGTGGAACTCACGGGTATCGTATCTGTCTCCCGGCTCTGTCCGTGCCAGATCACGCAATTCCAGAATCCTGATCATGCCGACCTTTATACGCCAGTGCCGTACTAACTTTGCTTGTTTAACTGGCTGCGCCAGGCGTAGACACGGTACCCCAACAGCACAGCCAAAACTAACGCGTAGACAGTGGAATCCAGCGTATCAAGTTTGACCTGCCAATAAAAATGCCAACTGCCGGCAATCGCCACCACGTAGACCAGACGGTGTAGTTTTTGCCAGCGCTTCCCCAGCCTGCGCATCATGCCCCGGGTAGAAGTCGCCGCCAGCGGTAGTAACAGCGTCAGCCCCAGCACACCGAGGGTAATGTAGGGCCGCTTGATGATGTCTTCGGCGATGGCACTGAAATCCAGACTCTGGTCTAAAACCGCGTAAACAGTGAAATGAAGCAGAATGTAAAAAAAAGCCAGCAAGCCGAGCATACGCCGGAACCTCAACAGCCACCCCCACCCCGTCAGACGCCGGAGCGGCGTGACGGCAAGCGTGAGAAGCATAAACTTCAGACCCCAGCGGCCCAGTTCGTGCAATAGTGTTTCAATCGGGTTTGCGCCAAGCCCGGGAGACGTCAATTCGAAGGCTCTAAGCACCAGCAATATGAATGGCGAGAGACCGGCCAGCAACACCACCGGCTTGGTTAGCCGGTAGAAGGCCTTTGATCCTGGCGTCATTGCCTAGTAGTTCTTCCGCAGATCCATGCCCGCATATAAAGAAGCGACCTGCTCACCATAGCCGTTAAACATAAGTGTCGGTTTTTTGCCGGCGAACAAGCCGGCACCAATCGGGCGCTCCCGCGCCTGGCTCCAACGTGGATGCGGGACCTCCGGGTTTACATTGGCATAAAAACCATACTCGGATGGCGTCGCCTGCTGCCAACTGCTGCGCGGTTGTGTGCGGGTGAAATTGATCTCTGCAATGGCCTTGATACTTTTGAAGCCATATTTCCAGGGTACAACCAGGCGCATGGGAGCACCGTTCTGGTTCGGCAGTTCGCGCCCGTAGAGGCCGACCGCAATCAAGGTTAATGGATGCATGGCTTCAGCCATGGTCAGGCCTTCTTCGTAAGGCCAGTTTAAAGTCCTGCGCCGTTGGCCAGGCATCCGGTCAGGATCATATAATGTCCTGAAGTTCACGAATCTGGCATCTGAATTGGGCTGCAGGCGCTCAATGATACTGGCCAGCGGGATACCCACCCACGGGATTATCATTGACCAGGCCTCGACGCAGCGCAGGCGATAGATACGCTCTTCCAGTCTGTGCCTTGAGACCAGGTCTTCATAGGCGTAGGTGCCGGGCTTGTCACACTCCCCGCCGACCTTGACAGTCCACGGCAGAGGCGCAAAATCCCTCGCCCGCCGCGCCGGATCCGCTTTACCCGTACCAAACTCATAGTAATTGTTGTACCCGGTCACGTCAGCCCAGGAGTTTGGCTGCTGATCAGTGCTGAACGGACTCCTGGTAACACCAGGCAGCAGCTTGCCGCTGGCACCGGGAACTGCTTCCGAGGCCTTCAGTGGTGGGCTCAGTATTGCTCCAAGTGTTGCAACCCCCGCAGCCTTGAGCAACTGCCGCCGACGCAGGTAAACCGACTCGGCTGTTATCTCAGATGACAATATATCACTGGCTTGTTTGATCAGCATAAATCCACACTCTCCGTAAAGTTTTTGATGGCCCGGAAAGATTGACCGGACGTGGTCACGAATCATTGCAAAAAAGTCACACTTATTATGGCATGCACCGTTATTATGGGCTTTGCCAATTTACACAGTTTCATTGCCATGCCCACTTCCCACAGCAGCGACCGGAACCCGCACCGGACCATCATTGCCATTGCCTTTCCGGCAATCCTCGCAAACTCTTCTGCGCCGCTGGTGGGGCTGGTGGACACCTGGGCTATTGGCCACCTGCCGGATCCCGGCTATCTGGCAGCGATTGGACTCGGCAGTGTCATTTTCAATTTTGTCCTGTGGGCTTTTGGATTTCTGAGAATGGGGACCACTGGCATCATTGCCCAGGCCCGCGGCAAGGATGATATTGAACTGATGGTGACCGGTATCTGGCGCAGCATTGCGCTGGCAATGCTACTGGGGCTGGCGCTGCTGGTTTTGCAGGACCTCATTTTGCTCCTTGCCCTCAAAGCACTGACGCCCCCGGATGCTGTTGTCGGACTGGCGAGCCAGTATTTCAAAATACGCATATGGGCCACCCCGGCCGCGCTGCTGATCTATGCAGTCTCCGGTGTCCTTTTCGGGCTCGCACGTACCCGCGCAGTACTGGTGCAGCAACTGGTTCTGAATATCACCAATGCGGTACTCAACGTAGTCTTTGTTGTCGGACTGGGGCTCGGTGTTGCGGGTGTTGCCTGGGGAACACTGATTGCCCAGTGGCTGGCCGCCGTACTGGGCGTCTGGTTACTGGTAAGAATATTCGGCCTGCAAGCCCTGTTGGCAGGCTTGAGAAACAGGCAGACCTGGCTATTGTCGGGCTTTAGAAGGCTGGTTGCGATCAATGGCTTTATTTTTATCCGCACAATTCTGTTGATGACCGCCCTGTCACTCATCATGCGCATTGCCGGTACATTGGGTGAAGTAGAAATGGCGGCCAGCCACGTGGTCATGCAATACATGCTGCTGATATCACTGGGACTTGATGGCTTTGCACATGCAACCGAGGCACAGGCGGGAGCCGCATGGGGCAATGGCCAGGCAAACGATTTTCGCCGCTGGCTAAAACTGACCAGTATATGGGCGGTGGCAGCAAGCCTGGTATACGCCTCAGGCTTTTACTTCGGCGGTAACGGAATAACCGCTTTATTGACAGATTTGCCCGAGGTGCGTGCAGCAGTGGAGTCACTGATGCCGCTGGTTATCATGCTGCCAGTGGTTGCCGTCGCCTGCTATCAGTTTGATGGTGTGTACATCGCCGCCACTGCCGGTGCTGCCATGATGGCCACCATGGGGATTGCTTTCATCATTTACCTGTTAGTCCTGAAACCCATGACCAGCAACTGGGGTCTGGAAGGGCTGTGGGCAGCAGTTTTGGTATTCATGGCTATGCGAGGCATAGCTCAGGCCATCTGGTACCCAAGGCTGGAAGCCCGACTTCACCACTAAACAGACATAAAAAAAGCCCGGCAGTTTGACCTGCCGGGCCTGGTTGGCAATGAAGCCGGTTTACTCTCTAGTGGCGCAACTCAACACGCCGGTTAGCTGCGCGGCCCGCTTCCGTTCCGTTGTCAGCAACTGGCTGGGTCTCGCCATAACCCTTCACCGTAATATTATCGGCATTCGCACCGTGTGCGATCAGGTAATCGGCCACTGCCTGGGCCCGACGTTCGGACAGGCCAAGGTTATATTCATCATTACCCTGACTGTCAGTATGCCCGGCAATTTCAACTTTCATGTCTGAGTGGCGCTTCATGATTTTCACGCCTTCATCCAGAGTAGCCGTCGATCCAGGAGTCAACGTGGCAGAATCAAACTCGAATGTGAGATGGTCGAACTTATAGGCATCAGCCAGCGCGCAACCGGTGTTGTTTACCGGAGTGCCGCGAGGTGTATCCGGGCATTTGTCCATGCTGTCTACAACGCCATCACCATCACTGTCGAGCTCACAACCGTGATTGTCAACCTGTGCACCCGCGGGTGTTCCAGGGCAGTTATCACGGCTGTCTGGGACTCCATCGCCGTCACTGTCAACTTCACAACCACGTGCATCTACGCGCGCACCTTTGGTGGTCCCCGGACATTCGTCCAGACGGTCATAGACGCCATCGCCGTCGCTGTCAATTTCGCAACCACGCGCATCAACAATGCCACCCGCCGGAGTTCCCGGGCAGTCGTCCTTATAATTTCTCACGCCATCAAGATCTGTATCTTTCATCGCGCAAATTGCACCACCAATAGCGAAGCCACCTACGGCACCTGTCATCGCTTTGTCAAAATCATCCGGAGCTCCAGCAGCGATACCTAACGCAGCACCACCCGCAGCACAGGCTCCCCACTGGTCGTACCATGCTGATTTACCCGGGCTTGAAGCACAAGCGCTGAGAAATAACGACAGAATGATCGCAACCACACCCAATTTAAAATGTTTCACTACTTTTTTCCTCCAGTTTGTGAACTCTCAATCCACTTCCAACAAGTATTATATATGATTCACGGTGAAAATCGCGATGACTAACAGTAGTATGCTCTGGTATTGTCGTAAGCCTGATCGCAGCAACACAGTATGCAGCATATTTCTAAACAACGCTCTCCCTGAATGGCGAATATGACAGGCCTGATTCAAGCAACTCACTGTCATTGTTTCGCATGACTTAATCTTATCACCGACTGCACGTATAATAGAGGTTGAGCAGAAAAATTATTCAAAGCTCATCATTGCGTAGCACGGAGACACATATGAATATCATCCAACGGAATTCTCTACGTAGGGGAGGATTTGCCGGACTGCGCGAAACACGCCTGGTAATGAGCCCCAGGATATTCAAGGGCCAGCGCGAGACTGGAACATCACCTGGCCTGGGCCGTCTGGTCTATCTTGCCGATGCCCGTTTTATGCCCCTGGGCGAAACACGCATGCATGCGCACAAAGAAATTGATGTGATTTCTGTCATGGTAGAGGGTCGCGTCCAGCATGAGGGTTCGCTGCACGGAGGCCAGGAACTGAACGCTGACGCCATTCAGGTCCAGCGCGCCGGTAGTGAAGGGTTCACGCATAATGAAATTAACCCGGACAACGTCAAGAACCGGATGATCCAGCTTTGGGTGCTCCCGGAGGCACCGGGTGAAGCGGCAGCTTATCAGGTGTTTGAGTCGAAGCCCGGTGAACGCAAACGGATATATGGGGGACTTCCCGAGCAGGATGAGACCATTGCCGCGCGCACCATCATCGAAGTTGCACAACTCGATAAAGGCGAGCAACTGGAACAACCCGGCAAAAGCCTCATCTACATGACCATCGGTGAAGGCAGCAACGATGGACTGGCTGTCAAGGAAGGCGATCTGATCGAATCCACTGATTTCAGTTTCACCGCCACCGGAAACAGCAAGCTGATTATTATCTATGAGCAGTGACTGATACCTGCTCCACCCGTAACGAGTAGTCATTGTGCTGATTTCCGACAGCCACAAATTTGTATTCCTGCGCATGCGCAAAGTTGCCAGCACCAGTATGAAAACCATTCTGCTGCCGCTGTGCATACCAAGGCCAGCGGGCAAGCTTGCCCACCTTAAAAGCCGCGCCCGGCTGGAATGGGACTACCGAAAATATGTTTTTCGCGCGCACGATGATATTCGTTCAGCCCAACGCCGCATGCCAAAAGAGAAATTTGAGCAGTACTTTAAATTTGCCTTCGTGCGCAATCCCTGGGAAAGACTGGTGTCTGAGTATGAGTATCTGCTGGGCAGGCCAACCCACGGACGCCATGCACAGGTAAAAAAACTGGGCAACTTCAAAAAGTTTATCCAGATGCAAATACCGCGCAGTGATGCCTACCAGATCAATATGCTATGCAGCAGGCAAGGCAAATTGCTGGTTGATTTTATCGGCAAACTGGAAAACCAGCAGCACGACTGGCAAATCGTCTGCACGCGGATCGGCATACCCTACCATCCTTTGCCACGGAAAAACACGACCCGGCATAAACCTTTTCAGGATTACTATGATGCTGAAAGCAGGCAACTGGTTGCCCTTCATTGGCGCCGGGAAATTAAACTGTTCGGTTACGAATTCAACAATTAGGCAGCTGTCTTTTCCACGCCGCCAACCCCATCACCCGCATGTCAGACCATGAATACAAACCCGCATATCCGTGCTGTGAAAATAATAGCCCACCAACTGGCCACTGGACTTATCGATACAAACGATCGTGGCCGGCGAGAAACCGGCAAATATATAGTCCCCGTGGATGGCAAGACCACGCAGGTACAAGGGCTTCGCAGTAGCCTTTCTCTTGCTGCCAAAGAACGAAACACCCATCTCACGAATTGCGTGCGCGGCACTCTTGATCAGCAGTGATTTGATTCCCCGCATTTTCTTGATATCAATCGCACGAATTTGCTGACCACTGGCAAGGTCGTACTGTCGTACAACTGTCCGGTGCGTGTCGTTGATATATACCACGCCAGGTTCTTCCATGATCAGGTTATGCGCATGCTTTAACTTTTCATCCTGAATAACGATAGTGCCCTTGCTCAGGTTGGCTACCACGCACCTGGAGTGAAACAGGGCATACACCTCACCACGAAATTCACAGACTGCATTCAGGTGCAAGTGTGACGGTCCGCGAAAGGTGCTCTGCTCAAGATAATTCAATCGGTTATCAACCGTTTTATCAATCGCCAGCGGCTCAAGATCGAGTTCACGTTGAAATTCCGGCATTTCCCGGGGCCAGTAAGACGCTTCCAGTTCACCATCTTCGAGGCGGTATTTAAGCGCCGCATCCAGGGTCGTCGACGTTACCCAGATCGAAGCCCCCGACACATGGGTTTCATGCAAACCCACCATCAACCCATGGGTCATTTTGCGTTGCAGGTTCAGGTCGCGGTCAAAGAAATTCAAAGTGTGGTAATCAGCCGCAATGACCTGCTCACCGACGATACGAATACCCCGGCAGCCACGAACGTTTCCACGGGCGTTTGGATCGTGGTACAGCGACGGCTCAACCGGAACGTTTGGGACTTCCCTGATGATAGATTTGGTCTCCCAATCCAGCTTGAAAAGGCTGCCGCCCTCACTTACAGGCGCTGCTCTGGCTACGGTTCCAAAGTAAATATGCATGCCAGAGTTCCTGTTAATTCTGCCGGACAAGGGTTTGCAGTTTAGCCGAATTGGAGGTGAACCAAAACCAGCGGGGGTATATTGAAAGCCACCCTGCCATCCCGTAAAGCATCCACTTCTCTTTTAATTGGGTAGTGATACAATCAGCGCGAGTTTACTGGCTCAGGTCAACAGGCCACATTTCAAGTAGCAAAATACGCCTGCCAAAGGAAGCGCTGACCATCACAAGCAACGAACAAATTCGCAGACGATTCCTGTTTTACGTCGAGCAGGACTATTCGTTCGCCGTTTTGCGTCCCTTGCAACAGGCTGCCCGCGAGCGTGGACATGACGTGCGCTGGTTGCTGGTGGGAGAATCATCACCCGGCCTGCTGCAGTCCAACGAGGTGCTGACAGGTGATATTCATGCGGCGGTTCAGTTCGAGCCTGATGCTGTTTTCGCGCCAGGCGACAGAATTCCCGGGTTTATACCCGGTATCAAGGTCCAGGTGTTTCATGGGCTTAACGAGGACAAGCGAGGCAACATCTATCCGGAACGGGGTCTGTTTGACCTGTATTGCACAGAGGGGCCATCACGCACCGCAATGCTGGAACCGCTTGCGCGGCAACGGGGCTACTTTCAAGTTCGCGAAACGGGCTGGCTGAAGCTGGATGCGATCCTCAACCAACCCCGGGGCGATGTCCGCTATGATCGCCCGCAAATCCTGTACGCTTCAACTTTCACGCCACGTCTGTCCAGTGCGGAATCCCTGCACCCGGAAATAAAACGCCTGTCCCGCTCGGACAAGTGGCAATGGCTGGTCACCCTGCACCCAAAAATGGCAGCAGAAACCATCGCCCGCTATCATTCTCTGGAAGGGGAAAATCTGGCCTATTTCGGCACAGACAGTGTGATTGACTTACTGCACAGAGCAGACATCATGGTGAGTGACAATTCCTCGATATTGCAGGAGTTCCTGTTGCTCGGGAAACCGGTTGTCACCTTCAGAAACCGTGACCCACAGGATTGCATGATCAATATTACCCGCCCGGAAGATCTCGAAGCAGCCATTGACCAGGCTCTGGAACCCGGACCGGCATTACGCAAAGCGATCACAGCATATGGCCCATCGGTAACACCCTACCTTGACGGTGCATCTTCAATTCGCGTGCTGGATGCAGTAGAAGACATGTTTCTGAACCACTGGCGGGATACCAAACCAACCAATAACTGGCGCAATTTTAAAATGCGCCAGCAACTCAATTACCCCAAAAGCCAGCGGACTGGAAAGTGAACCACTGGCCACGCTCTGAAAAGTTTTTATACCGGTTTCTGCATATCAAACCCGCACCCCTGAGAGAGGGCAGGAACGGGCCGTTTATATTTGTCCATATCAACAAAACTGCCGGTACAAGTATTGGCAAAGCCATCGGCTTGCCCGTCAAGCACCACCTCACAGCACGCGAAATAATTGCCCGGATCGGCCCGGACAGGTGGAATACCGCTTATAAGTTCACCCTGGTCAGAAACCCCTGGGACAAGGTGGTCTCCCACTATGAATACCGGCGTAAAAAGAACAAGACTGAAATTGCCTCTCGTAACATCACTTTCTCCCAGTGGGTAAAAATGACCTATGGGAAAGACAAGGACACTTTTTACTACGATAATCCGAAATCCTTTCAGCCTCAGGTGGACTGGCTTAAGGACAACGATGGCAACATCAACATAGACTTTATTGGCAAGTTCGAATCCATTGCGCAGGACTTCAAGCAAATCAGGCTGGCTATTGGTAATCATGCCCAGCTGCCTCATCTTAATGCCAGCAAACGTGCCAGCTACCAGGATTATTACAACAGTGAAACCCGTGGCATCATTGCCGACTGGTTCCACGAAGACCTGACAACTTTCGGTTACGAGTTTGAGCCACGAGACTAGTTTTCCGGGCTGGCAGACATCAATACTTCCAACCTGCCGTCAGGCAGGAGCATACCCTGGTCAATATCAAATCTATCCAGTAGATTAACCAACGTTGCCTGGGTTTTGGGATAGCTGGGTTGCTGCTGTGTGAGCGTGGGTCGTATGCGAAACATGTGTGCCTGCTCAATCCCATACTGCTGATTAGGGAACGAAGTATCCAGTGTTCGGACCGTAAAAGCGTGCGCCCGGGTCGTCGGGTGACAATACCGCTCAATAGCTGCGTTGAAGGCTCGTAACGCCCTGTCGTCCAGATAATTCAGAAAATCCCAAAACAGACACAGATCAAAATGAGTGCCCTTGGGGAATGCGAAAGTCTTGATGAAGTGAGCAGTCAGTTCATCTTCCGTCACATCGCCTAATTGCATGTCCAGAACCGGATCGGTATACATCGCGGCAAAATGAACGCGACATTTGAACTGTGAGAAAAACTCAATAGTTTCAGGTAGTGCTGAGCCGATTTCGAGCACTGACAAGCGATGGCCGGGATCAATTTTCTTCACCAGGTTTGGAAACAGAAGCGTTTGTTGCGTACGCGGCATTGGCGGCACAGCAGGCAGTTGACCCACGCCTGTTGTGCCTGAAGAAACTATGTTCAATTCACCAATCTTCTTTCAGAAACCATTTAGACAGTTTATTGCCCGGCCGCATTGGCCGGGTTCAAAAGCATAACATCAGGCTCTAACCGCCATTTAGCGAATATCCTGAACCCACTTTCGATTTTTCAGCGGTCGCAACTTTGGCCGTACTCTCTGCCTTTTTCTCGACTTTTTTCGCCACCGGTTGCTTGGCTGCGACAGGCTTTACCGCTTCACCAGGATCCATGTCGATACTGCCTTTGAAAATGGCGCCATCTTCAAGCGTCATGCGAGGTGCGACAATATTACCGTGCACATTTCCACTGCGGGAAATGACCACCTTTTCAGTGCCGGTCAGATCACCACGAACCTGGCCCGCTATGCGGATAACTTTTGCCGTAATATCTGCGTTAACCTGACCATTTTGGCCAATCTCGACCTGGTGTGAAGCCAGCTTGATTTTACCGCTGACCTTACCCTCAACAATCAGGTTTTCATCACCGGATATATCGCCCTTAATCTGAATGCCCGGGCCAATAACGGCCGCCCTGCCACTGTTGGCCGGTGGGTTTGCAGAGGCCGAAAAGTTGTCCTGCTGGACCTGCTTGTTGTCAGGCTCCGATTTGCCGTTTCTGTGCTTCTCAAACATATTTATAACTCCAATTCCTTTTGAGCTGGGTCAGACAGTCTAGCAGGAATATCGAGGAAAGACCTATAGGGCCTTATATTTTCGTGAATTTTCATCAAATATTTATTGCTCATGAGACAGGTCTTTCGCCACCGTTCGCCCTGCTGCACCGAGCGCCAACATCGTCGCCCCGGAAAAAATCAGGCGGACACCGAGGAGAATACCCACTGCCCAGGCACCGGATACCGGCCAGCCACGCCAGATCATCATACCCAGCGCCAACGTGACAACACCGTTAACAACCACCCAGCCTTTACCACGACCGCCGGCCACTGCTGTGGAGGCGAATATCGTTGCCAGACCGTCCAGAATGAAGTAAATAGCCAAAAACAGGGTCAGTGTCGCCAACGCCATCCCGGGCTGTCCCACAATGGCTATACCGGCAAGCACGGTCACTCCACCAAATACCAGCCTGAGTATGCCGCCACCCACCGAGCGGGCCTGAAAAGCGTAAATTGTCTGCATCAGGCCGGCAGCGATCATGGCGACGCCAATCAACATGGCCAGCGCAAGGCCGGTAACCAGGGGCGCGCCCATTGCGAAAAAGCCAGAAACTATGGTCAGCACCCCCCACAGTGTGACGGCACCTGAGGCTTGCCTGATACTTTTTGTTGGTTCATGCATAATCTGTCCTTCAAGGTCATGGTTGGATGCGATTCAATGTATGGGGAGGCAGCAAATTCTTCCCTCCTGCATCATCCTGGTTTATTGTACCTGCCCTGGCTTGGGAACTGACCATTATGCAAGCACTAAAACTTTTCTTCATGCTGATTTTCATGATCACAATACAGGCTTGCCAGCCAGACTACGAATGGCATGGCAGTGATGTCACCGGCATGTTGCCGGATCTGGCGTTCAACCTGACCGGCCCTGATGACGAGCAGGTTGATGCCAACTCTCTGCGCGGCAAACCCGTACTGGTATTTTTTGGCTTTACGAACTGTCCCGATGTCTGCCCCACCACCTTGACACAGCTGTCCATCGTTATGAAAAAACTGGGGCCACAGGCAAATGATATCCAGATTTTGCTGGTGTCTGTGGACCCCGGACGTGATACACCCGAGGTGATGAAATCCTATACTGCATCATTTGGCCCGTGGTTGCTGGGACTTACCGGTTCGGAGGAAACCCTGGCCGCCATGCGTAAAGTATTTGGCGTCTACGCTGCAATGGAGTCGTCTGACAGCAAAGGCAAATACAATGTGATGCACAGCGCACAGGTTTTCGGCTTCGATTCGGAAGGCCGGGCACGTGTGCTTATTTCTGATGTCAATGATACTGACGCGGTTATTGCTGATCTTAAGAACCTGATCGACCTCTAAACACAGGAATCCAATATGCCTTCTTTCGATGTAGTTTCTGAAGTCAACCAACATGAACTGAGCAATGGTGTCGACCAGGCGATCCGTGAAGTCACAACCCGCTTTGACTTCAAGGGCACCGGCTCAGGTTTTGAGCTGAAGGACAATGTCATTACGATGAATACAGAGTCAGATTTCCAGCTCACGCAAATGTACGACATCTTGTGTAACAAGCTGGTTAAGCGCGGGATTGATATTACATGCCTGGAAAAAGATGAACCTGTCATTCAGGCCCGTACTGCTACCCAGGCCGTCAAAGCCAATGAAGGTATTGATACGCAGATCGCCAAAAACATGATCAAGCTTATCAAACAAAATAAAATCAAGGTGCAAACCGCTATACAGGGTGAGCAGTTGAGGGTTACCGGGAAAAAGCGGGACGATTTACAGGCAGTTATTGCTTTGCTCAAAGGCGCAAATCTGGGGATTCCGCTGCAATACAAAAACTTCAGGGATTAGCCTGTACCGTCAACGTGCCTGCCAATCTCGCGGGTCGATACGGTAATAGCACTTAAGCACTTCGAACAATTCAGCATGATATTTAGCCATTTGCTCCGGCTTTTCAAAAAATGTCTCAGTAGATACGGCGAAAAACTCAGCAGGGTTGGTCGCACCATAGTGGTCCAGCAAAGACTTCCTGCCCTTCCAGGCATCTTTTTGTAAATCTTCAAATTCATCTGACAATGTCGTGGCCCAGGTCCGCAGGCAATTCTTGCCAACCAGGATCGGGGCACCATTGGTGCTGCCTGATTCACTATCCAGTTGATGCGCAAACTCATGCAGAACAACATTCTGGCCATCGACAAAATTACGCGAACCACTTAACACGCTGTCCCACGCCAGAATCACCTTGCCATTGCTCCATGACTCGCCCAACAGCCCTTTGTAGCCTTCACTTACAACACCATCAGCCCCACCCTGGGCGTGATCAACCACAAAAGCGGTCGGATACACGATGATGTACCTCAGGGAAGGATAAACACCGGTTCTGCGGTTCAGTAACAGCATGCAGGCCTCTGCCGCTATGGTCACACGGATTTCATCGTTCAGTTCCAGTCCCCCGGCCGCCGAGAAATGTTTCTGATGCAGAAACTGTTTGATCAGATCCCTGAGTTGCAAGCGCAACGGCATTGGCAGACATTTATAAACAGCGATGTTTTTCTCAACAATCGCTACCCATTCGTCAGGAAAGGGTGCTGCGATGGCTTTCCTCAGGCGATAGCGTGGAATCACCAGAAAAAGAGACATACCTGTCAGCACAAGTGCTACGAATATCCAGTAATTCATACTTGAATTGGCTCCACGGGGAACAGTTGTATTCCAAACAGGCAGGCACTGCCCATTCAGAATCCAAGTTACCACCCTTTTGCACTTGCAACCAGTCAGTTACCGCTTTCTGACCGGCTCGCTTCGACCGGCAGAAATCCCAACTATGCGCACGGGCAACGCGCTGAAGATTGGGGTAAAATTATCCGGTTACCTTCAAGCCTTATAAAGGAAATGTATCAATGAAACCTAATTTATCACTGACACTGGCGACAGTGCTGGTACTCAGCGTCGCTGGCTGCTCAAAATCCGACAATGATCAGCTGGCCACAACCACCAATGAAAGCAAGCAAGCAACAGACACGACCATGACAGCAAGCGAAAACAACCCGTTTTATACCGAAAGCCCGCTGTACATGCATTACCCACAGTTCGACAAAATTGACAATGCACATTTCAAACCTGCATTTGAACGTGGTATGCAGGACCATCTCGCCGAGATTGAAGCGATCGCCAACAACCCGGAAGCACCCACGCTGGACAATACCCTGATACCCATGGAGAAGTCAGGTCAACTGCTGAACCGGGTCGCCCGCCTGTTCTTCGCCATGGCATCAGCCAATACCAACGATGATCTGGAGAAAATCCGTAGCGAAATGGCCCCGTTACTGGCGGCACACGGTGATCAGATCCAGCTCAACAGCAAGCTTTTTGCGCGTGTGGAAGCAATCTACAATCAGCGTGACAGCCTTGAGCTGGATCCCGAGTCATACCGCCTTATTGAAGAGAGCTACAAAAACTTCATCCGCGCTGGCGCCCAGTTATCCGAAGCTGACAAAGAGTCGCTAAAGGCAATCAATGCAGAACTTGCAACCCTGCAAACCACCTTCAGTCAGAACGTACTTAACGAAGTGAATGCGTCGGCCGTGCTGGTTGACAGCCGCGAAGAACTCGCCGGACTTTCAGACAGCAAAATTGATGCTGCTGCAGAGGCCGCAAAAGCCAGGGGCGAAGAAGGCAAGTACCTGATCGCTCTGCGCAATACCAGCCAACAGCCGCCGTTGGCTTCTCTCGAAAATCGTGCATTGCGCGAGCGCATCATGAAAGCATCCCTGGCGCGCGGCAGCCATGGCGGTGAATTCGACAACCGTGAAACCCTGGCGCGAGTCGCAAAACTTCGTGCAGAACGCGCCCAACTGATGGGTTATGGCAACCACGCGGCCTATAGCCTTGAAGACCAGACTGCCCGTACCACCACCGCCGTCAATGAAATGCTGGCCCGCCTTGCACCTGCTGCAGTGGCCAACGCCAAACGCGAAGCAGCCGACATGCAGAAGATCATCGACGCAGAAGGCGGAGACTTCCAACTGGCCTCCTGGGATTGGGATTTTTATGCCGAGAAGGTACGTAAGCAACGCTATGATTTCGATGCCTCGCAGCTGCGCCCTTACTTTGAATTCAATAACGTACTGCAAAAAGGCGTTTTCTATGCCGCTGGCCAGGTTTACGGACTGACTTTCAAGGAGCGCCGCGACCTGCCTGTATACCAGGAAGATGTTCGTGTTTTTGAAGTGTTTGATGCCGACGGCAGCACGCTTGCACTGTTCATCATGGATCCTTATGCCCGCCCCTCCAAGCGTGGCGGTGCGTGGATGAACGCCTATGTCAGCCAGTCGAACCTGATGGGTACCGCACCGGTTGTTGCCAACCACCTGAATATCACCAAACCAACAGATGGCGGCCCGACATTAATGACGTTTGATGAAGTGACCACAATGTTCCACGAGTTCGGCCACGCGTTACACGGCATGTTCTCCAATGTGAACTACCCGTCTTTTTCAGGTACATCTGTGCCGCGTGATTTTGTGGAATACCCATCGCAGGTGAACGAAATGTGGTCGGTCTGGCCTGAGGTGCTGGCCAACTACGCGGTCCACAACGAAACCGGAGAGGCCATGCCTCAGGAACTGCTGGACAAGGTCCTCGCGACACAGAAGTTCAACCAGGGCTACGCCACAACCGAATACCTGGCCGCTTCGTTGCTTGACCAGTCCTGGCACCAGATGAAACCGGAAGAAGTGCCTGATGCCGCAGGCCTGCTGGCCTTTGAAGCCACAGCCCTGGAAAATGCCGGGGTGGCTCTGGAGACCGTACCACCACGTTACCGCAGCACCTACTTCTCACATATCATCGGTGGCTATTCTGCTGGCTATTACGCCTATATATGGAGTGAAGTACTGGATGCCGATACGGTTGAATGGTTTAAGAGCAATGGCGGCATGAACCGTGAAAATGGTGACCACTTCCGCCAGACCCTGCTGTCCCGGGGCGGTGCTGAGGATGCCATGGCGCTGTTCCGGAACTTTAAGGGTTCAGACCCGGACATTCAGCCATTGCTGGAACGCCGTGGTCTGGATTAAACAGAAAACAAGCCCACAAAAAAAGCCCGGCAAACCTGCCGGGCTTTTTTCTAAAGCTTTTGGAAAGCTTAAAGCGGGTTTACGTTTTCCGCCTGTGGGCCTTTGAGGCCTTCACCAACGGTGAACTCTACCTGCTGACCTTCTTTGAGGGTCTTGCGGCCTTCACCGATGATCTGGCGGAAGTGAACAAAAACGTCACGCTCGCCTTCACGGGAAATAAAACCAAAACCTTTTTCGTCATTGAACCATTTTACGGTACCAGTGATTGTATCTGACATTGTATTAACTCTCTTTATAACTAGTTGAAAAACTACCTTCCGGTAGTGACTGTGCTGAAGTAGAACGGGACCGGGGTATATCTGGAAGGAAGCATAACAACCGAACAGACTAAACACTCAATCACTCGCCGCAACTGGCAGCGGACACATTCTACATTGTTTCTGTATGTATATGCTATAAAAACAATTTTATTTTATTGTTCGGTCTGTCCATCCAGTATGACAGTTTGAAAAATGACCGTGCTGTCCGACCAGCGGTATGACTTCGGCATCGAATTCCCGGGCCGCTGCGGCATACCCTCAGGCGTTCCCCAGTCCACTTCTACAATCCTCAAAGACAGCGGCGTTGCAGGCTGGAGAGCCAGCACCACCTCAGCGCCACTGGCGGGCAATCCATACCAACGCCAGCGCCACCAGTCGCTTGAAGACTTGTTGTCTGCCTCCTTCATCGCATCCGTTTTTTCCACAGCCGCTGCCGCCTGTCGTTGCACACCTGGCAGTTCAACATCGAAACCGTTCACTGTTGCCGCCGAAATCCCGGCATCCATGGAAAATAACAGGTTGATATACTCAGCACCCGCCGGCGACTGAAGGTGCAGCCGGATTTCTCGAGAGCCGTCAATCAACTGGTCATCCACCACACTCAACGTAGCGGCCTGGAAATCCGGCAGTGCCGCTTCCCGAACATCGACGGACTGATCGTAGGCGGGCAAAATCCAGTTCAGATTTACCTGTTCCGGGTTTTCACCCATAAACTTACCCAGCCAGGAACCCGGTCGCGCATCCGGGGTAACCCAAAACCCCTTTTGCCGGTCGACATCGATGGCAAAGAAAAGCTCCTCTCCCCGTTGATGGCGGGTATCAAAACCCTGATCGAGTATTACAACGGCAATCAGGGTCAGCCCGGCACCTATGCATATCAATGCCAGTACACCCTTTGCTGGCCTGCCAATATCACGTAACAACGGCCACACCAGCAATAAAACCAGCACACTGAATACCATTACGCCCTGTGGCAACGCGGTACCCAGAGCCAGATAAACCAGTACCAATACCGGTACCAGCAACATCAGCGGTACAACCGCTGCCAGCATGTTCAGCAGTACCGTGCTGATACCACCACTGGTGAATACAGGCTTGCGTTGCAACATGACAGCCAGCAACACAGCGAATAGCGGCCAGACAAATACATAGGCAGCATTGGGTACGGAAAATAGTACCCGCGCTGTCAGCAGCCACCAGATAAGCAAGGTTGCACTCCAAAGTGCCGGCCGGGTTGGCCGTTTACCCAGCCACCAGAGCAAGGGCATCATAACCAATAACAACAGCACCCCCACCAACCCGGAACCGCCACTTAACAGGCTCAACGACAAAATAAGCAGTACCGGCACCACCGCCTCGGCAGTTTTCATCCCACGTTTCAGGGCGCTACCAAACCAGATGACCATACCCAGTGTCACCGTCAGGTAGATAAAGAACGGCCATTCACCCAACGCAACCAGGTGAGCCACGCCTGCCTCGACCCCTTGCTGGTGCTCAATCAAACTGGCAAACAAGCTCCCGACCAGCACCAGTAAGGCCATCAGTGCCAGAACACCCTGCCCCAGTCCACGCCAGGAAACTTGCTGTGAACGCAGAGCCCCGACAAATATCCAGAGGCCGAAAACCAACACCACCACACCGGTAGCGACCGCCACGCGTTCGCTGTAGCTGACCAACTGACCATTCCGCAGGTTGAAATAGGTCTTATTGCCAGCAGCTTGCATTTCAGCAGGGTCAGGCCAACGGCCCAGGTTGGCAAAATGCCGCGCCGTAGCCAAGGCATAATTGGCCTGCTGGGCCAACGAATCCGGGTTGAGGTTGGTGGCGCTGTCACCCATCGAATGATAGTCGTGCAAGCCTGAGATAAAGGCGAAATTCAAGCCGGGTATGCCCTCGCCCCGACTGATACTCATGTCCGTATCATTGGGCATACGCTTGTAAACTTCGTAGGTCAATGAGCCTGCATTCAGATTGGGTGCAGACGCTATCAGGTTGTCAATCAACCAGCTATTGCCTTCGGACGTCTCGAACATGGATGACACGCCGTAGCTACCGCGCGCCTCAAAATCCAGGATCAAACCGGCCTTCGCTGCCGCGGGGTGCTGCCGGAAAAATCCCTGTGCACCCAGCAGCCCCATTTCCTCTCCATCCGTGATCAGGAACACCACATCATGGCGAGGGGCAGTCCCGGCTGCCATGACACGGGCCGTTTCCATGATGGCCGCCGCCCCTGAAGCATCATCCCCCGCGCCCGGCCCGTCGGCCCGTGAATCATAATGGGCCATTAAAACGAGGTCCAGGGCATCACCATTGCCGGTTCCAGTGCCCGGTAACCGGGCGATGATATTTTCTACGTTACCAATGATCGTCGGACCACTGTCGTTGAAGGGATGGCGGTACACCACAGTCGTTTTCTGCACCTCGGTCTGCAGGCCAAGACCCTCGAAATGCTGCACGATATAGTCCCTGACTTCACGCTGGGCTACGCTGCCCATGGGGTGCGGCCTGGCGGCAATCGTGGCCACATGTGAAGTAATTGCAGCATAGTCCAGATCGCTGTCTGTACGTGCTGCAGGGGCTTGCGTCTGCTGATATGCGAGCATCAGCACAAAAAGCAGGAAGGCAAAGCTGCCAAGCGCTCGGAGCCAGTGGTTCATGCGTTTTCCAGACTAGAAATAAAGGCGCTATCTTAACCCGTAAAATGCGCTGAGGTCAGATCAGAGCGAGCCGGAAAGAGACTGGCCTGGTCCGGAAGCTACGTTATACTTGCACGCTGAAAATACTTTGTACGGAGAGTACACATATGGCTGACTTGTTTGACAACCCCATGGGGCTGGATGGATTTGAATTTGTCGAGTTCGCATCACCCGCACCCGGTGTGCTCGAACCCGTATTTGAAACAATGGGATTCACCGCAGTCGCCAGGCACCGCTCGAAAAATGTAACCCTTTACCGCCAGGGAGAAATAAACTTCATTTTGAACGAGGAGCCAGGCAGTCATGCGGCCTACTTCGCCGAGGAGCATGGGCCCTGTGCCTGCGGAATGGCCTTTCGTGTCAGGGACGCACACGCAGCCTACTATCGGGCGTTGGAACTCGGAGCACAACCCATCGATATTCCCACGGGCCCAATGGAGCTGCGCTTGCCTGCTATCAAGGGCATTGGCGGAGCCCCTCTTTACCTGATTGATCGCTACGAACAGGACAAGAGCTTTTACGATATCGATTTTGAGTTCTTTGAGGGCGTAGACCGAAATCCCAAAGGATGTGGTTTTACGCACATTGACCACCTCACACACAATGTCTATCGGGGCCGCATGGACTTCTGGGGAGGGTTTTATGAGCGCATCTTCAATTTCCGGGAGATCAGGTATTTTGATATCAAGGGTGAATACACCGGCCTGTTGTCCAAGGCCATGACCGCACCGGATGGAAAGATTCGCATACCGCTGAATGAAGAAGCCTCTCAGGGTGTCGGCCAGATCGAGGAGTTTCTGATGGCCTACAATGGTGAAGGGATACAGCACATTGCATTGATCTGTGACGACCTGTACGCCTGCTGGGACAGCCTCAAGGCCAAGGGCATGCCTTTCATGACACCACCACCCGATGCCTACTACGAGATGCTGGAAGAGCGCCTGCCCGGCCACGGTGAACCTGTTGGAAACCTCAAAACCCGGGGCATTTTGCTGGATGGCTCCACTGAAAATAACGACCCGCGCCTGTTGCTGCAGATCTTTTCCGAGACCCTGGTTGGCCCGGTGTTTTTTGAGTTCATACAGCGCAAGAAAGACGAGGGTTTTGGCGAGGGGAATTTTACCGCGCTGTTTGAATCCATGGAACGCGATCAGGTACGCCGTGGTGTGATCAGCACCGAAGAACCCACCTGAACAACTTTTGGAGAGGTTATTGTGAATATCAAAAAAATCCACCATGTCGCCTATCGTTGCAAAGATGCAAAAGAAACTGTCGACTTCTACAAAAAGATTCTGAACATGGATCTGGTGTTGGCAATTTCAGAAGATTATGTACCCAGCACCAAAGCGCACGACCCCTATATGCATATCTTCCTTGATGCTGGCCAGGGCAATGTCCTGGCATTTTTCGAAATCCCCAATTCACCACCCATGGGACGCGATGAAAACACACCCGGTTGGGTGCAGCATATTGCCTTCGAGCTAGAAGATATGGAGGCGCTGTTGTCAGCTAAGGAACATATCATTAAAGCAGGTCTGGACGTCATCGGCCCGACTGACCACCATATATTCAAATCGATTTATTTCTTTGATCCCAGCGGCCACCGCCTTGAGTTATGCGCCAATGTCGAGCGGCCGGGAGCGCTCGAGAAACTGCATGAAGTTGCGCCTGCCATGATCGAGGAGTGGGCCCGGACAAAACGTGCGCCAAAGCACGCGGCCTTCCTCCACGAAAAGGAATTTAACCCGGACGGCTGAATTGTCACCCGCATCCCCAAAACTTCTCTTTGAGCAGGCGATTCAGCAAATGAACGCCGGCCAGTACCCGGCTGCTTTACAGACCCTCTCGGGCCTCTGTCGCCTGGCACCGTCCAAACCTGAAGTGTGGCATTTACTGGGTGAAGTTCAGCGCCGGGCCGGCGACACTGAGGCCAGCGAACAGGCCTTGAACAAGGCGCTGGCATTGAACCCTTGCTTTGTAGCGGTGCTGAATCAGCTTGCACTGCTGCAACGCAAGGCAAACCGTCATGATGAAGCCTCTGGCAATTACCGCAAAGTACTCGAAATAGAACCCGGCAATCTGCAGGCACTGCATGACCTGGGCCTGGTACTTAAAAGTATCGGGCACTGGGAGGAAGCGGAACAGGTATTGCGCAAGGCGGCGACACTGGCACCGGATAACCCCAATGTACAGCAGAACTTTGGCTCTGTACTGCGCCTCACCGGGCGTACAGAGGAAGCCATAAAGGCACTCAGGAAGGCTGTGGAACTGGCGCCGGATAACGCCGACAACCACCACTGGCTCAATGAGTTGTTATGGATGCAGGGCGACTCTACTTTTTTGCAATCCTATCATCAGGCCAAACAGAAACAACCCGATAATCCGGGGATCAGTCTGCAACTTGCCACCCACCTGATGTTTGCGGGCCGGCTTGATGAAGCGGAGCAGGAACTTCGCAAAGCACTGCACAAGGCCCCGGAGCGTTTCGACCTGCGGATGACCCTCGGCAGTGTGCTGAATGAAAAAGAAAGCTGGGATGACGCGCTCGTTCAATTCGAAACTGCCCTGCAGCAAAGCCCGAACAACACCACCATCCTTGACGGCCTGGGGATCCTGGTTTTGGGTATGGGTGACGCTGAACGTGGCCTCGATATCTATCAGCAACTACTTGGGTACGAGCCCGATAATATTGCCTTCTGGGCTGGTATTGCGACCGCTTACCGACTGCTTGGAAGAGACGAATATCACTGGCTTTATGACTTCGACCAGCTTCTTTTTGCCGGGCAGATCGATACGCCACCGGGCTACGCTGACCTGCACGAGTTCAATGCCGAGTTGTTGCATGATCTTGAACAATGGCATTTCGACAAGCAGCATCCATTACACCAGTCCGTCAAAGGCGGAACACAAACCGCAGACCACCTGTTTAATGTTGAGCAGCACTCCATCCAGCTATTGAAAAACGCCATGCTCGACCAGATCCGGGATTTTGATGCAACACTAAAACACGACCCGGCGCACCCGACACTCAAAAACATTCCCAGGGAAGTCGTTTTCAGCGGCTCCTGGTCGATCCGCAACCCGGCAGGTGGATTCCACTTGAACCACCATCATATCGAAGGCTGGTACAGCGGCCCCTATTACGTTTCATTGCCAGATGTTATCCGCGCAGACGACCACCAGCACCAGGGCTGGGTCACCTTTGGGCAGCCTGGGCTGAAAGCCATTGAGCCATTGGAGCCGGAACGCTATGTGCAACCGCAGGAAGGCATGATGGTGCTGTTCCCATCTTATATGTGGCATGGAACCATCCCCTTTTACGGCACAGACCAGGTGCGTGTCACCGTGGCCCAGGATCACGTGGGCGCGTTTTGAGAATCCTGCACATTGGCAAGTATTTTTCACCTTTCCACGGTGGTCTGGAAAACTATATGCGTGATGCCATGGTCGCACTGCGCCGGCGCGGCATTGATTCTGCAGCCCTGGTACACCAGCATACTGCATCGTTCACCAGCAGCCATGAGTCATTCAGTGCTGACGGACACGACTTCCCCCTGCTCAGAGCCGGGCGCTGGGCCAAGCTTCTGTTTACCCCGATCAGCCCGGGTTTTCCCTGGCACCTCAGGCAGCTAATCAAAAGTTTCAAACCAGACATTTTGCACCTGCATGTTCCCAACCCGTCAGCTTTCTGGGCACTATTACTACCCTCGGCGCGACGCATTCCATGGGTCGTGCACTGGCACTCGGATGTCATGACAGAGCAAAGCCGGTGGTTGAAGTTGTTTTATGGGCCGTACCGCTTGTTTGAGCGGGCGATGCTCAAGCACGCCACTGTCATCGCGGTAACATCCACGCCCTATCGCGACTCTAGCCAACCGCTACAGCAGTGGCTGGATAAATGCCAGGTCATACCTCTGGGTATAGATACGGACAGGTTGGGCGGTGAAGCAAGCCCCGACCGAAACAACAAGCTTTCGCAAGGCTCCCGCCTGCAGGTTTTGGCGGTCGGCCGCTTGACCTACTACAAGGGCTTTCGTTATCTGATTGAAGCAGCCTCACTGACTGACAACATTGACATCAACCTGGTCGGCGATGGCGATCAGGCAGATGAACTCAAACGCCTTACAGCTTCATTGCACGTTCAGGACAGGATAAACTTTCTGGGTGTCCTGAATGATCACGACCTGGCGGATCAAATGACCTGCGCTGATTGTGTATGCCTGCCTTCGATCGAACGCACAGAGGCTTTTGGCATAATATTGCTGGAGGCAATGTACTACGGCAAGGCCACCGTCATCAGCGATGTTAAAGGATCGGGAATGGGCTGGATTGTTGATGCTGGCATCACCGGGCTGAAAGTTGCACCCGCTGATTCCAAAGCCCTGGCAGCAGCGTTTGATCAGCTTGCTGAAGACCGGGAAGTATTGCTGAGAATGGGCCAGGCCGGACAAGATAAATTTTCAGGTCAGTTTGATATCAACCATGCGATTAAACAATTAATTAAGATATATCATAATGTTGAAGACACAACCTCAGCTTAGATCAACGAGCAGCAGAACTGATGTCTGAGCACACGGGGCAGCATGCTGCTAACGCCGGGCGACAGTCCCTGCCCCACTGCGTGGTGATTATCCCTGCACACAATGAAGCCCTTGCCATCGGCTTTGTGATTGGTGAAATTAGCCGGCACACCCAACTGCCAGTGGTGGTCATCGACGATGCCAGTTCCGACGATACCATCAAAGTCGCGAGGCGAGCCGGTGCAACGGTGGTGCCACTGGCCGTACAGCTTGGTGCCTGGGGCGCAACCCAGACCGGCCTGCGATTCGCACTGAAACATGGTTACCACTATGCCATCACCATGGATGCTGATGGCCAGCACATGGCCGAATCCTTACCCGCACTATTACAACCCATCATTAAGGGTGAGGCCGACGTCACCATTGGGGCCTGCACCAAGCGGGGATCAATGCTGCGTAAAATTGCCTGGACATTGATGAAACGGGTTTCGGGCCTGAGTCTTGAGGATTTAACCTCCGGTTTCCGGGTCTATGACCGCCGGGCTATTCGCCGGTTGGCAGCCTGGCAGGCCACTTTGCTTGAGTATCAGGATGTCGGCGTGCTCGCTATGCTGCAATCCGCCGGCATATCCATCAAAGATGTAGAAGTCGAAATGCTGCCGCGACAGCATGGAATGTCGCGGGTGTTTTATTCGTGGACTTCGGTTATTTATTATATGTCCTATACCCTGCTTCTGAGCTTTACCAAACGAGGTATGAAGCATGAAATGTGACCACAACCATCCTGCTTTATACTACCCGCCCGTGGAGAAGAATTGACACATGGCAGCAATCATCACAGGCATCATCGGTATTGCCACTGCGATTACCATCGTTATCCTCATTCGCAGGGATCACCTGAATGTTCGCTATGGCCTGTGGTGGATGGTGGCGGCCAGCATGTTTGCCCTACTGGGACTATTCCCGGCATTTTTTGACAGCATTGCAGTATACCTGGGTATCGCCTATCCGCCGGTGCTTGCACTGACCATTGGTTTGGTGGTGCTGGTGATCAAAATATTGCTGATGGATATTGAACGTTCCCGCAGCGCCGTCCAGTTGCAGCGACTGACCCAGCGCATCGCCCTGCTCGAAGCTGACCTGATTGAAATGCGCGGGCAATCAGAAACTGCGAACCGCCCCTCAGATCACGGTGAACTTGATGATACACACCACAAGTAACCGCAGTCCGCGCTACACCTGGTGGCTTGCAGCAACCTGAACAGATGGGCCTGCTTACACTGTTAGCCGGATCACTACTGCCCTGGTTGGGTGGGACTTTATGGCTGGCGTGGGCAGAATCCCGCTTTAGCCCATATGCAGCGCGGAATACTGTTCGCCAGGCAGGCTACGGCTTCTTCCTTGGCTACGCGGTTTTGTATATTGCCATCATGGCAAACAACGCCCTGACCGGAGCAACTTCCTGGCCAGGAATAATGACTTTCCTTGCGCTATTTGCCGTCAGCGGTGCCTTGCTGATTTGGCGGGTCCCCGCGCAGCCGGGAAAACCTGCGGTCATCCCACCCGTTCCAGTGCAAGCTGGTGCCAGAATACTGATAGTACTGGTGGCGGCCTGGACTGCCATTCATCTCTTGTTGATTACCGTGGATCTCTTAAACCAGCCAGTCTACCCGTGGGATGCCTGGCTCGCCTGGGTGTACCGCGCCAAAGCATGGTTCCTGTCCGGCGGCATTAGCGCAGTCGTCAGCCCAGCTAAATGGGTCTCACTAACTGCCGCCGCAACCAATACTTACGCCATAGACGCATGGATTTACCCGTTATTTCCTTCCGTCATTCCCTATTGGGCGGCGCTTAGCCTTGGCCATTGGAGTGAAACACTGGTCAACCTACCGGTTCTGTTTGCCGGAGCAGCTATTGGCATGGGGCTTTATGGCCAGTGCCGCGAACAGGGGTTGGGGAGAGTACATAGCCTGGTTTGCTGCTACCTGCTGTTTTCCATTCCCATTTTCAGTACACATATCGCCCTGGCTGGTTACGCAGATATCTGGATGGCCGGCTTTACCGGACTGGGCATGATTGCGGTCATGCGCTCCGCCCTCATAAGGGCCACGGGTCCAGTGCTGAAACACGGCACACAACTGGTACTGGGGCTATTGCTGCTGGCACTGGGGATACTGGTAAAAAATGAAGGCATCGTCTGGTTTCTGGCAGCACTTGCGATGGTATTGCTTAACACTTGCCGTGCGCGTGTTCCCATCCTGATCACTGCCACTACGATGGTGATTGTTTTGCTCGGGTTTGCTTTGGGTGTCACCAGTATTCACATCCCTCTGGTCGGTGCATTGGGCATCGTCGATGGCCGCTTGACCATTCCCTTCATTGGCAGCTTTGCATTGGAGTCACACAATGTCTGGCAGGCATACTGGGAAAACTTCTTTTCCATGGGTAGCTGGAATCTACTCTGGACGCTGGTATTTGCGGCCCTGTTACTCAGCATTTCCACAACACCGAAAAACCCCGCAGCCCACGCACGGCGCATCGGGTTAGTCTTTATCAGTA
>JAJRUM010000019.1 GCA_024277815.1 Gammaproteobacteria bacterium
AGCAACTGTTCGGTGGGCGGGTAACAAAGTACGTCTTCAAGGCAACCCTGCGAACGGACGCGCAAGCTGACCAGGTCGACCCCGTCAGACACAGACTCCAACGGCAGCACCACAGTCAAACGCTGATGGTACTTAACCACTTCTTCGCCAAGCAATTCATCGAACTTGCGTTCACCCTCAGGGATCTGAGGTTTACCCAGCACCACGCCCGCAGTATCCGTACTGAAGCGCAGGAATTTGTTGTTATACAGGTAGTAGTTCTCTGCGATATCCCAACTGACTTCCAACCGCTCATTGCTGATGGCGCGGGCAGAAACTTTGAACACGTCACCGTATTCCCTGATCTCCCCGAACTCCAGCGCATTGGCCAACAGGGGCAACAGCAACAAACCGGCCAGCCATTTAAGTTTCATGTTTCTCATCATCGAATATGACCGTAGTTTGTCAGGATTTCGTTCAGTTCCGGCGATAGACGCTGATTTTGGCCAATAGTTCATCGCACAGACTGGAAATTTTACCTGAAGCGAACCACGGCAAGGCAGTTTTCTTGTCTGGTACAGCACAAACACCTATACTAACCGACCGTTCGGTCAGTTTTATCAGAAACAGGGGCAACAAGCATGCATAGCGAGCTTAGCAGTACAAAAAAGTTCTCGGGCGGAGAAAAAGCCATCCTGGAAGCTGCCGAAACCCTGTTCGCAGAGAAAGGTTTTGATGCTGTCTCGATGAGTGCAATTTCACAGCTTGCCAATACCAGCAAGCCCAATATTTACCACCATTTCGGATCCAAGAACGAACTCTATCTGGCGGTCATGAAACAGGCAGTGCGGCGATCATCAGAGCTACTTGATGCGCTGGAAGACACACCGGGTACCTTCAGCCAGCGCCTGTCAGATTTTTCTGCCGGGCAACTCAACAATATTCTTGCCCACAAACGCAGTACCCAACTGATACTGCGAGAGGCGCTATCAGGCGGCTCCCAACGCGGGCAAACAATTGCCAAGCATGTCGTCGGCGAGTTGTTTGCCCGACTCGTGGCCATGGTGACAAATGGTCAGCACAAGGGTGAGTTCAGGGGCGATGTTGACCCTGCGCTGGCCGCGTTTATGGTGGTAGCGGCCAATATGTTCTTTTTCCAGGCCGCTCCGGTCATGCAACATCTTCCCGAAGTAAATTTTGCCAGCGAAGCAAGCAATTTCAGCAGTGGTGTCATGGACATACTGTTCAACGGACTGCAGCCCACCAACCAGGACACTGAAGAGCACTAGATCATGAAAAAGACAGCCATCAGCCTTGCTGCAACAGCCTTGCTGGCTTTGCTTCTAAGCGCCTGCGAAAAGCCGGAGAGCAGCGAACCCAAACCGGCAGAAAGTGAAAAATCCGTGCTGATCTCCACCCGCCAGGCAGAGGTTACAGACCTGCCAATCTGGTTGCAGACGGTCGGCCAGTTGCACAGCCTGTCTGCACCAACACTGGCTGCGGAGGTGGAAGGACGCATCACCATGGTGAACGCAGATACCGGCGACCAGATCGAACGTGGGCAGCTTTTAGCGGAAACCGACACTTCTGCCTTGCTGTTACAAGAGCAGGCCGCGCAGGCCGGACTGGAACGGCTCGAAGTACACATCGCCAATGGTGAGCGCCGGGTTAACCGTTTCGCACAGCTGTCGGCCAAAAACCTGTCTTCGCAAACCCAGCTCGATGATGCACGCGAGCAACTGGAGGCCTTTCGTGCTGACTACAAAGCTGCCGGGGTCCAGCTCGCCATCGTTCAGGATTCCCTGCAGAAATCCCGTATCATTGCCCCCGTTTCAGGGGTGGTGCAAAGCCGCCTTATTTCTACTGGCGATTTCGTGCGGCGCGGCCAGGCCCTGTTTAAAATAACCCGCCCCGGGCAGCTGCAAGCCTGGCTACCCTTTCCTGAAGCCGTTGCATTGAAGGTTCAGATCGGTCAGCCGGCAAAAATATACAGCCCCCTGACGCCGGGAGAGTTCGTCAGCGGCGAAGTTACGGAGTTGCAACCATCAGTTGGGCCAGGCAGCCGTGCTGTTATGGCTATTGTAAACCTGGAGGAACCCGGCCGCCTGAGGCCCGAAGCAACACTGACCGGAAAGGTGCTGGTTGAAACCCGCCAGCAGGCCGTGATAGTGCCAAACATCAGCGTTGTACGCCGCCCTGCCGGGGAGGTGGTATACGTCATCTACAACGATAAAGCTGAAGCCAGAGTGGTAGAAACCGGCTACCGCAAGGCTGGACGGGTGGAGATCGTGTCCGGCCTGGATGGGAATGAAACAATCGCTGCCGATGGGGCGGCCTTCCTCACCGATGGCGCCAGCGTAAAGTTTGCGGAGCCGCTAAATTGAATCTGCCTGAGATTTCCATCAAGCGACATGTGTTCGCCTACATGTTATCGGCTGTGCTGGTGCTGTTTGGCATCATCAGCTACAAGGATATTGGCGTTGACCGCTATCCAACCGTTGAGTTTCCAATGATTTCCATCACCACAATACTGGCCGGGGCCACGCCGGAGATTATTGATTCAAGCATCACCAACCTGATCGAGACCTCGGTCAACAGTACGCCGGGCATTGACCACATTGAATCAAACTCCTCGCCCGGGATTTCAGTCGTCAATATCCGGTTTAATATGAATAAAGACGTTAACGTCGCTTTTAACGAGGTCCAGTCCCGCGTCAACCGGGTGCTGAGAAACCTGCCCAATGAGGCTGAACCGCCCGTGGTGGCAAAGATCGAGTTCGGTGCCTTGCCTGTCATGTGGCTGGTCCTGACCGGCGATCGCACACTGCAACAACTCAATCAATATGCCCGTAATGTCATCAAGAAACGCCTTGAGACCATCGATGGAGTGGGTGAAATACGACTGGGTGGCGAGCAGCGTCGAACCATCCGGGTAAACCTGAACCCTGACCGCATGAAGCAACTTGGAATTACCGTGCCTGACGTGGTGCGTATGTTCAATCGTGAGCACCTGCGCCTGCCCGGCGGGTTTCTGATCAGCGGCGACCGGGAAGAACTGCTTGAGCTGGATCTTGAGTATCACAGTCCGGCAGCGCTTGGTGAAATGATCGTCAGCTATACCGGTAGCGCACCGCAACGTTTACACGATTTCGCCGAGATCGAAGACGGCCTGGCAGATTTTCGCCAACTGGCGAGGTTTAATGGCGAGCCCACTGTCGGTATCGGCATCGTCAAAGTACAAAACGCCAATACTGTCGCGATGGTAGATGAAATAACCCGGCGTATGAATGACGAACTGATACCCCGACTGCCGCCGGGCATCCAGTTGCGGATAGCCCACAATGACGGCGCACTGATACAGGGCATCATTGATTCGCTGGAAGAGCATTTGCTGTCCGGCACCTTACTGACAGCCTTGGTGGTGCTGTTGTTCCTCAAGAATATCCGCTCCACGCTCATCATTGCTGTGGCCATCCCGGTATCACTTCTGGGCGCCATTGCTGTGATGTACTTCCTCGGCTACACCTTCAACACCATGACCATGCTGGGGCTTCTGCTATTGATTGGTGTGGTGGTGGACGATGCCATCGTGGTGCTGGAAAATATTTATCGCCATGCTGAAGAGCACGGCTCAGGCCGGGAAGATGCAGCCATTGAGGGCACCCGGCAGGTTGTTTTCGCAGTGATGGCTGCCACCCTGACCCTGGTGGCAATTTTTGCACCGGTGATCTTCATGCAGGGCATTATCGGCCGCTTCTTCGAGGCCTTCGCAGTGGTAGTCACCTTCGGCGTACTGGCTTCGCTGTTTGTCTCTCTGACGCTCACGCCGATGCTGTGCTCCCGCTTCCTCAAGGTCGAAAAGAAACACGGAAAACTGTACCTGTTGATTGACCGCGGCTTCCACCATCTGGACGCGGTCTATATCAAACTCCTGAACAGCGCGCTCAACCACCGCAGGCTGGTCGCCTGGATCACACTGGCTGTAGTGCTTTCCAGCGGCTACTTCTTTTCCCATACCGGCTCCGGGTTCATGCCGGTGCAGGATGAAGGCCGGTTCATGATCAGCGTCAAAACCCCGCTGGGTTCTTCAATCAGCTACACCGAGGAAAAACTCAAGGAGATAGAGAACGTTCTGGCCCGGGAGAAAGACATCGCCGGCTACTTTGTAACCATCGGTGCCGACCAGTCCAGGCAGGTGAGCAAGGGCAGCTTTCTGGTCAGGATGGTGCCCTGGCAGGAGCGTGATGCCGCCCAGGTGGACATGATTCAGAAACTGCGTGAAGAATTGGCGGGTATTGCCGGCGTGCAAGCCTTTCCATCACCCCTGCCGATGGTTGGCGGCCAGCGTGGTGAGCCACTGCACTTCATACTCAGTGGCCCGGATCTCAGTGAGGTCGCACGCCTGGCTGAATTGGTCAGGCAGCGCCTGGCCGGGCAAACAGGCCTCGGCAATCTGGACATGGAACTGCAGCTCAACCTGCCACAACTGAAAACAAAACTCAGGCGTTCTCTGGCCCGCAGCCTGGGCGTGTCTTCTGATGAGATTGCCCTGGCTATCAACGTGCTGGCCGGGGGGCTTGATATTGCCCGCTATAACGATGACCCCGGCGATGGAGAGCGCTACGACATACGGCTGAAAGCGGGGCAGGGTCAATTCGACTACAGCGATGATATTAGCAAAATTTATCTGCGCTCAGGAGATGGCCAAATGGTCAGCCTGGTCAACCTGGTCAAGCTGGAGCCAAAACTTGGAGCAGCGGTGATTTCGCGTTATGACCTCCAGTACGCTGCCAATTTCTTCAGCACGCCAACAGTATCGCTCGGCGAGGCGGTCGCTACGGTTAAAGCAGCTACCGCCGACCTGTTGCCACTCGGCTATGAGGTCAACATGTCCGGGCGGGCGGAGGAGTTCGGAAAAACTGCCTTCTACCTGCTATTCGCTTTCGTGGTCGCCATCATCCTCGTCTACATGGTGCTGGCCAGCCAGTTCAACTCATTTATTCAGCCCTTTATTATCATGGCCGCCCAGCCGCTGGCGATTATCGGTGGCGTAGTCGCACTGTGGGCCGCCGGGCATACGCTGAATATTTTTTCAATGATCGGGCTGGTGCTGCTGATGGGGCTGGTGGCCAAGAACTCCATTCTGCTGGTCGATCTGACCAACCAGCGCCGCGAGCAGGGCAAGAGCATTGAACAGGCCTTGAAAGAGGCCTGCCCGATACGCCTGCGACCAATCCTGATGACCTCTTTGACCATTATTCTTGCAATGTTGCCGGCAGCTTTCGGGGTCGGCGCAGGTTCGGATTCAAACGCGCCAATGGCCGTTGCCGTTATTGGCGGCATGCTCAGCTCCACGCTGCTCTCGCTGGTGGTTGTTCCTGCCGTGTATTCTCTCGTCGAGGGCTCCCTTGAGCACAGGGCGGCCAGGCGGCAGGCGCGCTCAACATAATCCAACCGCACGATTGGTGATTCTGGGATCAACGGGCGTATAATCCGTCGCACGACCATCAACACAAGAACATAACAATTGAAAATTATCATACTTGGCGCAGGCAGAACCGGAACTTCGGTAGCCAAGCGCCTCGCCAGTGAGGGTGCCGACGTTGTCGTTGTGGACGTTGAGCCGCTGCGACTGCAAGAGTTGCAGGATCGGGTCGATATCTCCACAGTGACTGGAGCCGGAACCCACCCGGACACGCTTGCGCGGGCTGATGCCAGTTCAGCGGACCTGCTGGTCGCCGTCATGCCCCGCGATGAGGACAATATGATCGCCTGTCAGATAGCCTGGTCCCTGTACCAGCTACCCCTGAAGATCGCCCGGGTGCGTGATACCAACTTTCTTGAGCATGAAGAGCTTTTTAACCCGACCAACATCCCTGTCGACCTGATTATCAGCCCGGAAACGCTGGTCACCCGTCATATCCAGAACCTTGTCGAGTATCCGGGCGCCAATTTTGTCTATGATTTCGCCGACGGTGCAGCCCGGCTGGTATCCGTCACAGTGCAGTCAGATGCGAAAATGCTTGGTTTCTCAGCCCGTGAACTGCACGAGAAATTTCCGCAAATCCGTGTGCTTGGATTTGTCCACGAAGATGGCCTGACCATTCCCGAGGCAGATACACGCATTCAGGAAAACCAGCAAATGATCTACGTTTCGCCACCCGATCTGGTGGTAGAGGTCATGCAGCAACTGCGGCGACCCGAGTACCCCTACAAACGCGTCATTCTGGCGGGCGGCGGACACATAGGTAAACGTGTGGCGCTGGCGCTGCAGCACAAGTTCAAGATCAAGATCATCGAAAAATCAGCAAAACGTGCGTCACAAATCGCACCATTGCTGGAAAAAACCATTGTGCTCAATGCTGATGCCACTGACCGCGACCTGCTGGTGGATGAAGGCATCAGCGACACGGAAATCTTTTGTGCTCTGACCTGTGTGGATGAAACCAATATCCTTTCCAGCATGCTCGCCAAACGGTTAGGCGCGCATAAAACGATGTGCCTGGTTAACAAGCCGGACTATGTTGACATGATTCAGGGCGGCTCTATCGACATCGCCTTTTCACCCGACAAAATAACCGCCGGTAGCATACTTCGGTACGCCCGCCGCGGTCATGTTGAAAAGATTTACCCTCTGCATGACAGCGGAGCTGAAGTCATGGAGGCAGTTGCTGAAGGTGGGCCGGAAAGCTCAAGGCTGGTGGGGCGCCGTATCGACCAGATCAATATGCGTGAGGGCGTTGTGCTGGGTGCAATCGTGCGCAATGGCGCAATGGTCCCGGTGCACCACG
The DNA here is from genome assembly GCA_024277815.1 of Gammaproteobacteria bacterium. Lineage (GTDB taxonomy): Bacteria > Pseudomonadota > Gammaproteobacteria > Xanthomonadales > SZUA-36 > SZUA-36. The sequence goes on from JAJRUM010000019.1 coordinate 6,771, forward strand.
ATCTTGTCGTTGAAAATGGCGACCACCTTATTTTGCTATTGCAGAATAAATCCCTGGTCAACAGGATTGCGGGTTATTTTCAGCCCAGGCCATGAATACGCGATTGCTGCTGAAGATATTCGGGTTGCTGCTGGTTATTTTCAGCTTCAGCATGATTCCACCGATTATCGTTTCCATGCTGGACAACCAACGTGAACTGACCCCGTTTACCTACACTTTCGCAATCCTCATTACCCTGGGTGCCATCTTGTGGCTACCGTTGCGGGGCTACCAACAGGAACTGCGCTCACGGGATGGTTTCATAATCGTAACCTTGTTCTGGGTAGTCTTCAGTGCACTGGGCGCTATTCCTTTCATGGTTTCAAGCTCTTTGTCGATGTCTTTCACCGATGCTTTTTTTGAAGCCATGTCCGGCTTTACCACCACCGGCGCCACCGTAGTATCGGGCCTGGACCTGCTGCCAAAATCCATTCTTTTTTACCGCCAGCAACTGCAATGGCTGGGTGGCATGGGCATCATCGTGCTGGCTGTCGCAGTACTGCCCATTTTAGGTATCGGCGGCATGCAGCTGTTCAGAGCAGAGACTCCGGGGCCTATCAAGGACACCAAGCTGACACCACGCATTACCAGCACGGCAAAGGCACTGTACTCGATCTACATTGTGATCACGCTGGCTTGCGCCCTGGCTTACTGGGCAGCTGGCATGAGTGGCTTTGATGCTATCGCACACAGCTTTTCAACTGTTGCCAATGGCGGTTTTTCTACCCACGACAAGAGTTTTGCTTACTTCGACTCCACGCTGCTTGAGACCATTGCAATCGTTTTCATGATCCTGTCAGGTGTGAATTTTGCACTGCACTACGGCGCCTGGCATTCCCGCAGCCTGAAGGCGTACTGGCGGGACACTGAGCTTCGAACCTACCTGTGGTTGCTGTTTCTGGCCTCGGTACTGGTGTCGGGCTACCTGGCCCTCAGCGATGGCTATCAATACATCATGAGTGATATCCACCACGGCTCATTCCAGCTGGTTTCTTTTATGACGACCTCCGGCTTCAGCGTTGCCGATTTTGCCAATTGGCCGGATTTCATTCCCGTTCTGCTGGTGTTTTCCGGCTTTGTAGGGGGTTGTGCAGGTTCCACTGCGGGCGGCCTGAAGATCATCAGGGTGGTGCTATTAGCCAAACAGTCTGCACGGGAAATTCGGGCTCTGGTACACCCTTCTGCGCAGTTGCCCATCATGCTGGCTGGTACGCAGGTGGGTGAAAAGGTAACCCAGGCCGTGTGGGGGTTCTTCGGCCTTTATGTTGCCTCGTTTGTCGTCCTGATGCTGTTAATGATGGCCGCCGGAGTTGACCATATCACGGCCTTTTCCGCCGTCGCAGCCTGCATCAACAATGTTGGGCCGGGGCTGGGCGAAGTCGCCTCTAGTTTTGCCGGAATGAGCGACTGGGTGAAATGGCTGAGTGCTTTCGCCATGTTGCTGGGCCGTTTGGAAATCTTCACCGTGCTGGTATTGTTCTCACCCACCTTCTGGCGCACCTAACCAACGGTTGAAAACGAAAAATGGCCCTGCCACCCAAAGGTAACAGGGCCATCCTCAAGCTGTGGAAATTACAGCAGCGTAACGATCAACAAAGCAACAATATTGATGATCTTGATCAACGGGTTGATAGCGGGGCCAGCCGTATCTTTGTACGGGTCGCCAACGGTATCTCCGGTGATTGCCGCAGCATGTGCCGGCGTGCCTTTACCACCAAAGTTTCCGTCTTCGATGAACTTCTTGGCGTTATCCCATGCGCCACCGCCGGTGGTCATCGAGATAGCCACGAACAAACCGGTAACAATGGTACCGACCAGTAAGCCGCCGAGAGCCTGCGGACCCAGCAACAGGCCCACCACAATCGGAACCAGTAGTGGCAGCAATGAGGGAACGATCATTTCCTTGATGGCGGCCTTGGTCAACAGGTCTACTGCACGGGAATAATCCGGCTTGCCGGTACCTTCCATAATGCCTTCGATCTCACGGAACTGCCGTCGCACTTCTTCAACCACGGATGCGGCAGCGCGGCCAACGGCTTCCATCGCCATTGACGCGAACAGAAACGGCACCATGCCACCAATGAACAGGCCAATGATGACCAGGTGATTGGACAGGTCGAATGTAATCCCGACATGACCGGCCTTTTCCAGGCTGTGCGTGTAATCCGCAAACAGCACCAACGCTGCCAGTCCGGCTGAACCGATGGCATAGCCCTTGGTAACGGCCTTGGTGGTATTACCCACGGCATCCAGCGCATCAGTGGTTTTGCGTACGTCTTCCGGCAATTCAGCCATTTCTGCGATGCCGCCGGCGTTATCCGTAATCGGGCCAAAGGCGTCGAGTGCAACGATCATGCCAGTCATGGAAAGCATGGCGGTGGCCGCAATTGCGATGCCATAGAGACCGGCAAAATAATGTGCGCCCCAGATGGAAGCACACACCGCCAGTACCGGCAAAGCGGTTGCTTTCATCGAAATACCAAGCCCGGCGATAATATTGGTTGCATCGCCGGTAGTGGACGCTGCAGCAATCTTCTGTACCGGGCTGTAATTGGTACCCGTGTAGTACTCGGTGATGACAACCATCGCAGCGGTGAGCACCAGGCCGATTAACGCAGCAAAGTACAGGTTCATAGCCTGTTCACCCATCATCGCCGTAGTCACAAAGTAGAATGCAATGGCTGCGAGGATGCCGGAAACGATGACACCCTTGTACAAAGCACCCATGATGGAACCTCCTTCACTGGCCTTGACGAAAAACGTGCCAGCAACTGAAGCAATAATAGACAAGGCACCCAGCACCATCGGATAGAACACAGCGCTCGCACCCAACTCATCAACCATCAGGCTGCCGAGCAACATGGTGGCTATCAGGGTAACCGCATAGGTCTCAAACAAGTCGGCCGCCATGCCGGCACAGTCACCGACGTTGTCGCCAACGTTATCGGCAATAACCGCAGGGTTGCGCGGGTCGTCTTCCGGAATCCCGGCCTCAACTTTACCCACCAGGTCAGCACCAACATCCGCACCCTTGGTGAAAATACCGCCACCCAACCGGGCAAAGATGGAAATCAGAGAGCTACCAAATGCCAGGCCAATCAAGGCATGGATGGCGTCTCCGGTTGTGAAACCCTGGTGCAGCAGGATGGCGTAATACCCGGCCGTTCCCAACAGGCCCAGGCCAACAACCAGCAAGCCGGTAATGGCGCCACCGCGGAAAGCGATTTTCAGCGCCGGCGCAACGCCGTTGCGGGCTGCCTCAGCGGTGCGAACATTGGCCCGCACTGAAACATACATGCCGATATATCCGGCCAGCGCAGAGAATATTGCGCCGATTGCAAAACCAATTGCTGCGGCCCAGCCAATGAAAATACCGACCACTACAAACAGCAGGATACCCACCATTCCAATGGCTCGGTACTGACGATTCATGTAGGCGTTAGCGCCCTCGGTAATCGCGTTGGAAATTTCCTGCATTTTTTCATTGCCAGCAGGTTGCTTGACAATCCAGCGCGCCATCAAAATTCCGTAAATTACGGCCAGCAGTGATGCGCCGACTGCCAGATATAGTGCCATTCCACTATCCATTTGTATCTCCCTCAAGATATTCGCTCAAATTATAGATACCGACTGTTATTTACCGGCCAGATGAAACGGCGATATGGTAGCACACACCCTGCAATAACACCTGCAAAATGCGGCTAACTACCGCGCAAAAGTTCTACCGAAAAAATCTCCTTCATGCCAAACAGGTGGCTTTGTTTCACTGGCAATCAGTTCACCGATTTTTGCATTGATACGTGTAAACCGTGCCGCCGCACCATAGTTTATTGGCAGTTCCGGATCATCGCTGGGTTTGTGGTAGTGCCGCTGCAGAAAGTCATCCAAAACCTGTTGGGCGTCTGTGCCGCCATCCAATGAGCGGGTCCCTGTGACCAGATACACCGATGGCACGCCTTGCTGCACAAACCGGTAGTGGTCACTGCGTACAAATATATTTTGTTCGGGAAACGGATCGGACGTGAGTGTAGTGCCAAAGGCTTTGGCGGCGTCACGCACAGTGTCTCCCAGGCTGGAGTGGCGGGCACCGAAAGCAATCACATCAGCAAAATCATAAAGCAGCACCGGCATGTCCAGGTTAACCTCGCTGACGATCTTGCCGATGGGAACCGTGGGGTTCATGGCAAAATACTCTGAGCCAACCAGCCCTTTCTCCTCGGCGGTCACCGTAACAAACAAAATGGAGCGCCGGTGAGGCTTGCCCCCGGCGAGTAGTCGTGCTGTTTCAAGCAACACAGAGACGCCTGAAGCATTGTCCAGCGCGCCGTTATTGATGCGGTCACCGCCACCGTCTTCACCGCTCCTTGCAGCCAACTCACCGAGGTGGTCGAGGTGCGCGGTATACAGCACATACTGATCAGCCAGCAACGGGTCTGAGCCCGGCAGAACCGCAACCACGTTGGGGCTTTGCAGTAACCGATGGTGGCTGCGTTGGGACATCCTGACCTCGCCTTCGAGTACAAATGTGGGCAGTGGCTCAGCATTTTCATCTTTGGCGATCAGGGTGGCCAGGTCAAAGGGGGCACCTTCAAAAAGAACCTCTGCCGCGGTGTCGCTCAACATCGCAGATACCTGCAACTGATCGAGCACGCCGTGAACCCCGCCGGCAGCATTTACCCAGCCCATGGAAGGCATACCAACCGTACCTTTCAGTCGCTGCCACTTAAACCGTCGTGCCGCCCTGGGAGTATGAATTCTAAGCAGCCCCACGGCCCCCGCTCTGGCTGCGGCCAGTGCCCTTTCCCTACTGGCAGCGAAATGGGCGCCTTCTTCACTGGGAAAATCGTGTGGCTGTCCGGCAAAAGTGACCACTACCTTGCCACGAACATCGAGACCCGCAAAATCGTTGTAACCCAGTTCCGGCGCATTGATCCCATACCCGGCGAACACCAAACCCGCTTCCAGCATGGATGTAGTGCGCACCAGTGACGGCCGCATATAGAACTGCTCAACGAAAACCATGGGTATGGTTTCATCGCCATGCCGGAACACCATCTTCGCACTTCCGGGCTCCAGCAGCGCCTGGCGTAACGGAACCTGCTGGAAGTAACTGCCCCCGACACCGGCTGGCAACAGGCCCATCTGCAGAAACTGGCTGGCAACATAATTAGCAGCGATATTGTAGCCGTCACTACCCGGAAGCCTGCCGTGCAGCCGATCATCAGCAAGAAAGCCAATATGTGCGCGCAAGCGGGCCTGCAACAGTTGGTCTGGGCTGTCTTCCGCCCATACCGGGCCCATAAGCAGTGACGTAACACCCAAAACCACCAACAGGGTACGCACCTGTGAACGCCTGCAAACCATGCACCACCGCCCGTAGTTCCGGACTTTCAGGTATGTGTTCAAACCTCAAACACGGGTAGCTTCCTGGCTACCAGCAGGTTTTTCAGCTGGACGTACTTCGGCAAACCATCACGACCATAGGGTGGATAGTCCTCACCCCGGATCAGCGGCTCAAGATAGCGGCGCGCAGCTGCTGTAATGGCAAAACCATCTGCAGAAATAAAACGTCTTGGCATCATTTTTTCGCGGTTGGCAACTTTTGCCAGATCAGCCTCGCCCACTTTCCAGCGGTACGGTTTATCTGATGTCCTGACCACCACCGGCATCACCCCGGATTTACCCTGCAGCGCAAGATCAACAGCCGCTTTACCCATGGCGTAGGCCTGGTCCACATCTGTTTTCGCAGCCACATGACGGGCAGAGCGTTGTAGATAGTCACTAACGGCCCAATGGCTCTTGTAACCCAGACCTTCGGTAATCATGCCGGCAATCACCGGTGCCACGCCACCCAGTTGTGCGTGCCCGAAAGCATCACGTCGGCCCGAGTCGGCGAGAAACCGGCCCTGCTGGTCCCTGACCCCCTCAGACACCACGATGGAACAGTAACCGTGGGTTTGGACCGCCTTGTCCACCTTCTGCAGCAGTGCCGCCTGGTCCAGCAACAGTTCCGGAAACAAAATGACATGGGGTGGATCACCCTTTTTCTGTTGCGCAAGCCCGCCCGCCGCAGCGATCCAGCCGGCGTGGCGGCCCATCACTTCAAGCACAAACACGCGGGTTGAGCTGGACGCCATCGAGGCAACATCAAGGCTGGCCTCCTTGATGGACACGGCAACATACTTGGCAACTGAACCGAAACCGGGACAGTTGTCCGTAATTGGCAGGTCGTTGTCGATAGTCTTGGGTACGCCGATACATTGCACAGGAAAGCCCAGCCTGGCACTGATCTGCGAAACCTTGTAAGCCGTATCCGCTGAGTCGCCACCGCCATTGTAAAAAAAGTAGCCAATATTGTGTGCCTTGAACACTTCAATCAGCCGCTCATACTGAGCCCGGCTTTCCTCGATACCTTTCAGCTTGAAGCGACAGGAACCAAAGGCACCCCCAGGCGTGTGGCGTAACGCTGCGATAGCCGTTTTACTTTCCTTGCTGGTGTCTATCAGTTCTTCATTGAGGATGCCCAGAATGCCATCTTTTCCAGCCAAAACCTTGCCCAGTTTCCGGCTGTTTTTACGTGCAGTTTCAATCAGGCCACAGGCCGTGGCGTTGATCACCGGCGTGACACCGCCGGATTGTGCGTAGAGCAAATTCTTGTTGCGCATATTTTTCCTGAAAATCCCTTCCAAACTACATTGACTTGGATGGTGTGAGGGGTTAGCGTTAGCCCTATTTTAGAGGACGAGAACCGTCTTATGCGAATTGTATTGTTAGGGGCACCAGGTTCCGGCAAAGGAACCCAGGCAGCGCTGATGGTTGAGCGCTTGGGAATACCGCATATATCCACAGGGGCGTTGCTGCGAAACGCTGCGAAACGCGGTACCGAGCTTGGCTTGAAAGCCAAGTCCATTATCGACCGGGGCGAACTGGTACCCGACGAGATCATGTCCGACATGATTGAGGAGCGGCTCGGGCGTGAAGATGTCGCTGATGGTTTCATCCTCGATGGCTATCCGCGCAACCTGGCGCAGGCCAAGTCGCTGGATACCATGCTGGAGCGGCTCAACCAGCCGACCAATGAAGCCATCCAGATTGATGTAGACCTCGATCAGCTCGTCAAACGGATTGCCCGGCGCGCTAAAAAAGAAGGCCGCTCGGATGACACCGAGGAAGTCGTGCGTAACCGGATGCGTGTTTACCATGAACAAACGGCACCGGTGATAGATTATTATGCCGACCGGGGTTTGCTGTCCCATGTGCTGGGGGATGGCGAAGTTGAAGAAGTGCTGGAACGCATCCTCAGCGTGCTGAGCGTGAACCAGACATCCACCTGACCGGAAAACACAGCACGGGCACGCAATGCAGCAGGCGCCGATTATGAATAAGTTTTTCATAAATCTGGAAAATTTGCTGCGCCTGCGCGGTGGCCCGCAGGAATTCCCTTTTTCGTGGCAGTTGACAATTTTTCTGGTGGCTGCCTACCTGATGCAGAATCTGCTTGCCGGGTCTCAGCTGGATGACAGCAACGCGGCAGCAAAAAGCCTGCTGGCCATCACTTTGCAGGTAATCGTGTTATTCGCGTTGCTGGGTTGGCGGCAGCACCTGGAGCGATTTTCACAAACCCTGAGTGCGCTGGCAGCGGTCGGTATTGTGTTTAACCTGGTCACCCGGATGCTGCTCACGCTGTCAGACCCGCTGGTCAACCAGCCAGTGTTGGCGATGGTCTGGTTCGCAGTATTTTTCTGGAGTTTGTTTGTGGATGCCAACATTTACCGCCACGCTCTGGCGATCACACTCTCAACCGGTGTGCTGATTTCAGTTTTAACGCTGGCGGTAAGTTACGTATTGATCGAAACCTTGTTTCTTGGTGGTGGCTAAGTGATGAAAATTCATATTCTGGGCGCCTGTGGAACATTTATGGGAGGGGTAGCCATCCTCGCCCGCCGCGCCGGCCATGAGGTTTCCGGTGCTGACCAGCACACCTACCCGCCAATGAGCACCCTGCTGGAAAAAGAAGGCATCGTCCTATATGAAGGCTACAGCGAAGAACCCATGCGCGAACCGCCGGACCTGGTGATTGTCGGTAACGCACTCAGTCGCGGTAACCCGGCCGTTGAATACATGCTGAATCAGCGCCTGAACTATACATCCGGCCCCCGCTGGCTCGGTGAAAACTACTTGCGCAACCGCAAAGTTATCGCTGTTGCAGGTACCCACGGGAAAACAACCACCGCCAGCATGCTCGCCTGGATTCTTGAATACGCAGGCCTGAATCCCGGTTTCCTGATCGGGGGCGTACCACTGAATTTCAACGTTTCAGCCCGTGAGGGCTCCGGTTACTTCGTTGTTGAAGCAGATGAGTACGACACGGCTTTTTTCGACAAGCGTTCCAAGTTTGTCCACTACCGTCCCCAGGTCGCCATCCTCAACAATCTGGAATATGACCACGCAGATATTTTCCCCGATCTTGCCGCTATCGAAACCCAGTTTCATCATCTGATGCGCGCCATTCCCGGCAATGGAACCATCATCAGCAATGCAGCCGATACCAACCTTGAAGACGTCATCAACCGGGGCTGCTGGAGTGAACTGCAACGATTTTCTCTCGATGGTGAGTACGACTGGCAGGTCGAGCTTCTAAGGCCCGATGGCAGTGAGTTACGCTTTTTGTACCAACAACAGGACATGGGCAGCGTGGCCTGGGATGAGTACGGCCGCCACAATGCCACCAACGCCTGCGCGGCCGTTGCCGCGGCGGTGGCTGCAGACGTTCCAGCCGCCACCGCGATTGCCGCACTGCCGTCCTTCAAAGGCGTCAAGCGACGCATGGAGTTGATTTCACAAGCGGCCGGTATCCATGTCTATGACGATTTCGCGCATCACCCAACCGCTATCCGCCTGACCCTCGAGGGCTTGCGCCGCAAGGTTGGCAATGCCCGTATCCTGGTTGCCCTTGAACCCCGCAGCAATACCATGCGAGCCGGTGTCCACGCCGACGAACTGGGGCCCGCACTGATCGCGGCAGACTATGTCTGGCTAAAAACCGGCGACGGTATCGACTGGGATCCCCAGGTCGCACTGGCACCGCTGAAAGGGCGCTGCAAAATAGTCACACGTGTCGATGACATGCTGCAGCAGTTGCGCAACAACCTGACTCCAGGCGACCATGTCGTATTCATGAGCAACGGTGGCTTTGAAGCTGCGCCTCGGCGGCTGAGTGAATCTCTGGAAGATGCCTGACAGATACGCCAATAACACCTGAACCGGCGAAGCATCAGGGCGTGGTATCCGGCTCCCTGAGCAGTAACATCGTCTTGTCCGCCCACCTGCTTTGCAGATTCCGGGCCTCCCGTACCAGGCGGCGCATGTCCGCCTCGCCAGCCGGAACAGCACTCCAGTAACTGTAGACACCCATCCGCTGGATCAGCGACTCATGCGCCACCTGCCCCAGGTACACTGTTTGCCCGGAAGGCTTCAGCCGGGTGCCGGAATCCCAGATTCGTATGGTTTCCTGCTGCAGGGGGTCGCCACCCACCCGGTGTAACAACAGGGCATCAGCATGGCCCAGGTAATCCTTCTTCAACGGCGGCAGTGTCAACTCCGTGGGAGATGGGTTCAATGACAGAATAACCCACCGCCAGTTGGCTGGCTCCGTGACCTCCCACCCATGTTCTGCCAGTAACCGTGCCAACCGGTCAGGCTCCCCTGCAAACTGAAAACTGAAGTCGCGGGCGGCTACCGAAATCAGGCGGGTACGTTCCCGTGGTAAGGTCGCCCACCCCTCTGCCCACCAACTCTCCGCCCGCATCTGGTGCTGCGGTAAAGGCAGTTTAAGTGCAACAAGGTCATCCTCAAGGTTTTGCCCGACCTGCCAGGCAAATGTAAAAGCCAGCATGCCGAAGAAAATCAGGCTGGCCGTTAAGCCGCTGAAAGAACGCACAGCCCTTTGCCGATAGGCAATACCCACCACAAAAGTCCAGAACATACCCAGCGCGATGCCCATCAGCGCCCCGCTTAACCAGTCCAGGCCCAGATACAGGCGGGCCAGCACCAGCATGGTAAGCAACAGGCCGGTAATAGCATATGGCCACTTCCGCTTACGTCGTTTCAATTCCCTCGCGACCATCACCGCAAAATATCCCAGCACAACGGTCACCAGGGTCAATGCTGCGCTGGGGTGGTAAAGCGTGACAACACCACTTTCGCTCAGCAGCGGGGTTGAACGCAGGGTCCAGCCCAGCAACAACTGCAGGATGACGCCACCACCCATGGCCACCAACCAGTGCAGGGCTGCCTTTTGGCGCCCGGCACCCAGCAGCCACAACAGCAATGCAACAGATGTGGGTATCAACACCCACAAACGCGCCAACTGCGCCAACGCCACCATCAGCGGGTCCGCAATATGGTTCCGCAGGGCCAGTGCATAGGCAGCCACTGCCTGGTCTATCGATTGGGGATGGGCTGCAAACGGTGACAGGAACAGCAACATGATCATGCCCCAGAAAAACACCACCAGCAACAAGCCCATCATCAGTATAGAAAGTACTTCGGGCTGTGAAGAATCCAGCAGCGGCCCGGCGACCCGCCTGAATACCGGGTGCCGGCGCAACCAGCGGATAACATGTCGCAGCCATCGCGCGGAGCGACTGGCCAGCAATTCATACGCCGTCCAGATCACCCACCAGGACAGCCACAAAACCGCAACCGTAATTGCCAGCACCAGCGCCATACGGCCGGCATACTCCGAAGCCACCTCGAGCGATGCACCAAACAACATACCGGGCAACAGATAGACGGGAGTCCAGGCAATACAGGCTGGAACGGCCACCGCCAGAAAACGGCGCGGCGTCATACCCAACATGCCGGCTGTAACCGGTATCACCGGTCTAAGCGGGCCAATAAAGCGACCGATGGCAACACTTTTTGCACCATGTTTCTGAAAGTAACCATGGCCACGCTCCAGCATTCCAGGGAAGTGCGTGAAGGGCCACACATCCGCCAGTCGCTCCCGGTACCGGCGTCCCACCGCAAAACTGACCACATCACCGACCAGCGCACCTGTGGTTCCCCAAATCCAGACGGGCAACATATCGATCGCCCCGAAACTCACCAGCGCACCAATACCAAACAGGATAATGATGCCGGGAACCAGGATGCCAACGAAGGCCAGCGACTCGACAAAGGACATGACAAAAATCCAGAAACCGGCCCAGCCGGGGTTGGCTGACAACCAGTTCAGCAGATCCTGAGTCCAGCCCGTATCCATTGTCAGCCCTTAGTCGAACCTGATCACGCCGTACAAACCTGGAAGGCTTCCCTGGCCGCATCGATGGTCGCTGAAAGGTGTTCCTCACTGTGCGCTGACGAAACGAACCCGGCCTCATAAGCTGAAGGTGCCAGGTAGATCCCCTTGTCCAGCATCAGGTGAAAAAACTGCCGGAACATATCGACATCCACAGCCCCTGATTGCTCGAAGTTGATAATTTTGTCGGTCTGGCTGAAAAACAAGCCGAACATGCCGCCGACACTCGTGGTTGTAAATGGTATCCCGGCAATATCTGCCTGCTGCTGAATGCCAGCGGTCAGCGTGTGTGTTTTTTCCGCCAGCTCTGCATAGAAACCAGGCACGGAAACCTGGTCCAGCGTGGCCAGGCCCGCGGCCATGGCAACCGGGTTGCCGGAAAGCGTGCCTGCCTGGTAAACCGGCCCGGCAGGGGCGACCAGTTCCATAAACTCCCGCTTGCCCCCAAATGCCCCAACCGGCATCCCGCCACCAATGACCTTGCCAAACGTCGACAGGTCGGGCGTGACACCATACAGAGACTGCGCACCACCCAGGGCCACCCGGAACCCGGTCATGACCTCGTCAAATATCAATACCACACCATGCCGGTCACAAAGATCCCGCAGGCCCTTCAGGTACCCCTCTACCGGCGGAATGCAGTTCATGTTGCCGGCCACTGGTTCAACGATCAAACAGGCAATTTCGTCGCCCTGCCGACCAAAGCACTCGCGCACCGCCTCCAGATCATTGAACGGCAGGGTCAGCGTCAGGTCTGCACAGGCAGCCGGTACACCGGGGGAGTTCGGTACACCAAGCGTCAACGCACCACTGCCAGCCTTGACCAGAAACGCATCCGCATGGCCGTGGTAACAGCCGTCAAACTTCAGAATCCGGTCACGGCCGGTGGCTGCACGAGCCACACGCACGGCACTCATGGTTGCTTCCGTTCCGGAATTGACCATGCGCACCATATCCATACCGTCTATCAGGTCACACAACCGCTCAGCCATAGTGACCTCCGCAGCAGCCGGCGCACCAAAGCTCAGTCCTTTAACCACGGCATCCTGCACCGCCGAAATAATGGCGGGGTTGGCATGGCCGGCGATCATCGGACCCCATGAGCCGACATAGTCAATGTAAGAGCGGCCATCGACATCGTATAAACAGGCGCCCTGCGCATGATCAAAAAATACCGGATCACCACCCACACCATTGAACGCCCTGACCGGCGAGTTCACGCCACCCGGTATATGTAACCGCGCCCGTTCGATCAATTCTTTGCTGCTCGTCATTGTCGTCATGCTTCCGCTATTTAAAGAGCAATTTTAACCCGTATATTACTTCTTTGCTGTTCCAGCATTGAGCAGCGCGTGGCAAACTAGCGTTTATAATCAATTGAGGGAAGTTAACGTGGCAGAAAATGACTACAAAGTCTGGATGTGTATTATCTGTGGCTGGGTGTACGAAGAAGAAAAAGGCTGCCCTGAAGAGGGTCTGGCACCCGGTACACGCTGGCAGGATATTCCTGAATTCTGGGTCTGCCCGGATTGCAGCGCAGGCAAAGAAGACTTTGAAATGATTGAGATCTGACGGAGAAGACCATGACAACCGCAAGTATTACCCGGGACAAACGCAACGCGATGGTCGGGGGCGTCTGCGCTGGTCTGGCACGACATTTCGGCTGGTCGGTGACAGGAACACGGGTGGTCTATGTCCTGCTTTCTCTCCTGTCCGCCGCTTTCCCCGGAATACTTGTTTATCTCATTCTATGGTTGTTGCTGCCCGGGTCAGACTGAAACCTCACTTCAACTGCCGTCTGAGTCGTAACCACAACAATGCTGCCAGCAATAGAAAAAATAACTGCGCCGATACGAAATTTGACCACCTGGCATGCAACATAGGCACAACAAGACTGGCGACACCGGCATTGCTCATCATCTGCAGGAAGCCCTGCATTGAGGCTGCTGTGCCGCGGTGGTGGGGCAGGCAATCCAGTGCCAGCACAGTAATAGCCGGCATGATCAAGGCCAGCCCGACCACATAAAGCACCAGCGGACCGATGACTGAAAACACGCTGACTGCGGTAAAATTAGATGCCAACAAATTGATTCCGGCCGCTAGTATCATCACTATGAAGCCAACCGAGATCGTACGTTGTGCTGGCCACCTGTGCGCCAGCATGCTGGAGATGGATGCGCCCACGATCAAGCCTGCAACAATGGGTATGAACAACCAGCCGAAATCATTGGCACCAAGACCAAGGAGCTCATAAATAACCGCAGGTGCTGCTGCGATATAGTGAAACAAACCGGCAAAAGCCAATGAAACGCTAAGCACCAATGCAGGAAACTGCGGGTGCCACGCAGCCCGTAGGTAGATCTGCATAACTGCCCCGGGATGAATAGACCTCCGGTTTTTGTCAACCAGCGTTTCCTGGATAAACACCCCCATCAACGTCAGCAGGCTTCCGTAGAATGTCAGAAACCAGAACACGCTGCGCCAACCAAAATTGTCATGCAACCAGCCACCCAGAATCGGAGCAAGCGCTGGTGCCAGGGCAAACAACAGCATGACCTGGGACATTGCTCGACGGGCCGACTCAGCGTCATGCGCATCACGGATCATGGCCCTGCCGGCAATAAAGCCGCCACTGGCCGCCAGGCCCTGCACCACACGCCAAAACAGAAACGTCTGGAAACCGTCTGCAAGCGCACAGCCAATCGAACCCAGCGTGTAAATCAACATACTGACCACGATCACCAAGCGGCGGCCGAACCGGTCTGCAAGCGGTCCCCAGATCAAGGTTGAAAACGCGAAAGCGAGCAAATAGATGCCGAGGCTCTGCGACAACAGGCTACGACTAATGGCAAATTCAATCTCTATATCCGGAAACGAGGGCAGGTAAGCATCTATAGAGAACGGCCCCAGCATCGACAACAATGCTGCCACCAGCGTCAAGTGCCGGGTCCCGGGCCTGGTCAAGCTGATGCCTTTACCGCGCATGCTCAGGTTGCTGCCCGACCGTATTCCACACGCCGAAGGGTAGACCTGCTCTTCTGAAACCATCACACATCAGGCTATCATCTCACAGGTTAGGTGAGCCGGCCCCGGTCAATCAATGCGGCACAATCCACACCCACTGGCAGCATGCCATAAGTGTTCCCGGAGCCGTCACCCAGGCGGCCGGCACAGAAGGCATGAGCAACAGGGGGCGGGGCCTGGCGAAGCAACAGGGAGCCCTGTAGTAAAAGGGCCATTTGCTCAATAATGGCGCGCGCCCGGTACTCGATGTCCTGCGCGTTATCCAGCTGTTCCTGCAGCCTAGCAAAATGACTGTCAAAGTGCGGGTCCCGACCAACTGCCAGGGCGATCTCATCGACAAAGGCCTGCATTGATTCCGGCTCTTTGCGCATCACCCGTAACACATCCAGGCACTGGACATTGCCGGAGCCTTCCCAGATTGCATTGACCGGTGCCTCCCGGTAAAACCGGGGCATGACGCTGCTTTCCATCACCGCGGACCCACCTATACATTCCATCGCTTCGTAGGCATGACCGGGCTGGCGCTTGCATACCCAGTATTTACCGACGGCGGTGGCTATGCGGGCAAAGCGGGCTTGTTGCCCGTCTCCCGCCGCTGCTGCATCGAGCGCACTGGCTACACGGAAAGCCAGGTGTGTGGCCGCTTCTGCCTCCAACTCAAGGTCTGCGAGTACATTCTGCATCAGGGGTTGCCGGTCGAGGTAGTTGCCGAACGCCTTGCGGTGGCTGGTGTGATGAATAATCTGGGTCATATGCTGGCGCATAGCACCTGCTGAAGCGACCAGGCAATCAAAGCGCGTCATGGCCACCATTTCGAGAATATTGGCCACACCACGCCCTTCTTCGCCGATCAACCAGCCCAGGGCACCACGCAAATCAGTTTCGCTGGAAGCATTGGAGGCGTTGCCCATTTTGTCTTTCAGTTGTATCAGTTGCAGCGGGTTTTTGCTGCCATCCGGCCGCCAGCGGGGCACCAGAAAGCAGGAAAGGCCTTCACCGGCCTGGGCCAGCACCAGGAATGCATCGCTCATGGGTGCCGATACAAAATACTTGTGCCCCACCAGTTCATACGCCTGCCCGGGGCCCGCCTGGCCGACCGCATAAGCCCGGGTTGAGTTGCTGCGGACATCGCTGCCCCCCTGCTTTTCAGTCAGGGCCATGCCTATGGTTACACTGTCTTTTTCGCTATGCGGGATGTTGCGGGGGTCGTACGCTCTGGATAGCACTTTGGGTAGCCACTCTCTGGCTATCTCCGCTTGTTTTTTCAACGTGGGCACACAGGCAAACGTCATGGTGATGGGGCAGCAGTGGCCCGCCTCCACCTGGCAGGCCATATAGCTGCCGGCAGCCCTGGTGACATGTGCACCATGGCCGGGCTGCGCCCATGGTGATCCAGCCAGCCCCTGCGCCCTGGAAGCGCTCATCAGCTCATGGTAGGCGGGGTGAAAGGTCACCAGGTCACTGCGGTTACCATAACGGTCATGCGTTTCCAGCACGGGTTTGACCCGGTTTGCCTCAATACCGCGCATAATCCACTCAGCACTGCCGCAGCAGCCCCCAAACGCTGTCAGGCCCTCAACGGCAGTTTTATCCCCTTCCCGGTCAACAGCTTCACACAATGTGGTGTCGCTGGAAAACATGTTGTAGTTCTCCAATACCGGTGGCATGTTTTCGACTATGTGGGTAGCAGCAGTACTGGCTTCGGCTTGTGGGTAATTACTCATTTTTTTCCATCCTGTTGCAAGCAACTGCCCGCAGGCAGAAGTTGCTGATTTCTTCTATCAAATGCTGTTGTCCTGACCCGCTCAGCGCATGGCTCGACGGAGCCAGTGGGCCAACCAGCGACTCGGCCAGCAATCCGACCAGGGCAGTTGCTGCGATATGCGGGTCCAGGGGTGCAAACTCCTTGTTGGCTACGCCTTCTTCCAACAAACTGCGAAACACCGTTGCATAAGCCCGCCTGAAATCCAGACGTTGCTGCTCAAGTGCAGGATCCAGGGGTTCTGCGATTAACGCGTAGGCCAAGTGCCGCCCGCGAATGGCGCGACGGGCAAACAACCTGGCGGTATCAGCCAGGCGCTGCGATGCATTGCCGGGCCCCTCAACAGACCGCCTCACCCGGTCTACCTCTGCCTTTGATGCCGCGCAAAAAAGCTCCGCACACAATGCTTCTTTACTGCTGAAATGTCGGTAGATAGTACCCGTAGCCACGCCGGCACGTACCGCAACTGCAGCCATGGAAACCTCGGTAAAGCCGCCTGCCAGCACCAGGCCTCTGGCAGCACTCAGTATGTTTTGCCGGGTACTTACACGGTGTGCTTCGGTTCGTGCAGTGGCTCGATAGGCCATAGGAAAACGGACTCCATTCACTTCCTGAACAAAGAAGTGAATCACAATTCACTTTATAAAGTCAATAACAACTGGTATACCCGGGTTTCAGCGAATAACACGGGTACTTACCGAGCCATCTGTCCGCAACTCCAGCCACCGGCAGGCAGGCCCTTGCAAGTCGTCTGAGAATTTATCTTTACCGGGCAGGCTGTTGATGGCACTCGAAGGGCCACCCAGCAAGGCAACACCATCCATTTCTGTTTCACTGGCCCGGTGAACATGCCCCCAGACCACAGCTTTCACGCTGCCGGTTCGGGTGACCAGATCCAGTAAGGCCCGGGGCTCAAGCAGCCGGTACTTGTCTATCCACGGGCTGTGCGCAGCAACCGGTTGGTGATGCAGGGCGACAAGCCTCGGCCGCTGGGGCTCCTGCGCCAGCAACCGCGCCAGCTGTTCCAGCGCCTGGCGGGTCAAGCGCCCTTCCGGCGAACCCTGGATAGATGAATTCAGGCGAATGATTTGCCATTGTTGGTGGTTTGATACAGCAATGTCGTCAACCGGGCTGCCGGGAAAGGTATGCGCCAGCAATGCGGCATCATCATGGTTACCCGGCAAGGCCAGCACCGGGATGCCCAGAGCCTCAAAGTACGCCTGTATCGCCGAATAGGAAGCCCGGCTGGCATCTTCACTCAGATCGCCGGTGGCCAATAACAGGTCAGGCTTAAAGGCACCGGCTTTTTGCAGCAATGCCCTGAGATTTTGGTGCGGATAAATTCCCCGGTACGCCTGCTGCGGGTCAGCAGGCAAGTGGCAGTCGGAAATCTGGACGATACGAATTGCCTGGCTCATGCTCCCCGGCCCAGGTGCGATCAGTGCAGTTGCATGGTCATACGTGCGCCCAGATCAACACCCAGCTTCGCGGCTGTGCCAGCATTGAGCTCAAGGACATACATGGCAGGTGCGATACTGGGATAGGGCGGGCAGCGCCGCACCCGGCATGGCGGGGTATCGAAAGAGGCAGCCACCATCACCAGGTCTTTATCAAAATAAAGAATATCCAGTGGAATCCGCGTATTCTTCATCCAGAAGCTGCGTGGCGCTTCATTGGGAAAGACAAACAACATGCCATGGTCAGCAGCCATTTCATCACGGTACATCAAGCCCAGGGTTTGCTTTTGCTGGGTATCCGCTATTTCGACGCTAAAGCGCTGCCCGCCCAGCTCCACACTGGCACCGCCTGCCGAACAGCCCGTGTAAACTGCCAGCATAAGAATAGATAGCAAAAAACGCATGTGCATCACCCGCTTGTTGATTCAAACGCATGATAGCAATCACCCGGGTTTCATTCCACGGCGGTGACCTGAATTTCAGGCGTGTCATTGATATCCAGAGCCAGCATGACATCGCTGTAGTAGGCAGGGTCGATGTCGCCCATGACATTGACTACCACAACTTCGGACTCGTCCGCAGACACGATCGTAAGCCCGCGGATTCCTGCGCCCGTAACCCTCGCGTACATCTGTACTAACTCGCCTTCCTCGCGCACCAGGACGACCGGTTCCCAGCCGTCATCCAGCAGCTTGCCTCCCATGTGCGCAAAATTCCGCTTGATGCGATCTATATCGCCATAGACGTCGTAAGTCCGTACCCGCACACCTTCCAGGCTCCTCAACAATGCCTGGGTTTCCGGGTCATCATCCAGGAAGCGGGCCACGAACCACAGGGTCGTTGGGCCGATAGACAGGCTCAATGTCCGGTTGGTGTCGTTCATTCCCGGGGAGTCAAGATTGGCAAAGCCCGGATTGCTGCGCGGGGCAGTGATACCACAGGAAGACAGCACCAGCACAACCATGAGCAACACAATCGTGCGGTTCATTTTACGTATCCCCATCTTGTTCAATCCAGCCCCAGTTCCACGTTCACATCCATGGCTTCCATCACCTTGCCCAGTTCAGCCGGGTTCAGCTGGCCGATAACGTTGACGAAAACAGCCTCTTCCTGATCAACAACCATCACCGTCAGGCCCTCCATGTTGCCATCGACCATCTTCATGTAGATCATCACCTGCTCATCGTCCTCATTGATCTGCACGATGGGCTCCCATCCCGATGATTTCAACTTACCCCTGACCTCGGCAAACTGCTTTTGGGCGGCATCAGAACCTGCTCCAACATCGTACATCTGTACGCGGACACCCTTGAGCTTGGAAATAAGCTCGGCTGTCTCAGGGCTTTCTCCCGAGCTCATCATGCCGACGAAATTAAGCATTGTCCCACCCAGGTTAATGACTATTTTTGGTTCGCCATACAAAGCGGACAAATCACCAAAGTCCACATATCCCGGCAGGTCTTTGAGTTCATCCTCCTGCGCCAGCACAGGTAGTGACAACAGGACACACAGCAACCCGGTCAACAATTTTCTTAGCTTTGAATATTTCATGCTTTAATCTCCTTCAATACTTCATTCTGTAATTTAATGGTCCGGTTAACGGATCCGGTGACGGCATCCGCCATCGTATGTCCAACCGTTTGTTCTATTTCACGCCCGGTCACAGCTCCCGCCTTGTCCAGATAAGCAAATGCTATGGCCAATTCCTGGCGGGCTTTAGCGATCTCACTGGCGGAAGGCTCGTCTGGCTGCAGCAGGGCAAACGTGATGACAACCAGCGGGATTGCCGCCAGCGCCCCGATCCAGCGTGGCTGGAATAGCGGCCGCACAGGCCGCTGTTCCCGGGGTATCGCCCGCAACCGCCTGTTCAGGCTGGCGGGTGCGGGCTCAACCCGGACGTCCTCCATCAGCTGTTGCAGTTGGTGGGCCTCAACGATTGCCCGGGCCAGCTCGTGGTCCTAGGCAGCAGCCGTCTTGAGCTTGTCTGCCTCAGGCTCTGCCAACTCACCGTTCAGTAGTGCGTTAATCTGTTGTTCCCGTTTGTCATCATATGTCTTCATGGTCTTACCTCAGCGAGTTGCTCACGCAACTCTTTTCTTGCCCGGTGCAGATAAACCTTTACCTGTGCCAGGCTTAATTCAAGCATTCCTGCTACTTCTTCGTAGCTGTGCTGGTGTATATCACGCAACACCACCAGTGAACGGTAGGGCTCCCTGAGCCCCTCAATAGCACGTTGCAACCATCCGCCCAGCTCGTTGTCTGCCAGGCCCTGCATCGGCCCGCTAACCTCACCCGCCATATGGGCCTCATTAAACTCGACGTTCTCCCGCCTGCGCCGCAGGCGATCCAGGCAGCCATTGCGCGTGACTTTCATTAACCAGGGCTTTATCTTTTGCGGATCAATGTTGTCCTGGTTGTGCCACAACTTCACGAAAGCATCCTGGGTGGCGTCCTCAGCCTCCTGCGCATCTTTCAGCAAGTAACGCGCCAGCGTCCAGGCCTGATCCTGGTAGTCCTTTACCCACTGACGGTATCTTCTGCTCATGACACCAGAATAAACGCAGCAGGTAAGAAATGGTTACAGTCCGGGCCAAAATATTTTCCCCGACGGCTCGCCGGACTTGCTAGGCTGTATCCACTAATGAAAACCCCCAAGCAAAAGTTCCGCCTGTATGAAGACCTTCTGCAGGCACAAAAGCAGGCCTTTCTCGAAGCTGACATAACGGGTGGTGAGGCTCAGCAGGTCGTTGAACTCGATCAGGCCCGTGTCGGCCGTCTTTCCCGCATGGACGCTTTGCAGGCACAGGCAATGTCACTGGCAACCGGACGGCGGCGACTACAGCACTTGCAGAAAATCGATGCGGCCCTGGGGCGCATAAAGGAAGGGGATTTTGGTGATTGTCTTGGCTGCGGTGAACCCGTCAACCCCAAGCGCCTGGCAGCAGATCCAACCGTCACTTTATGTATAAGTTGCGCACAGGCACTTGAATAACGCCTGTATTTGACCAATCCGCCTAAAAACCCCGCTGTTACTCTTGAAATACCGGCCCCATATCCCCAACTCTGCAGGCAGACTGAGGAATACCTTCAAAACCGGTATCCACAGGTATTAAACAGCCCGCAGCGGTTTAGCCGTTGCGGCATGTTATTCATTTATTTTAACTAACAACCAGGGAGAACCCGATGAAACTTCGTCCTTTACACGATCGAGTGATTGTGAAACGAATGGAAGAAGAACGTATGTCCGCTGGCGGCATCGTTATTCCAGATTCAGCTACAGAAAAGCCGGTCCGCGGTGAGGTGTTGGCGGTAGGTAACGGCAAAATTCTCGAAAGCGGTGACAAGCGCGCGCTGGACATCAGCGTTGGTGACACCGTCCTGTTTGGTAAGTATTCAGGAACTGAGGTCAAAGTAGATGGCGAGGAACTGCTCGTCATGCGCGAAGAAGACATCATGGCGGTTATCGAAGACTGATAGTACCTGAAATACGATTTGAACGAATTTAACGAATTGAGGATTTAACAAATGAGTGCTAAAGACGTACGTTTTGGCGATGACGCCCGCAGACAGATGATGCGCGGTGTTAATGTGCTGGCCGATGCGGTCAAGGTAACGCTGGGCCCTAAGGGTCGTAACGTGGTGCTGGACAAGAGCTTCGGAGCTCCGACCGTCACCAAAGATGGTGTTTCCGTGGCAAAAGAAATCGAGCTGGAAAATAAATTTGAGAATATGGGTGCACAGATGGTCAAGGAAGTTGCTTCCAAGACCTCTGATGTGGCCGGTGACGGTACAACAACCGCCACTGTGCTCGCCCAGGCAATGCTGAGCGAGGGCCTGAAAGCTGTCGCCGCCGGCATGAACCCAATGGACCTGAAGCGCGGCCTGGACAAAGCTGTGCTTGGGGCCGTCGATGCGCTGCATGACATGTCTGAGCCCTGTACCGACAGCAGCGCTATCGCGCAGGTTGGTTCGATTTCAGCCAACTCTGACACCAAAATCGGCGACCTGATTGCCGAGGCCATGGATAAAGTTGGTAAAGAAGGCGTGATCACCGTTGAGGACGCTTCCGGCCTGACCAATGAACTGGATGTCGTTGAAGGCATGCAGTTTGATCGCGGCTACCTGTCACCCTACTTTATCAACGAGCAGTCCAGCATGAGTGTTGAGCTGGAAAACCCGTTCATCCTGTTGCACGACAAGAAAATCAGCAATGTCCGTGACCTGCTGCCGGTACTCGAAGCCGTTGCCAAATCCGGCAATCCGCTGCTGATCATCGCGGAAGATGTCGAAGGCGAAGCCCTGGCTACGCTGGTCGTCAACTCCATTCGCGGTATCGTAAAAGTATGTGCCGTTAAAGCACCGGGCTTCGGCGACCGCCGCAAAGCCATGCTGGAGGATATCGCTGTGCTGACGGGTGCCACGGTCATCTCTGAAGAGGTTGGTCTGGCTCTGGATAAGGCTACCCTGGAAGAACTGGGCTCTGCCAAGAAAATCCAGATCACCAAGGAAAACACCACCGTGATTGACGGCGCTGGCAGCAGCGACGATATTTCCGGCCGGGTTAACCAGGTCCGTGCACAAATCGAAGAAGCAACCTCCGACTATGACCGTGAAAAACTGCAAGAGCGCGTAGCCAAGCTGGCTGGCGGTGTTGCCGTGATCAAGGTTGGCGCTGCTACCGAAGTTGAAATGAAAGAAAAGAAGGCGCGCGTTGAAGATGCGCTGCACGCAACCCGTGCAGCTGTTGAAGAGGGCGTGGTTCCCGGTGGCGGCGTGGCGCTGATACGTGCGCTGACCATTGTTGCAGACATGAAAGGTGATAACGAAGACCAGAACGTTGGTATCGCAATCGCCTGCCGTGCCATGGAAGAGCCGCTGCGCCAGATCGTTGGCAATGCCGGTGAAGAAGGCTCTGTTGTACTGAACAACGTAAAACAGGGTGAAGGCAACTATGGCTACAATGCAGCAACCGGCGAATATACCGACATGATCAAGGCCGGTATCCTGGATCCGACCAAAGTTGCACGCTCAGCATTGCAGAATGCTGCGTCAGTTGCCGGTCTGATGATCACCACCGAAGCCATGGTCGCCGATATGCCGGCAGACGATGCTGCTCCGGGTGGCGGCATGCCTGATATGGGTGGCATGGGCGGCATGGGCGGCATGGGCGGCATGATGTAATTCAGCCGTTCTGCTTTCCCTGCCCGGTTCACCCGGCACAAAAAACCCCGCTCCGGCGGGGTTTTTTATGCCGGGTCGAAATGACCTTTCTACATTCAGTTTCGCAGGATAAAAGGCAGCAGCACCAGTACGGCACCAATAATCAGGAGCAGGATTACGTTTGATACGAAATAAGGAAACAGAAACAGGCTGACCGCCACCAGCAACAACATGACTGATTTTTGTCGCTTGGCATAGCTAAAATAACCAAGACCGATAATGCCGAATACCAGTCCTAAAATAAACTGTGTCGGGTTCTCCACTAGCGCTGCACGCGGCCCGACCCATCACCCGCCAGCAACCGCTCTACCTCGGCCACCGATATCAGGTTGAAGTCACCGGCAATAGAGTGCTTGAGGCAACTGGCTGCCACAGCGAACTCCAGCGATTGTTGGGGGTCATCACGGGTATTTAGTGCATAGATCAGTGCCGAGGCAAAACTGTCTCCGCCACCCACACGATCCACAATGTCTGTGATTTCATAGCTGCGGGACACCCTGAACCCGTCCCTGTCCCGCAAACAGGCAGACCAGCCATTGCAGTCCGCGCTTTCAGACTTGCGCAGCGTAATCGCCACCAGGGACAACCCGGGGTAAAGACTCATGACTTCCTCGCTCAGCGCCGCATACCTGGCGCTGTCCAGCGCACCGTGCGATGTATCGAGATCTACACCGATACCGAGAGACTTCTGACAGTCCTCCTCGTTCGCAATACCAACATCAACATAACTGACCAACTCCTGCATGACTTCCGGTGCTGATTTTCCATAGTTCCAAAGCTTGCCGCGATAATTGAAGTCACAGGAAACGGTAAGCCCCTGATTCTTTGCCACTTTAAGCGCCTCAAGACTCAAGTCTGCGGCTGACTGGCTGAGGGCGGGTGTTATGCCGGTGATATGAAACCACTTTGAGCCAGCAAAAATCTCCTGCCAGTCGAAATCACCAGGCTGCGCCTCAGCTATTGACGAGTGTTCACGGTCGTAAACTACTTTGGATGGGCGCTGGTTGGCCCCGGCCTCCAGAAAATAGATACCCAGCCGCCTGCCGGTGCGCCGAATCATACCGGTATCCACACCGAACTTGCGCAGCTCCCTGATCGCAGCCTCCCCAACATCGTTGGAAGGAATGGCAGATACAAAGCCGGAGTCCAGGCCATAATTTGCCAAGGCCACTGCGACATTGGCCTCACCGCCACCAAAAGTTGCTTCGAATCCCGGTGACTGAAACAAACGCTCATGCCCGCCTGGCTTCAACCGCAGCATGATCTCTCCAAATGAAACAAACTCAGCCATACTCTTTATCCCCGACTGGCAGCGGCAACAGATACCGCTTCAGCTGCCAGTTTTGTGATGGTATCGAAATCCCCTGACTCCAGCGCAGCTTTGGGGGTTAGCCAGCTACCACCGCAGGCAAGCACGGCAGGCAGCCTGAGGTATTCGCCAAGATTGTCTGCCGAAATACCTCCGGTGGGCATGAATCGCACCCCGCCAAAAACCGAGCTTAGCGTCTTTATCATGGCCGCACCGCCAGACAGCTCGGCAGGAAAGAACTTCAGTACCCGCAAACCCATATTCCAGGCCTGCTGGACCTCGGTCGCTGATGCGACACCGGGAAAAACCGGCAGCGCGTGCTCCCTGGCAACATCAACAACCTCCCGCTGCAAACCAGGTGACACAACAAACTTCGCACCTGCCGCTATCGCCTCGCTGGCCTGGCCTGCACTCAGGACTGTACCAACACCAACGATGGCTTCAGGTACTGCGCTGGCAGCTGCAACCATACAGCTCAGTGCCTGAGGCGTGCGCAATACAAACTCAACAACAGAGAGGCCACCGGCTGCCAATGCTCGCGTGGTCTGAATGGCAACCGCTGGGTCATCAGACTGCACAATAGGAATGACCGCTGTCTGCTCTAGCTGTTGTTCGATTCTGTTCATTACGCCTATAGACCGGCTGTCAGGAGTTGTTCGCCGCCGCTGCGAACGCACGCGCTATCGCCTCGGCACCTGGATCCACCACACCGTTGAGGCTTGCACCCGGCACGTAGGCGGCCCGCCCGGCTTTAGCCCGGGTCATATCTGCCGTTCCATCTGCCCCCTCGCGAGCTGCTTTGGCTGCTTCAGCCAGTGAACTGCCAGCCTGCAGCGCCTCAAGTCCGGGCAATAGTGCGTCCAGCATCGTACGGTCTCCCTGCTTCGCACCACCATAGAACATCATTCGCTGCGCACCGCTCATCAGTGCCGAGGGCCAACTCGCAGCCTGCTCTTTGGCTTCGCCCGCAGCCGCAAAGAGTATTGCCATCAGGGCACCACTCGAGCCACCCATGTGGCGGGCCAGCAGATCGCTGAGCGCAAAACATAAACTGGCATCCGTAGCATAAGGCAGTTGCTCAAGAGCGTCCTTTATATAACGCGCGGCATTGCCAAAAGTCGTACCGGTATCGCCGTCACCAATCAGGGCATCCAGTTGGTTCAAGTCTTCAGCAGCAGCCAACAGCGTATTGCAGACCGTCAACACGGTAGCCTTGATAGCCTTATTCTCTGAAGGCTCGAAGCCGGGCCTGTCCTCCGCTGGTGAGGCCACCACAGACACGCTGGCGGTGCCGTGCAATTCCCGGGCGCCGGGCCAACTGGCTACGGTCACATCAGCAAATAAAGCCTCCTTGTCGCCTGGAGCCAGTTGCAGCAGTGAGATTGAAAAGCCATTCATGTCCAGCGAGGTCATCAGGTGGGCCGGGCCAATGACCAAACCCACCTTTTCCGACAGCGTTGTCTGCAGAAATGAATGCGCGAGTACTTGCATTTCAATAGGTGGTACAGATCCCAGGTTATTGAGAATCAGTGCGTAGTGATCATGGTCATCACCGATGGCCTTTTCAATTTCATTACACGCTGTCTGCATCAGGCTTGCTGCCGCTGCGAACGTGATTTTTGCCACACCCGGCTCACCGTGAATTCCCAGGCCCAACTCCGCCTCCGTTGCAGCCAGATAGTCCTGCCGCTGATTGCCGGGCACCGTACAGGTATCCAGCGACAGGCCAATAGAAAAAATTCTGCGGGTCAGTTCATTGGCAGCCTGTGCCAGTTGTTGCAATGAAGCGCCTTGCTCCGCCAGGAAGCCAATAATTTTATGCACAAACAGTGTTCCGGCGACCCCCCGTGGCTGATGCGCACCCGGAATTGCCACATCATCTGCAACGATCACCATTTCAACTTTGTAGCCCATTGCTTTGGCACGTTCTGCCGCCAGCCCGAAATTCAGCCGGTCACCGGTATAGTTCTTGACGATCAAAAGACAACCCGCATCACCGGTAACCGCGAGAATGGCCGCCAGGACGGCTTCCACACTGGGGGATGCAAAAATTTCGCCGCAAACGGCTGCCGTCAACATACCCTGGCCGACAAAACCAGCATGTGCCGGTTCATGCCCGGAACCACCGCCGGAAATAATGGTAACGCGGGATTTATCCCAGTCTGTACGGACAATGACCTTGGTGTGTGGATAGGCATCAAGCCGTGCCAGGAATGCATTGGGTGTTGTTGCCAGGAACCCGTCCAGTGCCTCGGTAACAATATCGCTTTTTGAATTGATGAAACGCTTCATATATCCATCCGACCATGATTGTGGGCTTTTGCAGGCTAGTGGCTGGTGTCCAGGAACGCCCTGATCAGCGTGTTTAGCTGCCCGGCAGCTTCAATGTGACCCATATGCCCTGCCTGGTCAATAATTTGCACCTCAACGTTGGCGGGCAAGCTGTCAGTCTGCGCCACGTCTGCTACCTGGTCCTGGCCACCCCATACAACCAGCACTGGAACCCTGAGCAGCGTCAGCTTATCTGCTGGCCGGGCACCTTCCTCAGCATATATAGAGGCTTGTGCCAACTTGCTCAGGGCGGCATCGGTACCTTCAATGCGCTTGGCACGAAGCAACCCCTCAAGCATGTCGCGGGTAACGTATTTCGGGTCAGAGAAAAGCCGCTGTATGTAGGGCTTGAGGCGGGCTCGCCGGTTGGCTGCAATAAACCCCTCGATATACTCCCTGTCCACTGCGGTTCCCGCTCCGACACCACTGAGGAGTACCAGCGACGCCACCTGTTCCGGTTGCTGCAGTGCGATTTCAACAGCAACAGCCGCGCCCAGCGAATGCCCGACCAGGTGCACCCTGGGCTCGGCCAGTGCAGACATCAGTCCCGCAACCACTTCTGCCAGGCCGCCCAGCGAGCCATTGCCAACCTGTCGCGATGACTCTCCGTGGGCAGGAAGGTCCACGGTATAGACCGGATATTGCTCAGTAAGTGCTGTTACGTTGAACATCCAGCCATTCTGGTCGCCGCCGAAACCATGGATAAAGACGATCGGCAGCTTGTCACTGTCCTGCCGGGACGGGTACTTCCGGTAGGCAATGGAAATATCATTGATGACAATTTTCTCCGCTGCCTGATCTGCTTCACTGCCAGCATCCTCAACGACAAAATGTGAGCGAAATGTCTCAACAAACGCATCGACCGCTACCGGGTCTTCAGTGCCTTGTGTGATCACACCCAGTAAACCACCCACAGGCAGCTCATCGCCTGGTTGTGCTACCTGCCGGGACAACACCCCATCTGCAGGCGCTTCCATCGCCACAACCGCCTTATCTGTCTCTATATCCAGTATCTCATCGCCTTTCCTGACCCTGACACCGGCCTCCACCAACCACTCGACGACCTTGCCCGAAGACATTGCCATACCCCATTTGGGCATCGTAAGCGCTATGGTTTGTTTGTCACTCATATGTCAAACCAGCCGGTTCCTAGCTTTGCATGACTTTGTTGACCGCAGCGATGACCTGCCGGGAATCAGGAATATACAGGCTCTCCAGATTGGGGGCAGCAGGAATGGGTACGAACGGCGGCGTGACCTTCCCGATGGGCGCCTTTAACGAGGCAAAGGCCTCTTCTGCAACAATGGATGAAATCTCTGACGCCATGCCAAAACGTGGGCCTGACTCATCAACGATCACCAGCCGACCGGTTTCTTCAACACTTTCCAGAATACTCTCAGTATCCAGCGGTGAACTGGTGCGAGGGTCAATAATATCGCACTCAATTCCCTGTTTGGACAGCTCGTCTGCCGCTTCAGACGCGATATGCACCATGCGTGAAAATGCCACGATGGTGACATCCCCGCCTGAACGTACGAAATTGGCTTCACCCAGTGGTATCTCGTAGGACTCATCCGGAACTT
Organism: Gammaproteobacteria bacterium; assembly: GCA_024277815.1. Classification (GTDB taxonomy): domain Bacteria; phylum Pseudomonadota; class Gammaproteobacteria; order Xanthomonadales; family SZUA-36; genus SZUA-36. The sequence goes on from JAJRUM010000019.1 coordinate 34,798, forward strand.
CTTCACTCATTTCATAGAGCATTTTGTGCTCACAGAATATGACCGGGTCGTCATCACGAATGGCGGCAATCAATAGCCCCTTGGCATCATACGGCCCGGAAGGGATCACAACCTTCAAGCCGGCAAAATAGCTGAAAATAGGATAAAAACTCTGTGAGTGTTGGGAAGAAATCCCCAGGCCGGCGCCCATCATGGTGCGAATAGTCAGCGGGATTTTATCCTGGCCACCATACATATAACGGTATTTTGCTGCCTGGTTCACAATCTGATCGAAGCAGACGCCAGCAAAATCAATGAACATGAGATCCGCGACCGGACGCATTCCGGATGCAGCAGCACCAATGGCAGCGCCAATATATGCGGCTTCGCTGATGGGCGTGTCGAGCACACGGTCACTGCCAAACTCACCAACCAGCCCCCGCGTAACACCCATTGGCCCCCCCCACGCATCATCCTGCCCGGCACTGCCGGTCCCGCCCGCGACGTCTTCTCCCATCAGGATAACGGCCGGGTCGCGGCGCATTTCCTGCACCAGGGCTTCATTAATTGCCTGTTTATAGGTCTTGACGGACATGCCTACTCAAACCTGGTATTCGCTGGCATAAATGAACTGCATTAGCTCATCATCTGCAGGGTAGGGGGCTGACTGGGCCTCGGCATAAACCCGGTTGATCAGGTCAGCAACCTCGCTGTCAATACTGTCCAACTCGGTTTCCCCTATAAATTCCCCAGCGGTGACAACGTCTCTGAACAACTGCAGGCAGTCAGTCTCGCGACGACATGTTTCCACTTCCTGCTGCGGTCGATAAGTTTGCGCATCACCCTCGAAATGGCCAAAATAACGTAGTTGTTTCACCTCAACGAGGCTCGGGCCATCACCGCAGCGCGCCCTGGCTGCTGCAGCCTCAATAGCATCGCTCACCGCAAAAAAATCATGCCCGTCAACCTGCACACCCGGAATATCAAACGCTGCAGCGCGGGTGTACAAGTCCTTGCCCGCACTCGCATATTCCACAGTAGTTGCTTCGCCATAACCGTTATTTTCAATTGCAATAATCAACGGCAGCTTCCAGATTGAAGCAAGGTTAAGAGCTTCGGACACCACGCCCTGGTTGATTGCACCATCGCCAACCAGGGCAACAGCGATGCCACCCGTTTTTTGGTTGCGGGCTGCAAGTGCGGCACCGCAACCCAGAGCTACACCACTGCCTACTCCGCTGTTTGCACCCCACAGACCGGAACGGGGATCATGCAGGTGGGCGGAACCGCCCCGCCCTCTGCACAACCCGCCTTTGCGAAGGTAAATTTCCTTCGCCACCGCAAAAATATCTGCCCCTCGGGCAATGGCCGGGCCATGGGCCCGATGGGTGTTCAGCAAGACATCCTTATCTGTCAGGTTGGCACATATACCCGCAGCGGATGCTTCCTGGCCGGCATATAAATGTACAAATCCGGGCACTCCACCGGTAGCAAATTCGACATGCATACGCTCTTCGAAGTCACGCATCGTGCGCATGCTTCGATAAGCTGCCAGTAACTCATTTATACTTTGCATTGTCGCCTTTGCCCGATGAGCCAATTCGTCTTCCGGCCATTCTGAAAAGCCGTCCCCCGGTACCACTCATCCCATTCGCCAACCGGCACACAGGCGCATTAATGCAGTACCCCGACTAGTAAACTAGCAGCAATCCCCAGCGGGGCAATAGCGCAAATGGCGTATTTTGACCGTACGGTTGATAGTCAGCCCTGAATTGAATCTGCTTCTTTTGGTTGCGCAGCCGAGTTGGCCCGGATCACCGGGTAGAGCAGGGGGAACGATATCACGAGGCACGCTACACCGAAAAGCAGTACTGCGTTGTAGTTCAATTCGCCACCCGCAGGCTGCGCAACCTCCAGTATGGTTGCCGCCACTGCCGGCCCCAGGCCCATACCACAAGCGATTACAAAATTTGTCAGGATGGCGACCCGCCCGGAAGGATCCAGCAAGGTCATATTAGCTAACAGGTAGGGCAGCGTGAACCACCAGGCAAACTTGAACAGCTGTGACGAAATCGCGTAGAAAGTGATGCTTTGCAGGTTGAGCAGCAACAAGACTCCGGCAGCAACCAGCAGGTAGCCCGCTAACGGCGGCAGCAGGCGACCCATTCTGGTGCTTAACCAGGTTGCGACAGCCGCACCCGCAACACCGACAATGGAAGCCGCAGACAAGACGTAGCCTATCATTTCTGCATCCAGGCTTGCCGCTGACGCTATGCGTTCGACATAAGCCCAAACGCCGCCAATAGTAGTAAAAAACAACAGCAGGGCCAGCAGACCCAGAGGTGCCAATCGACGTGCCCTGGGAGGCATACCTTTCCAGCCGGACTTGTGATCAGATGAGCCCGTCGCCGGCATATAGCGAACGGGATACAACAGCAATGCCATGGCCACGGCCATGACCAGGAAAAAACCCTGCAAGCCAAACACGGGCAGTAAATGTGGAAGCACCGCAAAGCCCAGTACGGCAACAACGATCTGCCCGAGCGACCAGAAACCAAATGTTCTCTCCTGATTCTGCGTCATGCCGGTCACCACGATTGTCATCGTCATGATGGTGCCAAGGGCGAGGCCTGAGATGAACCTTGTGGGCAACAGCAGCTCGAATGTCGTCAGGCTGGCTGAAATTATATAGGCTACAACAATGATGCCAATTGAAGCATAGAGGATCCTGTGCCAGTTGAAGCGCGCAATGATCAAGAGTGTCGAAAAAGTTGATAACGCTGCGCCAATAAGCTCTGCCGCAATCAGGTAACCCCCTTGTTGTGCTGAAAACCCAAGACTGGTGACATAGGCACCAACCAGTAGCGGGCTTAATACGGCAGCGGCGGGTGTGACGGCAGCCAGCAGTGTAATAGCCCAAAGGGTGGGTGCCCGGTTTACGTCAATTTTATGGTTAATGTCCACGGCCTTATTCAGCGATTGGGGTTCATCGGGTTAATACTACCTCACCCGCGTTTTGGTAACGCCAACGGAGAAACCACACCTGACAAGGTGCGAAAACGAAAAACATGTATACTGACAGAAGAGGTTAACGGCTAATATCATCGGTTTAAATAGCGCAAAGTGCCTATTCCAGAAGCACCGGAGCACCACATCTGCAGCCTGCTAAACATATGATAGAATTGCAGAAAAATGATCTACATGAAATTCTCGACCTGAGCAGAGTCGCTCTGGAATGCGATACCCTGGGTAGCCTGCAAAAGAATATTCTGCTGGAAATCCAGCATATGGTGCACGCAGATACCAGCGTCTATTTTGATGTCAGCCGCACAACCCTTGGCTGGCAATTTACCAACGGTATCTCCCATGGCGTCCCTGAAGAAGCACCCAAAACCTGGTGCGACAAGTACCAGACCATGGATCCTTTCGTGTTCCTCCTGTCCAGCCCGCTTCAGTCCGGCAACAAGCAGGTACTCACTTCACGTGATATCGCCGGAGCGAAAGATTATGTCGATACGGAGTTCTATACTGACTTTCTAAAACCTCAGTCGATTTTCCACATGATGGCAGTAGGTCTGACCACCGGATCCGGACTGATAGGCCTGCTGGGCTTGCACCGTTCAGCCAAAGGTTCTGCCTTTTCCCGTAAGAGCATTGCCAAAGTGAGCGCGATGGTTCCGTATATCTCAGCAGCGGTTCAGAAAATCAAACTCGCAGAGATGACCGACATTCGTGAAGAACTCATCCGCACCCTGACCGCCGACCTGAGCCACCGGGGACTGGTGATCCTCAATAAGGACTTCCTGCCGGTTTTCCTCGACAAGAAAACCCGCAACATACTCAATATTCCGACCTATGGCGGCCATGAAATAGTCAAGCCTGTTACCAATTTGCTGCCTGCAGAAATTATGCAGGCCTGCCTGGAGATAAAAAGAAAAGTACCCGCCTTTGGCAGCAACCAGCGCAACGAACGGGTCCGGTTTGAAGTGAAGCACGAGGGCAGCTACCTCGCGGGTTACCTGTACGCCTACCAACCCCAGGGCAAAGACCTGTACTTTGTCATCTGCCTCGACACAAAACCCGGGCTGTCGTCAACATCTGAAGATTTTTCTGAGTTTCACCTGACCCCCCGGGAGGTTGAGGTTGCTTACCTAATCAGCGCGGGCATGACGAACCCGGAAATTGCAGAGAAGCTCTATATCAGCATACGTACCGTGCAAGCACATTTGCGCACAATTTATAGAAAAGTAAAAGTGCACAACAGAACCAGCCTGGTCTCACGCCTGATGCTGGACAACCGCCACTGAGTACTCCCGGCCAACTGCACCAACCTGCCTGATACATTGCCTGTTACCGCTTTCTGAATTACAGTCTTGCACCGCTACCCCATTATTTATTATCGGGATGAGAAACCACTGTGATCAAGAAACTGAGTTTAAGCCTGGCCATACTATCCGCCGCATTATTGCTGCCCGTTCCGGAGTCCAGCGCGTCAGGATCTCCAACCAGCCAGCCCGGTAAAGGCTTTGCGGCTGTCCAGCCCAATGAGGGTACGGCAGCGCAGTTTGGAACCTGGACCGTCACCTATACCGTCGGCCAAAAACAGATCTATCCGGGTGGCGGGATCAGGGTGCAACTACCGGATGAATGGCACTCCGGATCACGGAATTCTGCCAGCCGCTTACAAACCATAGACCCAACTGACAACAACTACATTACCGCAGCGTCTTCTAACCCAAAGGTTGCAGTCAAAGCCATTGTTGAAGATGAGCGCGGCGATATTCTGATCAAGCACGCGAAAGTTTCAATGGATGGCCGCAGTGAGCGCTACGTGTTTGTAACCCGGGCGATACTGGAAAGTGGCACGCTGAAGCAGGGCGATACGATATCAGTGGTCTACGGCGATCGCTCCGCCGGGTCACCCGGATACCGGGCATCAGCAATCTCGACACCACCTACCGCGATCCTGGTGGCCGTTGACTACAACGGCGATGGCAACTTTCAACTACTGAAAAACCTGCCACAGATAGCGGCCCGGCCCGCATCAGCTGAAGATATGTGGGTCCACCTGCCTTCTCAGGCCATGGTCGGGGAAACCATTGTTGGGCGGGTGGCGCTGGTGGATCAGGGCACCAATGCCATCGACCATGTCGCCGCCCTGCAACTGGCCCGCTTTCATGGTGAGGCTGATTTTCCAGAAGAATTGCTGATTGAGGCTGACAAAGGATATGTGGAGTTTGCAATAACACCGCAGCAAACCGGTGTCTTCCGCCTCAAGGTCAGGACCAAAGACCTGGAGCTCGAAACCATCTCCAACCCAATGCTGGTTACCCGGACTGAAGCAAAGCAAAAGATCTATTGGGGGGACCTGCACTCTCATTCATTCTATAGCTGGGATGGCGTTGGTCACCAGAATTTTGACTATGCGCGATATATTGCCGGCCTGGATTTCTACGCCATGACCGACCACTCCCAACTGCCCAGGGGCGAGAACCTTTACCGCGGCCTCAGCGAAGCCAACTGGGATGAGTACACGGCTCTGATTGACCACTACAACGATCCGCCACGGTTTGTCACCATCCAGGCCTATGAGTGTTCCTTCGGCGCGCCTTATGGCCACCACAATGTCTACTTTCGCGACAAGCCAGGCGTGATGGAATATCCAGGACAAACTACCCTGCCTGAGCTCTGGAGCCGTCTTCATCAGGGTAATGCCATCACCATTCCACACCACAGCGGCAAATTTCCGAAGGACCTGGATTTCTCTGTTGACAACCCGGGCCTGAGGCGAAACTTTGAGGTCTACTCCGGACACGGACTCAGCGAGGCATACGACCCGTCTCACCCGCTCGCCTTTGAGCAAAGCATTTTTACCTGGGATTCTGTCTCCATACAGCAGCCGTCATACCTGCAGGATGTGTGGCAGATGGGCTTGCTCATGTCGACCATTGCCTCCTCCGATGACCACCGTTCCCACCCCGGTCAGCCACAGTACGGCTTGGCCGCCGTCAGGGCTCCTGAACAAACCCGTGATGCAATATTTCAGGGCCTGTATGACCGCCGGACCTATGGCACCACCGGTGCAAAAATTATCCTCGATTTCCATGTTGATGATATTCCCATGGGGTTGTCGGGCCAGGTCAGTGCTACACCGGTCATCAGTATTGAAGCCTACGGAACAGATGAAATTGACTGGATTGAATTATTACGCCTGCAGGCGGGAGACGATGGTTTCCAAATCATTCAGAGGTGGGAGCCTGACAGTTGGGACTTTAAAGCATTCTGGGTGGACGAGAGCCATACACCAGGCGCTATGTATTACTATCGCCTCAAACAGAAAAGTAAAATTCGCAAGCGTGCCGTCATGGCCTGGTCTTCGCCAATATGGACGAAGCAGGATAACCAACCCTGAACCGCCGCTGAATGCAGAGAACCACCAACAGGATTACCCCGCATGAAGATTGAAATTTGTAATACCCAAAAAGAACTGGGGGTGCTGGCTGCAAAAATTGGCACGGTCGCCATTCGCAAAGCCGCGGCCAGCAAAGACCGGGTAACGGCCATCCTGCCCACCGGTGCCAGCCAGTTCTCAATGTTTAAACAGTTAACCTCCGAACCCGATATTCCGTGGCCACGTATTGATGTCTTTCACCTGGATGAATATGTGGGCATAGGTGACGACCACCCTGCCAGCTTCCGACGCTACCTGTACGATCGCCTGGTCGCAAAAGTCCCAAACCTGGGTTCTTTCCACGGTATCGAGGGAGATGCACAGGATATCGGGCAGGAGATCGCCAGGCTGAATGGCCTGCTCGGTGACAGGGGGGTTGATATCTGCTTCGCCGGGATAGGCGAGAACGGGCACCTGGCCTTTAATGACCCGCCCGCCGATTTCGCTACCACAGACCCCTATATCCAGGTGAGCCTTGATACCGTGTGCCGACAGCAGCAGGTCAACGAAGGCTGGTTTGAGAGCCTTGATGTTGTGCCGACTCAGGCCGTCACGATGAGCATCAGCCAAATGATGAAAAGTGACTGTCTGATCATCACCGTACCGGAATCCCGTAAAGCAAAGGCTGTCAAAAATGCTCTCGAGAGTGCGGTCAGTCCACAGTTCCCGGCATCCATACTGCAACAACATCCCAACTGCTACCTGTTGCTGGATCTTGATTCATCTGCCTTATTGAAAAAGTAGCAACCAATGAACGGCGACAGCGGCATACCAAACCCCCGGCGGTCACCGTCTTCGCAAATACTTGATACGGGCAATGAGTACCTGGCCGTCACCAAAGGCCCTGACCAACAGACCACCATTTCCCGCTACTCACCCGGACCAGAATATGTTCCAACAGCCACAGCCGGCCTGGTGGATTTACAGGTAAACGGCTTTGCCGGCATAGACTTCAACAATGGCAACCTGAGTGCCAATGATATGGACCACGCTCTGGGCGCAATGCTCGCAACCGGCGTTACCACCTGCCTTCCCACCATCATCACCGCATCAGAACACTGTCTGCGTGAGCGATTGATGGCATTGGACCAGGCGGTTACTGCAAGTGAGCTTGGCCCCCGAATGGTTCCTGGCTACCACCTTGAGGGCCCGTTCCTCAACCCCAAACCAGGCTATGCGGGCTGTCACCCGCCGCAGGAGATGGTCTTGCCGTCTGTCGAGCTTCTGCGCAGGCTCGAACAGGATCTGGCCCGGCCAATTCTCTATCTCACGCTGGCACCCGAACTTGACCGTGCACCCGAAATAATTCACTGGGCCGCCAGCCAGCATAAAATCGTCGGTGCCGGTCACTCAGCCGTCACTCAAAAATCACTTTCTGAGGCCATCGCCGCAGGCTTGAGTGTGGCAACACACCTCGGCAACGGGGTCGCCCAGGTACTACCAAAGTTTGACAACCCCGTTCAATGGCAACTTGCAGAAGACCGGGTAACCGGCTGCTTTATCGCCGATGGGGTACATATCCCCGCTCCGATCCTCAAGTCCTTGATACGTGCCAAGGGCATCAACCGGTCTGTGCTGGTCACCGATGCCATGGCGGCCGCTGCAGCGCCTGCAGGCACCTACTCCCTGGCCGGGATGGCCGTGGAATCCAATGACGCGGGTGTTGTGAACTTGAAGGACAGCCCCCTGCTGGCCGGTTCTGCACTCACCATGGGCAAGGCGGTGGCCAATATTACCCGCTGGGGAATTGCAGATTTTCGTTCTGCTTTGAGAATGGCATGCGCCAACCCGCTGGGCCTGCTCGCGCCCGTACTTAAAGCGCACGACATTACCATCAACCTTGGCGAACTCGAATGGGGACATGACGGCCAACCCCTGAAAACCAGCCTGGGTTACCCTCTTCCACCTGGTTTGTAACGGGCCCTGCATCCTTGGCATAGGCAGTTTGCGCTATGTTTTTCGCTAAAAGAAAATGATAGCTTGATCATGCTAAGAGAGGTTTGGTTAGAGAATCCTGCCCAAGTGCATGGCTTTACCTTTCCGATCAGAGGCGCTATTGGTGGGGTTCGGGCGGCGGTTCCAACAGCCGCTCCGGCAGTTACATAAACTTGAAATGGGATATACGTCATGAGAGTACACGTCAGAAAATTTATTGGTTTTGCTGCGCGCTTGAATTTAACGCTGTTGTTTATTCTTGGCCTGGCGGCATTCTCCAGCCCGCTGGCGGCGCAAGACGCAGCCGGAGAAGGCTCTTTCGTTCTTGAGGAGGTCATTGTCACCGCCCAGAAACGGGAAGAGAACCTGCAGGACGTACCCGTTGCGATCACGGCAATTACTGCCGACATGATCGACAGGGCCCGGATTGTATCCATTGAGGATATTGCCAACATATCAACGTCAGTTAACTGGCAACGGGGCCTCACCTCTTCCAACAGTACAGTCTCAATTCGTGGCGTGGGTACCATCAATTTTGGTACCGGCGTAGAATCCAGTGTGGGTATCGTCCAGGACGGCGTTGTTCTCAGTAAGCAGAATGAAGCTTTCGGCGACCTTTTCAACCTGGATCGCATTGAAGTGCTGCGCGGTCCCCAGGGCACCCTGTTTGGTAAAAATGCTTCTGCGGGTGTTATTCATCTGATCACCAGAGCGCCGACCGAAGAGTTTGAAAGCAAGGGCGACCTGTTCTACGGATCATTCAATGAAATAGTCGCCCGCGGCACCGTATCGGGAGCGCTGTCAGATTCCGGAAAAGTGCTGGGAAGAGTCACTGCCTACTACCGCTCAGTTAATGGCAACGTCAACAATTTGTTTGATGGCTCAAAACTCAACGGCATTGACAGCAGTTACGGCATTCGTGGAAAACTGGCGTTTGAGGCCAGCGATAAACTTAATTTCCTCTTCATCGCCGACTATTCAAGCCTGAATTCAGACTGTTGTGCTGAGCCTTACCGGACATTGCCACCCAACACCAATATCTTTGGTATCCCGGGTGGTGATTTTAATGTCTACGATGCCGCTGCCGGTGCAGAAATCAGCCCATCCAGCCTTGATACATCCATTGACGCACCCGCATTTGGCAACTACAAGAGCAGTGGTGTTTCCATGCAGGTCAACTATGACATGGAGTCTGGCCGGTTCATTTCGATCACTTCATTGCGTCAGTGGGAAGAAGAGAATAACAACGACATCGACTGGAGCCCGATTTCGGTTTTCCAGATCAATGGCGGACATAAAGAGCAGGATACATTTACCCAGGAGTTTCGCTTTGAGTCAGCTTCAGACGGCCCATGGGAATACGTCGCTGGCCTGTTCTACTATGACAACAAGGCTGTCAATGATTTCAACAGAACCTTTTTTGAAGTACTCAAACATGATTTTGATACGACCAATAACACGCTCAACTATGCCGGGTTTGGTGACCTGCGTTACACCTTCGATACCGGTACAACGGTGGCGGTTGGTGCTCGCTGGCAGCATGAAAAAATTGACTACAAAGCCAACGCGCAAAGAACGGGGTTCAATACCGAAGACTTCCCGGATCTGGCGACTTCATTCTCAGATAGTGCCACAACTTTCAAGACCTCTTTACAACAGGCCTTTGGCGAAAGCAGCATGGCCTATGTTTCCTTCTCACAGGGCTACAAAGGGCAGGCGCTTGACCTTGGCTCAGGCCTGAACCTGGCAGCTGCCGAGCGCTTTCCAATCGCGCCTGAAACTGTGGACTCCTGGGAAATTGGCATGAAATCAGAATTTCTTGACCATCGTCTGCGCTTCAACATCGTGGGCTTTTACTCCGACTTTAAAAACTTCCAAACCCAGGCTTTTGACAGCGAAGCATTGGCTTTCCGGATACTCAACGCCGGAGATGTACGCTCGAAGGGTATAGAAATTGAGTCTCAGTTAGCAGCTACAGAATCTCTCGTGCTGACCTTGAACGCCACGCTCCAGGATATCGAGATCATCAATATGGTCGACGTTGGCTGTTATGCCGGACAAACTGAAGAGCAAGGGTGCTTCCCGGTACCGAATAGCCGCCGCAAAACCCAAAGTGTGGTTGGTGGAACCCTGCCTAACGCACCTGACACCAAGATCTACGTTGCCGGCGACTGGACTGGAACGGCCGGAGCCTACGACAGCTTCGTAAACCTGAACTACACCTGGCAAAGTAAAGTGCTGTATGAATTGAACCAGAACCCACTGGCTTACCAGGACAGCTTTGGCATCACCAACCTCAGTTTTGGTTTACGCAAGCCGGATAGCGGGTTGGAACTGACCCTCTATGTTAACAACATGCTGGATCAAAGCTACGTATCGTCCATCCGCGCGCCTGGCGGGCTTTGGGGTGGCTCAACCGGTACGGTACACCAGATACCGAGAGGTTCTGAGCGTACCTTTGGTATCAGGGTTGGCTTCTCTCGTTAGCAACAACTAACCGGTCAGGCATACATTGCTTATGCCGTACCCAGGCACAAAAAGGCCACTTCCTGTGAAGTGGCCTTTTTTATGCCTGGGTACGGCACCCGCTCATTTACTGGCACTGCGAGTATAAAAATCCTTCAATACGAAGAACGCCTGCTTCTTTTCTCCAGCTTCAGACACGATCCCTTTGCGATTGTAACCATCCTGGATACCGTTGAGTGGGCGCATCGCTGAACGAAAATCCATCAACAACCAGGGGGACATGCCTTGCACTTCCGAATTGCGACTCAGCATGTCCACCTGCTTCTCGTAAACCCTGGCCTGGTATTCTTCAGACCAGAGCTTGCCCGGCCCAAATTTTGATTGATAGCCCTTTTTTGCGCCAGCACCGAACTCGGAAATTATGATGGGCTTGCCAAATACATTGCGAAAGCGGATGTCATGCATGATCCCGAACATGACCCTGCGCGTGGTCCCCTCATCGACCGGCAACATCCTGCTGAGACCCGCTGAGTAATACCAGCCGAAGTATTCGTTGTAACCGATAATATCCACAATATTGCCAAGCTTGTCATCGAGCATCACCTCAATTTCACTATTGAGTACCGCCTCTATATCATCACCAATCAGTTCATCAGCCATTGTTTGTAGCTGTTGGTGCGTTTGCGGGTCGTTGATTGTCGGATCGGTCAGCATCTCAGCCACCAGGCGCCGGGTCACCGCCGCAAACTCTTTCGCCATATCACCCACCAGCGCCGAGGCGATCGGCCGACCGCTCTCATCGACCGACCTCGCCAGTGCGGCCAGTTCACCAAGGAAAACCAGGCGCTGTTCCGACTGCGGCATGGTTTCGTTACCAATCGACCAGATAATCACCGCAGCCCGATTGAGGTCACGATAAATATTTGCTGACAGTTGGGTTTTTGCCAGCGCCAGTGTTCCCTTATTGGTCCAGTCAATCAGCGACACAATCGGGATCTCACTCCAGACCAGCAGGCCAAGTTCATCGGCAGTACGAACGGTATGCTCGTTGTGCGGGTAATGCGCGAGCCGCACAAAATTTCCATTCAGCTCCTTGATCAGCCCAAGCTGGGCTTCGGCATCAGCCCGATCGAACGCAACACCCGGCTTCAGGTATGACGCCTCATGCATGTTGATGCCACGCAGGAATACAGGCTTACCATTGAGCAGTATCCGGCCGCCGGCAATTTTTATACTGCGGAAGCCAATGCGGTCCGGCACACTGTTACCGGTGGTAGAAATTTTGACCTCATAGCGCTTCGGGTGCGCTGGCGACCACAGTGCCAGATCCGCCTTGAATACCAGCCTGGCCAGGCCGTTTTGGTCGGTCTCTGCCACCACCCGAACACCGGCCTCACGGATACTCAATTCAACTTTACGACCTGCTGCAGCAGCACCATCAAGCTGCACCCAGGCCTTCAACGTGCCGGATTTCAGATCATCCAGCCAGACATGATACTGGCGCACAAACGTTTCCGGGACAGTGACCAGATTGACATCACGCGTGATACCGCTGTATTTGAAAAAGTCGGAGGTCTTGAGGGTTGGTACGGTCGTATCGTCAAGCCTGGCATCTACCCGCACAACCAGAAAGTTCTCGCCGTCGACCAACGCTGCCGTCGCCTCAACATTGAATGCTACGTAGCCCCCTTTGTGGGTGGCCAGTGGCTGTCCGTTCAGGTAGATATTGGCAGCGTAATTAACCCCGTCAAAATGGATGAAGTAACGCTTGTTGCCTTCCTTGACGACAGAAAAACTTCGCTGATACCAGACCACACCGCGGTACCGGAACAGGCGGTCATCCTGTGTATTCCAGTCCCCAGGAACGCGCAACTGACGGCGCTCATCAAAGTGGTGCTCAAAATGCTCCATGCCGGTTGTCTGTTCGAGCCTCTCGAAGTAAGTCCCGCCAAAGCGACCAGCTTCGCCAACTTCATGTTCGTCAACGATGATGTTCCAGTCACCGTTGAGGGAAACAGTCTCACGACCTGCAACGTTCGTCAGCAATGCTGCCGGAGCAGCCAGCAGCGCGCTGGTTGAAGCAAATATCTCGGCAATATCGCGTGGTTTTTCGGTCTCTTTATCTGCTGCAACGAGCACCCCGCCAGTAATTATTGCCAACAACAGCGGCAATATTTGTGCGGTTCTATTTTTCGTCATAAGTACACCTGGTGGAATCCAGTAGTGGTCAGAAGTGCGCAGTCGCGGAAGCTCTTTCCTGAACCGGCAAAACCAGAGAAAACAGCTGACAAAACTCTAGCACCTCTTGACACCGGTGTCACCTTCGATGCATAAAGGCTCTGTAGAAGTGCCAGGCGGGTGAACGGTGAGCAAACGACCAACTATAAATGATGTTGCAAGGTTATCCGGGGTATCCAAAAAAACGGTCTCCCGGGTAATCAATGACTCGCCAAATGTGACGCAAGATACCCGCATGAAAGTGCAGGCGATCATTGAGCAGCTTGATTATGCGCCGGACCCACAGGCCCGGGGGCTGGCGTTTCGGCGGTCATTTCTGATTGGCCTGGTATATGACAACCCAAACGCGCTGTACATCTCGGATATCCAGGCCGGCATTCTGCGTGCGTGCCGTGGCACCGGTTATGAGTTGATCATGCACCCGGCCAGTTTTTCCGACCAGCGCCTGGTTGAAGATGTACAGCAATTCATTCAACGTGCGCGTCTGGATGGCATTATTCTGCTGTCACCCATATCCCAACTGGGCAAGCTGGCGCGTAACCTGAAGCGCCAACACTGCCCCTATGTCCGCATCTCGCCCAAGAAAATTGACAGCTGGCGAAATGTTGTCGTTTCTAACGACCGCAGTGGTGCAAGCCTGATGACAGACTATTTGATTGGACTAGGCCACCGGGAAATCAGCTTTGTACTCGGGCCCGCATCCAACCTGTCGTCACAGGAAAAGTTTGCAGGCTTTTGCGAAGCGATGCAGCAACACCGGATTCCCGTACGTAAGCGCTTGCTGGTCCAGGGGGCCAACACTTTTGCCTCTGGCGAGCTTGCCGGCAGTCAGGTACTGGGCCGGGCAGTACCTCCCACTGCAATTTTTGCCAGCAACGACATGATGGCGCTGGGTGTACTGAAGACGGCTCAAATGATGGGGGTTGATGTGCCCCGGGCGCTGTCCGTTGCCGGCTACGATGACAGTGCGCATGCTTCCCTGGTCTGGCCTGACCTGACCACGGTTAACCAGTCGGTGGAATACATGGGAGACCTGGCCGCACAGAAGCTGATGTCTCAGCTGGCAACCCGGGAGGGAGCGGTACCTGCTGCAACTTCACGGGTACAACCGCAACTGGTTATCCGCCACTCAACGGTCGCCATTTAGAGCCATGGCTTACCGTGTCAGGGTGTGGATTATTGCAGATGACACCGGTTACCGTTACAGTGTGACACCGGTGGCAAACCTTCTTGACAGACTGCAGGACCTGGACTTGTGAACGACAGACTACTCCACGAAGACCGACTCTTCCCCGCCGACCCAGGCACCAGAAATATTGCACGCGATCTCTACGCGCAGGTTAGACATCTGCCAATCGTCAGCCCCCATGGACATACCGATCCCCGCTGGTTTGCCGACAATGCAGCATTCAGTAACCCGACCGAGTTGCTGCTGGCCCCTGATCATTACCTTTACCGCATGCTGTATAGCCAGGGCATCAGCTTGCAACAACTGGCCGTGCCTGACCGAAACGGTGTCACACATACCGATCCAAGAGCAGCGTGGCATGTGTTTGCCGAGCACTATTACCTGTTCAGAGGTACGCCATCAGCCCTGTGGCTGGAGCACGTATTCGCAGGGTTGTTTGGTATTGACCGGGTGCTGAATACAGCCAGTGCTGATTATTACTATGACATCATCGACACTGCACTCCAGCAGGCTGCATTCCGTCCCCGCGCATTGTTCGATGCCTTCAATATAGAGGTTCTGGCGACCACAGAATCCCCGCTTGATGCACTGGACCATCACCGCACAATCAATAACAGCGGCTGGCAGGGCCGGGTAATAACGACTTACCGCCCTGACCCGATCGTGGATCCTGAGTACGAGGACTTTGAGGCATCCCTGGCCACCTTCGGATCAATGACCGGCGAAAACACCTCAACCTGGCAGGGCTATTTGAACGCACACCGAACCCGCAGGGCGTATTTCAGGTCAATGGGGGCAACCGCGACAGACCATGGGCACCCCACCGCCCAGACGGCCGACCTGTCAGTTAGTGAATGCGAAACCCTGTTTGCAAAAATCCGCAACAGCAACGTGAGCGCCGACGACGCGGAACTGTTCCGTGCCCAGATGCTGACCGAGATGGCACGGATGTCCATAGACGACGGCATGGTCATGCAAATTCATGCCGGGGCCCACCGCAACCACAACCGTTGGCTTCTGGCGCATTACGGCCGGGACAAGGGCGCAGATATTCCGCAGCGCGTCAATTTTGTAGATGGGCTGAAGCCCCTGCTGACCACACTGGGAAATGAGCCGGAACTGTCCATCATCCTCTTCAACCTCGATGAATCCACCTACGCCAGAGAGCTCGCACCACTGGCCGGACACTACCCCTGCCTCAAGCTTGGGCCGCCCTGGTGGTTCTTTGACAGCCCCGAAGGTATGCGGCGCTTTCGCGAGTTAACCACGGAAACAGCCGGCTTTTACAACACGGTTGGTTTCAACGATGACACGCGTGCATTCCTTTCAATACCGGCGCGGCATGATGTCGCACGCCGGTCAGACTGCAGTTTTCTGGCCCGCATGGTAGCGGAACACAGGATCCGGCGGGATGAGGCATTGGAGCTTGCAACCGAACTGGCCTACAAGCTACCTAAGAAGGCCTATCGTCTTGATCAGCACACCAGCAGCGATGGCAGCCCGGTTTAGTCTGCTTATTGGCACCTTGCTGCTGGCAGCAGCCCTGACGGCGGTCGCCGCGGAACAACGGGTGCTGCGCGTTGCCGACACCCAGCCTGCCGACTACCCGACCGTACAGGCGCTGGTTTACATGGGCGACCTGCTGGAGCAGTGGAGCGATGGGGAACTCGGCCTGAAAATCTACGCTGGCGGCCAGCTGGGTGAAGAAAAAGACACGCTGGAATTAACTGTTTTCGGCGGTATTGATATCAACCGCGTCAACCTCGCACCGCTCAACTCCATCGTCCCTGAAACCACCGTGCTGGCCATGCCGTTTCTGTTCCGCTCCATTGCGCATATGCGGGCAACCGTTGACGGTCCAATCGGTGATGAAATTCTGGCTGCCTTCGAGCCACATGGTTTGATCGGCCTGGCCTATTACGACTCCGGCGCACGCAGCTTTTACAACACCAAGCGGCCCATTCGCACACCGGCTGATCTGGCCGGCATGAAAATCCGCGTGCAAAATTCTGACCTGTTTGTCGAAATGGTCAAAGCATTGGGTGGCAACCCGACACCCATGGGGTTTGGCCAGGTGTATGAGTCCCTGGTGCTGGGCACTATTGATGGCAGCGAAAACAACTGGCCATCTTACGAATCTACACGTCACTTTGAAGCCGCCCCGTTCTACACCCTGACGCAACACACCATGACGCCCGAGGTGCTGGTCATGTCGAGGCATCGCTGGGAGCGCCTGTCCGGCGAACAACAAAGCCTGGTCCGGCGCGCGGCAAAAGCTTCGGTGGCGCATATGCGCGTGTTGTGGGAACAGCGGGTCGTGCGCTCACGACAGGTGGTGCTGGCCGCAGGGGTGGAGGTGATCGAAGATCTTGATAAGCGGCCGTTTATGCAAGCGGTTGCACCGCTGTATGACATGTTTCTGACCGATGCCCGTCTGCGAGATCTGGTCAGACGAATCCGGGCCGTGCAGGAATGAGGTTTCGCAAGCAAATCCTGGCGCTGTCCCGTGCAACCGGGGTGATCGAAAACATCGCCATGGGCATCGCGGCAGGTGGCCTGGTGCTCATGACCATCATTATTGGCTGGCAGGTCTTCGGGCGTTACGCACTCAATGAGAGCCCGGCGTGGTCCGAGTCACTGGCTCTTATCCTGATGCTGTATTACGTGTTGCTGGCGGCAGCGGTTGGCGTGCGTCAGGGGTTCCACCTCGGCATGCGTATTGTGGTTGATAACCTGCCCCCGGCAGCGCGCAAATGGGCCGCTGTTCTTGCCCTGCTGCTGGTGGCTGTGTTTGGCGGCATGATGACGCTCAACGGTATGTACCTGGTTGAGTACACCGCTACCCACCTGGTTCCAACACTGGGGATTTCACGCGCAGTTGCCTACTGGCCTTTTTCAATTGCCGGTTTCCTGATGGTGCTGTTTGCGGTCGAAAGAATCGCCCATGCCCTGCTCAGCGAAACGGAGATCCCGTAGTGGAACTGTTCATCCTGTTCGGAGCCTTCATCGTGTTGCTGCTACTGGGCGTTCCGGTTGCCTTTTGCCTTGGGCTGTCATCAATCGCGACCCTGATGTACCTGGACATCCCTCCCATCGTGGCATTTCAACGCATGGCCGCCGGCATGAACATCTTCGCCCTGATGGCAATACCCTTTTTCATCTACGCGGGTGAATTGATGAACCAGTCGGGCATAGCCGGTCGCCTGATTCAGTTTGCAAACGCGCTTCTGGGCCGGGTACAGGGCGGGCTCGGCCAGGTAAATGTGGCTTCCAGCATGATGTTTGGTGCCATTTCCGGCTCAGCGGTTGCCAGCGCATCAGCCATGGGCTCAGCACTTATTCCGACCATGAAGAGCGAAGGCTATGATGTGGACTACGCAGTAAACGTAACTGTTACCGCCTCAACCACCGGCCTGCTGATACCACCTTCACACAACATGATCATCTACTCGGTAGCGGCAGGCGGTGGCGTCTCAATTGCGGCGCTGTTCCTGGCAGGCCTGATACCCGGCCTGCTGCTGGGTGCCGGTTTGATGGTAGCCGCCTACTGGGTCGCGCTGCGGCGCGGCTATCCCGCCGGCCGCTTCCCGGGTTGGCGACAGGTTTTCATGTATTTTATTGCCGCCATCCCCGGCCTGCTGTCCGCGTTGATCATTGTCGGTGGCATCCTGTCCGGAGTGTTCACCGCCACCGAATCATCCGCCATTGCCGTGATTTACACCTGGCTGGTCGCCACCTTTGTCTACCGCAGCCTCGGATGGAAGGGCTTTGTCACCGCCAGCATCAATGCGGTGAAAACGACCTCACTGGTGTTGCTGATCATTGGCGCGGCGGCGGCTTTCGGGTGGGTCCTGGCGCTCACCGAGGTACCGTTGCGACTGTCTGAGCTGTTACTCTCTATTTCTGATAACCCCATAATTATTCTGTTGATTATCAATGTTATACTGTTAATGCTCGGTACCTTCATGGACATGTCCCCATTGATTGTAATCACCACTCCCATCTTTCTGCCTGTGGTCACCAATCTGGGCATGGACCCGGTACAGTTTGGCATCATGTTAATACTCAACCTTGGACTTGGGCTGGTAACGCCACCCGTTGGCACAGCATTATTTGTCGGTTGCAGCGTGGGTGGGATTCGCATCGAAGACACCATTCGTTCGATCCTGCCTTTTTATGTGCCGTTTCTGCTGGTGCTGCTGGCGGTAACATTTATCCCCTCCGTGTCATTGTTTCTCACCAGGCTACTGTAGTGACTAACGCGCCGAACGCCATTCAGGTTCACAACAGCGACAACGTAGCCGTGGCGCTGCAGGACATCACCGCCGGTGAACATTTGCTATTGCCGGGGCACAGCGTGCTTGCGACCGGGCACATCCAGGCGGGACACAAGATCGCGCTGGAGGAAATCGCCACCGGCGCCTCGTTGCGAAAATTTGGAGCGCCGTTTGGCCGGGCAACCCGCACGATTGCAGCCGGGGCACAGGTGCATACGCACAACGTAAGCACCTCGTTATCCGATACCGAAGCCTATACCTTTGAAGCCCCTGACCCGGCAGACTTTTCACTTCTCCAGGAACCTGCAGCGCCGCGCTTTAAAGGTTACCGCCGCAGCGATGGGCGGGTCGCCACCCGCAATGAAATCTGGATAATCAGTACCGTGGGCTGCGTCAGTCGCACTGTGGATCGAATCGCCCGCCTGGCGCAGCAGCGCTTCAGCGGCCAGGTTGACGGGGTACATGCATTCAGCCACCCCTATGGGTGTTCACAACTGGGCGATGACCTGGAGTATACGCAGAAAATTCTGGCCGGCCTGATCAACCACCCCAATGCCGGCGGGGTACTCGTGGTTGGCCTCGGCTGCGAAACCAACCAGGTTACTTCCTTATTGCAGCATGTTGCGGGCAGGACAAGCGACCGGATTCGTTACTTCGATGCCCAGGCCGTTACTGATGAGGTTGATGTCGGCATCAAAGCCATTGAACAGCTTGTACAAGTAGCAAAGCACGACCAGCGAACCACCTGCTCCCTGAGTGATCTGTCGGTTGGTTTGAAGTGCGGCGGTTCAGATGGTTTCAGCGGACTCACAGCGAACCCGTTAGTCGGAAATGCCTGTGACCAGGTTACACAGGCCGGTGGGCGCGCCATACTCAGCGAAATACCGGAAATGTTTGGCGCGGAACGCCAGTTGATGCGCCGCTGCACCAACAAAACAGTTTTTGCACGTCTGGTCAGCGTCGTCAATGACTTCAAGCAGTACTTCATTGGCCATGACCAGCCGATATATGAAAACCCGTCACCTGGAAATATCGCCGGCGGCATTACCACGCTTGAGGAAAAGTCCCTGGGTGCGATACAGAAAGGCGGGGCTGCCCCGGTCAGTGCCGTGCTGCGCTATGGGGAACCTGCTCTGGAGCCCGGCCTGTCCATACTCGAGGCACCTGGCAATGACGGTGTGTCGAGCACCGCAATGGTGGCCAGCGGTGCGACCCTGTTGCTGTTTACCACCGGACGCGGTACGCCTCTGGGTTTTCCTGTTCCGACCATCAAGATTGCTTCCAATTCTGATATTGCGCGCAACAAACCACACTGGATTGATTTCGATGCGGGCAGGCTGCTGCAAGGAGCCCGTATGGAAGCCATCACGGCTGAGTTGATGACAAAGATCATCGACACGGCCTCTGGCGCAAGTACCTGCAATGAGACCAATGACGAACGTGAGATCGCAATATGGAAAAAGGGGGTCACGCTCTGATGCGTCAGCGAGCAACTCCGACCGTGCTCTCAAACCGCTCCATCGGGAAAATAGCGGCAACTACTGCCGTACCGGGCTACGACCGGCAAGCTTGCAGCACTGGCATCGTGCATCTGGGGCCAGGTGCTTTCCACCGGGCCCATCAGGCCGTTTATATCGACAATGTGCTCGCCCAGGGTGAAACCAGCTGGGCCTTGTGTGGCGTCTCATTGCGCAGCAGTCAAGTGCGTGACTCGCTGATGGCACAAAACAACCTGTACACGCTGGCGATACTGGATGAACAGGTACAGTTCAGGGTGATTGGCGCCATCCGTGAACTGCTTACTGCCAGCCAGCAGGCCCCCGTGGTCATTGAACGGCTTAGCGCCGCTACCACCAGGGTCGTGACCCTTACCATTACAGAAAAGGGCTACTGCCTGACACCAGCGGGTGACCTGGACGTCGCGCACCCGGACATCCAGCAAGACCTTGCCAGGCCTGAAGCACCCGTTTCCGCCGTTGGGTTTATTGTTGAGGGACTGCGCCGCAGGCGGCAAGCCGGCATTACTTCTTTCAGTGTGTTGAGCTGTGACAACCTGGCCGACAATGGCCGGCGGATGGCGCATGCCGTCCAACAATATGCCAGCCTGCTGGATCCGGCCCTGGCGCGCTGGATTGACAGCGAAACCTGCTTTCCCAACTCCATGGTAGACAGCATCACACCGGCCACCGATGACGCACTGCGCCCACGGGTTGAATGGGCCACCGGGCTGGCAGATGCGTGGCCGGTGCAAAGGGAGGCTTTCTCACAATGGGTGGTTGAAGATCAATTTAGCTGTGGCAGGCCCAGCTGGCAGAACGCCGGCGTTACCATGACCAGTGATGTCGCCCCGTTCGAGCAGGCCAAACTGCGCCTGCTGAATGGAGCACACTCGACCATGGCATACCTTGGCACCCTGTATGGTTACGCAACCATCAACGACGTGGTGGCTGACAAGGAATTCATGCAGCATGTCAAACTGCTGATGCACGAAGAAATCAGCCCCAGCCTCGGTGACATGCCTTTTGATATCAACGGCTATATCGATTCCATCCTGTCGCGATTTGCCAATCCGGCCATTGCTCACCAGTTGTCACAAATTGCCTGGGATGGGTCGCAAAAACTGCCGTTTCGCATACTCGATACCGTGCGGGATAACCTGCTGGCGGGGCAGGGTATTGAGCGACTATGCTTTACTATTGCTGCTTGGTTTCACTTTATCAGGCACCGAGTGCACAACGAAGTCGGGATTGTGGATCCCCTGGCTGGCGTGCTGGCAGAGGCTGGCCATGGGTGTACCGGCAATGCGGCGAGCGATGTTGCCCGGTTTTCACTGCTGGAGACGGTTTTTGATGCCGCGCTTTACAGCGAACCCCGCTTTCATCGTTCGCTTTGCGCTGCCTATGAGAAGATTGAAACACGGGGCGCGGCAGGTGCCGTTAAGTACCTGCTTTCCAGGCCGCAGAAATAATGTATGAATACAAATTGACAGAATTTAAGGAGTGGTTTTATGCGTGAAGCGTGGCGGTGGTTTGGGCCGGATGACCCGGTAAGCCTGGAGGACATTCGGCAAACGGGTGCAGCAGATGTTGTCACTGCGCTCTATCACATCCCGGCCCACGACGTCTGGCCGGTTGATGAAATCAAAGCTTTGCCAAGCCTGATTGAGGAAGTGCCGGATACACGTTCAGCCCTCAAGTGGTCGGTTGTCGAGAGCATACCTGTGCATGAGTACATCAAGCTCGGCAAACCCGGTCGCGACCGACATATCTCTGCTTTTATCGACAGCATGAAGAACCTGGCCGCCTGCAACATTCGCACCATCTGTTACAACTTCATGCCCGTCATTGACGCGACCCGGACAAACCTGGCGTACGAACGCCCTTCCGGCGCCACGGCGTTGCGCTTCGATCAGGATCAGTACACTGTTTTCGATCTTTTCATCCTCGACCGGGAGGGTGCCAGAAAAGACTATTCGTACAAGGAAATTGATGCCGCCCGGGCCGCTTTCCGACAAATGACGGAAGCAGAAAAAACCACGCTGGCGAGGAATATCACTGAAGGTATGCCGGGGAAAATGACCGCTGCCTACGGCGTCGAGGAGTTCCGGCAGGCCCTCGCCCAGTACAAGGGCATCAACAAGGCCGCCCTGCGGAAGAACCTCTATCACTTCCTCGGCCAGGTACTGCCGGAAGCTGAAAAGCTGAACGTAAAACTGGCCATTCACCCTGACGACCCGCCACGGGATCTGTTTGGCCTGCCAAGAATCATTTGTACAGCCGATGACCTGGAAACCCTGTTCGCTGAACTGCCAAGTGCTTCCAATGGTGTCACGCTGTGCGTCGGCACCTTTGGCAGCAGGCCGGATAACGATCTTCCGGCGATGGTGAAGCAGTTTGGACCACGCATACACTTTGCGCATTTGCGGGGTGTTAAGCGCGACCTGGACGACCCCCGGTCATTCTATGAAGCCTCCCACCTGGAGGGCGATGTCGACATGATCAGCATCATCCGATGCCTGCTGCATGAAGAAAGTATGCGCAAGCCCGGTTCCGGTGCCATGGATATCCCCATTCGACCTGACCACGGGCACCAGATGATGGATGACCTGGACCGGAAGGTTAACCCCGGTTACTCCTGCATTGGCCGTTTGCGCGGGCTGGCAGAAATACGCGGGGTGATCAGAACCCTGGAAAAGCTGGGTGTTTGATATCCGGCACAACCTGCCCCTGAGAATCGCGATCATTGTCGTGCTGGTAACGACCTCTTTCGTCGTGCTGCGATACTCAGCGCCCCACAGGCTGGTGCCAGGTGAAAAAATCACCTTGCGGCTGGCCGAAGCATTGCCCGAACACAATCCCGTTACCATTGCGATGCGCCGCTTCGCCGCGCTGGTCAATGAAAAAACCAACGGCGCTGTGACGGTCAGAATTCATTCCAGTGCGCAGTTCGGCCAGGAGTCTGAAGCCATCGAACAGGTTCAGCTTGGTATCATTGATTTCACCCGCGTGAACTCCGTTGTAGTTGCCAACGTCAGCCCCTCCATGGGGGTTTTTACACTACCGTACATCTTCAGGAATTTTGAACACAAGTACAAAGTACTGGATGGCAAGCCTGGCGACCAGGTGCGTGCTGACCTGAACAAAGTCGGGTTGATCGGCTTTGACTATATGGATGCGGGTTCCCGTTGCTTCTATACCCGCGACAAGGAGATTAAAAGTCTGGCCGACCTGAAGGGTTTGAAAATTCGTGTGCAACCCTCCCATATCACCATCCGCATGATTGAACTGATGGGCGCGATCCCCACCCCCATGAACTACGGGGAGGTCTACTCAGCACTTTCAACTGGGATCGTTGATGGTGCCGAAAACGACTATGTCAGTTACTCAACATCGGGACATTACGAGGTTGCGCCTTTTTATGTTGAAGACAACCACCTGAGCCCACCAGCCATTCTGCTGATGAACCAGGACAGGTTCAATTCGCTGGCCGCTGAGTATCAACAAGCCATTCAGGAAGCAGCGCAGGAAGCGGCCTATTACGAGCGGGAGATCATGACGCAGGCCAACCTGGAGGCCAAACAGCTAATGCTGGCCGCCAAGGTTTCCATTTCCAGCATTGACAGCGCCCCTTTCCGGGCTGCTGTTGAGCCCATTTACGCTGAGTTCCCGGCCTATGCCAGCCTGATTCAACAGATTGATTCAACAGAATAATATGAAAAATCTCACCACGCAGTTTTTTGAATATATTAACCGTGCTGCAGAGTGGGTTTGTTACTTACTGCTGGCCACGTTGGTGGGTATTATTGTGCTGCAGGTTTTCCTGCGCTATGTACTGAAATCACCCGTCAGTTGGTCTGAAGAAGTGGCGCTGCTACTGCTGGTGTGGTTTGCCATGCTGGCGGTTGCGATCGCCGTTTACCGACACACCCACATGGCCATCTCCGTCGTCTGGGACCGCCTTTCCCCGCCAGGCCAGCATGTGTTGAACATTATCGTTGAATTCCTGGTGTTGGCTTTTGCGCTCAACGTCAGCATTAATGCGGGCATGTTAATCGACATTGTGGGTGACCAGGCGCTTTCTGCCTCGGGCTTTCCCAAATCCTGGCTTTATCTTCCGCTCCAGGTTGGCGGCATACTGATGGCCCTGAATTCCATCGGTAACCTGCTGCTGGATCACTTTCCCGGTAAGGATGCCGGCACCTCGGGTTTCGAGGTTTAACGATGGACCAGCAAACCATTGCCACGACCCTGTTGCTCGGCCTGTTTCTGCTGCTGATGTTTATCCGCGTGCCCATTGCTTTCGCACTTGGTCTGGCCTCGCTGGCCACTGCCTTTTACCTGGATATTCCAACCCTGGTCATTGCCCACAGGATGGTCAACGGCCTGAACAGCTTTACCTTCCTGGCGGTACCCTTTTTTATCCTTGCCGGGCAACTAATGGCCGAGGGTGGTATCTCCGACCGCCTGGTGCGCTTTGCCGACACACTGGTTGGCCGCATGCGGGGTGGCCTGGCGCAGGCCAATATTGTTTCCAGCACCATGTTTGGCGGGATTTCCGGTTCTTCTGTTGCCGATATTGCCTCGGTCGGTTCTTTCCTGATCCCGTCGATGACCAAGCGTGGTTACCGGCCCAGCTACGCGGTTGCCGTCACCATTACTTCATCGGTGCAGGGCGTGTTGATACCCCCAAGCCAGAACATGATCTATTTCGCCCTCGCCGCCGGCGGCCTGTCGCTTGAAAAACTGTTTTTAGCCGGCTATATCCCGGGGTTAATACTGGGTGGTTCGCTGATGCTGTTGTGCTGGGTTCTGGCCGTACGCCAGGGACACCCTGCGGGCGAAAAGTACGCCTTCAAAGAGGCCATTGGCGTAGCGCTGGAGGCCTCCATCGGCCTGTTCACCGTGGTGATCATTATCGGTGGCATCGTGCTGGGGATTTTCACTGCCACTGAATCAGCAGCGGTCGCGACGGTCTATGCGCTGATTGTTGCGCGATTCATATATCGCAGCATGCCGATGAGCAAGCTTTTGGCTGTGCTTAAAAAATCCCTCAATACACTGGCAACCGTAGTCGCCATTATCATGACTTCGTCGGGATTTGCGTTCCTGTTGTCCTACCTTGAGATTCCGGCGGCACTGGCCAAGCTGATATTTTCAATCTCCTCTGACCCGATCATCGCCATGCTGGCGATCAATGTGCTGCTGCTGGGTTTGGGGATGCTCATGGACATGGGCATACTCATACTCCTGCTCACCCCGATGCTGCTGCCTATCGCGGTTCAGCTCGGCATAGACCCCATTCATTTCGGCGTCATCATGATGATCAACCTCGGTATCGGCCTGTGCACCCCGCCAGTCGGCACGTCACTGATGATTGGCTGTGCAATCGGCGAAGTGAGCATTGAAAAAACCATCAAGGATCTGGTGCCATTTTATGTGATCATGCTGGCAGTATTGATGCTGGTAACATTTATTCCTCAATTGACCTTATGGCTCCCCAGCCTGCTTGACTAGAGAACCGATGATACTGATAAAGCGCACAGGCATACCGTGTCAACACCTCGCCCTGCTGGCAGCGTTGCTGGGTATTGTATTGAGCCTGCTTGTTGCGGCCTCGGCCCATGCCGGTCCTTCGGGCCAGCCAACGGCGGTTGGCCAGTACGGGATTATTCCTGTACCCGCCTACCTGCAGGCAAGGCCGGGCAAATTTACGCTGACGCGCGACACACAACTATTGATCAACAAACAGCAGGCACGTGACGTTGCCGATTACTTGCAGGCGCTGATTGTTCCTGCAACCGGCTTCAAGCTGGAAATACTTGCTGCTGAAACGCCACAGGAAAACTCCATCAGCCTGCTGATTACCGATGGCTTCGACTCTCCGGAAGCCTATGAACTCAGCGTGGACTCCCGGCAAGTCATCATCAGCGCAGCCAGTTCTAAGGGCTTGTTTTATGGTGTCCAGAGTTTGCGCCAGATGTTGCCTGCAGAAATCGAAAGCGCTTACCCCTTCAATACCGTGCAATGGCAACTTGCCGGCGTACTGATCAGAGACCAGCCAGCGTATCCTTACCGCGGCATGCACCTGGATGTAAGCCGCCATTTCTTTTCCGCAGCGTTCATCAAGCGTTACATTGATTTTCTGGCACTGCACAAAATGAATTATTTCCATTGGCACCTGACCGATGACCAGGGCTGGCGAATCGAGATCAAGAAGTACCCCCGGCTGACTTCCGTCGGCAGCACGCGTCCACGCACCATGCTTTCTCACCCCTATGACAGGGAGCCCCGCTTTTATGACAATACGGCTGTCAGCGGCTTCTACACCCAGCAGGATATCCGTGAAATTGTCGAGTACGCCCGGCGGCGGCAGGTGACCATCGTTCCTGAAATAGATGTTCCGGGACACACGTCCGCGCTATTGGCAGCCTACCCGGAGTACGCCTGCGTTAAAAAAGATTTTGAAGTTAAAACAGAGTTTCACATTTTTCGTGACGTTATGTGCCCCACGGAAGCGAGCTTTGCTTTTCTGCAAGATGTGTTTGCTGAAGTCGCTGCCCTGTTCCCCGGGCCCTATATTCATATTGGCGGGGACGAGGTCATCAAGGACCAGTGGAAAACCTGTGAAAGCTGCACGGCGCTGATGCGCGCCGAAGGTCTGGAAAACTATCAGCAACTGCAAAGCTACTTTGTGCACCGGGTCGAGGACATCATCAACGGCCTCGGCAAAAAGATGGCTGGCTGGGAAGAGATTCTTGAGGGCGGTATCAACCCCAGCGCTACAATTACCACCTGGCTGATGCCCGGACAGGCCATCAATGCAGTGAAGGCAGGCCACGATGTCATTATCGGCGCCAGTGAACGCCTGTACTTCAACCAGTTTGAGTCCCTGTCGCTGGACGAGCCGATGTCATCCAGCTGGCAGCCACCGATATCACTGCGGGATGTGTACGAACTTGAACCCCTGCCCGAAGGACTGACACCGGCACAGGCCAAACATATCATCGGCGCTCAAGGCCATGTCTGGGGTAACTTTATCAAGACACCGGCACAAGTAGAGAATGCTGCGTTGCCGCGCATGAGCGCGCTTTCGGAGGCTCTCTGGTCCTCACCGGACAACCGTGCATGGCCGAACTTTCTGTTGCGACTGGAGCGCTTCTACCAACGCCTGGACCGACTGGGAATCAATGCATCAAGAGCCGTTTATAAAGTTTCCGCTGAACACCAGTTGATGGGTACAGACATGGAGTTGCGCCTGCACGTTGAGGGGGCTGAGACCATCATTCGCTATACGCTGGACGGATCTGAGCCCAATACCCATTCCGCACGCTATAAGGAACCACTGATACTCAAGCAGGACACTGTCGTCAGGGCGGCAGGGCAGAACCCGCGAAGCGGTACACTCTACGGCGCATTCAGGCTGTCATTCATAAAGCACAAGGCGCTGGGTAAAAAACTGGTTTTTAGCCACCCGCCAAAGACCAACTACAAGCCTGGCCCGCTGGTGACAATCCTCGATGGCGCACTTGCCCATGACCGGATTTTCCACCCGACGGAGTGGGCCGAGTTCAATGACGGTGACCTGGACGCAGTCATAGATTTTGCCAGCAAAACACGCCTGCGGTACGTTGGGTTTGGTTTTGATGCCGGCCAGTACCGGCGCCTGAACCGGCCACAGGGCGTACAAGTCCTGGTCTCAGATGACGCTGAACACTGGCGAACGGTGGCCTCGGTAAATGAAGAAGAAATCAGGCTGAGCAGCCCTTTTCTGGGTATTGATTTTCCCGCTGTGGAGGCTCGCTACCTCAGGGTGATCGCAAAAAACAGGCGGCAGGTGTATAGCACCCGCCTGGAAAAAACGCTGCCGGTTTCAATTTTTATTGATGAAATAATCGTACGCTGACGGGAATGCTTGTCAGGCACGACCATAGAATCTCCCGGCGACCGGGCAGGCCAGGCTTGTACCGTTGCACAAACCTGTCGGCGCAACCGGCTGCCAACGTTATACTGCAGGCATGCAAAAAGGCAGCGCGGTCGATTTAAGTCCTTTTCTGGGCCGGCTTGTGGCCAGACACCCGGAGTGGCTCGAAGAACTACGGGCATCAGGCCGGCTTGAGCACAGCAGCCCACCAAGTCCTGGGTCTCTGACTGCCGAGCAGGACAGCAACGATCTGGATGCTGCTCTGCGCAAGTTTCGCAACCGTGAAATGCTGCGCATCATCTGGCGTGACTTGAACGCGCTGGCAAGCGTCCAGGAAACCCTTACCGACCTCAGTGCGCTGGCAGATGTTTGCCTGCAGGCGGCGGTCAACCATCACTCAGCGCAGCTTGAAGACAAACATGGCATTCCCCGCAATGTTGACGGCCGGCAGCAAAAACTAATCATTATCGGCCTTGGTAAACTCGGCGGGTTTGAGCTCAACATGTCTTCCGATATCGACATCATTTTCTGTTATGCCGAAAGTGGTGTCTGCGACGGCCGCCGGGGCCTGGCGAATGAGCAGTTCTTTACCCGCCTGGCACGCAAGGTCATTCACAGCCTGGCAACCATAACCGCTGATGGGTTTTGTTTCCGTGTCGACACCCGCTTGCGCCCATTCGGCGATTCCGGGCCATTGGTCAGCAGTTTTGCTGCGCTGGAGCAGTACTACCAGAGAGAAGGTCGCGACTGGGAGCGCTACGCACTGATCAAGGCACGGCCAGTTGCTGGCGACCAGGATGGCGGTAAACAGTTACTGGACATGCTCAGGCCTTTTGTCTACCGCCGCTACATCGACTTCGGTGCCATTGAGGCTTTGCACGACATGCACCAGAATGTTCGTGAAGACGCCTTGCGTAAAGGCCGGCTGGACGATATCAAACGCGGTCCTGGCGGCATCCGCGAGATCGAGTTCCTGGTGCAAACCTTTCAGCTGCTCCGCGGCGGGCGCGAACCGGCACTACAAACACCTTCCTTGTTGTCTGCTCTGGACCAGTTACAAAAACTTCAGTTATTGCCAACACCTGTAACGGACGAACTGCGTTCTGCATACTGTTATCTGCGCCGGGTGGAAAATTGCATCCAGGCCTTGCATGACCAGCAAACCCATACGGTCCCTGGTGGTGAAGACGGTTTGAGGGTTGCAATAGCGATGGGTTGCGCCACCAGCGATGCTTTTCACAGCCAGCTTGACGAAACCCGCAATAGAGTACAGGCGTTGTTCGAGCAAAGCCTGCCTCAACCCCCTGGCCTGGTGGACGAGAAAAACCACTGGCAAACCCTGTGGCTACAGGTACGCAACAACGGTCAGCAGGATGACGACAGCGTGGAAGAAAATGAGCTGTTGGCGGGTTTTGTAAAGCGCCTGAACCGACTGTCCCTGAGCCAGCGGGCCGCCAGGCGTCTGGACCGGTTCATGCCCCTGCTGCTGGAACGTATCGACTCTTTATCCGTTGATGACAAAATCATCCAGCGTGTTTTTGACCTTGTTTCGGCGGTCTGTCGGCGCAGTGCCTACCTGTCACTGCTGCTGCAGAATCCACAGGCTACCGACCAGATGCTGAAGCTCTTTGCCAGCAGCGAAAGAGTTGCCAGCGCTGTCACCCGCTACCCTGCTCTGCTGGACGAGTTGATAGACCCAAGTCTCGGTGCCAACCCACCCACCGTGGCTGATATTAAGTCAGGCGTCGGGCGTATATTGAAAAGACACAACGATACAGAGACCACACTGCAGAATCTGAACTACTACAAACAGGCCATCAGCTTGCGGATCGCCGTGGCGGTGTTGCGCTCAACCCTGTCCGTTCATGCTGTCCAGGTAGCACTGAGCCAGCTGGCTGAAAGCCTGATAGCGGCGGCACTGGAGCTGTCGCTGCACGAAATGGAGGCTCGCCACGGCCAACTACCCGGCACCCAATTGGCTGTGGTCGCCTATGGCAGCCTGGGTGCGTATGCGCTGGGTTTTGACTCTGATCTGGATCTGATATTTCTCTATCAACCCACGTCCGGGCCGTCGCAGGGCGCCCGGCCCATTCACGCAGAGCGCTACCACACCGGCGTCGCCCGGCGGTTGCTCAGCCTGCTTTCTGCAACCACCCCTTCCGGTCGCCTGTACAGCATTGACGCCAGGCTGCGACCCAACGGGCGCTCCGGCCTGTTGGTTTCCAGCGTGGATGCCTTCAGCCGCTATCAACGGGGGAAATCCTGGGTATGGGAGCTACAGGCACTGACCCGTGCGCGCCCCGTGGCAGGCAGCACCACCGTTGCAGAAGCCTTTTTTAAGGCCCGCCAAAATGCTTTACACAGCGCATCGACCCGTACATTTGAGCAGGGAAGTATCCACCAGGAAGTGCGTGCCATGCGCGAGCGCATCACCACACAACATCGGGATGATGCGCCTCTCAAACACGCCCCGGGCGGCATCCTGGATATTGAGTTTGTGGTTCAGTTGGGCTTGCTGCTCAATGCCGGGGGCTTCCCCGCCGTAATGAATTCCACCCTGCTCAGCGAACAACTGCAGGCTTTGCACGATTGTGACTGGCTTGACCACGATGCCTTGCAGACACTGGACCATGCCCACACAGAGCTCAACCATGCCCGCCAACAGCAAGCTTTGGTTGATGACGGGGAGGATGTGGATACCGAAGCACTTTTGGGCATCGCCAAAACGTTGTGTGATGAAATATTAAGGTAGAATAGCTAACTTATTTCTTGTGGAGATGACAAAGTGACTCATCGCACTGATGCCCAGAACGATTCGCTGGACTATGCAAACACGCAAAAACGGGTCGAGGTCAGCCGGGCTGACCTGCCGGTTTCCTGTCCATTGCCCAATCAAAAGCTCTGGAATGCCCACCCAAGGGTCTACCTGCCTGTTGAGGATGGTGGTGAAGCCAGCTGCCCCTATTGCGGAACCCATTACGTGCTATCAGCCTGAGCAGGGCTCCTGAACGGCATGCACGTCGTACAGGCCCTTGTGTCCCTCAGTATAGGTGGCTCAGAGCTCGTTGCAGTTGAAACCACCGAACACCTGCGTGCCGCCGGCCACCGGGTAACTGTTATCGCCTCCAGCGGCCCTCTGGAAGCCCGGGTGAATGCGGCACAAGCCGAATGGCTTGACTGGTCTATTGGTCGTAAACGCCTTGGAACCTTGCAGTACATACGACAGTTACGCGCCTGGTTGCTGGAACAACAGCCGGACATCGTGCATGTACATTCACGGCTGCCTGCATGGATTTGCCACCTGGCTATCAGGAAGCTACCGGCAGACAAGCGGCCTGTCTTTATCACTTCAATGCATGGCCAGTATTCGGTCAGTAGCTACAGCGCCATCATGGCCCGCGGTGATCAGGTCGTTGCTGTTTCAAACCACATCCGTGACTACACCCTGAAGTACTATCTACCACCAGACAGCCATAAACTGCTGACCATCTACGGCGGCACCAGCCGTGATGACTTTCCTTTCAACTATCAGCCCGGCCCTGCATGGTTGCAACAGACCTTCACTGAATTCCCGGAACTGGAAAACAAGCGCATCCTGTTACTGCCGGGCCGCCTGTCACGCTACAAAGGCCATGCAACCTTCATTGAATTGCTGGCCAGCCTGCAGGCAGAGCACCCGGATGTGCACGGCGTCATTCTTGGGCGTGCCAAGCCCGGTTCACGCTATATCAATGAGCTTGAAGGGCTTGCAGAGCGCAACGGCATCAGCCACAAACTGACCTTCTGCGGGGCAAGAACCGACATGCGAGACTGGATGGCTGCCTCAAGCCTGGTATTTAGCCTGTGCAGTGATCCTCCGGAAGCTTTTGGCAGAATCGTGCCTGAGGCCCTGGCGTTGGGCGTTCCGGTAATTGCCTGGAATCATGGTGGGGTGAAAGAGATTCTGCAAGTGATGTTTCCCAACGGCGGGGTGAAACCTGACAGCCAGTCTGCGCTGCTCGAGAAGACCCGCAAATTCCTGCGCCAACCGCCGGAGGTTGAAGCCAGTGACGCCTTTTCCTTACAGGACTCAATGAGCCGCACCATGGCGCTTTATCAGGCTACGCTGGCCGCCAACGGCGATGAAGATAGGGAAGATTTATGAATCTATTGCTCAAACGACTTTCGACTGACTGGCCCAGTTGGCTGGCTATCAGCTTCTTCGCGCTGCTGCCTTTTGGCCGCCTGATAGAAATACCGCTGGCCGTTTTTGCCCTGTCACTGCCATTCCTGGCCCGTAACACCGTTCACCGTGAACGTATCAGGCGGGTATCCACTATCGCCATCCCGCTATTTCTGTGCTTCTGGTTACCCATGATGTTTTCCAGCTTCGACTCCTTTCTGCCACAAAAAAGCTGGCTGGTCAGTTTATCTGCCCTTCGTTTTCTGGCAGCAGCAATAAGCATGGCTGTGCTTCTGCAGGCAGATTCAGTTCGCTGGCGGGTCATCCGCTGGACCAGCTTTATTCTGTTGTTCTGGGCTGTTGATGGCTTTGTACAACTAATTTTTGGCAGTGACCTGTTTGGTATCACCATGAACCCTGACCGGCTGAATGCCCTGTTTGTTAAGCAATATCAATTTTTTGGCCCAACCCTCGCGATTTTGTCACCCATGCTACTGGAGTACGCCCGACGCCACTGGCCGGGCTGGGCCTGGGTGGCCGCTTTCACGCTGACACTGGGTGCCGTGTTGATTGCCGGAATGCGGGCTGGCTGGCTGCTCATGGGCCTGGTACTGCTGGTTTACATGTGGCTGATGTTGCGACAGGAAAACCGCGATCTGAGAAAAATTTCACTGTCGATCCCGGCACTGGTGGCCGCCACCATCATCGGTAGCTACCTGGTTTCGCCCCTGTTCCAGGCACGCGTCCAACAGTCCCTTGCACTGACCCAGGGGACACATGCCGCGCTGGATACCGCAAGCACATACCGCATGCCAATTTTCAAGACCAGCCTGGTGATGTTTCAAGCTCACCCGATCAACGGCGTGGGTGTGAGAGCCTACCCGGCAGCCTATATGCAGTATGCTGCAGCAGACGATATCCATATTCAGAGATCCGGCGGAAAATCAGGTGCGATCCATGCGCATAATATCGTGCTGGAAGTCATGGCCGATACCGGCAGCATTGGTTTGCTGGGAATGTTGACAGGGCTGGTCCTGGCCTGGCGCTTCTGGCGTAAACTGTCACCCGCACGGCGCTACGAGGCGTTTCCTTTCAGCCTGTCGCTGGCGTTGGTGCTGTTTCCGCTCAATTCATATTTTGCCTTGTATGGCGTCTACCTCTCTTCCCTGATCTGGATACTGTTCGGGCTTTGGCTGGCGTGCATTGGCGATACGCCGGCGGCAACGCCGGATTCACCGGACTGAGCTCCGGAGCCAACAGTGTTCAATGACGGTGGCCACAACCTGCATGTTCTTTGGCTCGCTCTGCTTTTCATCCTGTTGCCGAACATGCTGCTGCGGGCCGACGATGAAAATAATTCTGCTTATGACCACGTCTGGGGTCTGGCCGCGCTGTACGAAAAACCAAATGGCTCCGGCCTGCAAAAGTTTGCCTTGAGCGGGCGCCTGCAGCTTGACGCGGCCTATTTTGATGCGGATCAGGGCGAGTTCGATGACCTCCGGTGGCGGCGATTTCGCTTTGGGTTTACAGCGCACTTCCTGCGGTCATTCAGCGCGCGCGCTGAAGGCGATTTCGACCTTAACCAGGGTGGAGCGTATGGGCGCCTGACAGATAGCTATATTGGCTGGAGCCCCTCGGGTCAGTGGGAGGTCCGGTTGCTCAAACACTCCGCAGGTTTTACCCTTGATGGCGCCACCTCATCAACCCGGTTGCTTACGCCGCAACGTAATAACCTCACCAACAACCTTTGGTTTGACGTAGAGTATTTCACTGGCCTCAGCATCAAAGGCGAGTCCCGGGACAAGTGGAAATATAAGGCCGGCCTGTTCTCTTCCAGCGGGGACAATGAGCTTGGCCGTATCGACTCCGGTTATTTCGGCCTGCTGTCTTTGGCTTACGACCTCGCACCCGCCCTCAATATCAAAACAGCGAGCCTGCGGGTGGACTATGTGAACACCAGCGAACACCCTGATGCCGCAACCGCTGAAATGAGCCAGGTCGTATCACTGGTAAGTCAGTGGAAAGCGGGTCAGTGGGGCCTGCGCACTGATTTCTCAGCAGGCAAGGGCAGCAGAGAGCAAAGCGATGTGCGTGGCCTGGTTCTGATGCCTTTTTTCGATGTCAGCCACCGTTCACAACTGGTTTTCCGCTACACCTACATCAAAAGCAAAGGCCCCAATGGTGTTCGTCTGACGCGCTATGAAAGAGAAATAACAAGGTCCCGGGGGGATGAATACACCGAGTTCTTTGCCGGTTTTAACCTGTTTCTGTACGCCCATAAATTAAAATGGCAAACCGGTCTGGAGCACGCCCGCATGAAAGATGCAGCCAACGACGGTGGCGCCTACGATGGCTGGGGGTTGAGTTCTGTTTTAAGGCTGTATTGGTAACCTGCTCAGACCGGATCATAGAAGGGTGGCTCACCGGGGGGGCGGGTCTTGAAGCGCCGATGGATCCACCAATACTGTTCCGGCACCTTGCGTACCTGCTCTTCCAGGATGGCATTAACCCTCGTCAGGTCCGCCCTTTCGTCGTCTGAAGGGAAACGCTCCAGCGCCGGCAACAGTGTGATGACATACGTGCCACTGTCTTCTTCATACCGCGGGAACATCGGCACAACCGCGCATTCCGTAATGGCTGGAAACCGGCGGGTTGCCAGCAGTGTCGCGGCCTGTATTCCGAAAAATGGTGCAAACGCGGTCTGGTCAGCACCAAAATCCTGATCGGGAGCGTACCAGACGATGCCACCTTTCTTTAATGTCCGGATCGCCTTTCTGGGGTTGTCCTTTTTAATCAAGCCATTTGCCCAGCGCAACCTGCCCCGATTCTGGTACCACTCAATGACCGGGTTTTTAAGTGGCCGGTAAATACCGGCAGCACGCACCTCGCCCGCCAGGGTGAACCCACCCATCTCCAGGCAGGTGGCGTGGAAAGTCAGGATCAGCACGCCGTTGCCTTGCTCCTCGGCATCCTGCAGGTGTTCGAGCCCCTCAACCCGGGTCCGCCCCGCCAACCGGGCCGTCGGGGCGGACCAGCACCAGGCGGTTTCCACCACCATCCTTGCCAGCGACCGAAACGAGCCAACCAGAATTTTCTGCTGTGCCGCGCTATCCAGCTCTGGAAAACACCGTTCAATATTACGTTGTGCGATTTTTCGCCGGGAACCCATCAGGTGATACGTCATTGGCCCCAGCGGCCGAACCAGCGCAAGACCCAAACGAGCAGGCAAACGCCCCAGCACCCACATCACACCCACAGCAAGCCAACTGAACCAGTGACGTGGTCCTTTTGGCGGTTTTTGCAGTTCTGTTTGCACCATGCCTGTCTTTTTCGCACAAAATGACACTTTATCCAAGTCCGATTTTTAATTCCGTTACTTTTCAATTCCCGCTGAAGCCAGCCTGAGACTTCTCTATAATCAGTTTTCCCCTTTGAGGTCAGGTCACCAGCCCTATGCGTACCCTCTACTCTCTGCTTGTCACACTTGGTACGCCCCTGGTTTTGCTGTACTTCTTTTTGCGTGGGTTACGCGACCATGCTTACCTGTTGCGCTGGGGAGAACGCTTCGGCTTTGTCCAGCCAGGCCCGAAAGCGGGCGGGATACTGCTGCATGCGGCTTCCGTCGGTGAATTTAATGCAGCCAACCCACTGGCAGAGGCATTGCTTGACCGTTATCCGGGTCTGCCACTAACCATCACCACCCTGACGCCAACTGGTTCCGACCGGGTGTTACAGGTTTTCAGCGGGCGTGTGTTCCATTACCACCTCCCGCTGGACTTGCCCTTTGCTGTTGCGCGCTTCCTGGACCGGGTTGAGCCCCTGTTGATCATTGTTATGGAAACAGAAATATGGCCCAACCTTTATCATCAGGCACATCGTCGTAAGATACCGCTGATTATTGCCAACGCACGCATGTCGGCCAAATCCGTCAAAGGTTACCAACGCTGGCCCGGACTGGTGGCGGCTGCTTTACAGCCAGTCACCTGGGTCGGTGCGCAGAGCAGCAGGGATCTTGAACACATGGTTCAGTGTGGCGTAGTGGCCCAAAACATTGAAACGACGGGCAACCTGAAGTTTGACCTGCAAATTCCAGACAGCCTGCTGGAGCAGGGCGAGACATTGCGCCGCCAATGGGGCCCGGCCCGGCCCGTGTTGATAGCAGGCAGCACTCACGAGGCCGATGAAAATGTACTTTTTCGCGCATTTACTGCGCTACTGAAAAACATACCCAACGCGTTGCTGGTGCTGGTTCCCCGCCATCCGGAGCGCTTCGCCCGGGCAGCACAGGCTGCCATGGGCGCTGGTCTGCGGGTGGAGCGATACAGTGATAACGCAGACTGCCCGGAACAGACACAATGTTTCGTCATGGACACGATGGGGCAATTGATGGCCTGCTATGCGGCAGGAGATGCTACCTTCGTTGGCGGCAGTATGGGAGAGCAGGGCGGTCACAATGTACTCGAACCTGCAGCGCTCGGCAAACCGGTCCTGGTGGGCCCAAACACTGCTAATGCCAGCGATATCGTCACTGAACTTGTCAATGGTGGTGCTGCTTGGCGGGTGTGCGACTGGCAGCAACTACAAAGGTCGGCTGAAACCCTGCTTAAGGACAGTTCAGTACGGCAACAAATGGGTCTGGCCGGCTTGGCACTGATGGAAAACAATCAGGGGGCGCTGGGTAGGACGCTGGCTGCAATTGAGCCACTGCTCTCGAGTATAGAGGCTCAAGACCCCACCTGATCTTGCTGTTTTAGCCGAGCTTTCCTGCACGAAAGGCACGGTTGTATTTATTACAGAACCTGTCACGCCCCAGAACCACCTCTGCCGCCAAGAGTAACGGCAGCATATCCGGGGAACACGGATCCATGATCGCGGAGTCCATCCCGGCTTCGAGCGCCAGCACCAGAAAAGCCTGGTTGATATATTTCCGCACCGGAGAACCGAAAGACATATTGCTCAAACCGCCGGTGATATGGGCTAACGGATATTGCCGGCGGATACTGCGTATTGTTTCACAGGCGATCAGACCGGCATCATCGGAAGTGGATACCGCCATGATCAACGGGTCAATATAGAGCTTGTCATCACTGATTCCCGCCTGCCTTGTTGCGTTCACCAGGTGAGCAATAATATTCAGGCGGTCATCAACTGTTTGCGGAATACCTGCCTGATCCAGCGCAAGCACAATCACCGGGCATTGCTGTTCAGCAACCAGCGGCAACACCTGTTCAAGACGCTCCTGCTCACCACTGATCGAATTGATCATTGGCAACTGGTCAACTGCGCTTATCGCCCGCTTAAGCGTTGCCGAATTCGGGCTGTCCAGGCACAGGGGCACCTCGACACACTGCTGTACCGTCTGTACCAGCCAGATCAGGTCATCGGCCTCCCTGTCCGGCTCCGTGCCAGCATTAACATCCAGGTAATCTGCACCTGCTTCGACCTGTTCGCGTGCAAGTGCTTCGATACTGGCTGCGTCCCGCTCGCGAATCGCTGCAGCCACCTGTTTGCGTGTGCCATTAATCTTTTCACCAATAATCATCATGCATGCCTGTCCTTTTCCTGTTGCCTTACCGGGAACCGGGTTGCCAGCGCCAGTTCGCGATTGAAACCTTCCTGTTGCTTCAACTCAACCCTTGTTGCGAGTCGGGCGACCCTGCCTGCCTGCTCACGACTGGCGGCAGACACGAGGGCCATCTTTGCCCCGATACCCGCCGCATTGCCAACTTGTTGGTAGGTTGCATTCGGCAGGTCTGGTAATAACCCGATATTGATGGAGCTTCCAACCCCCAGGTACGAACCGAAAGCACCAGCCAGAACCAGTTCCTGAATCTCGTCAGGGTCTGTTTTTGATATTTTCAGTAACGTCTTGATGCTGGCCGCAACAGCAGCCTTGGCCAACTGAACCTCGCTGATATCCTGTTGGCTGATCACAATATCCCTGCCATGGCCGGTATTCTCTGCCTCAACCAGCAGGAACTGCTTACCTGAATCACCATCGCGAACACCCGCCGTGCCACTTTGTAAGTGGCCGCGAAAATTGATGGCACCCATTTGCCAAAGCAGCGCAACGGCATCAATGATACCTGACCCACACAGGCCCAAAGGCGGCTGCCCGCCAACGGTTTGCACGGCCAGGCAACCTTCCTTCAGGGTGATTTTTTCGATCGCCCCTGGTGCTGCGCGCATACCGTGTTGAATATGACCGCCTTCAAACGCCGGGCCTGCCGGACAAGACGCTGTCAACAACAGGCCCTGGTCCGGCCGGGACAGCACAATTTCGGTATTGGTGCCAATATCGACGCCCAGCGATACATGGTTACCCTGGTGCAAACCATTGGCAAGTATCATTGCCACATGATCGGCACCCACGAACGCTCCGATCGCGGGCAGCACGTGCACATATACATCGTTAGGTAAGTCGATGCCGGCCTCAACAGCCCGAATGTCGATGGAGGATGTCGTGGCAGCTAAAAACGGCGCAACCAGCAAGCCCTCTGTCGGCATGCCAAGAAACAGGTGTACCATCGCCGTATTACCCACCACGCACAAGTCTGCCATTTGTTCCGGGCCCGCACTTGCCGACTCAGGCAGGCTCTGTAATAACGTCCTGATGAGCTGGTTGATGCCCGCCTGGACACAATGGGCCAGTTCCTGCGCCTGGTGCAAACCCTTGCGCGCATATACCAGGCGGCTAATCAGGTCTTCCCCAAAGCTGATCTGCGGATTCGGGATACCGCAGGCTGCAAGTTGCTTACCGGTCTCAATATCCATCAGGTAGGCGGCTATTTTTGTGCAACCAATATCCACGGCGACCCCCAGTAACTGCTTGTCGCCATCCACAAGTCCAATCACTTCGTTTGCGCGGGTAACCAGCTTGAAGCGCTGGCCGGGTTCCCGCATCCAGCGTGAAACAGCGCGCAGCACCGATGGGCTTGCGCACCAACTGCCCACTGTGCCATGTGCTTTTTCCAGGCTGTGTGTAACCCGGTCGAAGTCGGAGACCGTTTTTTTCTGGGCTGGTTTCGTTACTTCAATGACGTGGCCCTGTACGCAGGCCTCGACAGTAAAAACGGCGTGCCTGCCATCCAGCTGCAGCCTTTGCTGGTTGCCCATGGTGATGCGCGGCACATGTATGCTGGTATCGGTATACAGCGTAGTCCGGCACGCCAGCCGTTGCCCGGCCACCAGTTCTTCCTTTTTCAGCACCTCAATCTCTGCCCGGGTGGGTGTTTCCGCTCTGCCGTCCAGAATGGTCACCCGACACCGGCCACACAGGCCATTGCCACCACAATTGGCAACCAGGATCAGGCCGGCTTCGCGGCCTGCCTCCAATACCGTTGCGCCCGCGCGAACTACGGTCCGGGTTCCAACCGGCTGAAAAGTTACCTTTACCTGCTCAGGTTTGTGCACCAACATCCAGCCATGTTTTCGCCAGCCTGACAGCGGCCTGAGCATCCGCTCCCCAGCTGTCTGCACCAACGACCTCGCAGACATCTCCATTCACCGGCCCACCACCAATCATAATGTGGACCCGGCCCCTGAGGCCGGCTTCTTCGATCGCCACAACGGTTTCCTTCATTGAGTCAAAAGCCAGCGTTAGCAGGCCTGACATGCCGAGCACACTGGCGTTGGTCTCCTGCAGCGCGGTGACAAACCGGGCTGGCGGCACATCAACACCCAGATCCGTTACGTCCAGGTTCGCTGATTTCAGCATATTGACCACAATATCCTTGCCAATGTCATGAATGTCACCAGCCACCGTGCCAATAACAACGGTCCCGCTACTAACCTGGCTCGCTGATTTGAGTCCCTCCTCCAGAAGCACGCCCACCTGCTTGAAGATCTCGCCCGACATCATCAGGTCGGATACAAAATACTCGTTGCTCTCAAAGCGACTTCCCACTTCGGTCATTCCCCGCTGACAGGCCTGCAATATGCTTAACGGTTCGGTGCCACAATCCAGTTCCTGGCGTACAATTTCCAGTACACGATCCTCTTCCAGTTCGGCCAGTGCTTTTACCAATTGCTCCAACATCGTTTTTCTCCTGGTTACCGACAGGCCTCCCGGCTTTCTGTCATGGGGTTTTCCGGTTTCTTCATGTGACCAACGTCCCGCTTTGCTGGTGGTCAGCCCGCGGATAGCTGACCTCCCCCGGCAGGATCTCAAAACCAATACTGCCCGGCCACTGTGTTTGCGTCTGCTCTACTGTCGCTCGTATGACCCCTGACAGACGTTCACCTGACAAGCCATATACAAGCACGGTAAAAGTAGCCTGCAGTGTATTCGTTGCGGCTGGAATTGCACCAACAATGCTCACTGGCTGGTCTGTACTGACCATGCTCAGTCGCAGACAAAGCACTTCAGCGACCCTTGCAACACCCTTGATATGGCCGATCAATGCGGCGCCGGCAGTCAGGCAGTTGGTGCCCAGCACCGCCACGAACGTGCCGAGAGCGGCCGCCCAATCGTCACTGTCGACCCGTTGGCTGCAATGCCAGTCCATCTGTATAACACAGGGGTGTAAATTCAGTTGAGCCATGGCAGCAACTCCTTCACCATCGCCGGGCTTGTCCCTGCAGTCAGCGCTACTGGCAGCAAGGTTGCTTTTTCATTCAGTCTGCGGGCTGTCGCTTTAGCCCGGCTAATCTCTTCCACGCTGGCCAGGTCACGCCTGGAAATTAAGATGGTATCAGCAAGCCTTATCTGGGCGCTGATCAGGGGCTCGAGTACCGCCATCAGCTCACCAAGACGCAGTGGATCAATAACCACTGCGGTTCGTAGACTGTCTGCAAACCGGCTGGTATGTTCCCGCAGTAACTGGATGATCGGCTCCGGGCTGGCTGCGCCAGAGGGCTCCACAATGACCAGGTCTACCACCTGGCTGTCTTCCAGTTTTTCGAGGGTCTCTAAAAGGTCTCCCGCCAGGGAGCAGCAAATACAGCCGCTCAACAGCTCCCGGACATCAAGGCCCTGGTGCGCCAGTACCTGGTCATCAAGGCCAACCTCACCCACTTCATTGACCACCAATGCAATTTTCAGATCATGGGCCACAATGGCCCTGGCCAGGGCAATGATGGCCGTGGTCTTGCCAGAACCAAGGAAACCCGCCACCAGCAGCACATGCATCGGAAACCTTATGGCCCGGCCATTACCTGGCCGTACTCCCGGGTTGCTGCAGCCATTGCTTCCATGTTCTCGGGCCTGGCGTTGATCGGCGCATCGCAACCGGCGCACAAAATCAATCCACTCGGCCCCACGTCACGGATCAGGTCGTGTACATACTTGAAGATATCGTCCGGCGTTCCCGCGTATAAAAGAGCGGCAGGCACATCACCCATAATCGCCATATGGTCACCAAGAATTTCTTTGGCTTTGCGCAGGTCGGTCATGCCATCTGTGTTGAGCAGGCACATTTTTGCGGGCAGTTCTTTGAAGCGTTCCAGATCCCGGGTCCAGTCCTGATCCAGGTGGAGCACAGAGACAATACCCTTGTCCGCCAGCGCATTAACCAGCTCCAGAAAATATGGGAACACAAACTCATCCCATATCTGCGGTGATAACAATGAACTTGCGGAACGCCAGCCACCGACCCAGATGGCCGGAATTCCGGACAACTCCGCGGCCTGGATTCCTTCACGAATCATGTAGGGCAGCATATGATCCATGACGGCCCTGACCCGGTCCTTGTCGCGATACAGGTCGATGAAGAACCGCCCCATTGAACGCCCGCCACACAGGTATTCGAAGGGCGTTGCAGTGCCACCGTACGCGATCGGCACATAGGCATGGTCGCGGCACCTTTGCACGACATGAGCAATATTGTCACGAACCCAGGCCTTCATATCGGCCAGCTCATCAACATCAATAACCCGCGGGTAGTACCCTTCGAGGAAGGCCGGCCAGCCCTTGTCCAGGATCACATCGTAATCCTCGGGCTTCATCACTTCCGTTTCCTGTACCTGCCACAACGAGTCTGCCGGCAACTCCTTGCCCGGCGTGGCAATATGCGACAACCAGGCTGCTGTTAGCTGGGGAACGATCTTGCCACAGGGCAGCTTGTTGATTCCGTCCCAGACGTCTGCCCCAAGCTTATCCATCGCAGCCAGCGTGACCTCGGTACGGTTCTCCGGAACAGCACAGAAATCAGCAATCGACATACCCATGTAACGCGGGGCAAAAGCCATCCCCATAAATGCTGCCGGCACCCGATCCACGGGTTCGAGCGCAATGGTCTTTTCAATTCTTCTGCGGCGTTCTTCGTAGAGAGCTTGCATCTGCATTCCTCCGTCCTCTTGCACAGGAAAATCAGAGCATACAATTATAGGGTTAAAACACCCGGGTTATTCGCCTCCACAGCAAATAAACAGGTGTTTTATTCCAACAACCGGGTGCGCCCAACCCTGGCGGGCTTACTTCAGAATGGTGTTTACTTTTTGCAGGTCTTCTTCCATCAGCACACCGGCAGCCGCCTTCAGGCGTAAGTGATCTACGATGTAGGTATGGCGCGCATTGGAGTTGTCTCGCTGTGCCTGAAAATAGCGCTGCTGGGCAATTAACACGTCCACAATAGTGCGCGTGCCAACCTCAAAACCCGCCTGGGTTGCTTCAAGCGCACTCTCCGCTGAAATCATTGCCTGGCCAAAAGCACCAACCTGTTCAATACCGGCAATCACCGCGCGATAAGCATTGTTGGTCTGCCTGACTACGGCTCGCTGTTGCCGATCCAGATCTTCACTAACAGCATTGAGCGTGTAACGGGCCTGTCGCGTTCTGGATGAAACCACGCCGCCCTGATAAATCGGCACATTCAGTTGCAGGCCAATACGCTTGTCATCAGCAACAACTTCCGTTGTAGTAAGAATGTCACCGAAAAACCCTCGGATCGTCTGCTTATTGTTCTGGAACTGGCTGATGCTGCCAACCAGGTCCAGGGTGGGGATGTGGCCACTGCGTCGTAAGCGCACCGTTGCGTCTGCGATATTAACGCCTTCAAGGGCCGCGACGACCGCAGGGTTGTACTGCATGGCGATATCCACCCATTCGGCCGGACTTTCCGGTAGCGGCTTAACCAGCGGTAACACATCCTGCAAGGGGTCAATGTCATCAAAATACTGTCGGGTCAACTCATAGATAACTTCTTTTGCATCGGCCAGGCTATTCCTGGATACGATGGCACGAGCGCGGGCGTTATCATAGCTGGCGCGTGCTTCGTGCACATCCGTCACTGCGGTGAGGCCGACCTCAAAGCGTTGTTCTGCCTGTTCAAACTGGCGTTTTAGCGCCTTTTCTTCAGCTTCCGCAAAAATCACACCGTCCTGTGCCGTCAGTACACCAAAGTACGCGCCAGCCACACGAACCAGAAAGTCCTGGTAAGCAATGTTGTAAATTGCATCAGCCTGGCTGACCTGTCCGCGGGCGACGTCCAGTTGCTCATAGTTGCTCTGCGCATATAGAGACTGTCTTAAATCAAACCGATATGTTTGTGTGTCAATATCACTCGTAGTCGTGAACGGATCCGTGAATTCCGTTTCAGCCACATCCGTTTTGCTGTTGCCATAGCTGCGGGTAGCGCCGGCACTTAGCGTTGGCAGGAGATTTGACCAGGCCTGGCGTTTGTTTTCGCCGGTGGCATCCCGGCGATAGGCTGCGGCCCGTAGTTGCGGGTCATTTTTAACCGCCAGGTCATGAACACCAACAAGGTCAACAGCAAAAATGCTGGGGGGCGCCGACAGTAATACAGCCATTGTCAACACCTTGTAATTGTTCGCTTTAAACTGCATAACCAACTCCTGAAAACCCCTTAAAACTCAAATTCTGCGGCCTGGTCAGCATTGACCAGCCTGGGTAAATCCGTTTCAAACAGGCTTTCTTCGCGCCATTCTGTTGCATTTAAGCGGGTCAGCAGTTTTACCTGCATCACGGGTGACTCCCCACAAATAACAAATAACCGTCCACCCGGGTTGACCCAGCCCCGGAAGTGCTCTGGCACGGCGGCAACAGACCCTGTCACCACCACCACATCGTGTGCCTGCTCAGGCTGCCAGCCAGACATGACATCACCGGTTTCAAGCTCTACATTTTCGATGTTTTTTTCTTTAAGTTTTGTTGCAGCACTGCTGGAAAACTGCTCGTAAATATCCAC
The DNA here is from genome assembly GCA_024277815.1 of Gammaproteobacteria bacterium. Taxonomy (GTDB): domain Bacteria; phylum Pseudomonadota; class Gammaproteobacteria; order Xanthomonadales; family SZUA-36; genus SZUA-36. The sequence goes on from JAJRUM010000019.1 coordinate 79,061, forward strand.
GCTGACCACCCGTTTGGCCATCTGTGCCAGACAGGCGGTAATAAAACCGCTGCCTGTGCCAATCTCCAGCACCGTTTCATCATCCTGCAGCGCCAGCGCTTGCAACAAACGGCCCTCAACCACCGGCTTCATCATATTCTGATCATGCTCAAGCGGGATAGGCAGGTCTGCAAAAGCCATTTTTCTGTACCGTACCGGCACAAAATCTTCACGATGGGTCGTTTCCAGCAAACCCAGCACACGCTCGTCCAGGACTTCCCACGGCCGCACCTGCTGTTCCACCATATTGAATCTGGCTTGATCAAAGTTCATGTTCATAACATTCTCACTCCCACTGGCCTGTATTTTGGTATGCCTGCAAATCGATCCACGCTTACGGCCCGGGACCCCAGCGGGGCAAGGCACAGACTGACGCTTTTAGGGTCCGGGCTTTAAGTGCCATAAGTCACAAGCTAAAAGATTCGCGGCGCTGTTGGTTACTCTATAATTTCAAATAAATCCCCGGCCAACCACAAGATCACGGCAGATAAATTAGTTTGACGCTCGCCACACGATTTGGGTTACCTTGTCTATTGGCGGTATTATCCCAGATTGGGGCGCAAGCGGCTCGAAAAAAGGTCTCTCAATTTGTATTTAAATGAAATAAAACCTCAGGGTTTCCGGTCATGACAGGTGATACAGACAAAACCAGGCGTTTTAATGAACTGGCGGAAGCCTATTCGACGGATTTATACCGTTACGCCATGTGGATTTGTGGCAATGATGCACTGGCCAAGGATCTTGTGCAGGAGACGTTTCTCCGCGCCTGGCGTGCACTGGACAGCCTCAAGGATGGCGGTGCAGCAAAGAGTTGGCTGATAACGATATTACGCCGTGAATATGCCCGCACTTTCGAGCGCAAAGTGCCGCTATTCACCGATGTGGATAAGGTCGTTGTCGCTGATGATGATGAGCCCGGGCCCGAAGAACGCACAGAACGGGCGCTGTTGCGCCAAGGAATTATGCAGCTTGAACCAAAGTATCGGGAGCCCTTGTTGTTGCAGGTTGTGTTTGGTCACAGTTGCGCAGAAATTTCAGCACAACTGGGCATCAGCAAAAGCGCGGTAATGACACAACTGTTTCGGGCACGGGAAAAATTGAAAACTCAAATACAAAAAGATGGAGTAACGGGCAATGTCCATGAACTTTTCTGAGTTCAAAAAGCTACTGGCTGCGGATCCCTGGAACCGGGATTCCGAGACGCTGCGCGCGCGCAATTCAGCGCCGGAGTTCGAACAGGCCGCCGAAGAGGCGGAGGCATTTGAGCACAAATTACAAACAGCCTTACAGGTATCTCCACCTGTTGATTTACTCGCAGACATCAAGGCTATCAGCCAGCACCCCGTGCAACGGCGTAACTGGATGCCATTGGCTCTCGCAGCCAGCCTGCTGATTGCCGTTGGTGCCGTTGGCATGGTCTGGAAACAATCTCAGCAGTGGGACAGCGTCGAAGCCTATCTGGCGGAACATTACGCGCACGATGGTGATACTTTGCTCGGACGGGCGGCCGGCAGCGTCTCAGAAGCAGACATCAGCAGGATCATGGCCAGCCTGAATGCTTCTGCCGGGCAACAACTCAAGGGCCAGATTAAATTCATCAAGTTCTGCCCGACACCCGAGGGCCGTGGGGCACACATGGTTGTCAGTACAGAACAAGGCCCCATGACCATCGTGTTCATGCCCGCAACCCAGGTGACCGATGGCGAAATGGTCGAGTTTAACCAGATGCATGCCTACCTGGTGAATCTGGAACATGGCTCTGCCGCTATCATCGGCCGGCGCTCACAACCGGTAGAAAACCTCGAAGCACTGGTGAGGAACTCCCTCAGAACCGGCATGGTCGGCGCCTGAACCCGCACTGGCGCATCGTTCCACGATGTCGCTCACGGCCATTGTTCAAATCTGTAAAAAAATGGTTTTTTTTGCACTTCCGGCACATGCTTCGAGCGTGAAATCTGCTATCTTCACTACATGAAACGTAAACTTTTTTTAGTGCTTCCGGCCGCTCTGGTGGTAATCGGTGGCAGCTTGATGTTCTGGTACAACCACGAACCAGGGCTTTTTGATCCGGTTGAGCGCGCCCACCTGCACGCACAGGCGCATGGCCATGCAGAGGTTACCGGGGTAGCCACTACATCCGCCCTCATCGAAGTTGTAGACGGACTGCTGAACAAGCGCGGCGGATACCTGACGAACGATGTCATGCCACCGTGGGTTTTTCTGGATAACGTGCCCAACTGGGAGTTTGGCGCGTTGACACAGGTGCGCGACCTGGCGCGCGTCATGCGTAACGATTTCAGCCGCTCCCAGACCCAGTCGACTGAAGACCCGGATCTTTCTCAAGCAGACCCGCTGTTTCACTACTCCAATGACCGCTGGTTACTGCCGGCCACCGAAGGAAAGTACAAAGAAGGGATGCAGTACCTTGAGGCCTATCTGGCCCGCCTGTCAGACCCTGCCCAACCCAATGCACAGTTTTATGCCCGTGCAGATAATCTCAGCGAGTGGTTCGGCCTGGTTGAAAAACGCCTGGGTTCACTTTCGCAGCGTCTGTCGGCCAGCGTTGGACAGCAGCGCCTGAATACCGACCTGGCCGGTGATACAGCCGCCAGGCAGTCTACTGCATCGGCGAGTGACCAGGAGGTTAAGACATCCTGGTTTGAAATCGATGACGTGTTTTATGAATCTCGCGGCAGCACCTGGGCGTTGATCCATTTCCTGAAAGCCATGGAGGTGGACTTTCATGATGTGCTGCGCAAAAAAAATGCGCTGGTCAGTTTTCGCCAAATTATTCGTGAGCTTGAATCTACCCAGGAGCCGCTGCGGTCCCCGATGGTTCTGAACGGTAATAAGTTTGGGCTTTTCTCAAACCACTCACTGGTCATGGCAAATTATATTTCTCGCGCCAATGCTGCCATTATTGACTTGCGGTTCCTGTTGCAACAGGGCTGATAGCGAACACCCTGGATGCCAGCCGTTTTAGCACACGGGACAAGCAGACATATAATGACGCCGGATATCCAGACCCGACACCTGTCTTACACGGAACGACTGGAAGCCCGTGAAGTTTCCAGCATTCGGCTGGCGGTTATCCACTGTACCGAGCTTCCCGACTTCGACAGCGCGCGGGACTGGGGCGAGAAAATAGTTCATTCACAAAGCCGCACGGGCAATAGCGGGCATTTCTACATTGGGCGTGACGGCTCGATTGAAGCATGGGTACCGCTGAACCGTATCGCCCACCATGTCAGGGGCTACAACGGTGAAAGCGTGGGTGTTGAGCTGGTTAACAGGGGCCGCTACCCACACTGGTTTAGTGCTGAACACCAGCAAATGGGCGAGCCCTATCCACTTCCACAAATTCAGGCCCTGATGGCTTTGTTAAACAGCCTTGCAGTAAAATTGCCGGGGCTGGAACAGCTTGCCGGGCATGAAGACCTGGATACCGGCCTGGTGGAGGCCGATGATGAACCGGGCCTGATGATCAGGCGCAAGCTGGATCCCGGCCCTCTTTTTCCGTGGCAGGAAATCCTTGCCGGCACAACACTTAAACGTTTTATCAGCGGGTGAACTGTGAAAATTAAAAAAATATGCGTCTACTGCGGTTCCAGTTCTGGAAAAAACCCGGCTTTCTCTCTGGCCGCAGCCTCCCTTGCAAGGGAAATGTGCAAAAGAAACATTGGTCTTATCTACGGTGGTGCGGCAGTGGGTGTGATGGGGGCTGTTGCTGACGCCGTACTTGAAGCCGGTGGCGAAGCGGTTGGCGTTATTCCCAAGAGTCTCGCGGTTAAAGAGGTAGCCCACCACAACCTCACGGAACTGCATGTGGTTGCTTCCATGCATGAACGCAAAGCCATGATGGCAGACCTTGCGGATGGTTTTATTGCCTTGCCCGGGGGCTGGGGCACGCTGGAAGAAATTTTTGAGATGCTGACCTGGGCCCAGCTTGGGTTTCACGAAAAACCCTGTGGGTTACTTAACACCAGCGACTACTATGACGGTCTTATCAGTTTTCTGGAAAACTCGTTTGAGCAACAGTTTGTCAATGAACTTTACCGCCCAATGTTGATTACGTCTCCTGAGCCGGTATCGTTACTGGATCGTTTTGCCGGTTACCAGGCGCCAAAAGTTCGTAAGTGGGTCGCTGAAGACGAGCTGTAAACACCACCGCAAAGTCGACATTTATCCCCTGCCAAAGGCGATCGCAGCCGGGCTTTGATGTATGATTGAATCCCCGTCTGACAAGGTGCCTGCCGTGAAACCAACCCCAACCCTGATCATTTTTGTGCTGGCACTTCTGGCTGCCGGGCCGGCGGTCGCAACGGAGTCCCGGGTGGACAGGCAAGCAAAGCTTGATGCCACTTGCGAAACAGCCCGACAGAAAAAACTGACACCAATGAGAGAACAGTTTGTCCGCGAATGCGTAGCTAATAAGGAGTTGCCCGGCGAAAAAGAATGTACCGCTTTTTACGCAGATTATGGTAATCGCATGGGCAACCGGGCCGCTTTGTTTTACGATTTGCCGGCCTGTGTCACAGCATTTGAATATAACCAGTCATCCCGTAGCTCAAACTAGCCTTTTTGCATCAAACATGGCGGCACGAACCCTGTTCAGTTACGCATTCCGGCCCTTTTTCCTGCTGGCTGCAGCCTATGCCATAACTGCCATCCTGCTCTGGGTGCTGACCCTGCATGGGGCGGGCCTGCCTGGAATCACACCCTGGTGGCATAGCCACGAACTGCTGGTGGGCTTTGCCCTGGCTGCCGTTGCAGGTTTCAGCCTGACAGCCGTGGCCAACTGGACCGGCCGACCGGCCGTACACGGAATACCGTTGGCCTGGCTGGTCTTTTTCTGGCTTGCCGGCCGGTTTGCGATGCTGCTTACGGGCTGGTTACCTGGTTACCTGGTCGCCATTCTGGATATGTTATTCCCCTTGTTGCTTTGCCTTTTGCTCGGTCGGGAGATCATTGCAGGCCGCAGCAAGCGGAACTATGTTCTGCTTGTCATTCTTGGCTTTCTGGCGGTGTTCAACAGCCTCTACCACCTGGGAGCCAACCAGTTGCTGGCTGGCGGTGAGCGCATTGCAATCTACCTGCTGGTACATACCATCCTGCTGCTGGTTACTATCATCGCCGGGCGTATTGTGCCCGCCTTCACTGGTAACTGGCTGCGCTCCCAGGGACAAAGCACTTTACCGGTCAACCATGATCTCGTAAATCGTGCAGCGCTGCTACTAACCATCCTTGTGGGCCTGGCTGCCAGCTTTGCGCCAACACACGCCATCACGGGGACGCTGGCCCTGCTGGCTGCTGCCGTGCATGCTTTCAGGTTAGGCCGCTGGAAAGGCTTTGCGACCAATGCCAATCCGCTGCTGTTTGTGCTGCATACCGCCTACGCCTGGTTGCCGGTCGGCTATTTCCTGCTGGGCTGCTCGGTGTTCGGCTGGTTGTTTACACCAACCGCCGCGCTGCATGCCCTTACCATGGGTGCCATCGGCAGTATCGTACTTGCCGTCATAACCCGTGTCAGCCTGGGGCACACCGGTCGACCACTGCACGCAACCAGAGCCACCATTTTTGCTTATTGGGTGTTGGCCACTGCCGTTATGGTACGGGTTCTTGGGCCCATGACGGGCGCAGGCTATTTGTTGGTTGTCGACCTGGCGGCGGCCGGGTGGGTTCTCACTTTCGTGCTTTTCCTGTGGATCTACTGGCCAATTTTAAGCCGCCCAAAACAGGCCTGACCAGGCGCCGGGTTTACTCGGCATGCAGTGCGCGGATGGGGTCCAGTGCCGCCGCCTGACGGGCCGGATACCAGCCAAACACCACGCCCGTTATCAGGCAGATGCTCACTGACAATACAATGGCCAGCAGAGACCAGCCAGCGGGCCAGCCAGCGAACTGCTGAATAACAAACGCCAACCCCAAACCAAAGAAAATCCCGATAAAGGCTCCAAGCGCGGCCACCGTCGCTGACTCCACCAAAAACTGTACCTGGATATCCCGCTTGCGGGCACCAAGAGCGCGCAGCAGTCCGATTTCCTGGGTGCGCTCAAGTACCGTTGCCAGCATGATGTTCATGATTCCAATACCACCCACCAACAGTGAAATACCCGCGATGGCCGACATGACAATGGTAAAAATCTGCTGGGTTTGTTGCTGCTGCTTCAACAGCGCTGCAGGCACGATGATGTTGTAATCTTTTTCATCTCCGTGACGCCGGGAAAGCAGATGATTGACCGTCAGTGCGGATTGTTGCGGGTCGGCCTTTTTGTCCAGTCTCAGCCTGATTGAATCGAGTTCACTTTCAAGGGACTCAAACTTCAATCGCTTAAGTGCTGTTTCCAGGGGGATAAATACACGGTTGCGGTCGCCACCCAGGCTGACCCCTTCGAATGCCTTCTTGCCCAGGTCGCGGTCTTCAAGAACACCGATGACTGCCACCCAAAGGTGGTTTATTTTCACTCTCTGCCCCAGTGGACTGCCCTCAGGAAACAGGTTCCGGGCCGCCCGCGCACCGAGAACCGCCACCTGCGCATAATACTTGTTGTCCGCTGCACTGATCTGCCGGCCTTCTGCAATCTTCAGGCTGGCCAGATCGAAATACTCGGGAGATACCGCCAGCACTTCAGCGTCCGATGATGCGTGGCTTGAGAACAGACTCCAGGTTTTTATCTTTTTCTCCGCGCTGACACCCTCAACCCCGGGCAGGGTCTGCAGAACAGCGCGTACATCACCTTGTGACAACCCGACACTGTGCTTGCGAACCTCCTTGAGGGTGTCCTCATCAAAGTCGCGGGACTCAACCAGCACATTGCGCAGACCCATGGACTCGATCAGTCGTAACGCCTCCTGTTTGGCTCCCTCGCCGATACTCAGCATGGCGATGACCGCGCCGACACCGAAAACCATGCCCAGCAAGGTCAACGCAGTGCGTAATTTATGCTGCCGCAACTGCTCAATGGCGTGCCACAGGTCCTCGGTCCCCAGCCCATGCAAAAGATTCAAGTGCGGCGCTCCTCGCCTGGCGCTTCTGCCGGCGGGAAAAGTGCTATTTCCGAACCTTTTTCCAGGCCACTGATAATCTGTGAACGGTTGGCACCCCGCAAACCAAGCTTGATTTCCTGCCTTCGCAGCTTGCTGCCTTTGCGAACCAGCACCCAATCTCCGTTGCTATCTGAAAATACGGCCTGGTTGGGTACAAAAATGGTGTCTTCGACACGGTTAATAGCAATGACCGCAGTGACCTGGCTCTCAGGCCGGATCCAGGCCGGGTCAGCCGTATCCAGCGTCACAATAACTGTGAAATACTTGACCGGGCTGTCCCTCTCGATGGGGGATGCGGTCGCGCTGATTTTACTGACCGTTCCCTGCAAAGGCCGATCGGGGAAAGCATCAATGGTCACCACGGCCGGTTGGCCCCTGACAATTCCGACCGCTTCTGTTTCCAGCACCTGCAAAACAGCCTCCATTTTCTCCAGCTTGGGTATGCTGGCTATCTTGTTGCCTGGAAACACGGTGCTGCCGACACCTACCTTCTGTCCATACCAGGTTTTTTCGTAAACAAAAAAGCCGTCATGCGGCGCCTGAATCTCCGAGTTCTTCAGCTGTGCCTGGTGCTCCTGAAATTTGGATTCCTGGGTTTCCCTGGCGGCCTGAAGCACAGCCTCTTCCGCGCCTTCGCGGGCCCGGTAGGTGCCCTTTTTACCTTCCAGGTGCTGTGAACGGTAGTCCAGCAGTTCCTTGTCCCGCATGGCATCGATAATCTCAAAGCGGGAGTAAGCAAGCTCGCTGTCAACCGAAAACTCTTCCGCCATACCCTTTTCAATATCCACCAACTCCTGCTCATTGCCAAGCTCTCCCAGTTGACGCTCGAGTTCCCGCTGTTTGGCCAGCACCTGAATGTCCACTTTGCTCAGCTCAATGCCAACATCCCGCGCCCCGCGCTCAGCGGATGAAGCATCAAAGCGAGCGACCAGTTCGCCGGCCTTCACCCAGCGGTTATCCGCTACCATCCACTCGATAGTGCGAGGGTTTCTGCTGCCTGGTGGCGGCTTTATCGGTGTGGACTCAGCAGCCCGCAGCTCCCCATCGGCATAAAGTACGATCTCAAACAGGCCACTACCCACCACCACAGTTTCAACGCCATCAGTTGTAGCCCCGCCACATGAGGAGAGTGCGAAAACAAGCATCATAACCGCGAGCCTTCTCATGGCTCCGCCCCGGCATCCTTCTGCAGGTATATCTCCGCTGACACGCTCATACCCGGACGCATGATTGCCAAATCCGGATTTTTCATGCTGACCGTGGCATCAAAGATGCGTGCCGGCTGACTTCTGGAGCGGGTATGTATCACTGATGCGAGCTCAGTGAGCTCACCGTAAAACTGATCGTCAGGCGCGGCATCAACCACAAACTTAACGGTTTGCCCAACAGCGATGCGGGCAGACTCCCGCTCCGGAACCTCCAGATGAACCTGGAGCTGAGACAGATCAGGCAACTCCATCACTCTGCGGCCCATCCAGACGTTGTCTCCGACCTCATGTTTAGAGTTTCTGCGGTCAACCGTGTAGATAACCACACCATCACCCGCCGCCTTGATGGTCATCGAGTCAGCCGAGGCCTGGAACTGTGCCACTTCGCTTTCAAGGACAGCAGCCTCGCGCTTGAGTATGGTCAGTTCTGTGTCCTGGACGCGTTGTTCTTTCTGCAGTTCTGCCTCTCTCAGTTCCAGGGTTAATTCTGCCTGTTGTAACAGTAGTTTGTATTTCTTGTAGTCCCGACTGGCCAACAGGTCCACTGGTATGTCTGCTTTCAAGCGAGCCTTAGCCAGTGCGGCTATTGCCTCCTCCCGCTTGAGGCGCAATTCGGCCATCACCTCCCGGGCAACAATTTGCTGTTTCTCCAGCTGCTTTTGTTTCTCATTCAAGGCATTGCTCTTGTCCCGTAGCTGGGTCATCAACTCCTGGGGGTCAAACCTCAGTATCGGTGTGCCCGCTTTCACCTCACGGCCCTCGGGTGCCATGAAAGAAATTGTATACTGCCAGATATTGGGTACTGCCGGCGGACCGAAAAAAGCCGAACTTGCTGACTCAATCTCCCCGGTAACCCGGATAACCTCGCTGTCCTGGCCCGGTGCTGTGCCGGCATTCTGATCTTCCACAGAACACGCAGCCAAAAACATCATGATGACAGACAGGGCCATCCGCCCCGGCTTGCCCGCGCGCGCACTCATTTCCATATCCAGAGTAGATTCATGTGCGCGGCCCCACCAATACACTCATGCCCGGAAGCAGTTGCGGGATGTTGGCAGACTCAAACAGTACAACGGCCTCGAAATACAATGCCTTGCCCCATTCCGGCCGCTTTGCTCCACTGTCAGAGATGGAATCCAGTCGACCTTCAAGCTTCCGGCCGGGTAAGGCATCAAGCCAGATGTTAACCGCCTCTCCGGGACTGATCCGGGGCCGGTCAATGCCGTTTATCCAGATACGCACAGCCAGCTCCGAAGTGTCAGCTATCTGGGCAACCCGAAAACTGGTCTGAACCGTATCACCCTCCTGAAACTTGGTCCTGTTCCACGGGTGTTTGCCATAGATGATGAAGCCGGGCTGGGTCGCGCGGACAATGAAAGATTCAAGCATCTGACTCCAGAACCCATGCTGGCTCTCCATTTTTTGAGTATCCAGCTCAGCCTGCCGATTTCGCTCTTGAAGCGCTTCTTGCTTGTCCTTGCGTTGTTCCCCGGCATCTTCGAGCGCTTTGATGGCTTTCTCTTTGGTCAGTTTGTTTTCTGAATATTCCAGCTTGCCAATCAAGCCTTCCGGCAGGTCGGCTTTAAGCACGGCCAATTCCAGACTGACCCGGGCCTGCTTAAGCTGATAGTTCGCCTGTGTCAGCTCTTTTTCAATTTTTGCAATATCGCGTTCAGTTTTTGCGCGCTCTGTCCGCTGCGCCTCCAGTTGCTGTTGCAACTGCCTGGCTACCTCTGAACCATCAAACTCGACCACCACATCGCCTTCCTGTACCCGGCTGCCCTCCGGCAACATCATACTGATACGCGCTTGCCAGTTATTCGTCAGCGGCACGAACACCTCCTGTGCCTGCTGCGAATAAACCTCACCGGTAAACAACATTTCATTGCTTTGTGCGGTCACCAACAACGGCAGCAACAGCCCGGCGAACAGTGTGCCTATTGAGCGATTACGCTGCATTGTCCTGCAGGATTTTCCCATCGCGCATGACAATTTTTCGCTGCGCGCTGGCCGCGATTTCAAGCTCATGTGTAACCATTACGATGCTTTGCCCTTCTTCGTTAAGCTCCTTCAGCAGCGCCATGATGGCATCAGAAGTGCTGCTATCCAGGTTGCCGGTCGGCTCGTCTGCCAGCAATACCTTTGGGTCATTGATCAACGAACGGGCGATCGCCACACGCTGCCTTTGGCCTCCCGACAGCTCATTCGGTTTATGTTCCATGCGGTCCTCAAGATCCACGCGACGCAATAACTCTATTGCCTTTTGCTGATCCGTATCGCGCACACCGTCGCTGTGATAACGACGTGGCAACAGCACATTCTCAAGCGTGGTCAGCCTGGGCAACAGGTGAAAGCTTTGAAAAACGAAACCCATGTAACGGTTTCGCACATCCGACAGCGCATCATCATCCATGGCGCTAATCTTGTTGTTGTCCAGAAAATATTCACCTTCATCCGGCCGGTCCATGCAACCCAGCATATTCAGCAGCGTTGACTTGCCGGAGCCGGAACGTCCCATGATGGCAACAAACTCACCTGCCGCGATATCCAGGTCAATCGTGTCCAGCGCGTGAATGGATTGATTACCAATTTGGTAGATGCGGCTGATTTTTTCCAGATGAATCATGCGTTGCTTTCTCCGCCTGTAAGGTTCTGTGACCGCTGAATTACCGCATGGTTTAATCAAAGCAGCGAATGCTGCACATTTATTAACAATGCCGCCCGTACCGGGGCAGGGTGTCCTTCAGTGGTCAGCGCCGGGTCCTTCTCATTAAGGCTCTCCCGCAGTGATTCGAAAGTCATCCATTCCGTGCTGCGCTGCTCGTTGACGGTCGTCCTGCTTACATCCATCACCCTGGCTTCCGCCAGGCCCGCCTGTACCAGCCATCCCTGTAAATAAGCCAGGGACGGAACGGCGTGTACATTTCGCATACGCGCATAACGACCCTGTGGCTCCAGCAGGGTTGCACCCTCCGTTTCCAGCACCAGCGTCTCCAGAACAATCTGGCCGCCAGGACGTGCCAGGCGTGCCAGCCTTCGCAAATGCCCCACCGGGTCACGGCGGTGGTACAACACACCCATTGAAAACACGCTGTCAAAACCACCCGTGTCCGGCGGTAACTCCTCAATGCCCAGCGGCAAAACAAAGTTTTTCAGGTCGGGCGCCAGTTTCTGCATGGCCAGCCATTGCATGACGAACACCATGGTCGGATCAATGCCCACCACCCGTTTTGCCCCTGCACCCAGCATGCGCAGCCCAAAATACCCGTTGCCACAGCCGATATCCAGAACCTGATGTTCTACGAGGTCAATATGGGGGGCGATCCGGTCCCACTTCCAGTCTGAGCGCCACTCAGTATCAATACTTACTCCGCCCAAAACCAACGGGCCTTTGCGCCAGGGGTGTAGCTCAAACAACAGCCCGCCCAACTGTTCCGGCTCGTCGGCCGGCCGCCCCAGTACCGGGGCAGGCCCTGTCAGGTCTGCATCAGAACGGCCCTCCGGCAAGGCCTCAATGGCTTCCAACCAACGCTGCAAATCACCGTGTGTACTGGTTCTTAAGCGCTGCCATGCCAATGCAGACAGCGTGGCCTGGCCCATATCCAGGCGGCGGTAAGGGTTTACTTGCAGGTGGTTATCTTGTGCGACAGCCATCAGCGAAAAGCAACATAACTGGCAAAACTGAAGCATTGAAACCAGCGGCGCACCCGAACCAGGCCGGCTTGCTGCAGCCGTTCAATGTGCCGGGCTTCGGTATCCGGTTGCAACACGTCTTCAAGTGCATTACGTTTTTGGGCTATCTCCAGGTCGGAATAACCTTGCGTGCGTTTGAAGTCATGGTGCCATGCGGTTTGATCCTGATGCTCGACGGGATCGTCAAAACAGATTTTTTCAGAGATAAGCAATGCCCCGCCACTGCGCATGCCCTCCGCTACCCGGTCAACAAGCGCCTGGCGCTGGCCACGATCAAGAAACTGCAGGGTAAAGTTGAGAACCACTACGGAAGCATCTTCAATAACGGTGTCCAGCATATTTTCCAACCGCACCTCAATGGGGGTGCCGACGCTGTGTTCGGCCATGTGCTGACGGCATTGAGCAACCATTGCTGCAGCGTTATCCACGGCAATAATTTCAACCCCTTCCGCCCTTACCGCAGCAGCCATTGCCTGACTGGCTGCACCTAAAGAACAACCCAGGTCATAGATCTTTGACCCCGGTTGGGCGTACCGCCGGGCCAGCATACCAATCATCGGCACCACCAGTTCATAGCCGGGAACTGAGCGGCTGATCATGTCCGGGAACACCCGCACAACTTTCTCATCAAAACGGAAACCGCTGGTGACCGCCCGGTTTTTGGCAAACAGCCGATCCTGATGGTCGCTCATCACGGCACGCTGCTAACATGCTGCTGTGGTCCGGATAACACAGTCAGTGACTTCTGGCGCATCCGTTTTAACGAGGGCTCTGCTATCCTTTCAACAGGACAGGGCTCAAGCGATCGACGCGTCTGCCATCCTGCACTTTCAAGCGCAAAAAGAGGGCTAAAGATGTTTGACAACACATTGATCTGGGCAGTCATCGTGGTAATTCTCGCGGTCATTTTTCTAAACAAGTCCATCATTATCGTCAAACAGGGGTACGAATATACCATTGAGCGGTTTGGTCGTTACAGTTCCACGTTCACGCCTGGTTTTCACATCATGATTCCATTCGTAAACCGGATCGGGCAGCGCGTGAATATGATGGAACGCGTACTGGATGTGCCTTCGCAGGAAGTGATTTCCAAAGACAATGCCGTGTTGACTGTTGACGGTGTGGTTTTCTTCCAGGTGCTGGACGCCGCCAAAGCGGCTTACGAGGTTTATCGCCTCGAGCACGCGGTGCTGAACCTGACCATGACCAACATCCGTACCGTGCTGGGTTCCATGGACCTGGATGACGCGCTTTCCAAGCGCGACACCATCAACGCCAAGCTGCTCAATGTCGTGGATGATGCAACCACCCCATGGGGGTTGAAAGTGACCCGTATTGAAATCAAAGATATTTCCCCGCCAATGGATCTGGTCAACGCCATGGCGCGGCAGATGAAAGCAGAGCGTGAAAAACGCGCCAATATTCTGGAAGCTTAAGGTTTCCGGCAGGCAGAAATCCTGCGTGCCGAAGGCGAGAAACAAGCCATCGTTCTTGATGCCGAAGGCCGTAGAGAGGCCGCTTTCCGGGACGCTGAAGCCCGCGAGCGCTCCGCGGAGGCTGAAGCAAAGGCTACCACCATGGTTTCCGAGGCGATTGCCGCTGGCGATTTACAAGCGATAAATTATTTTATCGCCCAAAAATACGTTGAGGCTCTGAAGGAATTTGCCACCAGCCCAAACCAGAAAACCCTGTTGCTACCGATGGAAACAACCGGCATTCTGGGCAGCCTGGCGGGCATTACCGAGATAGCCAAAGCCACTCTTTCGGATAGGCCGGCGAAGGATTCCTGAGTATGCTCGCAACGCTTGATCCTATTGTATTCTGGCACTGGTGGATTCTTGCCGGCCTCCTGTTGATCCTTGAATTGACCGCTCCGGCTTTTTTCTTTCTGTGGTTGGGGATAGCTGCCGCAGCCGTCGGCATGATCCTGCTGGTGTTCCCGTCGATCCCGCTGGAATCCCAGCTGGTGTTGTTCGGAATTACCTCGGTGGTCGCCATTTTTGTTTGGCGGAAATACCGCGAATCACACCCCCAGTTAACCGACCAGCCCAATCTGAACCGCCGCGGGCACCAGTATATCGGCCGGATCCTGACCCTTTCCGAACCGATTAACAACGGTGTTGGCAAGGTGACGATGGATGATTCAACCTGGCGGGTCAAGGGGCCGGACCTGCCGGCCGGCTCAGCCGTCAGGATCACCGGTATTGATGGGGTTGTTTTTGAGGTTACGGTTGCAAAGTAATTCTTCCGGAACTCAGTTCCGGGTGGAAATTTCTACAAATTTCTGTAAAACGGTCTGCGACAGGTCTGCCGCCGTAACCTCTCCAAGCAATTGCTCAGGGCTCAATCCTTCCTTCCGAATGTCGTCCGCACGCCGCCTGATATATTCCGTCATAACCGGCACGCTGAACTCCGGATGAAACTGCACTCCCCAGGCCTTTTGTGAAAAACGGATGGCAAAGTTTTCTGCCAGTGGGCTGCTGGCCAGTAGCTCAGCGCCACTCGGTAATTCCAGCACGGCTTCAGAATGAGAGGTTTGCGCTGCATACTGCAGCGGCAGATGGCCCAATAAGGGGTCGGCCTTAGCTGCAGCGAGCTGCCACCCTGTCACCGTCCCAATCTGACGGCCATTTGGGTTTAGCCCGACCTTGCCTCCGAGGGCCTGGGCCAGCAATTGGTGGCCGTAACAAACCCCCAGCACCGGTAAGTCGGCCTGCACGACTTGTCGTAACCACGCCGCAGTCGCCTCGCTCCAGCCTTCCCGGTGCGAGACCATCGCCGCAGACCCCGTAATAACCACGGCTTCGGTTTCGTCTAAAGCCGGCAGCTGTTGATCCCGATAGACCTCCACCAACTGCAGGCCGGAAACGCCAAGGCCCGCCATAAACCAGTCTTCAAAGTCCCCGTGTTGCCGCTTGATTTCAGGGATCGTGCTGCCGGTCTTGATCAATGTGATCTGTTTCAATGCTTTTTGCTCCAATCATCTTCTGTCTTAGGCCGCCCTTGGCTATACTACCTGATCTATTGGCTCGGGATTTTCATGACTTTTCAGGATTTTATCAACCGCCTGCAAACCTATTGGGCGGAACAGGGTTGCGTGCTGGTTCAACCGCTTGATCTGGAGGTTGGTGCAGGAACTTTCCACCCGGCAACATTCCTGCGGTCTATCGGTCCGGAGCCGTGGAATGCCGCCTATGTGCAGCCATGCAGACGTCCTACAGACGGCCGCTATGGCGAGAACCCCAACCGCTTGCAACACTATTACCAGTATCAGGTGGTGATGAAGCCCTCCCCGGAAGATATCCAGGAGCGCTACCTGGGTTCCCTTAAGGCTATTGGAATCGACCCGGCTGTTCACGATATTCGTTTTGTGGAGGACAACTGGGAGTCCCCGACACTGGGCGCCTGGGGCCTGGGCTGGGAGGTTTGGCTCAACGGCATGGAGGTTACCCAGTTCACGTATTTCCAGCAAGCCGGGGGTCTTGAGTGCCGGCCGGTGCTGGGTGAAATCACCTATGGCCTCGAGCGTCTGGCGATGTATCTGCAGAATGTTGACAGCATTTTCGACCTGGTATGGACCGATGTCGGCGGCAGAAAAGTGACCTACGGTGAGGTTTTTCACCAAAATGAAGTGGAGCAGTCCACCTATAACTTCGAACATGCCGATATTGAGGCCCTGTTTGCCTGGTTTGATACCTGTGAAAAGGAAGCCGCCAAACTGGTTGAGCTTGACCTGCCACTGCCTGCCTATGAGCAAGTACTGAAGGCCTCACATACTTTCAACCTGCTTGATGCACGCCGCGCAATTTCAGTTACCGAGCGCCAGCGCTTTATCCTGCGGGTCAGAAACCTGTCACGGCTGGTTGCCGAGGCGTATTATGCGCGCCGCGAGTCGCTGGGGTTCCCCGGACTTAAGGAGAGTGGTGATGAGTAAAGCCAAACCACAGGCTTGCGCTGACTTGCTGATTGAGCTGGGCTGCGAAGAGTTGCCGCCAAAGTCTCTGGCCTCGCTGGGTAAATCTCTTTTTTCCGCTTTTTCCGCGCAACTGGAAAAAGCTGGTTTTGAGTTCGATTCGAACTTAAGCCACTTTTTTTACACCCCCCGGCGCCTTGCCCTGCAGATGTCAGCTGTTGCGGCACGACAACCGGATCAGGTGCTTGAGCGTCGCGGTCCCGCTGTTGCAGCTGCGTATGATGCTGAGAATAAAGCCACCCCCGCAGCCATCGGCTTTGCGCGCTCTGTTGGCAAACAGCTTGACGAACTCGAAACCGTTAAGACCGACAAGGGTGAGTGGCTGTATTGCCGTATTGAAAAGCCGGGCGAGCCACTACAGGACCGGCTCTTTCCCATGCTGGAAAAAGCACTGGCCGGGTTGCCGGTAGCCAAACCGATGCGCTGGGCTGACAATACGTTCAGTTTTGTCCGGCCCGTTCACTGGTTGGTGGTGCTGCACGGTCAAGAAGTGGTTGATGGCTGGTTGTTTGGCCTGCAGGCAGGCCGCTTCACCCGCGGCCACCGGGTTCACAGCCCCGGCCCGCACGAGATCGATACCGCCACAAATTATCAGCAGGTATTGGAGTCTGCTTACGTCCTGGCAGATCAAGACAAACGCAAAGGCATAATCGAACAGCAGGCAATTGCGCTGGGTGAAAAGGCCGGCGGCAAGGCTTTGATAAACTCCAGCCTGCTTGAAGAGGTCACCAACCTGGTTGAATGGCCGCATTCTTTATTGGGCAGCTTTGACAACGAGTTTCTTGATGTTCCCGCCGAAGCCCTTGTTGCCAGCATGCAGGATCACCAAAAGTTCTTCCCTGTAACAGACTTGAAAACCGGTTCTCTTCTGGCACGTTTTATTACGGTGGCCAACCTTGAGAGCACGGATTTTTCCGCGGTCCAGGCCGGTTTTGAGCGGGTCATCCGGCCACGGCTTGCAGACGCCCGGTTCTTTTGGGAGCAGGACAATAAGCGGCCGATCGAAAACTGGTTGCCGTTGCTGGATCGTATTGTGTTTCAAAATAAGTTGGGGTCTGTTGGGGAC
This sequence comes from Gammaproteobacteria bacterium, assembly GCA_024277815.1. GTDB lineage: Bacteria > Pseudomonadota > Gammaproteobacteria > Xanthomonadales > SZUA-36 > SZUA-36. The sequence continues at coordinate 96,087 of JAJRUM010000019.1, forward strand.
AAATCGAAGCGTATTGCTTCTATTTCGAAGAAAATAGCCGAAGAAATCAGCATAGATGCAAGCGCTTGCGAACGCGCAGCATGTTTGTGTAAGTGCGACCTTGTCAGCCAAATGGTCGGAGAGTTTCCGGAGCTACAGGGAACAATGGGGCGCTATTACGCCCTGCAAAGCGGTGAGGACAAGGTGGTTGCCCTGGCAATTGGGGAGCACTATCTGCCGGCATTTTCAGGTGATCGCCTGCCCACTCACGAAGTTGCCAAGGTGGTGGCGCTGGCCGACCGGCTGGATACGCTGGCGGGGATCTTTGCTACCGGACTTAAGCCTTCCGGCAACAAAGACCCCTTTGCGCTACGTCGCGCTGCGCTTGGTGTTGTAAGGCTTTTGCTTGATGGCGAAATACTTATTGAGCTGGATAGGGTACTGGCTATATCAGCACTGGTAATAGAAGACCAGCTGGCCCTTTCTGCTGATGCCATGGCCGAATTGCGGCATTTTATTCTGGAGCGACTACGTCACTATTTGCGCGAACAGGGTTATGCTACAAACCTGATCAGTGCGGCACTTGATGCGCCACTGGGTACCTTACCCGATCTCTCCACCCGGCTGGCGGCATTGCAGGCCTTTATGCTTCTGGATGTTTCTGCGGGCCTGGTTGAGGCCAATAAACGAATTAGCAATATTTTGCGCAAGTCTGAACAAACTGCAAGTGGGGTCGTGGATGATAGTTTGTTTGTTATCGACGAAGAAGGGCGCCTGTTTACAGACATTAACAACATATCAACCAGGATCGATGCTTTTTTTAAGGGCGGCGACTACCGCGCAGCACTTGAACAGTTAGCCGCTTTGTCACCAGCTATTGACGCTTTTTTTGAACACGTGATGGTGATGGATGAGGATTCAGACGTGCGCCTGAACCGTCTGAGCCTGCTGTGTCAGCTTAAGGGGCTGTTCGACCGGGTTGCCAACCTGGCTTTGATTGCCTGACGGGCGATAAATTTATCGTTCCTTCAGCGCTAATCAGATATCCAGGTTGGTAACGTAAAGCGCGTTTTTCTCTATAAACTCACGCCTTGGCTCAACCTCATCACCCATCAGTGTGGTGAAGATTTCATCAGCAGCAACAACATCTTCAATCGTCACCTTAAGCAGGCGGCGGGTTTCCGGGTTGACTGTTGTATCCCACAGTTGCTCAGGGTTCATTTCACCCAGGCCCTTGAAACGCTGGAAGGTCCGCCCTTTGCGGCCCTCTGCCAATAACCAGTCATGAACCTCAGCAAAACTTGCGACCGCCTGTTCGCCTTTTCCACGGTGAACACTTGCACCATCCTGGATGAGCTCATAAAGGGTATCCGCCAGCTTTCGAATCAGGCGGTATTCCGGTGAACGGAAAAACTCACGGCCAAGCCGGGTTGTTTCTACAACACCGTAGGTTGTTTTGCTGAGTACCAGGTCATAGCCTTCAGCGGCCATTTCAGGTTGCAGATCGTAGTTGATGCTGGGTGGTGATGACAGGTTCATTTTGTCTCGCACACCGGCACACCACTGCTCGGCTTCCTGTTGATCCCATGACGATGAAAAACCTTTAACATCAACAAGTTGTTCTAAAAATAACGAGTCATAGCGAAGCGCTAACCGGCTGTTTGCGACCTTTACGGCCATATAGTCGCGCATCAAGCCTTCCAGCGCCTCGCCGCTCAATGGCGGCGCATCCGGATCATGCACCAATGACGCATTGTCCATTGCCCTCGCCAGCATATACTCGTTCATTTCAGCATCATCTTTAAGATAGTGCTCCTGCTTTCCCTGCTTTATCTTATAAAGTGGTGGTTGGCCAATATAGATATGGCCACGCTCGATCAGTTGGGGCATCTGGCGGTAAAAGAAGGTCAACAGCAATGTCCGGATGTGCGAACCATCCACGTCAGCATCCGTCATGATGATGATGGTGTGATAGCGCAACTTTTCAATATCAAATTCGTCTCTGCCAATACCACAACCCAATGCCGTGATCAGGGTTCCCACTTCAGCGGAAGACAGCATTTTATCAAACCGGGCCTTTTCTACATTAAGAATTTTTCCCTTAAGTGGCAGAATTGCCTGCGTTTTCCTGTTTCTTCCCTGCTTTGCGGAACCACCTGCCGAGTCTCCTTCGACGAGAAAAAGCTCTGATAGCGCAGGATCCTTTTCCTGGCAGTCTGCCAGTTTTCCCGGTAAGCCAGCTATATCCAACACGCCTTTTCTGCGCGTCATATCCCGCGCTTTTCGCGCCGCCTCTCGTGCCCGGGCAGCATCAACAGCCTTCATTGTTATGGTCTTGGCTTCGACCGGGTTCTCCAGCATGAAGTCTCGCAAATTTGACGACACCAGCGATTCAACAACCGGCTTGATCTCCGAAGACACCAGCTTATCTTTGGTCTGGGAGGAGAACTTGGGGTCTGGCGCTTTCACGGACAGCACTGCGATCAGTCCTTCCCGCGCATCATCACCCGTCATGGAAACCTTATTCTTCTTCGCGGCCCCAGACTCTTCAATGTATTGATTCATCGTGCGGGTTAAGGCCGCCCTGAAGCCGGCGAGGTGGGCGCCACCATCGCGTTGAGGAATATTATTGGTGAAGCAAAAAACGTTTTCCTGGTAAGCGTCCGTCCACTGCATTGCAACCTCGACATGAATATCATTGGCGGTCTTTTTAAAATAGACCACCGTAGGGTGCAACTGGGTTTTCTTGCGCCCGATATGCTCAACAAAAGACCTTATGCCGCCCTCATATTCAAATATATCCTGTTTCTGGGTAATCTCATCATACAGTTCTATGCGGACGCCAGAATTTAAAAAGCTTAGTTCTCTCAGGCGCTTAGCAAGTATATCGTAGTGGAATACCGTGTCTGAGAAGATCTCTGTACTTGGCAGGAAGCGTAACTCTGTACCGGTTTTTGTTGTTTCACCCGCTTTACGCAAAGGCGCCACCGGTTCACCCATTTCGTAGTCCTGCCGCCACACATGACCATCACGGAATACGGTTAACTCCAGTTTTTCCGACAGCGCATTCACCACTGAAACACCTACACCATGCAGACCACCGGAAACCTTATAGGAGTTGTCATCAAACTTTCCACCTGCGTGCAGCACCGTCATGATGACCTCAGCCGCCGAACGGCCTTCTTCTTCGTGTATATCAACAGGTATACCCCGCCCATTGTCCGATACACAGACAGTGCCACCAAGCTCTATGACCACCTTGATAGCGTCACAATGTCCAGCCAGGGCCTCATCGACAGAGTTATCTACAACCTCAAACACCATGTGATGCAAACCGGTACCATCATCTGTATCACCAATATACATACCCGGGCGTTTTCTAACCGCGTCCAGACCCTTCAGGACTTTGATGTTTGTGGAATCGTATTCTTGCTTACTCATACCGCCTCTGTATCCCGGCTTAAACCAGCCATTTGCCACCACTGAACATGGCGGATTGGTGTGACTGGTTGCGGGTGATAATACGCTGAAATATGTTTGTTACTATAGCATTTTCAAGCAATAAATGCTTGTTTTAACGCCTTTTAACCCAGCTCAGGGTTGTTTCTTCTATCGTGGAACCACAACCCCGCGTTCCACGTGAAACATGGCATATTCTGTGACGCCGTCCAGTAGCGGGGGCGGTATACCGGTACCTGTCAACCAGACCTGTGCTCCCAGCGCCAGACCGGCCGTCAACACTTTGCAAAGGTGTTCTTCGTCTAATTCCGACGACAGGTCATCCAACAACAGGGCGGGGCGCTCTCCGGTGTCACAAATCATCTCCGCCTGGGCCAGAATCATCGCTGCGGTCATGGCTTTCTGCTCTCCGCGCGAGAGGCGCTCCCTGGCTGCCACACCATCCAGGGTCAGAATCAGGTCTGCCTTATGCGGGCCCGGGCCCGTCAGTCCTCTCTCCGTGTCCCGTTGCAAAGATTGCTCAAGGGCAGCATCAAGGCTTTCCCCTGCCCAGCCCTTACGATAACTGAGACCTGCACTTTTAAGGGTCTGGTTAAACCTGGTCAGGTTTTGTTGCAATATGCCCGTCAATTGGTTTGTGTAAAGCTCGCGCGCCTGGTGCAATTGCTCACCCAACGCGGCAAGTTGTGGGCTCAGGCTGTCAATAACGTGTCGATCAGACTGGCGTAGTGCTGCATTTCTTTGTTTAAGCGCCCGATTGTAACGGCGCCATAAAATGAGGTAGCTGTGTTTCACGTGAAACACACCCCAATCCATATATTTTCTGCGACCGTCAGGCGGCCCACTGATCAGCGTGTGGCTACTGGGCTCCAGCAGGACAAAGGGCAGCAGCGCGGTAAGGTCACTTAGCTGGGACACATCTTCACCATTGTGACGGGCGGACCATTGTTCTGATCCACGCTGCATACCAACCTGATGCTGTTTTCCTGCCTGGCTTTCTATCTTACTGATAATCTGAAAATGCGGTTGTTCAGGCCCGATTAATGAGCTAACCTGGCCCGCCCGGAAAGAGCGTCCTTTGGATAAAACAGCAAGCGCTTCGAGAATGCTGGTTTTTCCCGCACCATTGCTGCCTGTAAAACAGTTCAGGCCTGGATGAAGGCTTATCCGGGCTGATGAAATATTTCTTAAGTTATTGATATCAAGGGATTTAACCCACATATTTCCGGGAACCCGAGACTAGAGCTTTAACGGCATTACCACGTGCCTGTTAACATCAGAATCGGGCGCAGAAACCAGGCAACTGCTGTTGGCGTCAATCAGCTCAAGGGAAACCTGCTCGGTTTCAATCGCCAGCAAAGCATCCAGTAAGTAAGTCACGTTAAACCCCACTGCCAGCCGGTCAAAATTCAATTCTGCCTCGATCTCTTCAACCGCTTCTTCATGTTGCGGGTTGTGCGCAATGATCTTGATGGTAGAGCCCTCTGCCTCCAGCTTCACGCCTTTATACTTTTCATTTGACAAAATAGACGCACGCAGCAAAGCCTGGGTGAAAACAGCCCTGTCAACCAACATCTGCTTGTCCGCACCCACTGGAATGACTGCTTTATAGTCTGGAAAGCGGCCATCAACCAGTTTTGAGGTAAACGTCGTGTTGCCTTTGACCAGCCTGATGTGGTTCCTGCCAATCGCCAGCGTTACCTCTTCCTCTTCGTCCGCTGACAGCATTCTTACCAACTCCATAACGCCTTTACGCGGTACGATTAACTGCCGGTCGCTGGTGATGTCAACAGCACCCACCAAATCACAAACAGCCAGCCGGTGGCCATCTGTCGCAACCGCTTTAAGCTGTTGACCATCAAAATCAAACAGCAGGCCATTCAGATAATAACGGACATCCTGGTTAGCCATTGCAAATGAGGTTTTGTCCATCATGTTCTTCAGGTCGGCTTCGTTAACTCGAATATTTTCTAACGTTTCTACCTGATCAGTTGCCGGAAATTCAGATGCTGGCAGTGTCGATAGCGTAAAGCGGCTACGCCCGGCCGACAGCGTTACTTTTTCGTCACTGACACTGAAAGTGACATTGGCCCCATCTGGCAGGGCTTTCATGATATCGACCAGCTTGCGTGCTGGAACAGTAATTTCCCCATCACTGGAAACATCAGCCGACACGGTAGAGATCAGCTCAACTTCCATATCGGTACCGGTTACGGTTAACTGCCCATCACGGGTGACCAGCATGAAGTTTGCCAATACCGGCAGCGTCTGACGGCGTTCAACGACCCCAATAACCTGACTGAGTGGCTGCAGAAACGCTTCCCTGGAAATACTGAATTTCATGACCTGTTCCTTTTATTACTGCTCTTTAAAAAATTATATATATAAGCAGTAGTAGTTGTAAGCCCTGTTAATAAGTTAATAAGTTATAATAAACGTTTGTTATCAACAACATATACAAAACACGTGTTGTGTGATTATACAGCTTAAAGCTGTGTATAACCTGTGGAGCTAAATTCGACTCCAAACAGAAAGCGTTTTATCCACAAGTTGTTCAACTATTATCCCCGAATTGCTCCACATTGTTTCAAGTGGTCAAGAGGCGCAATAATTTAACCTTATCTTCCCGCAAACGGCCATCTGTTTCACACAATTCCTGTATCTTGCGGCAGGCGTGTATAACCGTTGTGTGGTCACGCCCGCCAAAAGCATCTCCAATTTCAGGCAGACTGTGTTGGGTCAGCTCTTTCGCCAGAGCCATGGCCATCTGTCTGGGCCGGGCAATGCTTCTCGGTCTGCGTTTGGATAGTAACTCTGAAACCCGGATCTTGTAATAGTCACAGACAGACCTCTGAATATTCTCAATGGTTATCAACCTGTCGTGGACATTTAACAGATCACGCAAAACCTCACGGGTAAAGTTTTCGGTGATTTCCCGGCCAGAGAAACGCGCGTTGGCAATTAACTGGTTCAGAGCCCCCTCCAGGTCGCGGACATGGGACTGCAGGCGCTTGGCAATCAGGAATGCTACATTGTCATCCAGTTGAATACCCCTTTCCTGGGCCTTGTTTTGCAGGATGGCAACCCGGGTTTCGAAATCGGGTGGTTCAATAGCGACTGTCAGGCCCCAGCCAAAGCGGGAACGAAGCCGGGACTCCAGACCTTCAACCTCCTTGGGGTAACGGTCACAAGTAAGGACTATTTGTTGTTTGCTATCCAGTAATGCATTGAAAGTATGAAAAAACTCTTCCTGGGAGCTTTTCTTGCCTGCGAAAAACTGAATATCATCGATCAGTAAAGCACCCGCAGAACGGTAGTGCTTTTTAAACTCATCAATAGCCCCGTGGCGCAATGCCTGAATCATGCCACTGACAAAGCGCTCTGAGTCCAGGTACAGGACCTTGGTCGCCGGGTTCTGTTGGTGAATGGCATTGCCAATAGCGTGCAGCAGGTGTGTTTTCCCCAGCCCGGTGCTGCCATAGAGCAGCAGGGGGTTATAGGCATCACCGGGTTTTTGTGCAATTTGAGATGCAGCGGCGAAGCCCAGCTCATTGGACTTACCCAGGACGAAATTATCAAAGCGATAGCGGTTATTGAGCCCGGACTTGTTGCGCTCGGTGTGCCGCGGGGGTGGGTTATTGCTGCTGTCAGCGGCAACCGCCGGCAAGCCCTCTTCGATACTCACGGTATCCCGGGAAACCCCCAGGTGTTCGAAAATATCCCGAATTCGTTCAAGAAAGTTGGTTGCTATGTAGTCGCTGACATATGCGTTGGGTGCAAGCAGGCGGACACGGTTTTTGTTACTGATGACCTCGAGCGGGCGAATGAATGTATTCATATCTTCAGTCGGTAATTCCCGCTCAAGATGCTGAAGACAAAGATGCCAGTTGTTTTGCGCCATGCCGCGTTCAAGCCAATAGGGTGTTATGTTGTCCGGCACAATGTATTATCATTCATTTCCTGCCGGTTTTGTTATAGTTTTCAGCGGGATACGAAGGGTCGTATGGCTCGCTGACGAACGGTAGAGGGTTTGAGTCCGTATGTAGTCCGTTAAGCACTTAGTCTAACGTGCTGTGGATAGCTTGGCTACTGTTGAAAAAACAACCACGTAAAGGTCAATATTGTTTGGCTATTCGCTTGAATGATATGCCTATACGGGATACCATTCGCCTCTTGTCTCGGCTGCTTGTATTAACAGAAAAGCAGCTATAACAGAATTTGTAGAGGTTCAAAAAAATGAAACGTACTTTTCAGCCAAGCCTTTTAAAACGCGCCCGTCGGCACGGCTTTCGCGCGCGCATGGCAACCCGTGGTGGCCGCGCCGTTGTAAACGCCCGTCGCGCCAAGGGTCGCAAGCGTTTAACAGCCTGAAAAACCTGACGCTGATCATTTGTTAAAGCAAGCGTTTACCAGACAGTCCCGACTGCTGCGGCCAGCTGAATTCAAGCGGGTTTTTCAGCAGCCTTACCGCTCTGGTGACAACTGCTTCCGCATACTGGCAAGGCCAAATGAATTTTCTGGCCATCGCCTTGGTATGGCGGTATCAAAAAAGGCTTGCCGCAGAGCCGTTGGTCGCAACCGGATCAAGCGCCTGATACGCGAAAGCTTTCGTAAACAGATGGGTGCCGAACCAGCGGCAGAAAAAAGACAGGAAACAGCTTTGGATTTTGTTGTGTTGCCAACCGCGCAAGCGGCAAACCAAAGCAACAATGTGTTGATCGAAGAGCTTCATACACATTGGCAAAAATTGACCAGAAAAGCTGCGACCCGGTAAGCCGGATAAAGCTACCAAGGATACGAGATAATGGCAAATCTTCGCCCGATGCTGTTCATGGGACTGATCGTTATGTCCTACCTGATGTGGGTAGAATGGCAAAAAGACTATGGCCCCCAGTCAGAGTCTGCAGCCAATAGCACAAACCCCGTTTTTGAAACCTCTACGGTGCCTGGTCCGCAGGCAAACAACGTGCCTGACGATGGTGATTTGCCGCAGCCACAAGCGGCAGGTAACGCGGCAAATCAGGCCGGCAGAACAACCGTTAACGACTCACAGGGTGATGCCCAACAAACGATGATGAAAGGTGTCGGAGAGCTTCTGGTTGTCACAACCGATGTGCTGGAGGTCAGCATTGATCTTACGGGCGGCACACTGGTAAGCGCCAAGTTACTGAATTATCCCGAGGTATTGGAGGTTCCGGGGGTTAAGGTCGACCTCCTTAGTGGTGGTGGCCCGAATCTGTTCATTGCCCAATCAGGGCTGTTGAGCCAGCAGGCAGCGCCAAACCATACCAGCATTTATCGTTCGGATCGCACGCGTTATACATTAAGCCCGGGGGCTGACGAGATTCGGGTACCGCTGACCTGGAGCGATGACAGTGGTGTCAAGGTCACCAAGACCTTTATCTTCAAGCGCAGCAAGTACGACATAGCCGTGCGCCATACGCTGACAAATGCCAGTGGAGAAACCTGGACGGGCAGCCGTTATGACCAACTGCAACGGTCCGTTCCTCCGAACCAGGATGACGGCGGGTTTACCAACCCCGGTCGCTACAGCTTCTTCGGTATAGGCTTTTATAGTCCGGACGAGAAGTTTGAGAAGGTTAAGTTTGATGATGTTGCTGAAGAACCGTTCAGCCGCAGTTTTAATGGTGGCTGGCTGGCCATGGTGCAGCATTACTTTTTTGCTGCCTGGATTCCACCGGCCGAGCAGGTCAATAGCTACTCAACGCAAGTTTACACGCCAACCGGTCTGCCCCGTTATATAGCCCGGGCAGTATCACCAAGCGTTGAGGTTGGTGCTGGCACCAGCCATGAGTTTGAAAGTCGCTTGTATGTCGGGCCCAAACTACAGGATTTATTGGGAGAGGTAGCCCCGGGCCTGGGCCATACTGTAAATTACGGCATATTCACCGTGTTTTCAAAACCGCTGTATTGGTTGTTATCGAAAATCCATACGGTGACCAACAACTGGGGCTGGGCAATACTGTTGCTCACCGTGTTGATCAAACTGGCATTTTTCAAACTGACCGAAGCACAGTATCGCTCGATGGCCAGAATGCGCAAACTGCAACCCCGGATAGAGCAACTCAAAGAGCGTTACGGTGATGACCGGCAGCGCATGAGCCAGGCCATGATGGAAATGTACAAAACGGAAAAGGTAAATCCGTTGGGTGGCTGTTTGCCGATACTGGTTCAAATACCCATTTTTATAGCACTCTACTGGGTGTTGCTTGAATCGGTCGAATTACGACAGGCGCCGTTTATCCTGTGGATAGACAACCTCACTGCGCGCGATCCGTATTTTATTTTGCCGGTACTGAATGCTGCCTTCATGATGCTGACCCAACGGTTGACGCCAACGGCCGGCATGGATCCGATGCAGCGCAAGATCATGCAATTTATGCCGATTGGTTTCTCATTCATGTTTGCTTTCTTCCCGGCGGGCCTGGTGTTGTACTGGGCAACCAATGCCGGTTTGTCGTTGGCCCAGCAGTGGTACATCACGCGCAAAATAGAGGCCGCGGGTTAACGCTAGGGAATTGCCCCGTTTAGCCAGTAGAGATTTACGTGCCCCGGGCTGAACTGGTCGCCTGTTTCCATTAAGCTGTCCTGATGAATGGTCAGGGCAAGAAACCCGTTACCACCGATACTATTGGTGCGATCGCCACCCCGCCTGGGGTGGGCGGGGTGGGTGTGATACGCGTTTCCGGGCCGCTTTGCACAAGGCTAGCAGAGCAGGTGCTCGACACCTTGCTACAGACCCGGCGAGCACATTTTGCACATTTTCTGGACGCGCAGGGCCAAGTGTTGGACTCTGGTATTGCCATCCTGTTTTCCGCGCCGGCTTCATTCACAGGTGAGGACGTTCTGGAATTCCAGGGCCATGGTGGCCCACAGATATTGCAAATGTTGATGTCGAGGCTGCTCTCTCTCGGTGTGCGACCTGCCCGCCCGGGAGAGTTTTCCGAGCGAGCATTTCTGAATAATAAGCTTGACCTGGCCCAGGCGGAAGCCATAGCGGATTTGATTGCGTCCGGCACCGAAGCCTCCGCGCGGGCAGCACAGCGCTCATTGCAGGGTGTTTTTTCAGACCAGGTCAACAAACTGCAACAAGAGCTCATTGATCTGCGTGTGTTCGTGGAAGCAGCAATGGACTTTCCGGATGAAGAAATCGACTTTCTGACCGACAGTGATGTGTTGGAGAGGGTCACGCAGGCTGGTGAGCGGTTGCGGGCTCTGTTGGGCCAGGCGCAAGAAGGGCAACGGTTGCGTGATGGCATCAATGTCACTATCACCGGGCAGCCCAACGCAGGAAAATCCAGCCTGCTCAATGCGCTTGCCGGGCGTGATTCTGCGATTGTTACAGAGGTTCCTGGTACCACCCGGGATGTTTTACGCGAGCATATTTCATTGGCTGGATTACCTGTGCATGTGGCCGACACAGCGGGCATACGGGAATCAAAAGACCCCATCGAGGCCGAAGGGGTGCGCCGGGCGCGAGCATCGCTGGCATCAGCTGATCTTGCTTTGTTGGTAATAGATGCGAGCGAGCCACTGGATTCACAGTTGGCGTTGAGGTCAGAAGTACCACCAAACATTCCCTGCATAGAAGTGCATAACAAGATTGATCTGACAAACGGTAAACCCCTGCTGGATGAAGCCGGCCTGAGGGTCTGGGTTTCTGCTAAAACCGGGCAGGGACTGGAAAGGTTGACGGGGCTTATCAAAAACTCGGTCGGTGCACCTACCGGAGAGGGCGGCAGCTTTTCAGCACGTGTGCGTCACATTGATGCGCTGCAGCGGACACTTGAGCACGTAACCGGTGGTCATCAGCAACTGGAAAAATTCAATGCACCGGAAACGCTGGCTGAAGAACTGCGCCTGGCACAGAAGGCGCTTGGAGAAATAACCGGTGAATATTTACCGGATGATTTGTTGGGGGCCATTTTTTCCAGCTTTTGTATCGGGAAATGAAGTAGTGGGAATAAAGCGGGTCGGTGAGTCGTCTTTTTACCTGATGACTGAAAAGGCCGGATTTTTTAGTGCGCCCGACATTCCTGACAGACGGTGCTCGCGAACGGTTCTTACCGTTTTGTTGATGTTGTTAGCCGTTGTGTCTGAGGCAAAGACAGATGCTCAGGCTGTGGATGGAAAAGCGCTCGTTATGGAGCGTGCCAGGGGCAACTGCCTGGCATGCCATGCGATTGCAGATGGAGAACTGCCGGGTAACATCGGGCCACCATTGTTGGCGATGAAGGCCCGTTTTCCTGATGAGGACAAGCTGCGTGAGCAAATTTGGGATGCAACGATACGCAACCCTGATACCAGGATGCCGCCATTTGGACGGCACGGGATACTCAGCCGCGAAGAGGTTGAATTGATCGTACAGTATTTATACACGCTTTAACCCTACACACGTATTTTTGGAGATTGGAATGCAAACCACAAGAAGAGCCCTGATAAAGGGATGCCTTGCGCTGCTGGCAGTGGCAACCATGCCGCGCGCGTTATGGGCCGCGGCCTGGCCGGAAAAAGCCTTCAGTGCCAACCAGATGAGCGCAGCCATGGTAGGTCTGTTCGGTACAGACGTCACCACAGCCAGTGACAAGATAATGTTGAAGGTTCCGGAAATTGCAGAAAATGGTGCCGTGGTGCCGGTTACGATCAAAACCAGCCTGGAAAACGTTGAATCCATCAGTATTGTGGTGGAACACAACCCCATGCCGATGGTGGCAACATTTGAAATTCTGCCGGGTACGCTGACAGATATCTCGTGCCGGATAAAGATGGCAAAAACATCTGATGTTACGGCGGTGGTCAAGACCAGCAACGGACTTTACAGCACGGCTAAACAAGTCAAGGTCACCATCGGCGGGTGTGGCGGCTGACCAGGCTGCAACTATCAGGAACATAAAAATGGCAAATACGATAAAAGTAAAATCTAAACTGGTGGGTGATGTAGTACAGATCAAGAGTCTGATGCTTCACCCGATGGAAACCGGATCGCGCAAGGATCCGGATAGCGGGAAAATAATTCCCAAGCACCACATTACACAGCTAATATTTACCAACAATGGTGCGCAGGTAATGGTAGCCAACTTCAGCACAGCGGTTTCCAAGAATCCCTATTTCAGTTTCAGCTACAAAGGCGGGAAAGCCGGGGATACGCTGAACGTAAGCTGGGTGGACAACCTTGGCGAGACCGGTGAGCTGGAAACCCAGCTGAAGTAGGGTTTAAGCAGCGCGCATGATCAGGCTAACAACTCTTTGGACTCCTGCCCGGCAGGCCGTGCTGTTGATTGCCCTGGTGGCGTGTCAGGCTGCGGCAGCTGGCCCGGAGGACGACCGCAAAGCATTTGTTGCCTATTTTCAGGCCCGCTTTCCGGATATTCCACTGGCTGAATATGTCAATGGCATCTATGCCATCGACCAGGACTCCAGGGAACAATGGCAGGAAATCGAGGAGTTTCCACCGTATGAATTTGCGGTAGAGCAAGGGGCCGCGCTTTGGCAGGCGCCGTTTGCAGATGGTGGGCGCTATTCAGACTGCTTTGTGGGTGCTGAACCCGGGGTTCGTCAGAATTATCCCAGGTATGATCTGGCAACGGCAGAGGTGGTTACGCTGGATTTGGCCATTAACCGTTGCCGAAAAAAGTACGGGCAGGCCGAACTCACCTTTGGTGGAGAAGAAATGCTTGCGCTATCAGCCTTCATGGCGCTTGAGTCCCGGGGCAACCCCATCAGCATTGAAAACCCGGCAGGTAACCCCGGTGCCCTGGCGGCCTATGAACAAGGCAAGCAGTTTTATTACTCCAAGCGTGGCCAGCTGAATTTTTCCTGCGCAGATTGCCACGTCACATCAGCAGGCTTATATGTGCGTGCCGACCGTCTAAGTGCGAGCCTTGGCCATCCCACCCACTTCCCCGTGTACCGCTCCAAGCTGGGCAACATGCTGTCACTTCACCAGCGTTTTGCGGGCTGTATTCGGGATGTGCGTGCCAAACCTTTTGCCTTGCAAAGTAAGGAATATCGCACACTGGAATATTTTCTCACCTATATGAGCAATGGGCTTGAGGCCAACGGTCCCGGTGCTCGTAAGTAACAAAAGCTTTTCGACCGGTTACAGCGCGTTAAGCGTGGTGTGTGTGTGCATGCTGTTGCTGATTGATCCTGTGCTGGCAACAAGCACCGGACAGCCGGTGTGCCAATTGCCTGAAAGCAGCCAGGGCACTGAACAGCAGCGATATGAACAACACCATGCCGCTGCCGAGGGGCTCCGGCAGACCGCTGCTGCCAGGGGTATGGAGTGGCTGGCGACCGCGGGGTTGTTGGTACGCGCCAGAGAGGAGGCAGATGGTGGCAATTGGCCAGCGGCGCAAAGACTGGTTTACAAGGCCTGTCTGCAGGCGGAGCAGGCGCTGAAACAGGCGGACCGAGAGGCAAGCGCCTGGAAGCATCGCGTAGTTAAGTAGCTCTCTGCGGGGAAGGCTGGCCACAAAAACGGGAGAACAGGAAAAGATGGACAGACGTGAGTTTATGCATGTGCTGGCAATGGCGGGCGCGGTAGCCGGAGTGAGCGGTTGCGCTGCAGGCCGCTACCCGGGCCAGCAGGATATCTACCGGATGAAGCCTTTCGGGCAGGCCAGGTTATTACACTTCACGGATTGTCATGCTCAGCTGTTACCGGTCTATTTTCGTGAACCGAATGTCAACCTCGGTTTTGGTACTGCTTTCGCACAACCCCCGCACCTGGTCGGAGATGCCTTGCTGCAGTACGCCGGCATCGCGCCGGGCACGCGTCAGGCACACGCATTCAGCTATCTGGATTTTAGTGAAAGTGCGCGACGCTATGGCAAAGTAGGTGGGTTTTCTCATTTGCGTACATTGGTTAACCGCCTGCGTTCGGAGGTCAGTGCTGGAAGTTCCCTGCTGCTGGATGGTGGTGACACCTGGCAGGGCTCCGGTACCGCGTACTGGACACGCGGCCAGGATATGGTTGGGGCCTGCAACCTGCTGGGTGTTGATGTCATGACCGGACACTGGGAGTTTACCTACCAGGATACAGAGGTGGTTGCCAATATCGAGGCGTCCGGGAGTGACTTCGTAGCACAGAATATCCTGTTAACGGAGGATGCCATGTTTGAAGATGCTGCTGCCTTCGATGAGGATAGCGGCCATGTATTCCCGCCCTATGTGCTGCGCGAGGTTGGTGGAAAGCTGGTGGCGATTATCGGTCAGGCCTTCCCCTATACACCGATCGCCAATCCTTCGCGCTTCATGCCGGACTGGACCTTTGGTATCCGCGCCGGCGAACTCCAGGCCCTGATCGAAGAGATACGGGGCAAGCACGCGGTTAACGCGGTGGTGTTGCTGTCACACAATGGGATGGACGTAGACCTGAAGCTGGCCGGCGTTGTGACTGGCCTGGATGCCATCCTTGGCGGCCATACGCATGATGGCATGCCAAAACCAGTGATCGTTAGTAACGCCGGCGGCAAAACCATTGTCACCAACGCCGGATCCAACGGTAAATTTCTGGCGGTGCTGGACATTGAATTTGGCGACACAGGGATCCGGGATTTTCGCTATCAGTTGCTGCCGGTGTTTTCAAATCTGCTGGAAGCTGATGCAGAAATGGAAGCCTACATTAATGGTGTGCGCAGCCCGTGGCTGGAAAAGCTGCAGGAGCCGCTGGCTACAACAGAAGATCTGCTGTACCGGCGGGGAAATTTTAATGGTACTTTCGACCAGGTTATTTGCGATGCGCAGCGAGCGGTGGGAGATGCCCAAATTGCCCTTTCGCCAGGTTTTCGCTGGGGCACGACCGTGCTGCCAGGCGAATCGGTGACCATGGAGCGGGTGCTGGATCAAACCTGCATCACCTACCCCGAGACCTATGTCCGGGAAATGACCGGGGAGCGGATCAAGCTGATCCTTGAAGATGTTGCTGATAACCTGTTCAATCCGGATCCGTTTTATCAGCAAGGCGGTGACATGGTGCGCGTCGGTGGGCTGGATTATGTGTGCGAGCCTCTGGCACCCGCTGGCCAGCGGATTTCAGCCATGACGCTCGAAGGCGGGACGTTGGTGGAGGCAGGCAAGACGTACAAGGTTGCCGGCTGGGCAACGGTTGGTAGCAAGGCGCCCGGCCCCCCTATCTGGGATGTGGTGGCCGAATACCTGAGGGACCGTAAGACGATTGGAGCTACCCGCTTGAACACACCGGTATTAAAAGGGGTGGAAAAAAACCCTGGCCTGGCAGACTATGAAGTCCCCGGGTGAGGCGGCAGAAACGAATGAAGCAAAGACACATACAAAACTGGCAGCAAAAATCATTTCTTTTGCTCCTGTTGGCCCTGTCAGGTTCAATGCTGGCGGGAGAAGTGCCGGTAAACGAGGACAAGCCATTTGCTGAAGCACACATTGTGTTGCAGTTGGGCGACGGTGATATGGAAACCCAGGCCCGGGTGCTGAGCGTTGCCAATAACCTTATCAAGCATTATGGCGGACCGGATTTCGTCGACCTGGAGATCGTTGCTTACGGGCCGGGGATTTCACTGCTGTACCCGGACAATGCCAATGCCGCGCGGGTGTCCAGCCTGCTGGCCAACGAGGTCAGGTTTGTTGGTTGTATGAATACCGTTGCTACGATCACGCGAAAAACCGGTAAAAAGCCAATCCTGATTGAAGCAACCATACCGGTAAAAACCGGTGTGGCACACCTGGTTGAAAGGGCGGTTCAGGGATATGTGGTGATCCGGCCTTAGTG
The DNA here is from genome assembly GCA_024277815.1 of Gammaproteobacteria bacterium. Lineage (GTDB taxonomy): Bacteria > Pseudomonadota > Gammaproteobacteria > Xanthomonadales > SZUA-36 > SZUA-36. Next base: position 112,294 of record JAJRUM010000019.1, read on the forward strand.
CCGGACCACCTTGGTGCTGAGAGTTTTCTTAGAAAGACTTCACGGTCAATTCTTCTGGGCTGGCCTTAACAAAGCCGTATTTTGCATATATTGACTGCGCCGCGTCAGTAGCCAGGTAAGCCAGGTAGCGGGCAGCATTGTCAGCATTGCGGCCATTGGTCATTATCCCGATAGCATAATTAACCTTGTTCAGCTTGTTTAATGGCTCTGGTATGGCAACGCCGTCGATTGGGCGTCCCTGCGCGTTGGCGTGCACGACTTCGGTGGCCCAGACGATGCCGACATCCGCCTCACCTTTCTCAATGCGGTCAGGCGTCTCGCGGTGATGGCGGGCAGTAAACCAGGTTTTGCCTTCGATTGCCCAGCATGCACGGCACTCTGCATTGCCAGTCACCTTCTCATACAAGCCGAGATCCCTGAGCATTTCGCTGCCATAGAACTTGAAGATACCCTCTGTCAGTGGGTTTGGATGAGACTGTACGATGTCATCCCTGACCAGGTCTTCCGGGCCTTTGATGCCCTTTGGGTTACCTGCTGCAACCATCAGCTCAAGCTTGTTATGAGTGTAAATAATATATTGATTCATCAAGTCTTTTTTGTTGAGTTTCTTCAGGTGGCCAATGTTGACGCTGGCAAATATATCCGGGTTCATGGCGGTGGGCTGGCCCTCTATTTCACCCTGCTTCAGCAACTGGCCCTTGAGTATCTGTCCGGGCGGAATGGTTTCCACATAAATGCTCTTAATGTCCGGGTTCTTGCTTTGGAAATCCTGAATAAGCTCTTGCATAACCATGAACTGGTTGCCAGCAAGGTACATGACCAGTTCGGCGGAATAGGAGTTTTCAATCAGGCCATACTCAATTTTCCCACCTGTGTGGAAGGTCCTGTAGTCTTTTCCATGCCCGGCATCGGCCGGGTTCGCGGCGACACCACCAGCCGAGCCCGTCAGCAACAACACACAAAGCGACTTGATAAGTTTATTCATAGGAAATCCTCTAGTATAAAAAGAAAGGCCCCGGTAAAAACCAGGGCCGCCGGGGTTCTGACAGGGCTAGATTTTGATGTAGTGCCAGCCTTCCTGCAGGCGCTTGACCACCCGGTCAACAGCGGTATAGTCGGCATTGGCCTCGGGGACAAGTTTCACCTTGATACCCTTTTCTTCAAGCCGTTCAATGGCGTTCGAGCAAGCGTAGAACATGACGCTGGCGTCTGACAACGAGCTGATTTCATCGGCAAACAAGGTCACATCACTACGCAGCAGGTCCATGCCACGACCGTTTGCCACCACTTCAACTTTTCGTGGTCTGTCGGTTTCGGCCGAGGCAAGCAGATCACGTGCCCGCTGTAAGGCAAGCCGCAATTTTTCAGGCTCACCGCTGGCAACATGTACCAGGAAATTCTCTACCTCGGCGACGGCCTGGGTATTGGTGCCAGGGTCGGGGGTAACCGGCCGGAGGTAACCCTGAGTAAACAAGCCGGTGGCAAAGCCCAGCACCAGCAGTACCGAAGCCACCATCGCCCAACCAAACAAACCCCGGGGTGTTGATGGCCCGGAAAGGAGTCGCCTGGGCTCAGGAATATCCCGATAAGCGTGTTTGACGAGTTCCTTCAGCTTTCGTTGCTGGCACAGCCGGTGATCAAGTTCAGCAGACTGTTCTGCTTTGTCGAACAGACAGCTCCCTTCTTCAGCATCCAGCTCACCATCCAGAAAAGCATTAAGCTGCTCGTCAGATATATATTCGTCCTTTTTCATTTCACTCTCTTGATATTTACAGCTGGCCTGGGTATTTCGCGAGGCTTGATGTCAATCAGGTGATCTCGCAACGCGCGTCGACCGCGACACAACCGGCTCATGACGGTTCCCACCGGGATGTCCAGGATTTGCGCGACGCTCGCGTATGAAAACCCTTCCAGGTCCACCAGGGTAATCACCTGGCAATGGTTGATAGGCAGTTTTTGTACTGCTTGACGTACTTTCTGCACCAGTTGCTGTTCACCGGCCTGATGCTCGGGCGTAATCTTGTCAACAATTTCCAGGTTGTCCCCGGTCAGAATCTCCCGTTTTGCCCGGCGGTAGTCGGTCAGGCAATTGGCCAGGATGCGGAACAACCAGCCCTCCGCTGCACCGAAGTCACGTAACTGCTTCTGGCTATTCAGGGCTTTCAGTAAAGTCTGCTGCACAAGGTCGTCGGCCAGATGAGGGTCGCTCGTCCAGGCGTAAGCCATGCGGTACAAGCGCGTCCTGTTATTCACCACCAACCGCTTGAATGCCTTGCGCTGACTAAAACCAAATATTTTTTTATACGCCATATAAGCACAGCCTTTGTTTTGTTTTTACTTCCTGGGATAAGACGTAAGAACAGCAGGGTTTATTCCACTTTGAGAACAGAAACTGAAATATAAGGGATTATTTTGTGCAGTTCCAACGTCATTACCTGTTGACGCCGCGATTAAATTCTTTTTTGCAGGCCATAGAACCAGCTTGAAAAGGCTGCTGATGAACCAGGAGATCATTATGAAGACTAGCCGATTGATTAGATTTACCAGCATTTTTGTGCTGCTGGGCACGCTCCTTGCTGCCGGAGCGGTGATGGCCCAGGAAGAAAAACCATTTGCTGAAAACAAATTTGTTCTGCAGATCAGCGATATGGATCCTGCCAAGCAAACACTGGTTCTGAATGTGGCTGGCAACATTATCAAACATTACGGACAGGATCAGGCTGATGTTGAGATTGTAGCCTTCGGCCCCGGCTTGCGCCTGCTTTTCGAAGGCAATGCCAACAGCGGCCGGATAAAGGGCCTGACGACCACCGGTGTGCGGTTTGCAGCCTGTCAGAACACGATTAAAAACATGAGTGCGAAATTGGGACACCCGGTTGCTCTTAATGAAAATGCCACGCCGGTTATCGGGGGCGTCGTGCGCATTAAGGAGTTGACTGACCAGGGGTATCTGCTGATCAAGCCGTGAAGCAGCCAGGGAACATATAAACAGATCGAAAACATTATTGGGAGAGCAAACTAATGAATACGCAACATTTCAGAAAAAGAGTAACGGCCGGGGCGGCTTGCCTGGGCTTGTTGCTTGGCGCGACGAATGCGTTCGGCGCAAACTGGTTAACACTTCAGGGAACAGAGCCTGCTGGTGCGGAACGCCTGGCCAAGGTCTGGGGCTTTGTGCAGGTGCAGTATCAGGACGATCAGAGCGACCCGAACGGCGCTGGTGGATATATTCCACCGAAACTGATCCAGCCTGACTGGGAATCACAGTCCGCATTTAACGTCAACCGGGCGCGTATTGGTGTGCGTGGTGTTGCCATGCCGCTGGATCAGAAGATCAACTACTTTCTGCTTTTGGAGTTGGGAAACAACGGCATTACTGAGCCGGGCGACTCTTTTGCCAAAGCAACCGATGCCAGCGTGACCTTCAACCACGTCAAAGGCGCCCGCGTGCGGGCCGGGTTGTTCAAGTATCCGGGAGCAGAGGAAGGCTTGCAGGCTATTCACGTTTTTGACTACATCAACTTTACCTGGGTGACAGCACAGATGTTACTCGAGCGCTTCCCCAACAAAAACTACACGCCGAATATACCGCCACAGCAGTCGCCACCGGAAACCGGCCTCAACGGCTTTGACAATGGTGTAGGTGCATTTCGTGATGTGGGTGTCCAGCTGTTTGACTGGTTTATGGTTGGTAAGGAAAAGGACCTGGAGCTTTCTTACGCGGCGATGATTGGCAATGGCAATGGCCTGAATTTTTCAGATAATGACAGCAACAAGGATTTTTACCTGTACGCCTCGGCTGAAAAAATCTTCGCTGGCGCTGGTCCGCGGCGCCAGGGCGTGAAGATATTTGGCTGGTTACAAAATGGTACCCGTACGGCTGACCTGACCAATGACGGTATATTTAATCCGGAAGAATATGACCGCGACCGCTATGGCTTCGGTGTTAAATACCTACGCAAAGGCTTGCGCATCACGGCCGAGTACATGGTGGGTGATGGCATGATCTGGCAGGCACCGCAAAACCCAAGCTTCGGCATCGGTCCCGGCCAGGGTCGGCCAGGCGTGCCGGGCAACGGTGCGTATGCAGAAGCCAAGGGTTTCTATGTTGAGGGTGGATACCGGATCAAGGGCACGCCGTGGGAGCTTGATCTGCGTTATGACCAGTACAACCGGCTGGATGGTGACAAGCTTCAAATTGATTTTGATCGCACAACCATCGGTGTTCAGTACTTTTTCAACCCCCGTGTTCGTGCCGCCTTCAACTATGAAATACGCAGTGCGAATGCGCCTAACTTCGGCCCCGGTGCCGGTCCAAATGCGAACCTCGATGGTATCGACGACCGTATTGGTGTTCAGATTACTGCGATCTGGTCGCAATAAGGCACCCGTTTTCATGTAGTGCATAATGGCATCCGGACAATCTCGTCCGGGTGCCAGGTTTCAAGTCGACAGAGTTTTTGAGAGCAAAGCGCAATGAGGAAAGAGGATAGCAGCATCACACAGCGTTACCTGGCCTGGTGGCAGGGGTGTGCTGTCGGCCTGCTTTTGTTGATTACGGCAGATGCGCTGGCGGGAGAAGATGGCGTACGAGATCCACGCGAGTTTTTTTTCGCCCAATCCTTTGGTGATTTACCGGAAGAACTCGAAGTTGCCCGCGAGCAGGGCAAGCAAGGGTTGCTGTTGTTTTTTGAGGCTGAGGGCTGCCCCTATTGCCTGTCGATGCTAAAGCGGGTCTTCAACCAGAAAAAGGTACAGGATTGGTATGGCGAACATTTCATCAGCGTCGCCGTTGATATTCATGGCGATGTGGAGATCAGGGATTTTGACGGCATTACCCTGCCTTCCAAAATGTTTGCCGAGCAACGCAAAGTAACCATGACACCGGTTTTGTCATTCATCAACCTTGAGGGGGTCGAGATCTACCGCCACCTCGGCATGGTGAAAACCCCGGAGGAGTTCCTGACGATGGGTGAGTATATTGTCGGCAACCATTATTTCGATACAGAATTCAAAGTGTTTGCAAAAAGCAGAGATGAGCAGGCAGGGTACACAACGCACACGGGTGCCGGAGAAGAAAAATGACGGAGTGGGAGCCGGTATACAGAGTGGCCCTTTATAGTTTCCTGATAGGAATCGTATTTGGTGCCGTAGTTAACAAGACCAATTTCTGCACCATGGGCGCGGTCAGTGACTGGGTCAACATGGGTAACAAGGATCGCTTACGAGCCTGGTTACTGGCTATCGGCGTTGCCATTCTGGCAACTCAGACCATGCAGTACCAGGGCATCATTGATGTGGGTGAGGCTATCTACCTGACACCAAACTTTGGTTGGCTGGGCTATCTGGTCGGGGGCTTCCTGTTTGGCATCGGCATGACCCTCGCTTCCGGTTGTGGTCAGCGCACCCTGGTCAGGGTGGGAGGCGGAAACCTCAAGTCGCTGGTGGTGGTGATTATTCTTGGCCTGACGGCCTATATGACCATGCGTGGCTTGCTGGCCCTGGTCAGGGTCAACGCCATTGAAGTAGCCAACATCAACCTTGCCGCCAACGGGATTTCAGACCAGGGCATTGGCACCCTGGTCAGCGCGGCGCTTGGCATTGACAACAGCACGCTGGTCAGCCGTATTGTTGCCGTTCTGCTGGGTGGCGGCCTGGTCGTTTATGCATTCATGGGAAAAGAGTTCAGGCACAGCTTCGACAACATTTTAGCCGGCCTGGCCATTGGTTTGATCATAGCTGCCGGGTGGTATGTTACCGGGGTGGTGGGCTTCGATGATTTCGAGCCGTTGCGACTGGAATCGTATACCTTCATCGCGCCGACCGCCCAGGCCCTGATGTATCTGCAGACCTTCACCGGATCGACGATAAATTTTGGCATCGCAGCGGTTGCGGGCGTTATTCTGGGGTCTTTCCTGTATGTGATCTTTACCGGAAAATTCAGGCTGGAAACATTCAGTGACGCCAGCGATATGGTTCGCCACATGCTGGGGGCTGTGTTGATGGGATTTGGTGGCGTGCTGGCGCTCGGCTGTACCATTGGCCAGGGCGTGACGGGCATGTCCACACTGGCACTGGGTTCTCTGATGGCCCTGGTCAGCATCGTGTTTGGCAGCGCCCTGACGATGAAGTTTGAATACTACCGCATGGATGAGGAAGGTAATGTCAGTGCATTACGCCAGGCGCTGGCGGATATGCGGCTATTACCCGCGGCACAAAAAAAGGACTGAGCCGACCGGCCCAGTCCCTTCATTCTTTTGACAGCCTGTGCAACAGTGGCAGTTATGCCAACCGCTGCACAGAATAGCAGTCAGCCGGATTTACGAATCAGATAGGTATAAACCCCGTCTTCTTCATTCTGTTCAACCAACTCATTACCGGTCGTGCGGCAAAAAGCGGCAAAATCAGCCACAGAACCCGGGTCCGTAGACAGGATTTCCAGGGTGTTGCCTCCCTGCAGTGATTTCAGTGCTTTTTTTGCTCTCAGGATGGGCAACGGGCAGTTAAGGCCCTTTGCGTCAAGTACTTGGTCTGCCATAAATATGTTTCCTTGCAGTCGTGTGTCAAATAATCAGATAAACAGGTTGATATGGCTTTGGGTGGCCACTTCAATATAAGTCGCCGCGCCGCCAATCTCGAGGCCGTCAATCATGTCACCCTGCCCGTATTCAAACATATCCATGGTCATCTGGCAGGCAATCAGGCGTACATCCGCCTCAACGGCGAGTTCGCGAAGCTCGGCAATGGGTGCGATACCTTTTTTCTTCATCAGGTTTTTCATCATCTTGGATGCTGCAGCATCTACGCCGGGGATCGCTGAAACGATATTTGGCATGCCCATGTGCATACCCATCATCGGCATTTTCATGGCCGGGTTGCCCAGAGAGCTAACTTGCAGGTCCAAATCTTTCATCAGCAGGTTGAGGCCATAAAAGGTAAAAAACATGGTGACTTCAAGCCCCATTGCTGCCGCAGTGGTACCGAGAATGAAAGGCGGATAGGCCCAGTCAAGGCTTCCCTTGGTGACGATAATTGACATGGTGTTTGGGTCAATTCCGGGGTTTATTTGCGGACTGCTCATTTCTGCTACGTTGCTCATATAATAAAAACCTTCTTTAGTTGAAGAGCTTAGGACATATCAGTATATATAAAACCAGTGTATTAAGGAAATCGAATATATATCTGCGTATCTACAGGAAAGAGAAACCACTAAAAATCTTTCAACTGTTATACACGGGATTAACGACAAAGCAGCGGGCGAAAACCCGCTTTAGACCGCAAAAGCTGCCGGGTACCCGGCAGCCCGGATGGCTTGGGTCAGGCGTCTTTGACCAGGATTTCGAGCTTGTCGTTGCGCACGGTATTGCGGTGCAGTCCGGCGTCATCTTTGGCGTCAAGGCCGAAAGCTTTGGCCATCAACTGGCTATAGAAAACCACCGGGATATTGAACTCGGTACCAAACTTCTTGTTGATGGCTGATTGATACATTTCCACGTTGGTCTGGCACAGCGGGCAGGGGGTGGAGATGACATCTGCACCGGCATCCTCTGCCGCCTGCAGGATGTCTTTGATGAGATGCAGGGTTTTTTCCGGTGAAATAACCGCCACCGAACCGCCGCAGCAGCTGGTTTTAAAGTCAAACTCAACCGCTTCAGCACCGCAGGCTTCGGCAAACTGGTCCAGAAACTCAGGATCGTCAAAGGTATCGTAATTACCGCCCGACTCGGTGTTTGCAAATGGGCGCACAGTCTGACAACCGACATAGCCGGCTACTTTCAGCCCTTCAAGGGGGTTGGTGACGCGCTCCTTGATCTTGTCAAAGCCAACCTCATTGACGATAACCTCACAAGCATGGCGAACCTGCAGGTTCGCCTCGTAAGACATGTCGCCGACAGCCAGGGACTCGTTGACGTTGCGGCGTAAAGCAATATCCGCCTTGATCTTCTCATTGGAGCCATGGGTGTTCAGGTAGCATGCTGCGCAACCGGTAATGACATCGGTGGCCTGTTGCTGCTCGGCTTTGGCGAGGTTGCGGCCCGATAAGGTGGTGGTTGCCAACCGGCCGCCACCGATATTTCCAACCGACGCCCCACAGCAATTCCAGTCGTCGATTTCTTCCATTTCAAGGCCCAGTGCCGGAACAATGGCGCGCAGTGACTGGTCAAGGTGTTTGGAACTGCCCTGTGAACTGCAACCGGGGTAATAAACAAATTTCTTTTTTCCTGGGTCACTCATGATTCGGCTCCACCCTGTTGCTCACGCGCTTCAATTTCCTGGGCCTTTGCCAGAATTGCCCGCAAATCCTTATTGGCTGAGACCTTGTGTGGAGGCCCCAGGTGCATGCGCCCTTTCATAACCATGCCGAAAGCGATTTTGAGGTTTTCGAGAGACTTCTTGATGCCTTTCACCAACCCGAAGGAGAAGTAGTATTTGGCTGTTACCAGCCTTTCGTCGGTGCGGCCAAAGTGGGTCAGGCTCCACCAGAAAGATTTGGCGAAACGTGCCGCATCCTGTTCCGTGGCATAGCCCAGATGGGTGGCCTTGGCCGCCAGGCCCTGCACAATATAGGTGACCGGAATCCCGCGCGGACAGCGTACGGTGCAGCGGTAACACGACGTGCAGTTCCACAAGGTGTCGGAGTTAAAAACCTCTTCCTTCATACCGGCCCTGATCATCATGAACAGCTTGCGTGGCCCATTGTCCATGTCTGAACCGATTGGGCAGGAGCCTGAGCAGGTGCCGCACTGCATGCACATTGACAGTTTATCAGCGCCGTTGATGTTTTTATAAACCCAGCGGGCAAAGCCCAGATCATACTTATGGCTGTTTTCTGGTAGTGATGCTGTCATGGTCAGAATCCCTTGAAGGGGTTAGGGCCGATACCGTCAATGGTCTCAACAAAGCCATTGATCACATTCGGAACGCTGTTTGAGTCGGCGATGGAAACCTCTGCCATCGTCACCCGCTCCTCTTCCAGCATCAGGCTTTTCAGCGTTTCGCCGATCTTGGCCAGGCGCTCCTCGGCCAGGGCGCTGCCCTTGACGTAGTGGCACTGGTAATCGTCACCGGATTTGCAGCCCATCAGCATGATGCCGTCAAAGCCTTTTTCCAGTGCGGTGGAAACCCACAGCAGGGTGACGGAGCCCAGGCAGCGAACCGGAATAACCCGCACAAAAGCACTATACTGACGGCGGTTCAGACCAGCCATATCCAGCGCCGGATAGGCGTCATTCTCACAGGCAAAGATAAGAATACGGGGTTTTTCATCAAACTCATCCGGCACCTCGATGGCGTCGATCATGCCAAGCACCATGTTGGGGCTGTAGTTGTCAAAGCTTATGGTGCGTACCGGGCAAGCACCCATGCAGGTGCCGCAGCGCCGACAGCGTGACTCGATCAGAATCGGGAACTTGTTCTCGTCCTCTTCAATCGCGCCAAACGGGCACTCAATGGTGCAGCGCCGGCACTTGGTGCAGGTGCTGAGGCCGAACTTGGGAAACGACAAATCGCCGACGCGTGGATGCATGGCGGCGCCACGGGCGGCGTTTTCAATCGACTGAATGGCCTTGAGTACCGCGCCGGCAGCATCTTCGGAGGCTTCTGCCATGTCCATGGGCCGGCGTACCGGTCCGCAGGTGTAGATGCCTGTGCGACGGGTCTCATACGGGAAGCAGATATAATGTGAATCAGAAAAGCCATCAGCCAGCATCGGTATATGCGGTCCCTGCACATACTGGAGGTTGAGCAAAGGACCACCGGGCAAGGCTGGCGGCTCTGCCTGGCTTTGCTGGGTGGACTCTGGTTGCCCTATCTGCACAACGGCGGGCCCTGCAGCGTCTGGCGTGGCGGCCTCTTCATCGATCAGTTTGATCGCCAGCGGTATGGGTGCATTCGGGTTAATATCATCGAGCAGCTGTTCAGCACCGGTAGCAGCGGGTTCAATTTCCGGGTTGGTAGAGTTGGGCACCATGCCGGTGGCGAGCACTACCATGTCCAGGCCTTGCAGGGTGACTTCTTCACCGAGCAGCACATCATCGTAAGTCAGGCCAAGGTCGGCAGAAACGTTTTTGACTTTACCCTTGATAAATATGACGCCGGCCTCCTGGGCCTGGCGGTAGAACTCTTCTGCAGTTCCGGGCGTGCGTAATTCATCAAACAGGATATAGACGCTGGCGTCCGGGTCCAACTCAATGATTTGCAGCGCCTGCTTGATAGAAACGCCGCAACAGACTGATGAGCAGTAGGGCAGGTGGTCGGGATCGCGCGAACCGGCACACTGAACAAACATAATGGTCTTGGCTGGCTGGCCATCTGCTTTGCGTTGCAAGGGGCCGTCAAGCAGTTCTTCAAGCTCAATACCAGTAACCACGTCGGTGTTCTGACCGTAACCCAGGTGCCCGAGTTTGTTGGCATCGTAGGGGCGCCAACCCGTGGCCACCACGATTGCGCCGATGTGTTCGGTGCGGGGTTCACCACCACTGTTCAGTGCTACCTGAAACTTGCCGGGCCCACCACTTGTTTCGGTAACCAGCGTGCCGGTCAATACCGTTATGTCGGCTTCGGCCTCTACCGCGGCGACCAGGTCGTTGATGCCGTTGGGTTGCGGGTCGCGATAAGGTGGCAGGTAGGGCATGGTTTTTGACCACTTCCCAGCCCAGCCACCCAGTTTTTCTTCACGTTCCACCAATAACACCTGGTAGCCGGTTCTTGCAGCCTCCAGTGCGGCATTCAAGCCGGTGGAGCCTCCACCAAGTACTAACACGGTGCGGCTGTAATCACCTTCAGGGCCGGCTACCGTTGGCAGGGTCTGGGTGGCCTGGGTAATCGCCATACGCAGATAATCGTCAGCCAGCATCTGTGTGTCTTCTTCACCGGCAGGCTTTGACCAGGCTACCTGTTCGCGCAGGTTGGCACGGATGGCGGGCGTGCCCGCGAAGGTAAAATTGTCAGTCATTACACGTGGCGAGCAGGCAGCGATGATGGGCTGGTTAATGCTGCCGTCAGCCAGATCGGCTTCGATCAGCGCGCGGCCTTCGTCGCCGCACAGAAAGTCGTGCTGCCGGCAGACGGGTACTTTGTATTCGCTGCTGGCAATCTGCTCGAGGGCATCAACCGAAACAGCATCACCGATACCACAGCCACTGCATATATACACACCGGGGTTTAAGGCTTGATCACTCATTGACAGATCCCCCCTGGGCAGGCAGGCTGGCGGCGGTGCGCACCGCCTGAATTGCACTTAAAGCTGCAGCTGTCGCGGATTGCACCGACATGGAAACATCCAGCGGCCCACCGGCAACACCGGCAGAAGAGATACCGGCATCATTACCCGGCATCGGAACGATAAAGCCGTAGTCATCACGACTGGAGGCGCTGGTATCAGACAAAGCGTTAGGCTCCATGCCCAGCGCCAACACGACCAGATCGTACGATCGTGCGTAAATTTCCCGGCTGAGCGTGTCTTCGCCGCAGATAACGGGTGTGCCATCATCTTCGACCTGGATATGCCCGGGTTTGGATTTGATAAAATTAATTTGCGGGTCAGTGGCGACGCGCTGATAAAACGCCTCCAGTTTGTCGTGTGCGCGAATGTCGATGTAGTAAATATCCACGGTCGCATCGGCATACTGCTCACGTACATAAACGGCGTGCTTCATTGAGCCGAGGCAGCAAATACGGGAGCAATAAGGCAGGTGGTTGGTGTCGCGTGAACCGGCGCACTGAATCAACGCGACCCGTTTGACCGGTTCGCCATTGGAAGGACGAAGAATTTTACCGCCGGTAGGGCCGTTGTGGGCAGCCAGGCGCTCCATCTCGAGGTTGTTGATAATATCCGCACTCAGATTATAGGAATAATTTGTAATTTTGGATGCGTCATAGGGTTTCCAGCCAGTTGCCCAAATAACGGCACCGACTTTGAGGTCAACTGTCGCTTCGCAGTCATCCAGGTCGATGGCCCCGTATTTACAGGCTTCACGGATTTTTTCAGCAGCATCTGTGCCAATCACTTCCGGGGCGATCACATAGCGCGGGGGGAAAGCGTGTTCGTGTGGCAAATAGGCAGCATTGACCTTGTCCATGCCAAAATTGAAGTCGTTGGCAACCTCAACATCGGTTGCTTTGGCACAATCGCCGCAAGCGGTACATTTTTCATTGACATAGCGGGGCATGGTCTTTACGGCCACAGAATAATTGCCGGCCTGGCCGCTGAGTGACACCACCCTGGCCATGGTCATAACCTTGATGCGCGGGTTCTTGCGGATTCTCTGGTAGTTGATTTCCAGGCCGCAAGTGGGGTGACAAAGCTTTGGAAAGTAGCGGTTGAAGGCTGATACACGTCCGCCCAGTGCCGGACTTTGCTCCAGCAGAATCACATCGTAACCGGTTTCTGCTGCTTCAACAGCAGCGGTTATGCCGGCGATACCACCACCGACAACCAGGATGGTCTGGCTTGCTGGTCCCTGGTTCAAATCGTTTCTCCGTTTGCCTGAATTGCCATGTCTGAAGGAAACACCGCTTGCTAGCGCACTAATATATTATACTTTAATAATATAATCGAACCCAATGCAGGTTAATGTCATTAACTCAGGGAGTATATAACTGTGTCTAAGCTGGTAGAACCACATGGTGGCAGCGGATTGAAAGCGCTGTTGGTGTCGCAATCGGAGCGGGCGGGGAAACTGGAACGGGCCCGGGGACTAACCAGGGTGCCAATGACCAGTCGTGAAGTTTCTGATGTGTTGATGTTGGCAATGGGTGCGTACACGCCGCTGGAAGGGTTTATGGATGAGGCCGACTGGCGCCGGGTCAGTCTTGAAATGAAGCTTGAAAATGGTATCTTCTGGCCAATACCGATTACGCTTTCCTGCGACCAGGGGCTGGCTGACAGCATTCAGCCCAATGAAGAGGTCGCGCTGGTTGATGGAGACAGCGGTGAAATCCTGGCGGTCATGGCAGTGTCACAGAAGTACTCGCCGGACAAAGCACTTGAGTGCGAGCATGTTTATCGCACATCTGATGCCGCCCACCCGGGCGTGCAAAAGGTTCTGGAGCAAGGTGTCATTAATCTTGCTGGCCGGGTGGAGTGCCTGGCTGAAGGCGAGTACCCGGAGAAGTATCCACAACTTTATGTCCGCCCGGCAGAGGCGCGGCAGATGTTTATCGAAAATGGCTGGTCACGGGTGGCAGCCTTTCAAACCCGTAACCCGATGCAAAGAGCGCATGAGCACCTGGTAAAGATCGCTATTGAAGTGACCGATGGTGTTTTCATACACCAGGTGCTTGGCAAGTTGAAGCCTGGAGACATTCCTGCCGACGTGCGTACTGAAGCAATACAGGCCATGATCGACAACTACTTTGTGCCGGGAACCGTGATACAGGCTGGTTATCCAATTGAAATGCGCTACGCCGGCCCCCGGGAAGCGTTGCTGCATGCATTGATTCGCCAGAACTACGGTTGTTCACACCTGATTGTCGGGCGTGACCATGCTGGCGTCGGGAACTATTACGGGCCGTTTGATGCCCATCATATTTTTGATACTTTGTGGGACGGCGCACTTGAGACTCAGGCACTGAAGATCGACATTACGTTCTATTGCAAGCGTTGCTTTGGAATGGCAACGGGTAAGACCTGCCCGCATGGTGAGTCTGACCGGATCCACATTTCAGGGACCGAACAGCGCGCCATGCTGGAGGAAGGGGCGCCTGTGCCACCAGAGTTTGGGCGACCAGAGGTCATTGATATTCTCCGCAAGTATTACGCGGGGCTTACTGCAGAGTAAATGGGCAACGGTCGCTTTTATACCCGTTCTGTTGATGGTGGGACAATAGCCGCTCACGCCAGTGTCGCTGCAGCTGAATCAGCAGCCTTGCAATTGGGTGAGGGTGCCTGCGTGATCGACACGCAGGCACCGGCCTACGTGCCAATGCTGCAGCAGGTTGTTGCCGGGCAGTTACAGATACTGGGAGTGGGCGGTTGGGGAGCCAACCGACTGAGCCTGGAACAAAATTTTCTACAGGCGATCAAGCGCAAGCAAGTGGCTATCGTGCATGCTTTTCTGGCCAGTGGAGCAGACCCGGACACGCGGGATGACCGTGGCCAGCCAGCCATCATCTGGTCGGTGGCCTCGGGTCAACCGGAAATCGTACAGTTGCTGCTGGACAAAGGCGCCAACCCCGATAGCAAAGACCTGGATGGCATGACAGCGATCCGGTTGGCCCGGCAACGCGCCGGGGAGGCTATCGTACAGTTGCTTATAGAGGCCGGCGTGACTGACTGATTGCAGGCCCTGTACCCGGCTTGTTTGCTACACCCTACCAACATCTTACTTTACAATAATTGAATATATGTTAATCTCAAAACGATTGACCCGAAGAAAGCAAAGCAGGTGCGCGGCTAACGCTGGCGCGCCGCTTACCCAAAAATAGAACTTAGGGAGTTATCTCAATGCCAACATTTGTTCACACCGATAAATGCGACGGCTGCAAAGGTGGCGAAGTCACGGCTTGTGCATATATTTGTCCGCACGACCTGATGAAGCTCGATACCGACCGCATGAAAGCTTTTAACCAGGAACCCGAGCAATGCTGGGAATGCCAGTGCTGCGTCAAGGCCTGCCCGCAACAGGCGATTGAGGTGCGTTCCTTCCAGGACTGGGTGCCAATGGGTGGCGCGGCCATCCCCCTGCGCACTGACTCTGCCATCATGTGGACCATCAAGTTCCGCGATGGCGAACTGAAGCGCTTCAAATTTCCGATCAGGACAACACAGGTTGGCACCATCGACCCCTATGGCGACAAGCCACAGGCGGGTGATATCAATGATGAGTTGTTGTTCACCGAAGAGGGCAAATCAATGCCCGTGATCGATGCATCGGCATAAAACATTTTTTTAGCAGACGAGTACAGTAAAAATTAGTCGTCTGGCAGGAGGTTCAGGAAATGAGTGAAGGTACATTCGGCAACCCCGAGATTGTTGAGGTTGAAACAGACGTTCTGATCGTTGGCGGCGGTATGGCTGCCTGCGGTGCAGCATATGAAGCAATGCGTTGGGCTGGTGATGATGTTCGCGTCACGTTGGTGGACAAGGCCGCCATGGACCGTTCCGGCGCAGTTGCGCAGGGACTGTCGGCGATCAACACCTACCTTGGTGACAACTCACCCGAGGATTATTGCCGCATGGTGTCGGCAGACCTGATGGGCATCACCCGTGATGACCTGGTGTTTGATGTTGGCCGCCATGTTGATGACTCCGTGAAACTGTTCGAGGAGTGGGGTTTGCCCATTTGGAAAGACAAGAGCACTGAAGGCGTCGCTTTGAAAGATGGCGGCAAGCCGGTAAATTCCGGTCGCTGGCAAATCATGATCAATGGTGAGAGCTACAAGCCCATCGTTGCCGAGGCAGCGAAAAAGGCCATTGGCATTGAAAATATTTATGAGCGAGTGTTTATCGTCAAACTGTTGCTTGATGCCAACAACGACAACCAGATTGCCGGCGCAGTCGGTTTTTCAGTGCGCGAACATAAACTTTACGTGTTCCGCTGCAAGACCCTGCTCAATGTTTGTGGTGGCGCAGTAAATATTTTCCGCCCACGTTCCACCGGTGAAGGCATGGGACGCACCTGGTATCCCGTCTGGAATGCCGGCTCAACCTACGCGATGGCTGCTGAGGTTGGTGCTGAACTGACGATGATGGAAAACCGCTTTGTGCCGTGCCGCTTCAAAGATGGCTACGGTCCGGTAGGTGCATGGTTCCTGTTGTTCAAGTCACAGGCCATGAATGGCTATGGTGAGAACTACATGGTCAAAAACGCTGACATGCTGAAGGACTTTGCGCCTTACGATACGGCCACCGTTATACCGACCTGTCTGCGCAATCACGCCATGTTGAAAGAAATGAAGGACGGCCTCGGCCCCATCATGATGGACACGCCAACGGCGATGGCCAAGCTCTCTGAAACCATGACACCAAAAGAGGTCAAGCACCTCGAAGCGGAAGCCTGGGAAGATTTCCTGGACATGTGTATCGGCCAGGCCGGTGTCTGGGCGGGTATGAATATCCGTCCGGAAGAGTCCGCATCCGAGTTGATGCCGACCGAACCGTACCTGCTGGGTTCACATTCGGGTTGCTGCGGGATCTGGGTTTCCGGACCCAAGGATATTTCACCGCCAGAGTGGCAGTGGGGCTACAACCGCATGACCACGGTCAAAGGCCTGTTCACCGCGGGTGACGGCGTTGGTGCATCCGGCCACAAGTTCTCTTCCGGTTCACATGCCGAAGGGCGCATTGCTGCTAAAAACATGGTTCGTTATTGTCGTGAGCACGCGGACCTGGTGCCGGAACTGAAGGGCGATATCAACGCGATCACTGAAGAGATCTACCGCCCGGTACGGACTTACCTTGAGCACAAGGACAAGACCACTGCCGAAGATATCAACCCGCACTACATTACACCGAAGATGTATCAGATGCGTTTGCAGAAAATTATGGATGAGTACGTAGCTGGCGTTTCCACCTACTACAACACCAACGGCAAACTGCTTGATATGGGCCTTGAGTACCTCGAGATGCTGAAGGAAGACAGCAAGCATCTGCGTGCCAAAGATCTGCACGAATTGCTGCGGGCCTGGGAAAACTATCACCGTACGAGAACCGCTGAGGCACATCTGCGCCACATCATGTTCCGAGAAGAGACCCGCTACCCGGGCTTCTTCTATCGTGCTGATTTCCCTGATCTTGATGATGCCAACTGGAAGGTGTTCGTTAACTCGCGCATGGATCCGGAAACCGGCGAGTGGGAACTGAAGAAGGTTCCACACATTGACCTGGTCGAAAAACACTACGGTTAATCTTCATACACTCCAATAAACCGGGGCACCGTTTCGGTGCCCCTTTTTTTTACGCTAAAATAAAACTATGACAAATCAAGACAGCCCTTCACAGCAAGCCGGTTCCGCACCCGAAATTGAAGTAGATATTTTTGACAGCGTCCGGCAACCGGATGGCGGTCCGGTGGATCCGGTGCGTCTGCAGGCGGACGACAGCTTCTGTTTTTCCTGCCACAAGTCCATCAACTGCTGGAATCGCTGTTGCCACAATGCCGACGTAACACTGACGCCGGCAGATATTCTGATGCTGACCAAGCACCTGGACCTGCAGCCATCCGAGTTTCTGGCGCAATATACGGTTCCTGCATTTTGGGAAAAATCTGATATGCCGGTGGCCAAGCTCCGCTCAGACGAGACGAACAATGGTGCCTGCGTGTTTCTGGCGGGTGACGAAGGTTGCGGTGTGTATGCTGCCCGTCCGGCGACCTGCCGCTACTACCCGATGGGTCTGGCATCAATCAAGATGATGGGTGCCACGGAAAAAGAGGACTTCCATTTTCTGGTTAAAGAGAGCCATTGCGAAGGTCACGCCGAAGACAACAGTCAGACGGTGGCAGAGTTCCGTGCGCAACAGGGGGTTGAGGCGCTCGATGAAGTCAACCGTGGCTGGATCGATATTATGATGAAAATGGTTTCCTGGCGTTCCGTTGGTGGCCCCAATTCCAAGCCGGTGAGCCAGCAGGCCAAGAAGATGTTCTTTATGGTATCAACGGATGTGGAGGCTTTTCGCCGTTTTGTTTTTGAAACCAAGTTTCTCGACACCTACGCCATTGACCAGGAAACAGTAGAAACCCTGAAAAAGAGCGATATCGCGCTGCTCCAGATGGGCTTCGACTGGCTCAAGCATGTTCTGTTTAACGAGCAGACCATCAATTTGAAAGAAGACGTGTTGCAGGCGGCTATTGCGAAGGCGCGGTCAGATATGGGCGCTACCTGAAATGTATATGTTTGCTTACCTGGCGGGCCAGTTGCAGGGCTTTGAATGCATAACGCGTGCCATAGCTTCAGTGTGGGTGATGCCTTATAAGACTCGCCGTGAACCCGTCCATGGGGGCTCGAAGCCAACTTCCTTGTTGGCTACGGTCTTATAAGGCATCACCCACACCGAAGCTTTGCAAGAATGGTGCGAGGACAACCAACGCAGAGAGAATCATGATTGAATTGAACCTTGATTTTGTTCGTAGCCAGTTTCCGGCTTTCAGCGAACCATCGCTGCAGGGTTTTGCACACTTTGAGAATGCCGGTGGCTCTTATGCCTGTAAGCCGGTGGTTGAGCGTTTGCATCAGTATTACCGTGAGACCAAGGTGCAGCCTTATTACGGTTTTGAGCCTTCGAAAATAGCCGGCCAGCAGATGGACCAGGCGCGGGAACGTATGGCCGCATGGCTTAATGTCGCCACCGACGAGGTGCATTTCGGCCCGTCTACTTCGCAAAACACCTACGTGGTCGCGCAAGCCCTGCGCCAGCATCTGCAGGCGGGTGATGAGGTCATCGTCACCAATCAGGACCACGAAGCCAACATCGGGGTTTGGCGGCGACTGGCAGCGGATGGCATCGTTATCCGTGAATGGAAGGTAGACCCGGAAAGCGCGGAACTGGATCCGGCCGGCCTGGATCAGTTACTGAATGGTCGAACCCGGATGGTCGCATTTACGCATTGCTCAAACATCGTTGGCAGCATGCACCCGGTTCGGGAGTGGACTGACAAGATCCATGCGGCGGGCGCCATTGCGATCGTCGATGGCGTGTCTTACGCGGGTCATGGTTTGCCGGATGTCGCTGCGCTCGGCGCTGATATTTACCTGTTGTCGCTGTACAAGGTTTACGGCCCGCACCTGGGTGTCATGGTCATGCGCAGCGAACTGAACGGGCAACTGCCCCAACAAGGTCACTTTTTCAACGCAGACCATGCGACCGACAGGTTCACGCCGGCTGGGCCGGATCACGCTCAAATTGCCGCAGTGAATGGAGTGATCGACTACTTTGAAGCAGTCTATGAGCACCACTTCCCTGCTAGCCCTCCAGAAACCGGGGCGGGTCCCGCACAAAAAGCCCGTGCAGTAGCGAAGTTGTTTCAACAGGCAGAGCAGGCAAATTTGGCACCGTTGCTGGGTTTTCTGGAGCAGCAGCCAAGTGTCCGCCTGATTGGTAAAGCGCACATAGAAAATCGCGCGCCAACGGTTTCATTCACGAGCGAAAACCACACACCAATAGAAATAGCAGCCCGCCTGGCCGAGCAGGGCATTGGCGTGGGCAATGGAAATTGCTATGCATATCGCTTGATGGAGGCGTTGCACATCCCGCCAGAGCAGGGTGTGATACGGTTGTCGTTTGTGCACTACACTCACAGCGACGAACTCTCGCGGCTAACGGGGGCATTGGCCAGGCATTTATAGGCCGGGCGCCGTCCACCCGTAGTGTTTGCTTACTGGTCGGGGTTTAGTGACCACCAGGCGGCAGCAACAAGTCCTCAAGAAAAAAAGCCGACAGGCCGGAGCGGCTGTTGAGGCCTGCTTTGCGATACACGCTACGTGCTTGCTCGCGAACCGTTCTGTCGCTGGTTTCGCGCAGCGCGGCAACCTCTTTCAGGCTCAAGCCTTTTAACAGTAACAGGGCAACATCAGATTCAGCTTCCGTCAACTCCCAACAGGTAAACTGCTGCTGGATGGCTGAACCCAGCCCTTCAATCAAAATCCGGCTGTCTTCCCGCCAGCGGGCTGACTCCCGCCTGACTTCGCCGAGGTCCCGCTGCAGCGCACGACTGGAAACACGTTCGCGGTAGAGCCAGGACAACAGGATTCCGATGCCGCTGGCCGCCAGTAGCAGCACGAAAAACTCAATAGACACGTGGTATCCGCCCGCCCCCTCTGAGTAGTCTTCCCACAGATCCCAGGTAATCAGCACGACGATGATGCTCAGCAATGCGATGGTTGCTGTAATGAATCTTGAATCGGGTAGGTCATTTGACATATGGCTGCCCTGCTGGCCCGTGGCGGAAGGGTTGTGAGCCCCGTCCGGCAAATGACGCATTGTAGCAAGAAGCGCTGGCGTGCATTCTGGATGCCAGCTAATTAGACATGCGCAATGGAGAGTTTAATGAACGAATCAAAGGACAGCACCCTGCGTGTCTGGGATCCAATCGTACGTATTGGTCACTGGACCCTGGTAACCACTTTTTTTATTGCTTACTTCACCGAAGACGACCTGATAACTGCACACGTCTGGGCGGGCTATGTGCTGGGTGCGGTCGTGTTGTTCAGGCTGTTGTGGGGCTTTATCGGCAGTAAGCATGCACGTTTTGGTGACTTTGTAAAAGCGCCGGGAACCGTGGTCGCCTATCTGAAAAGCCTGCGCAAAGGGCAGGCGGAGCGCTATGTCGGCCATAACCCGGCGGGCGGCATTATGATTCTGTTGTTGCTGTTCTGTCTCAGCGTAACGGTCTACACCGGGCTTGAATTGTATGCCATAGAGGACAATGCCGGACCGCTTGCAGGTCTGGACAGCCAGGCGGCGGGCAGTGCAGTGATGGGTGCACTGGTGTCACCTGTTTATGCCGGCGATGATGACAGCTCCGACGACGATGACGATGATAGCGGGGTAAATGGCCAGCGGCACAGTAATCCGGATATGGACGAAGACGCTGAGGAGTTCTGGGAAGAACTGCACGAATTATTCGCGAACCTGACGCTGCTACTGGTGTTCCTGCATGTTACCGGGGTGGTGATCTCAAGCCGGTTGCATGGCGAAAACCTGGTAAAAGCGATGTTAACCGGGAAAAAATTGCGCCAATAATCGAAAAGCGGTTATCCTTGCGCCTAGCCTGGCCGTTAGAGCCGGGGTTGTGGAGAGGCGTTGGCATCAGAGATGGAGCCCACCAAGACAAATAATCCGGACTATTACCACAAAGTAGTAGATTGCCAGTGGGCTTGTCCGGCACATACAGACGTACCTGAGTACATTCGCAAGATTGCACAGGGTGAGTTTACGGAAGCGTATATGCAGAACCGGGAAAGCAATGTTTTCCCCGGCATTCTTGGCCGCGTCTGTGACCGCCCCTGTGAGCCAGCGTGCCGGCGTGGACGAACCAACGAAGCACCGGTTGCAATCTGTCGACTCAAGCGCGTTGCCGCAGATCACCGTGATGAAGATATCAAAGATCATCTTCCGGTAATTCCTGAACAGAAAAACGGCAAGAGGATCGCGCTGATTGGTGCAGGTTGCGCCTCACTGGCCGTTGCCAATGATTTGATGCCGGTGGGTTATGAGTGCACCATTTTCGAAGCGCTGCCTGAGCCTGGCGGCCTGATGCGTTCAAACATCCCGTCCTTCCGCCTGCCTGCACAGGTGCTGAATGAGGAAATCGGCTACATCGTAGACATGGGTGCCGACCTTAAACTGAACCACCCCATTGAGAGCATGAAAGACCTGCTCGACGAAGGATATCATGCAGTATTCGTCGGCACTGGCGCACCTAAAGGCAAGGAACTTAACCTGCCGGGCCGTGAAGAGGGTGGTGCAAATATTCATATCGGTATTACCTGGCTGGAATCGGTTGCCTTCGGCCACCTCGAAACCATCGGCAAGCGGGTACTGATCATCGGTGTGGGCAACACCGCGATGGATTGTTGCCGAACCTCCTTGCGGCTCGGTGCTGAAGACGTCAAGGTTATGGCGCGCAAGCCCCGGGAGTTTTTTAAGGCTTCTGACTGGGAGTTGGAAGATGCCGAAGAGGAAAACGTTGAGATTATTGTTAACCACTCGCCCAAGGAGTTTATTGTTGAAAACGGTCGCTTGACCGGTATGAAGTTCAGGCAGGTAGAGTACGAGATTGAGTATGGCCGGATCGTCAATCAGATGACTACCGCGGAAGTCATCGTACCTTGTGATGATGTCATTCTGGCCATCGGTCAGGACAATGCATTTCCGTGGATTGAGCGTGACCTTGGTATTGAGTTTGATCAGTGGGAAGTGCCGATTGTGGACAAAACCACGTTCGAATCAACCTTGCCAGGCGTATTTTTTGGGGGTGACTCTGCATTCGGCCCGAAGAATATCATCTGGGCAGTAGAGCATGGCCACCAGGCGGCAATTTCCATTCACCGCCATTGCCAGGGCAAAGATCTGCATGATCGTTTGCCGGTAATGATGAATCTCAGCAGTCGCAAAATGGGTATGCACGAGTGGAGTTTCTCTAACGATTTTGATCCTGCGGCACGACGGAAAATGAAGCACGTTGAGCTGTCACAGCGGTTCAGGGATCTGACGACTGAGGTTGAGCTCGGGTTTACGGCTGAACAGGCACAACAGGAAGTTGAGCGTTGTCTTAACTGCGACATTCAGACCGTGTTTTTTGACTCGCTGTGCATCGAATGTGATGCCTGCCTGGATATCTGTCCGACGCAGTGTCTGACCATGACACCTGATACTGATATGGATGCTGTACTCAGTCACATGAAGGCGCCCCGGCGCAACAAAGAGCAGATGCTGCTTATTTCAGAACCGCTGAAGCAGACAGCCCGGATCATGGTTAAAGATGAAAACCTCTGCCTGCATTGCAGCCTGTGTGCCGAACGCTGTCCGACAGCGGCCTGGGATATGAAGAAAGCGCTATTCAAATTTCCGCGTGCTATCGACTATAAGGACGATGTGCATAACTGCCCGGATCACACTGGAAGGAACCGATGACAGACAAGCGGATCAATGATTTTGTTCTGAAAATTGGTACGGTCAATGGTACCGGTTCTGCCAGCGCCAACAGTTTGCTGATGAAAGCCATGTTTCGCATGGGCATTCCAGTGACCGGCAAGAACCTGTTTCCGTCCAACATCCAGGGCCTGCCAACCTGGTATGAAATACGTGCCAACCATCAGGGCTACATGTCACGGTCCGGTCGCGTGGATGTCATGGTGGCGATGAATGCCCAGACTTACCAGCGGGACCTTGAGGACGTCAGTGCCGGCGGTTTCCTGATCTACGATTCAACCTGGCCGCGTGAGCGTCAACTCGTGCGGGATGACATCACAGTGCTGGGTGTGCCGCTGGCCAAGCTTTGTAACGAGCACTTTAGTGATGCCCGTGTGCGGATATTGATGAAAAACATCGCTTATGTGGGCGCACTGGCCGCATTGCTGGATATTGATACAAAAATCCTGCGCTCGTTACTCGAAGAAGCGTTCGCCAGTAAGCCAAAGCTGGTGGAGAGCAATCTTGAAGCGATTAACCTCGGCTTCAACTATGCAATGGAGAACTTTACCTGCCCGCTGCCGGTTCATGCGGAGACGATGGGTGATAACGAGGGCTATGTGCTGATTGATGGCAACGCTGCGGCTGGACTGGGCTGCGTGTATGCCGGTGCCACTGTAGGTGCCTGGTATCCGATTACACCATCAACCTCGTTAATGGACAGCTTTGATTACTATTGTTCTATGTTCCGCAAAGATGTGGACAGTGGTGAGAAGAATTACTGCATTATCCAGGCGGAAGATGAACTGGCAGCCGCCGGCATAGTGCTGGGTGCCAACTGGACCGGGGCTCGCGCATTCACGCCCACCTCGGGGCCAGGTATTTCGCTGATGAGTGAGTTCATCGGCTTCGCCTACTACGCTGAAATCCCTTCGGTATTTTTTGATGTGCAAAGGGTCGGTCCGTCAACGGGCATGCCGACGAGGACCCAGCAGTGTGACATCATGCTGTGTGCCTATGCTTCGCATGGTGACACCATGCACCCACTGTTGCTGCCGGCCAATCCAAAGGAATGTTTTGAGATGGCGGTCGAGGCTTTTGATCTTGCCGAGCGACTGCAAACGCCTCTGTTTGTACTCTCCGATTTAGATATCGGCATGAATGACTGGATGATTCCCGAACTGGAGTGGGATGATAATTACCAACCGGACCGTGGCAAGCTGTTGTCCTCAGATGATGTGGACCAGTTGGAAAAGTTTTATCGTTACCTGGATGTCGATGGTGACGGCATAGCGGCCCGGACCCTGCCTGGGGAGAATGCCAAAGGGGCTTACTTTGTACGTGGCTCCGGCCACAACAAGCACGGCGCCTATACGGAGAGCTCCGAGGAATACACAGAGCTGGTTGACCGGCTGGTGACCAAGTGGCAAACCGCTAAATCCCTGGTGCCGAAGCCTGTTTTAAAGCCCGCGCAGCAAGCGACCAGTATTGGCATCATTGCTTATGGCAGCTCTGATGGAGCCGTTGTTGAGGCCCTTGACCAGCTGGTGGAAGATGGCATTCACGCGGACTATATGCGCGTGCGTGCATTTCCGTTCAATGGGGAAGTCAGTGAGTTTGTCAAAAATCACGAAAAAGTATTTGTGGTTGAGCAGAATCGTGACGCGCAGCTGCGCTCTTTACTTATCCTTGAAACCAACACGGATGCTGCCAAGCTGATTCCGGTCTTGCACTACAATGGCATGCCGATTCCCAGCCAGTGTGTTGTTGAGGGCCTGTGTGAGTATTTGAAGGCGGAGGCCGTGGCATGACATTTATTGCCAAACCCAGGATTGACCTGCCGGGGCAGCGCACCAATGAAATCGGGCTATACAGGCGGGATTACGAGGGCGTTCTGTCAACGCTGTGTGCCGGTTGTGGACATGACTCCATTACCGCGGCCATCGTGCAGGCGTTCTGGGAGATGTCGATCCCGCCGGAGAAGGTTGTCAAGCTCTCCGGCATCGGTTGTTCTTCGAAAACTCCGGCTTATTTTATTTCCGGGGCCCACGGATTCAACTCTGTGCACGGGCGAATGCCGTCGGTTGCAACCGGCGCAATGGCCGGCAACCGGGATTTGGTCTGCATTGGCGTTTCCGGTGATGGCGACTCCCTGTCTATTGGCTTTGGCCAGTTTGGCCATGCAGTTCGGCGTAATGTTAACATGCTGTATATTATTGAAAACAATGGTGTGTATGGCTTGACTAAAGGCCAGTTTTCAGCCTCGGCAGACAAGGGTAGCAAATCCAAGAAAGGCAGTATTAACCAGTGGAAAAACATTGATTCGGTGTCTACTGCCCTATCAATGGGTGGCAGTTTTGCAGCACGCAGTTTTTCAGGTGACCGTGAACAATTGGTGACCCTGATCAAGGCGGGCGTCAAGCATCCGGGTTGTGCGGTGCTCGAAGTGGTGTCTCCCTGTGTAACGTTTAATAACCACCAGGGCTCAACCAAAAGTTATTCCTATACGCGTGACCATTACCACCCCGCATCACAGACGGACTTCATTCCACCAGCGACTGAGATCAAGGCAACCTACGCTGAGGGCGAAAGCACGATCGTAGAGTTGCATGATGGCTCAAAGCTGTTGCTTAAAAAAACCGATGAAGGATACGATGCGACCAACCGCAGTCGCGTGCTGCGCTACCTCGAGCAACAACGTGCCCGCGGTGAAGTCGTGACTGGCTTGTTGTTTATTAATGGTGAATTGCCAGAAATGCATCAGATCTACGGTACTTCGCACACTCCGTTGAAGGATATCGGTTTTGAAAAGCTGAACCCGGGCAGTGAAGTGTTGGCCAAGTTGCAAAGCCGTATGCGCTAAGTCACTCTGCGCTAAGCTTCTGCCGGACAGTTTCTAACATTTCTTCGCACAATGGTTCGGCGTTACCAACCCGGTTTGCCAGCCCCCTGGCCAGGATCGAAATTCCAGCTGTGCCAATTGCGACACCACCATGCAATAACACCTTGGCGGGATCCAGCCCCACGGTGGGCTTGCTGAGTGTGCCTCCGACCGCAATATAAGGGTTGAAAAGCTCACCGGCGCTGATCTTCAGAGCGTTGTTCGGCGTTGCTTTGAAATGAAACCGTAATTGTTCGGTTTTTAAATCCAATGTACCCCGGGAAATCAGTGCTATCTGGCTGGTTGTTAAGGCCAGTGCCGGATATGTTTCCATCAGGCCATCAGTAAACTTGACGATGGAAGCTGCGCAAGATGCCTCCAGGCTGTTGCTGGTATCGGTCTGTGGTGTGACCAGCTTGAAAACCTCCTCCAGGAAAAAGGTATCCAATATGCTCAGGCTGACGCCTTCGAGTACCCCGCCGTCGCTGCCTGCGTACAGGGTTCCGTTCATTGCGCCAGCCAATTCCCGCAGGTCACGGCCACTGCTGCTGGCATGCAACACAATATCGTATACGGGCAGCTTGTCCGGTTCGTTCCCGGCTTGCCTGGTCGGGCCCAGTGCCAGTTGTCTGGCAACCAGGTCAATTTTCACGTCAGCCAGGTCACCGGAAGTGGGCAGGATGGACAGGGATGTGCTGACCTGCCCCTTTGGCCCATCGAATGAGAGTTTATCGAGATCAAAGTTACCATCCCGGGTCTTGGCACGGACAAGCAGATTCTTGAAATCACCCAAAGGGTGTTGGAGCAAACCGATATCCATGGCAAGCGTAACATCCGCCGCTGACAACATATCCAGGGGTAAAGGGGTGGCTGGAATCAGGCGGTCCGTGCCGGTGTCTGGCTTTTCCTGAGTTTCAGTATCAGACCATGCCAGCAGGGGTTGCAAGTCCAGATGGTCTGAGTTGATGGTCATCGTGACCACGGGTCGGGCTGCGCGCAGAGAAACGTGGGCGGAGCCGGTTACCTGGTTGTCTCCAAGCACCGCGCTGAAGTTACGCAGCTGAAGCTCGCTGGCGTTGCCATAGGCTTCTGTTTGCAGGTCAAAGGCTTCTGCCGGCAGGCTCGCGCCATTGATATGGCCAAGTGTGGAGATGTCGGTGGTGGTAACGTTAACAGTGATGCTGGTGCTATCGGTATCAGCGTTGTCACCCAGGCGGCCTTGCAACATGACCAGCAGATTGCCAAAACCGGCCTCAAATTTTTGCAGGGAAACAAAATCCCCTTTGCGCTGCCCCAGAGCCCTGAGGCTGAAAGCGGCCCTGGCTGGCTGAAAAGCCAGTTCTGGTGGGAACAGGTAGCGAACGTCATCACCACGAACGTCTATATCAAAATTGATATCCCTGCCAGCCGAGACCGGCCAGCGCATCTGCATGGCCACCCTGACTTGTGCCTTGTCCGTTTCAAAGCGGAAACCAGACAGCGCCAGACGGTCACCATCGAGCTTCAGGTCACCACTGCTGCTAAATGGCCCGGCCGCAAACTCCGCTGTACCTGGCATCCTGAGAAAGCGGTCAAACTCCGGCCCTTGCAGTGAAAAGCGGACGCTGAAGCTGCCACTGCCTGGTGGTGGAACGGCCTCGCCACTGACCTCAATTGCAGTCTCGCCAATCCGCCCGCTGGATTCCTCCAGCAGCAGGCGGTTATTCCACAGGCGCAAACGGCCAGCCAACTCATAGGCCTGGCCAGGTACAAAAACGGCGACTGAGCTGCCAATGGCAGGGAAGTTGCTTAAGTCGGCCAGGTCGCTGCCACTGATTTGAAATTTCAGGCTTGTACCCTCCAATTGCGCCTGGGTGCTGAGGAACCCATTGACCGCCAGGTGAACGGATTCGAACCTGGCGTTCAGGTTATCTAATTCAAGTCCGTCGTCCCGCATGCGAATACGCCCTTTCAGGGTATAGGCCCGGGGGGGAATATCGATCCCGGGTGCCAGCCCCCTGGCAGCCCTGGCCAGGTTCTGTCCGCTTAGTGCTAGCTGGAACTCGCTGTTCTGTTTGTCCGGGCCGGGTGCCAACAGGCCCGATAATTCCAGCCGGTCACCGGCGCTGGTTTTTATCACCACCTGCTCGAATCGCAGGCCTGCCGCAGTGACCTCGATGCGGGCATCCAGGTCGAAAGGGTCAGAAGGTAAATCGTTTGTGCTGAAGATGGAAAAAAACTGCCGGGCATCACGGCCTTCCAGTTGCAGGTTCAGCTTGCTGCCGATGTAATCGGGAGATGGACCCAGTGTTCCAGTCAGTGTTCCGGCCACAACAGACGTACTGGCTTCGATCTGAAAGTGTTCAACGTCATCGTCAGAAAGACGCAGTGATCCCCGTAGTTCAAATGACCCGTTGGCGATACCAGGAATACCCAGCAGGTCACGGAAATATTCAATGTCGTCACCGCGCACAGTAAAATCAACCCGGCTTGCGTCAAGGGACGGGAAGGCAGGTAAGCTGGCGTCCAGGCTAACCCGGGTGGTACCAATATCCATGGTCAGGGCAGACAAGGTCAACACTGATCCGGTTCGCAGCGCCTGACCCTTCAGGCTGAAGGGCTGATCAGGCCAGTTTTGAATACCAAAAGCGCGGGTAAGCGCCCCCAGGTTCGGCCCGTTGACAGCCAAGTCAAGGTTAAGCTCGCGATGTTGTGACAGGTCCGATGACAGCAGGGAGACATTCAGGTTGGCGGCACCAATATTGCCATGCACGCCCGCCACATACCGGCCATTGACAATCCCTCCCGTGATATTCAGGGTAAACGCCCCGGCGCCCAGGTCATCAGCACCGAGCATGCTGGTGACCGCATCAATATCCTGGCCGCTTAGCCTGATGTCCAGTGCTGGTTGCCGGGGTTGACTGAGGTTGTCAATCAGGCCCTCTCCACTGATATCAAGCGCGCCAAAGTGGCCGCTCCCCTGGAAAGCAATATTCCTGCCTGCGATGATATTCTTTAAGGGCCCAAGGTGTCCGGTGAATGCCAGCGGCCAGGTGTTCAGCGTACCGTCAAAACTCAGGGCCAGCTCTCCGCCTGTATCCTGCTGCTGGCTCAGGGAGCTGATGGCGAGATCATGCTGGATACCGGTGCTGGCATTCAGGTAGTGCACGCGGGTGTTGTTGAAACCGATGTCCTCAATCATCACCCGCGGGCCATGGTCGCCCGGTGGTTCCGGCGGTTGTTGCTGTGACCCGACTGTGGTCCAGTTGCTAACGCCCTCAGTGTCGGTTTTTGCGTAAATGTTCAGGTCATTGGTTCGCAGTGACGATATGTGGATGGTGTCGCTGAGCAGAGAGGCGCTGTCCAATACCAAAACCAGTTGGCCAAGCTCGACCAGTTGGCTATCCCTGTTGCGCTCAGGGTTAGCAATGCGTATGTGCGTGGCGGATATTTCCAGCTGTCGACCTGCACTGACTTGCAAGTCACCGTCAATGCTAATCGAGTAGCCCGTCAGCTTGCTGAGGTAATTTTCCAGGGGGTCTTTGAACAGGCCCGGGTTGTAAAGAAGCAGGGTAATTCCGAGGCCGATACCTGCGATCACCAGCAACAGCCATTTAAAGAGCTTCGTCATACGCCGGCTAGCATAACGGAAATCATCAGCCTGTGTTATTTACCCGCAAAAGGTAGTTCCATGCCGTCCATTCTGAACGTATCATGCAGGTTGGGAATTTTGTTCACACCGCCAGGGGTTTTGTCATGTGTTCTATATTTGCTGTACTGGATATTAGCGGGGATTTGCAGGCGTTGCGCCAGGTCGCATTGCGCCAGTCCCGACTGCTGCGCCACCGTGGCCCGGACTGGAGTGGAATCCATGTTTCCGGGGGTGCGGTGCTGGCCCATGAGCGACTGGCCATCGTGGATGTTAATACCGGTGCGCAGCCGCTGATTACCCCGGATGGCAAACAGTCTCTTGCAGTTAATGGTGAGATCTATAACCATCGAGCCCTGCGTGGCCAGCTTGCACAGCCCTATGCATTCAGTACCGAGTCTGATTGCGAAGTGATTCTACCGCTCTATCTGGAAAAGGACAGCGGTTTTCTGAATGACCTGCAAGGTATGTTTGCCTTTGTTCTGCACGATGAAGCCACGGGGGGGCACCTGATTGCCCGCGACCCGATCGGTATCATCCCGTTGTATTACGGGTTTGATGATCAACACCAGTTGTATGTGGCTTCGGAAATGAAAGCCCTGACCGGGGTTTGTAACGTGGTGGCAGAATTCCCTCCAGGACATTTCTGGCAGAGCGGTGATGAAGAGCCAACCCAATACTACCAGCGGGCCTGGCAGGATTTTTCTGCTGTCGAGCACGCCAGCACTGATGTGAATGCGATTGGCGAGGCCATGGAAAAAGCGGTTATCAGCCATCTGATGACAGATGTCCCCTACGGTGTATTACTTTCCGGCGGGCTGGATTCATCCATCATTGCGGCGCTCACGCAGAAGCACGCGGACATGCGGGTGGAAGACAAAGAACGCAGCCCGGCCTGGTGGCCAAGACTACACTCATTTGCGGTCGGCCTGGAGGGTTCTCCGGATCTTGCGGCGGCAGAAAAAGTTGCCGCCCATATTGGTACCGTGCACCACGGCTTCACATTTACGCTGCAGGAAGGACTGGATGCACTGGACGAAGTTATCTATCACCTGGAAACCTATGATGTGACAACCATCCGTGCGGCGACACCGATGTATCTTCTGGCACGGAAGATTCACGCCATGGGGATCAAAATGGTGCTGTCGGGCGAGGGTGCAGATGAAGTATTCGGCGGCTACCTGTATTTCCACAAGGCACCCAACGCGCAGGCCTTTCACGAGGAAACCGTCCGCAAGCTTTCCCGCCTGCACAGTTATGATTGCTTGCGGGCCAATAAGGCCATGGCTGCCTGGGGTGTGGAGGCGCGTGTACCGTTCCTGGACAGGGAGTTCCTGGACGTAGCCATGTCAATAAATCCGCAGGATAAAATGATTACTGCGGGTAAAATGGAAAAGCAGATATTGCGCGAAGCCTTTAGTGACTTGTTGCCGGAAGAAATCGTCTGGCGACAGAAGGAACAGTTTTCCGATGGCGTTGGCTATAGCTGGATTGATGGTATTCGCGATCATGCGAAAACAGAAGTCAGCAGTCAGCAGATGGCCCAGGCCGCCAAACGTTTTCCATTCAACCCCCCGGCAACTGAAGAGGCTTACCTGTTCCGGCGCATATTCGAAAGCCATTATCCACTGGCCAGTGCGGCCGAGTGCGTTCCCGGCGGGCCATCGGTTGCCTGCAGTACACCGGAGGCAGTGCTATGGGACGCCAGCCTGCAGGAGTTGGATGACCCGTCGGGTCGGGCGGTCCGTTCGGTCCACCAGGAGGCCTACTAGTCATGGCTGCAGGAATACAGAGATACGTCCGGAGTGACAAGCTATGCTGATCCAAAAATTTGGAGGGTCCTCGCTGGCGGGGATTGAGGGCTTTCAGGCTGCTGCCGGCATTATCAGCAATGCCGCCAACGATGAAAAGGTCGTGGTCGTGCTGTCAGCTGTTTACGGGGTTACCGACTTGCTGGAAGAGGCGATTAACGCAGCGGTCCAGGGTGGTGATTTTAAAATAGTACTTGGACGCATTGAAGAGAAAGAGCAGAAGATCCTGCAGGATATGCAGGCACAGGGCTTTAGCTGTCCCATGGCCAGCGCATTTTTGCAGGAGCAGCAGCGGCGCCTGGGATCGCGCCTGGAAGGGGCCGCACTGCTGGAACAATGTCCGTCAGCCGTTCGTGCAGAAATTTGGCGGCCGGCGAAGGTTTCAGCAGCCGCCTGATGACCGACCTGCTGCAAGCGCGTGGCCAGTCAGCATGCTGGTCGGATACGGACGTTTTACCTCCCGCCAATGACAGCTATATGGATAGCCTGGTGGACATTGATGCTGCGGCGCCGCTACTGCGTGAGGCTACCAGTGGCGAGCACAATAGTATCCTGATACTGCCAGGCTTCTATGGCCGCAACGCCGAGGGTCGGGTTCAATTGATGGGTCGAAACGGCTCAGATTACACCGCGGCAGCGGCAGCGGCAGCAATCGAAGCACGCGCCCTGCAGATATGGAAAGATGTTGACGGCTTTTTCACCGCAGATCCCAATGTGGTTGCCAGCGCAAAATGCCTGGAAGAAGCCAGCTACGAAGAGGCCATGGAGCTGTCATTTTTTGGAGCCAAGGTCATCAGCGCCAAAGCACTAACGCCGCTGATGGCTGCGGGAATTCCATGTGAAATCAGGAATACGTACCACCCGGAACTGGTCGGCACGCTGATCCATGCCAATACCAGCAAGCCAGCCGTGGTCAGGGGAATTTCCAACCTTGATGATGTTGCCAGTATTACCTTGCAAGGCGGCGGCATGCGGGGACGCATCGGTGTTGCGCGGCGGGTTATGCAGGCACTGGCCAGCCAGTCAGTTTCGGTACTGCAGATCGTGCAGTCTTCTTCGGAGTACAGTATTACGCTGTGTGTGCGCAGCAGTGACGCCAGCCGCGCGCGCAAGGCGCTGACGGAAGAGTTTCATTTTGAATTGCTGCATGGCCTGATCAGTGGTGTTTCGGTGCTGGACCAGCGCTCGGTCATCACTTTGGTTGGCGATGGCATGAACCACTACCGTGGTATTGCTGCGCGGTTCTTGAGTGCCGTGTCTGCTGCGGGTGTCAATGTTGAGGTAATTGCACAGGGCTCCACCGAGTGTGCCATTTCGGTGGTGGTCGAACAACAGGCAGCCAAGCCCGCTTTGCGTGCGTGCCATACTGCTTTTTTCAGCCACACCAGCCATATGGATGTCATTTTGCTGGGCTGCGGTAATGTCGGTACCGCTTTGTTGCGACAGTTCCAGAAGCAGGGTGGCAATTTGACTGCTGGCCATAAGGCCCTGCATGTGCGGGCGATAGCCAATAGCCGCAAACTACTGGTGGGCCACGATACGGTCGACCTGACCAACTGGCAACAGGATCTGGAAGAAAAAGGAACGGCCTGGTCGATTGACGATGTGATAGATATTCGCAAGGAACTGGGCCTGTTAAACCCGACTATTATTGATTGCTCTTCCGATGAAGGCCTGGCTGCCGAGTATGCAAACTTCCTCGCCAGTGGCTTCAACGTCGTGGCGGCCAACAAGAAAGCCAATACCAGCAGCATGGCCTATTACCGGGAGATGCGTGCTAATGCTGCCCGGCATTTCCGCAAATTTATGTATGAAACCAATGTCGGTGCCGGACTGCCGTTTATTGACACCTTGCAGTCGTTGATCAGGTCCGGTGACGAACTCAAATCATTCAGTGGCATTTTGTCGGGTTCGCTGTCGATGATTTTTGGCATGCTTGAAGATGGTGACGCGTTCTCAGTTGCGGTCGAAAAAGCCATGCAACTGGGCTTTACTGAGCCA
This sequence comes from Gammaproteobacteria bacterium, assembly GCA_024277815.1. Classification (GTDB taxonomy): domain Bacteria; phylum Pseudomonadota; class Gammaproteobacteria; order Xanthomonadales; family SZUA-36; genus SZUA-36. The sequence goes on from JAJRUM010000019.1 coordinate 145,185, forward strand.
GACCCGCGTGATGACCTGTCCGGCATGGATGTGGCACGCAAACTGCTGATTGTCGCGCGCGAAGTCGGCCTTGAGCTTGAGCTCGATGATATTGAGGTCGAACCGGTTATCAGAAACGGCTTCGCAGCCGATGCCGGCAACGATGAACTCATCGAACGGATGACAGCGCTGGACGAAGATTTTGCTGCACGCGTTGAAGCGGCCAGGGGCAGTGACAGCGTATTGCGTTATATTGGACGTATTGAGGAAGGCCGCTGCAGCGTATCAATAGACGCTGTACCAAAAAACACACCGCTGGGTTCAATACGTGATGGTGAAAATGCGCTGGTATTGTGCACCCGCTATTATCAGCCTATTCCATTGGTTTTACGTGGTTATGGTGCTGGTGCAGATGTTACGGCGGCAGGTGTTTTTGGTGATCTTTTGCGCACGGCCTGGAGACCACTGGACTTGTGAGCCACAGTATTCAGGGTGGTGAGGTTTCGATGGATAAAGGTTTAACGGTTTACGCGCCTGCTTCATCCGGCAACCTGTCAGTCGGCTTTGATGCCCTTGGCCTGGCACTGGCTCCCATCGATGGCAGCTTGCTGGGTGACTGCGTCAGCATCATGCCAGGTACGCCGTCTGACTGGACTTTGTGTCTTGACGGGCCGTTTGCTCACGCACTGCCGCCAGACCAGGAGCAGAATATAGTCATCACATCCTGCCGCCGTTTTGAGCAGGCCACACGCCATGCGGGCGTTGATATCCGGCCATTGAATATGACGTTGCAAAAACATTTGCCAGTGGGCAGTGGCTTGGGGTCCAGCGCCAGTTCGATCGTAGCCACGCTGGTGGCGGTCAATAATTATTTCGGTCGACCGTTAGACCGGCCTGCTCTGCTGCAGCTGATGGCGGAAATGGAAGGCAGCATCAGTGGAGAAATTCACCTGGATAATATTGCCCCAAGCCTGCTTGGCGGTTTGCGCTTATGTATGCCCGGCGGCGCTCGTCAGTATGCCCTGCCATGGCCGGGCCACTGGCAATCGGTCGTGTCATGGCCTGGCACGTGTCTTGAGACCCGCCCGGCGCGGGAAGTTCTGCCATCAACGTATGCGCGCAAAACTGTGGTTGCACATGGTGCCCAGTTTGGCCTGTTTGTACATCAACTTCATCAGGGTGAAGCGGCTGCAGCCGCCGATTGCCTGATCGATTTGTTGGCGGAGCCCTATCGGAAGTCGTTGTTGCCAGGGTTTGAGGAGGCCAGAGATGCCCTGACCCGTATCGGTGCGCTGGCGGTTGGCATATCCGGGTCCGGGCCAACCGTATTCTGTATCGTGGACGACAGCCATGTGGCAACACAGGCCGCAGGGTGGTTGCAGCAACATTATATTAAAAATGCGACGGGGTTCGTACATATCTGCCGGGCCGACCTGGCGGGGGCCCGGGAAGTTTGAAGCAGAGGTGGTAAACCATGCAGTTCATTAATATCAGTCACCCGGAACAAAGCGTCAGTTTCGCACAAGCCGTTGTAACCGGGCTGGGCAAGGGCCAGGGCCTGTTTTTTCCAGGGCAACTTCAACCTCTGGCAGAAGTCGAAGGCCTCTTAGAACTGGACTTCGTTAGCCGCAGCAAAGTGATCCTGCAACACCTGGTTGGCGACTCGATGTCAGCTGAAGTATTGCAGACCTGCGTTGAACAGGCGTTTAATTTCCCGCTGGAGATGTCAGCAGTCGGCGATGGAACACTTGCGCTGGAGCTTTTCCATGGCCCGTCGCTGGCGTTCAAGGATTTCGGTGCGCGGTTCATGGCGCAGTGCCTGGCCGGGTTTAATGCCGGCCGGCGAACAACCATACTCACTGCAACATCAGGTGATACCGGCGCGGCCGTCGCGTTGGCGTTTTATGCTCAACCAGGTATTGATGTTGTTGTACTGTACCCGCAGGGCAAAGTGACGCCGCTACAGGAAAAGCTGTTCTGTACGCTGGGTGGGAATATCCGCACGATTGCGATAGAAGATGATTTTGATGCCTGTCAGAAACTGGTCAAAGAGTCTTTTGATGACCAGGCGCTGGTGACTGAGGTGGGGCTCAATTCGGCAAATTCGATCAATGTTGCCCGTTTGCTGGCCCAGGTTTGTTACTACTTTGAAGCCGTAGCCCGATTGCCACACGGCAGAGCGCCTGTGTTCAGCGTTCCCAGCGGCAATTTTGGCAATATGACGGCAGGGTTGTTGGCCCATGCCATCGGCCTGCCGGTCAAACGCATGATTGCGGCCACCAACCGCAACGATACGGTGCCGAGGTATTTACGTACGGGAAAATGGGACCCGCGGCCAACGGTTGCAACGATCACTAATGCCATGGATATTTCTCTACCCAATAATTTCCCCCGGGTTTTGGAGTTGGGTGAGCGCCACGGCTTGCCACTGCAGGACCTGTTGACTTCTTTTTCTGTTTCGGATGACGAAACTCTGGAGGCCGTGCGAGCGCTGGATGCAATGGGCTATCTTGCAGATCCGCATAGTGCGTTGGCCTGGAAGGCGCTACAGGTGAGCCTGCAGGATGGCGAGACGGGCGTGTTCTTGTGTACGGCACATCCGGCCAAGTTCAAAGAAACGCTTGAAGGCGCGCTGGAGCGGCCTGTCCCACTGCCACCCGAGTTGCAATCGGTGGCTGAGAAAGAGGTTTTGAGTACGACCATGGCCGCTGACTTTGCAGCACTCAAGAGGTTTTTGCTCAATCAATAAAAAAGCCCCGGACGTGGTCCGGGGCAATGTGTCATGGGAGTGACATGAAAATAAAAATGGTTGCCCTGACTCTCAGAAAAGTGAAGGAGGACACCACACTAATCAATGAGAGCCAGGGACTTTTTGCACCTGGCGTATCAACACAATCCTTTGCCGGGCCGAGTCCTTTCGGGCCAAATCCTTCAAGCAGCCCTGCCGGGCCGGTAACGCACTGGCACAAATAAGGGTGCCCCGGTTTTTGTCTGACAGATGGGGGGGGAAATAACCTGCCAGAACACTAACAAAACCGGGACATAATCGTGGTAGCGGGCGTGGCTACCTACCCCCCCGGAAACCTGTGGTCTTAAGCATTAGCCAAAGACCATGAATAAATTGATCGTGATGGCAATGGCCGCACTGACTACAACCAGGCGCATAATGCTTCTCATAATTGCCATATTCTGCATAACTGCCTCCATAGCGGTTTACTGCTAACGCACTGAATTTACTGCTCCAGTTCTTTGTGTGAAAATATTTCGTCCATCATCAAGAGCTTCCTCTCGGCCAGGCTGCATGCGTATTGCATGCGCTCGGTTGCTTGTTCAGAAACGACGCCTCTCCGGCTCTTGATCATCTGGCGCCAGAAATTAATTTCTGCCAGCAGCATCTTTTCTTCTGTTTGCATAAGTTGCCTAATCTGTTTGCTACGATCATCAGCTGCTTCCATGTAGCTGAAGTTGCGATGGGGGTACTTTAGGGGTCACGATGGGCCCTCGCTTGACATATATGGACAATGAGTTGACCGAAGTTTGCCGGTGGAAGAGAATGGAGCCATGCACCGCCTTTTTCCGGAAACATAAGCACACATGTCTGTATTCGCACCCGGAGCGTTTAATTTATGGAAGACGGTCGAGTCGTATGGGCACGATCCCGAACCCTTATTTTCCGCTGAAGGCATCAAGCTGCAACTTCCGCTTGACCCATGTGTCCGCTTGCCATTTGAACAAATAGACCGGGTGCGGGAAAAAGCCGTCAGGCTGTGCGGAGACGAGGCATTTGGTTTACGCTCTGCAGCGGTTTACCTGCCATCCCAGTTGGGGGCTCTGGGTTACGCCTGGCACGCCAGCCTGACCCTGAGAAGAGCGTGCATGCGCCTTGAGCGTTTTGTTCGTGTGATGAACAGCAGTGCCACGGTCAAGCTTGAAGATCGCGATGGTTGTCTGATCGTGACACTTGATATCGGCGCACAGAGCAGGACTGAAACCGCCCGGGATGACGCTGCATTGGCGATGTTGACGAGAATGTGCCGGTTGATTTGCGGGGATCAGTTTCGGTTGCACTCGGTGAGCTTTAAGCGCCCACGACCGCAGGATATCAAGCCCTATTTTGAGTTCTTTGCCTGTGAACTTAGTTTTGACCAAACTGACAATCGGCTGCATATTCCCCTGTCATTCGCGGATGAAACCCTGGCCGGGGCTAACCCGGAACTGGCGCTGCTCAATGACAAGGTCGTTACACGTCGGTTGGCGCGTATTGACAAGGGCGATATTGTTGCGCGGGTAAGGGCCGTTGTGCTGGAGCAGCTACCGCAGGGTGGTATCAGTGATGACACGGTGGCCAGGGTCCTGCATATGTCAGTGCGTACCCTGCATCGCCGACTGGTTGAGGCAGACAGCAGCTTCAGAGCTTTGTTGGTGGAGATGCGGCGTGACCTTGCCGAGGCGTATATCATGGATAACAGCCTGACCCTTACGGAAATATCCCTGTTGCTCGGCTTTTCTGAACCCAGCTCATTTTCCCGCGCGTTCAAGAGCTGGACCGGTGCGGCTCCCAGTGATGCACGCCAGGCTCGCCAGATGAGCGATTAGCGGAGAATTTCGCTTGCGGCGTTGCGTATTTCTGGCCAGGCCAGCAGCGCGGAGGAAAACCCGCGCCAACTCTTCCTCCAGAAAGCAATCAGTTCAGCACCTTCCAGTGTCGATGGCTGGCCCTTAATTGGGAGGTCATTCTGGCTGGCCTGGGTGAAACTTTCACCCAGTTGTTCGATGCCGTCTTGCAGGTATTCCTGCCACTCAGCGGGTGCTGCCTCCGCGCTGTTTAGCAAATTGTCCATATGCCAGATCTGACCAGCCGTGTCGCGTAACACAGCTTCACGGTGGCTAGCAACCAGCGCACTTTCCGGCGCGGCGGCCAAGTCAGCAAAAAACGCTGCCAGTACAGCCATCCGTTCTGCCGGGTGGTCAGCGAGACAAGACTTCTTGTTGTCCGGTATTAGCTCGACAAAGGATAAGGGGAATGATTCACCCGGCGTAAAATCCCGGTCTGCATCCTGCCATTGCCGCTTCGGAATTGGGAGGTGTGGGATGGCCCACGGATAATCCAGAGTGACCCCGGTCGGAAAGACAAAATCCAGCAGGTAACCGAATAACCGGTCTTCGCCCCGCAAAACCGGAAAATAAGGTGGCAAATCCTGGCGGTTATCAAACCCGGTAATCTGTGACATGTTGGGCCGGGGTGAGAAATGCGGCTGGTTACGGCCAACCCAGACCATGCGGGTTTGCAAGGCGTTACTGGTTTTTTGCCGGGACGCCAGCATCTGTTTGATGGATGCCGGTGCCATATCCGGCAACCAGGTATTCATATTGGTGCCGGGGCAACCAAACAAGCCACATTCAGTGACCAGCACGGGGGATTCCAGATGCAACTCAGACATCTGCAATGCATTTGCGCCAGCCAGCCCGGCTGGCTTCAGGTTGTTTTGTCCGAGCACTTTCAGCGCTTCACCAAAGGGCAGTCCCAGGCACTGCATGTGGCGATTTACCGGATCCGGGTTAAGCGGCATGCGCTGGGAAACCCATTCATGCTCGCTGGCAAAAAAATCAGCATCGCGGGGTCTATCAGAGAAGGTGATATCGGGCTTCGGCCGGTGCGGGTCAAAAACATCACAAATGGTGTCGTCATCAAGCATAATGAGACGATGTCCACATGACAGCAGCAGCGCAAGATTGCGGGCCAGGCCACTGGTCCAGTGGTCTCTCCATAAGGACTGGTCAGCAAGAAAGCGAATGGCGCCCTCATGTTCCGGTAACTGCCGGCACAGGTTTTTTAACAGGGACTGCTGTTCCGACCGGCCAAAATATTGAATGGTGTTTTTAGTGTCGAAGGCGAATTTTGCAACCAGCTCCCGGTTTTTATCTATGCTTTCAGGTTGGCGTGAATCATCAACTACGTAGAGCTTGTGAAACTTGTTGGTATCACAGTTGGTGTGTATGGATTTTAGCAGGCGTTCCAGCGCTGCCGGGCGTTCCCAGGTGATGATGACCACCACAGGATGGGCTTCCCCATGAGTTGGCTCCACTTGTTCAGTCGGGCGCTTGAGCTCATCACAGGATTTTTTGGCGGAAAGCATGATGCCGCTATCGAGCATGGATTGCAGAACCGCACGAATATCAGCCTGTTGGCCCTGCATTCCCGGGTTGCCGTCTACGATGCGCTCTACCTGTTCATCCATGGTGCGAAACTGGTCGCAGCTGAGCAGTGCTGTGTACACTTCGGGCATCACTACGGCGCGTTTGCCGGTACGGGAGTTGCGCAACAGAAGATTACCGCCGGGCAGCGGATAGGCCTTGCACAGATCAAAGGCCACATGGTCGGGTAATGGTTTGAAACTGCTGCCCGGATTGACCGGAATATCCAGGGAAAACTCAGTCTTGCTATTCATCGGGAACCTGCATTGATTCTTTCCTCGCGGAGCTTATGGAGTTTGAGGCAAAATTGGCGACAGGCGGGTACGGACAAGTAAGGCTCTGATGTATTGTAGGACAATGCTATAGCGTGGTTTTCTGCCTGGGCCTTGAGTATCTGCTGCTCTTGCGTGGAATGCTTCGACGCCAGATCACCTACTAACAAAGCGGCGCTATCACATTGCTCAGTATCAAAATCGTACAGCCGGGGCATTACTTCAGGCATCTTGTATATCTGCTGGCAAAAAAGCACCTGCCCCCATTTATCCTTGAGTTCGATGCGGGATAACTGATCGATGTCTGCGGCTGCAAGTGTTGATGCGAACGTGTAGAGCAGGATGGCAGCCGCTGTCATGGTGCGTTGGTATGGTTTATACATAATTCAATAAAGGGTAATTTTGTTGGCTGGATTGTAAGACAGCCGACGGGTGCTGTCCTGTTTTTATCGTTTGCAATTTATTCAGGGCAAAAAAAACAGGCGCCGCATTTGTGGCACCTGTTTCCTATCAACCCTGTACATAGTCCATTGCGGTTTTTTTTCGAAAAACACCAGGTGAGCAATTTTTGCTGTAAACAGCAGCGATTTTACCTGCTTTTAAACCGCCCGACGTACAGCGGGTGGCGAAACTTTAACCTTAAAATCTGGCAACGGTAGAATTTGACCCCTGACTATCTACTGAGTGTTGCCGATCAGGAAATTCAGGACCCCCCT